>JBBRYP010000046.1:0-36972 GCA_038237515.1 Gaiellales bacterium
CCTTCCTCGGCTCGCCCTACTCCTTGCCGAGCAGAGCGAACGCGACTCAGCGTCCGCTCGTGAGAGCACGCCGCGCGCTCAACTGGTCCGGGCAGCGCCGCCACAAGGACGCACCACCAGGTTGTTGAACGATCCGGGCTAACAGAACGCAAACTGCGTTCTTGTACCGTCCTGGCATGACCGGCAAGGCGCTCGTCACCGGCGGGGCCGGCTTCATCGGCTCGCACCTCTCGGAGCTCCTCCTGAGCGAAGGTTGGGAGGTCTGGGCGCTCGACGACCTCTCGACCGGCTCGATCCAGAACATCGGGCACCTGAGGGAGCGGCGCGACTTCCACCTCGTCGTCGAGTCGGTGCTGAACCAGGCGGTCGTGAACGAGCTCGTCTATCGCTGCGACGTGGTCTACCACCTCGCGGCGGCCGTCGGCGTGCGGCTGATCGTCGAGCAGCCCGTGAAGACGCTCGTCACCAACGTCCAGGGGACGGAGACCGTGCTCGAGCACTGCAATCGCTTCGGGAAACGCGTGCTCGTGGCCTCCACCTCCGAGGTCTACGGCGACCACCGCAGCCTCGAGCCGCTGGCGGAGGACGCGCGGCGCATCTACGGGCCGACGACGGCGCGCCGCTGGGCCTACGCCGACTCGAAGGCCCTCGACGAGTTCCTCGCCCTGGCCTACCACCAGGAGCGCGGCCTCGACTGCGTGATCGTGCGGCTCTTCAACACGGTGGGGCCGCGGCAGGGCGGCCAGTACGGGATGGTCATCCCGCGCTTCGTTCAGAGCGCCCTCGCGGGGCGCCCGCTCGAGATCCACGGCGACGGCACGCAGACGCGCTGCTTCTGCCACGTCTCCGACACGATCCGGGCGCTCGTCGGGCTCATGGACGCCGGGGACACCTCCGGCGAGATCTACAACGTCGGCTCGACCGAGAGCGTCGGCATCCGCGAGCTCGCCGACCGCGTCCGCACCCTCACACGCTCGACCTCGGAGCTCGTCTTCATCCCCTACGACGAGGTCTACGGCCAGGGGATCGAGGACATGATCCACCGGCGGCCCTCCGTGGAGAAGGTGCACGCCGCGATCGGCTGGGGCTCGACGCTCGACCTCGAGCGGATCCTGGCGGACGTGATCGACCACACGCGCCGCGCGCCCGTCCCGCTCGAGCTGTAGCCCCGACATCACACCTAGTCACCTCGGGCGGAGCCGTTTCGACGGACAGTCCCTGGGACACGCCCTCCGGGGCCACGGCCGAGGGACAGTCCCTGGGACAGGCAGCAGGGCGCGCACGAAACCCCGGCGGCTCAGCAAGCCTCGACGCGAACGAAGTGGTGGCGGCCTTCAGCTAACGCCTGCCGCTGACCCGAAGGACGGCGGCAGCCGTCCGGCGCAACGCCGGCGTCGTCTTGACGCGGAACCGGAGCGCGCTCTGGCCTCGGTAGACCCCGACGCGCGGCAGCGCGTACCGATCGAACGGCCGTTCGCGCCCGGGCAGGGCGAAGGCGGCCTCGTAGCCGGCGGCGCGGGCGGCGGCCTGCACGCGCGCGCCCTCCTCGCCGTAGGGATACGCGAGGAAGCGACAGGCTCGATCGAGCTCCGACTCGACCCGCTCCCGCGAGACTCGCAGCTCGCGCTCGAGCTCGTCGCCGGCGAGCCGGGTCAGGTGGGGGTGCGTAACCGTGTGCGAGCCCACCTCGACGCCGCGCTCCGCGAGCTCGCGCAGCTCATCCCAGCGCATCGTCCCTAGCTCGTCCGGGAACGCGGCCGCGTCGTGCGCGAGCTCGGGCACGGCGAAGGTGCGTCCCTCGTCGGCGAAGGACGAGCTGACGAAGACGGTCGAGCGGACGCCGAGTCGCTCGAGCACCGGTAGGACGCGCTCGATGCTCCGGAAGGCGTCGTCGAAGGTGACGTGCAGCAGTCGGCCACGGCCCGCGACGACCTCCTCGGCGCCTGCAGGCCGGAATCCACGGGAGAGCAGTGTCTGAACCTGCGAGAGGAGCTCCGCCTCCGGCAGGGCCAGGGCGTGCGGCCAGCGCTCCGAGACGGCGTGGTAGCAGAGGACGAGCGGCTGGAACGCCCGGCTCACGACCCGGAGCGGGCGAGCTCGATCAGCGTGCCGAAGACCTCCAGCACGAGCCCCTCGAACTCCTTGGGGAGGCGACCCTCGGCGGTGACGAAGTCGCGCAGGTACACCAGGTGGTAGCGCCACTCCTCGACCCGCGCCGGGTAGTCGGAGGAGTAGCGTCCGACGAGCCGTTCGAGCTCCGCGAGCGCCCACTCTCCGTTCTCGGAGGCGGCCCCGACGCCGGACAGGGCCGGCGGTGGAGCGGGAACGAGGAAACGTTTGCCGGGCGGGTGCCGTAGCGCTGGTGCGGGCTCGGCAGCCGGCTGCGACGGCGCCGCGGGGCCTGGCGGGACGGCGGGCGGAGCGGTCGCGAGCTCGGCGGAGAGCGCCGCCGGCCGGCGCGCCCGACCCTGGCGCTCCGGCTCCTGCACGCGGCGATCATGTTCCCGCGCCGGCGGCTTCCCCCCCACGGCGGCGGCGGGCTCGAGCGGAGCCTCGCGGCGGCGCGCGATCGCGAGCAGTGCCGCCAGGATCCCCACGAGGAGCCAGAGCTGCTTGCCGTACTGGCTCGAGATGAACACGATCGCGGCCAGCATCCCGATCGTCCCGATCAGGATCCCACGGGAGAGCGCATCGAGATCCCGCGCACCCGCGCACGCGAACGCGCGAACCGCCCGCCACGCCGCCAGCAGGGCGCCTCCGATCAGGAGCGCGAACGCGGAGAACCCGACGATTCCGAGTTCGGCCAGAACGTGCAGGTAGGTGTTGTGGGCCACCTTCGGCGTGTCGATCACGTAGGCGATGCTCGGCAAGTTCACGTTTCGCAAGGCGTACCTCGGCTCGACCACCTGGAAGTTGTCGGCCCCGACGCCGCCGAAGGGGTGATGTGCCGTCATGTCGACGGCGATCGACCAGAGGTCGGTGCGACCGGTGCCGCCGCCAGCGGAGAAGTGTGAGATGCGGTGAAGCGCCTGCGGCGGCGCCACGAGCACGTAGTAGCTGACGCCGAGGGCAGCGACGGTGAGTATGACCGCGATCGCGCGCGCGCGCATCGGCCCCGCCAGAAAGGGGACGGCGAGGAACGTGACGCCAAGGGCGACGAGGCCTCCGCGCGAGTTCGTCAGGAAGAGCGCGACGGCGAAGATCGCCGTCGAGACGAGGAGGAGCCAGCGCAGGAGAGCGCTCCTCACGGTCGCGAGCATGAACGCCGAGAACACGAGGGCGGGCACGAGCACCGACGCGAACTCGTTGGGGTCGCCGATCTGCCCCGCCAGCCGGCTCGTGTCGCCGTAGGGGTCGAAGGATTCCGGTGAGGAACCGCCGGCGAGGCCGATCACGGCGGTGAGGAGCGCGCCGGCGACGAAGGCCCACATCACCCACCTCAGCTCCCGTTCGTTCCGGATCGCGGTGTAGACGACGAAGACGAGCACCACGCCCTGGGAGAGGCGGAACGCGCCGAAGACGGCGTGCGCCGGGGCCGCCGCCCACAACGAGGTGCAGAGGGCCCAGACGATGAAGAAGACGCCGCCGTACGCGAGCCACGGATGGTCGCGCACGAGGATCGAGACCTGTCCACGCTTCGCGAGCAGCACGAAGAGCCACGAGAGGACGAGGACGCCGCCCGCCACCTTGATCCCGGCGGCCGCGGGGGCGCCGGGGATCCGCAGGAAGAAGGTGAGGACGGTGAAGAGCGCGAGGCCGGCCGCGAGGTTCCGGAAGGCGATGACGAGGAAGGCGACCCCGACGAAGAGGGTGAGTGCCCGAGCCGGCGCGACGACGGCGAGGCCGCCGAGCAGCACCGCCGCGAGGGTCAGCCCGAGTCCGAGCCCGACGCCGAACCCGCCACTCGTCCGGGCGGGCCGCAGGCGGATGGCCGCCTCCACGGCCGGCTAGGGACCTGCCGGGCGGGCGAACCAGCGCGTTCTGCAGGCGTTCGCCCTTCTGGCGGGGCCTGCGCCCGAGGCCGCCGGGGCGGCCCTCACGAGAGCCGGATGGGCGTCCGGTCGGAGCGGCCGGACTCCTGCCGCTCGTCGGCGCCGTAGCCGTAGTAGTAGCCGCCCCCGCGCGAGCGTCGCCGGGTCGTCACGACGAAGCCGGCGGGCGAGACGCCGCGCTGGCCCAGCATCCGGCGCAGCTCGCCGAGTCGGTCGCGGCGCGTGCGGCCGAGGCGCACGGCCACCAGGACCGCGTCCGCCTCGTCGGCGAGCGTCAGCGCGTCGGCCACCTCGGTGAGCGGCGGGGAATCGATGATCACGACGTCGGCGGAGAGGCGAAGCTCGGAGAGCGCCCGCTCGACGCGGTGCGGGTCGAGGAGGTCGATCAGGTGGGCGTGCTCGGGGCTCGCGAGCAGGAGCTGGAGGTTCTCGCCGTAGCCGGGCGCCGGCACGAGCGCCTCGTCGACCGAGGCCTGCTCGGCGAGCACGTTCGCGAAGCCGATCGGGCGGGCCGCTATTCCGAAGACTGTCGCGATCATCGGCCGGCGGAGGTCGCCGTCGACGAGCATCACGCGCATCCCCGCGGTCGCGAGGGTCACGGCCAGGTTGACCGAGGTCATCGTCTTCCCCTCGCGCGGGACGGCGCTCGTGATCAGGATCATCCCCGGGAAGCGGTCGCGCCCCGAGCTCGTGAGGCTCGCACGCAGCGTTCGGTAGGCCTCCCGCACGTCCCCCGGGAGCGGTTCCTTGCCCATCAGGTAGCCCTGAACGAGCCGCTTCGGCATCGCCGGGATGCGCGCCAGGATCGGCAGGCGCTGGCCGAGGAGCAGCTCGTCCTCGCGGTTGATGCGCTGGCTCGCAAGCTCGTAACCGAGCGCGGCACCCACACCGAGCAGGAGCGCGGCGAGGAAGGCAACCGCGATCGAGAGCTTCGGCTTCGGCCAGACGGCGCCATCGGGAGGGATCGCGCGGCTCGCGAGCGAGACGGTGGGATCGGAGCCGCCGACGAGACCGCTGAGGACGCCGATCTCCTGGCCGAGCGGAACCGTGCGCGGGTCCTGCCGGTTCGCGATCGCCGACAGCTGTGCGTTCAGCCTGCGCAGGGTCGAGCGGACGTTTTGCTGCATCCGCGCCGTGCGCTGCTCCACGAACGCGGTGGCGAAGCCGTTTGCGAGCGCCGCGGCCCGGTCGGCATTCCCGGCCTTGCCGGTGATCGTGACGATGTCGCTCTGACCGAGCGGCGTGACGATCACCTCGCCGAGGATCGTCCGGGGGTCGCCGCCCTCGTGAAGCCCGGGAAGCACGCGGTCCGCCACCTCGGCGGTCTTGATCAGCCGCGCGGCTGTCAGGACCGCGCGGCTCTGGCCGCTCGATTCCCCGAAGACGCCGACGAGCAGGAGCGTCGAATCGGCAGTGGGCGTGATCACGAGCTGCGAGGACGACTCGTAGCGCTTGGCGGCCGACAACGAGTAGGCCGCGGCCGCGACCACGGCGACGACGACGAGGGCGGCGATCGCCAGCCAGTGCTCGCGGATCGCTTCCAGGTACCGCGCGGCGCCCGGGCGGTCGTCCTCGAAGGCTCTTGCTCCGTCCATCATCGCAGCAGCACGCCCATTATTCCCGGTGTCGGCGAATTCCCCTCGCTTCGTGAGCGGGAAACGACGGCGGCGGTCGCGTCAGAAGTGGATCAACCGCCGACGCCGGCTCCGGAGAAGCCTCGCGGGCACCGCCTCGCCGGCCACGATCGCAGCGGGCACCTCCCTCGTCAGGTGCTCCACGAGCCCCGGGTCGCGCACGGCAGCCCGAACTGCGTCCAGCCCCAGTCCCCGCGACTCGGCGTGGTGGGCGTCGCTCGCCAGGAGGTCGACGAGGCCCTGGCGGATCAGGCGCCGGGCGGTGGCCTGCGCTGCGCGCCCGCTGCGGCCCGCGAGCGAGGCGGTCGTGACCTGGACGATGGCGCCCGCCCGGAGCGCCGACTCGAGGCGCTCCGGCCGCTCCTGAACCTCCGTATTCCGCTCCGGGTGGGCGAGCACCGCCGTCATCCCGTCGCGGCGCAACCCCTGTAGCGCCATCTCCAGGGACAGCGGCCACCCGCGGCCGGGGAACTCGAGCAGGAGATAGCGGCCGGTCTGGCCGAGCGAGAAGCGCTGGCGCTCCTCCGGCCCCAGGAGCGCCAGGTAGTCGAGGTCGATCTCGGCTCCGTGGAGCACCGTCAGCGGGATGCCGGCGTCGGCGAGGTCGCGCCGGAGCTCCGCGACCCCTCGCTCCATCCGATCGGCGCTCGTGGGGTAGTCCTCACGGACGTGCGGTGTCGCAGCGATCGCGGTGACGCCCCCTCGGAGGGCCGCTTCAGCCAGGAGGCGCGCGTCCGCCGGCGTCGTGACGCCGTCGTCCACGCCCGGGAGAATGTGCGAGTGAAGGTCGATCACGCGCTCGCAGGATAGGGCCGCGCGGACAGGCCCTCACGGGCCGGCGGGCGCGCGTCGATGAGGAGTGCCGTGGCTCCCGATCCCGAGGGCGGTGCGAGCATCGCCCGGAACACGGCGCTCGCCTTCGCGGTCCAGGTCGCGACCGCGTCCTTCACGGCCGGGCTCACGCTCTTCCTCGTCCGGGCTCTTTCACCCGATCGCTACGGCCTCTTCGCGCTCGCCCTCTCCGTCGGCGGCCTCCTCCTCATACCGTCCGACTTCGGCATCTCGCAATCTGCTGCCCGCTTCATCGCCGAGCGGCGCGGCGGCCGGGCTGAGGTTGCGGGGATCCTCGCCGACGCGCTCAAGCTGAAGCTTCTCGCGTCCGGGATCACCTGCGCCGCGCTGTTCGCCGTTGCAGGCCCGATCGCGGAGGTGTACGGGAAGCCGGGCCTGGCGTGGCCGGTTCGCGCCGTCGCCGTCGCCGTCTTCGCGCAGAGCCTCGTACTCCTCTTCGGCGCGGCCTTCGTCGCGCAGGCGCACGTGGCCGCGAACCTCCGGCTGGTCGTGTCGGAGAGCGCCGTCGAGTTCGGGGCGAGCATGGCGCTCGTGCTGCTGGGCGCCGGCGCGACCGGAGCGGCCTTCGGACGCGCGGCGGGCTACGGCTTCGGGGCGCTCCTCGGCCTCTGGATGGCCGTCCGTCGTGTCGGGCCCTCGATCGTCTCCCGACGCGGCTTCGACCGGCGGCGGGCGCGTCGAATCGGGACCTACGCCGGCGCCCTCGCGATCGTCGACGGAGCCTTCACGCTCTTCGCCCAGATGGACGTGCTCCTCGTCGGGGCTTTTCTCTCGTCCGTCTCGGTCGGTCTCTTCACCGCGCCCGCGAGGCTGGTGGCGCTGCTCCAGTACCCCGGTCTCGCCGTGGCGAACGGAGTCGCCCCACGCCTCACCCGGGGCGAGGGCCAGGAGCCGAACGTCGGTGCCTTCGTCGTCGCGCTGCGCTACCTGATCGTCGTTCAGGCCGCTTTCCTACCGTTCGTGGTCGTCTGGGCCGGGCCGCTCGTGCACCTCCTGCTCGGGTCCGACTACGCGGGGTCGGCGAACGTCCTGCGCACCCTCGCGCCGTACGTGTTCCTCACCGGGGTCGCCCCGCTGCTGTCGCTGGCGGTGAACTACCTCGGCGATGCCCGCCGAAGGGTGCCGATCGCGATCGCGACGGTCGTCCTCAGCCTCGTGCTCGATCTGATCCTGATCCCGCGCTACGGCATCGTGGGAGCCGCCGTCGGCGCGGACTTCGGGTTCCTGCTCTACACCCCGGCGCACCTGTGGATCTGCCGCAGCCTGATCGGCCTGCCGCTCCGGCCGGTTCTCCTGACGCTCGTCCGCTCGCTCGCCGCCGCGGCAGCCGCCAGCGGACTCCTCCTGGCGGTGGGCACACGCGACCTGTCGGCTGCGCAGTGGGCGCTCGGTGCCGTTGGCGCGCTTCTCGCCTACGCTGCGCTCCTCGTGGCAAGCGCCGAGCTCACCACCGACGACCTGCGAGCCGGCGCCGCGCTCGCGCGCCGGCTGCGGCCGAGGTAGAGATGGCCTCGCGGCGGCTTCGCGTCCTCACGCTGACGGACAACCTCGACCGCGCCGGCGGCGCCGAGCGAGTCGCCGCCTACGTCGCGGCCGGCCTCGACCGCTCGCGCTTCGAGAGCTATCTCTGCGCCACGCGCCCCACCGAGGGAGACCTGGTTGACGACGTGCTGCGAGCCGACGTCCGGCTCCTGCGCCTCGAGCGCTCCTCGCGCGCGGCGCTCTGGCAGCTCGCGCCGCTCGTGCGCCTGCTGCGGGAGCGACGAATCGACGTCGTGCACGCCCATAAGCTCGGCTCGAACGTCTGGGGCGTCGTCCTTGGCCGCCTCACGCGCGCCCCGCTCGTCGTCGCCCACGAGCACACCTGGTCGTTCCAGGGACAGCCCCTGCGGAAGGCACTCGACCGGGAGGTGATCGGCCGCGGAGCGGACGCGTTCCTCGCCGTCTCGCGCGAGGATCGCCGTCGAATGATCGAGGTCGAGGGGGTCAACCCGAAGAAGGCGGTCTTCCTTCCGAACGGAATCCCGCCGCTGCCCCCGGCCACCGGCCACGACGTCCGCGGCGAGCTCGGCATCGATCCGGGCGCACCGGTCGTCGGCAGCCTCAGCGTCCTGCGCGACCAGAAGCGGCTGGACGTCCTCATCCGCGCCGCGGCGCTCCTCCACGGCGACTTCCCCGAGCTGCGCGTCCTGATCCCGGGCGTCGGGCCGAACGCCCCGGAGCTGCACGCGCTCGCAGCCGGGCTCGGCGTTGCCGGAAGCATCCGCTTTCTCGGGACGCGCACCGACATCCCGGAGCTGCTCGCCGCGCTCGACGTGGCCGTCAACTCGTCCGACTACGAGGGAAGCCCCCTCTCCGTGATGGAGTTCATGTCGGCCGGGAAGGCGATCGTCGCGACCCGCGTCGGCGGCGTCCCCGACCTCCTTGAGGGGGGCGTCCACGGTCTGCTCGTCGAGCCCGGCGACCCGGCAGCCCTGGCCGGTGCGCTCCGGCGGCTCCTCGGCGATCCGGACCTCCGGCGCCGGCTGGGGCAGGCGGCGCGGGAGCGCCAGCAGCGGGAGTTCACGCTCGAGGCGATGGTCGACCGGGTGGAGGCGCTCTACGAGGATCTGTTCGCACGGACGACCCGCGCGGCGCAGGAGCACTGGGCGCGGCCGGAGCGGCGCCGGGACGGAAGCTGATGCGCGTGCCGTGGCCCGGAAAGCCCGAACGCCGGTCGCCGTCGAACCCGCGCCGCTGGGAGGTGACAGCCGAGGAGCGGGAACGGATCGAGGCCCTGCCCCGCCGTCCGGCGCTCGATCTCATCCACGCCCTCCGAAAGCGGCCCGCGCTCGTCGCCGAGCTCGCGCGAAGCGTCGTTCGCGGAGCCGTCCACGGCGTCCGGGACAGCCCCGAGCTCCTCTGGTACCTCGGGAACGTTCGCATCCAGCAGGTCGCTCCGGACCTCGCCCGCGGCGCCACCTGGTACGGCGAGGAGTCGTTCGTGCGCCTGCTCGCCCCGACACTATCACCTGAGACGCGGGCGCTCGAGCTCGGAGCCGGCGCGGGCAGGATCTCGCGACACGTTGCCCCGCTCGTGCGCGAGCTCGTCTGCAGCGACCCGTCCGCGGCAATGCTGGACGAGGCGCGCGAGAACCTTTCCCGGCAGGCGAACGTCCGCTTCGCGCAGACGGCGGGCTTCCTGCTGCCGCAGTTCCGGGACGGCGAGTTCGACCTCGTCTACGCCCACGACGTCTTCGAGTTCTTCGACGGCAACCTCGCGCTGGCGCTCCTCGAGGAGTCGGCGCGGGTGCTGCGAGCGGGCGGAGTCTGCGTGATCTCCTTCTACGTGCTCGACAACCCGCTCTGGGCCCGGGAACAGCTGGACGTGGCTCGCAGCGTCGCGCGCTCCGGTCACCTGAGCGCGCTCAAGATCAGGCCCTACCTCGCTGCGCAGATGGAGGCGCTCCTGCGCCTGGCCGGCTTCAAGGTCCGCGACCGCTACTTCGGCGGCGAGACGATCGCGGGCGGCACGCCGCGGGCGCGGGCGCTCGCCGACCAGCTCCCGGCCGATCCCGCCGCGCTGAACGAGGCCGGCCGCTGCATCCTGGTCGCGGAGCGGATCTCGCTGCTTGATCGGTAGGTCACGCGAGCCGGATGGTGGCCCGGACGCGGCGCCGGATCAGCACGGCCACTCACCGTCCGTAGCACTGCTAGGAGCGGCGAGCGGTCGCACTGCCCTGCTCGGTCTGGCCCATCCCCGACAGTGCGAGAACCACCGATCAACCATCAGGCGTTCTCGCGGAAGAAGGCCGCGACGCGGTCGAGCTGAGCGTCCATCGTCTCGCGGGCGGCGTTCGCCAGCCCCTGCTCCACGAGCCGCCGCCGCAGCGGCTCATCGGCGCGCAGCCGCTCGACCGCACGCGCGGCGGCCACGGCATCCCGGGGCGGGACGAGCAGCCCGCTCTCGCCGTGGCCGAGCGCCGCCCCAACGCCACCGACCTCCGTCGCCACCACGGGCAGCCCCGCGGCCTGCGCCTCGAAGAGCACCTGCGGCACGCCCTCGGTGAGCGAGACGTGGAGGAACGCGTTCGCGGCGCGATACTCGGCCCAGAGCTCGGGCAGGCGGACGTAGCCGGCGAGCTCGAGGGCCTCGGCGACGCCAAGGTCGCGTGCGCGCCACTCGACGGCGCCGGCCATCGGCCCGTCACCGACGACGCGCAGCCGCCAGCGCGGATCCGCTTCCCGCAGGAGCCGGAGGATCTCGGGCAGGAGGAGCGGGTTCTTCTCCGACTCCAGGCGCCCGACGCTGAGGAGGCGCAACCCGCCGGCCCACGATCGCTCGAGCGCCCCGTCGACCGAAGCGAGGTCATGGGCCCGAACGAGCGAGAAGCCCGTGACGAGCACGGGCGCGCCGCGGCCGCGGTAACGCCGCCCGAGCTCCTCCCCCACGACCACCGCCGGCGACCGGCGGGCGAGGAGCAGGAAGGCGGCCTCGAGGGCGTGGGCGACCGGAATGGCCCACGCCCAGCCGCGATGCGGAAGGCGACCGCCGATGTAGCGTGCGAAATCCTGCCGGACGCCGAGGAAGACCGGGACGGCGCGGCGGCGCGCAATCCGCGCGAACTCGAGCGCGAGCGGGTGCGGCCCGAAGAGCCAGACGGCATCCAGATGCTCCAGCTCGGCCGCGAACGCCGCTCGAGCTCCGCGCGCCGAACGAAGGAGCGCCCCGACATCGGTGACGCGCCCGTAGTGCGGGAGCGGGACGAGGCGAACGCCCTCGTGCGGCAACTCGTAGTGGCTTCGACCCGGCGCCGGATCGAGGCGTCCGAAGAGCACGACCTCACCCACCCGCGGGGCCAGATTCGTCACGAAGACGATGAAGGAGAGGTCGGTCGAGAGCGTCTCGCCGTCGCGCCGGTAGACGAGGTCGGTGTAGACGCCGACACGCACGGGCGCGATCGTACGTCGCGATCGACCCCTGATAGAGCCCGCCGGTTGTCCGGCGGGCTTCCGAGGCGACGAGGGGACTGACGGAGCGGGGGGACGAGAGCAGGACGGCTGCGGAGGCGTTCTACACCCGGCGCGTCGGGCCCATACCGGCGCAGGGGCTGCCGGGCGAGAGGTCGAAGTTCTTCGCGGCCCGGTTCACGAACAGCGGGTTCGCGATCGTGTTGTTGGCTGCGCTGAAGCCGTTCTGCGAGGCCACGTTGCCGCCGGCGCCGTTCCAGAGGCAGTTGCGCTCGACGACGTTGCGCTCACCGATCGGGTTTCCGGCGGGATACCACGACTCGACGTTCGCCCTGATCGTCGCGTTCGAGATCACGTTGTCGGCGACGGTCGTGTCGTTGGAGGTCAGGCCGCCGCTGCCGCCGAAGATGATTCCCTCGCCGTTGCCGTCGATGACGTTGTGCGAGATGACCGTCCCCTGCGCATCCGGGAAGAGCTGGATCCCACGGTCGGAGGTGTCGTAGATCAGGTTGTTGACGATCCGCGCGTTCCGCGAGCCCTCGACGTAGACCGCGTGCCCGTGGTTGTCGGCGGGCAGGTTCCCGCAGTCGTGGATGCGGTTGCCGTCGAGGACCGCGTCCACGGCCAGGCCCCACTCCCCGTTCGAGTCTCCGATGATGAAGCAGATCGCGGTCGCTGGAGCACCGGTGCCGATGTGGCGCGTCGTCACGTCGTTGTTGAGGAAGGTGACGCGGTCGCCGCTGATGATCGGACTCGCCACGGTGCCGCTGCCGTCGAAGTCGAGGCTGTCGAAGATCACGTCGTTGGCCGAGTCGGCGATCCAGAAGCGCCCGTGAATCGTCGCGCGCTGCCCCGGGGCGCTGCGCAGGGTGATCGGCGCTCCGGGAGAGCCCCCGGTGACGACGGTGACGCTCTCCTCGTAGGTGCCGCCGCCGAGACAGCCTCTCTGGCCAGGCGAGAGGCTGTTCACGAGCTTCTGCGCAGTGCGGAAGGGAGAGGCCGACGTGCCGGCGCCGCCGTCGTTCCCGGAGGTCGTCGCGTAGCGGTCGCAGGTCGCATTCGGAGGGGGAGGCGGAGGAGGGGGCGGAGGTGGGGGCGGGCTTGCGGAGCCGTCCGTCAGGCTGATGCCGTCGAGGTCGAAGGTGTCGCCCTTCACGGCAGGAAGCTCGTATGCGTACAGGTCGACGCGGTGCCCCGCGGCCAGCGCCGAGTACGAAAGCGCCGGGAAGCGCTGCCACGCGGACCCGCTGGTCGCGCAAACCTTCGCCGAGCCGACGACGGAGCTCGCGTCCCACTCTCGGACGCGCAGGCACACCTGCCTGCCGGGGCGCTCGCTCCGGAGCCAACCTGCCGCGCTGTAGCTCTCGCCGCCGGCGGTCGAGGCAATCGGCATCCGCGTCGGGTAGACCGAGAAGCTTGTCGCGCCGCGGGTCAGAGCGACGCGGGCGGCACCGGGCCCATCGGCCCCCCCGCCCACCGGGACGAGTTGGCCGTTGTAGCCGCCCCAGCCGGTCACGCCGCTCTCGAAGCGACCGTTCTGAACGAGCTCGGCACTCTTCTGCGCGCGCGCCTTCCCGGCGCTTCGCGTCTTCTTCGGCGCTGCCGACACGGCCTTCCTCGCCGCCGCGGTGCCATCGTCGCTCGAGGCTGCGGACGCGCCGCCGGCCCCGCCTCCGATCGCGACCGCAGAGACGAGCGCGAGCAGAGGCAGGCGGTGGCGGGCGTAGAGCACGACCTACCTCTCGTCGGCTTCGTGGAAACGGCCGTTGATCCCTCGAAGTCGCTCCCCCGGCCGGGGGTCACTCGAACGGGCGAGGGCGCCGAAGCCGGCTCGAAGCCATGCATGCCTATCCTCTGACCAGTGGCTTCCGTGCGGCCCCACGTGAGCGTCATCGTCCCCGCTCGGAACGAGGCGGCGCACATCCAGTCGTGCCTCCGATCCGTGCTTGCACAGGAGACGGCGGGCGGGCTCGAGGTCGTCGTCGCCGACGGTTCGTCGACCGACGGCACCGGTGATCTGGCCCGCCTGGCGGGCGCGCGCGTCATCGAGAATCCGGAGGGCACGACGCCTGCGGCGCTCAACAGGGCGCTCGCGGCCGCTCTTGGGGAGATCGTCGTCCGCTTCGACGCGCATGCGGAGATGCCCCCGGGCTACATCGCGGCCTGCGTTCGTGCCCTGCGGGAGGAGGCGGGCGCCGTCAACGTGGGAGGCTGGCGAGAGGTCCGGGGCGAGGGGCCGTGGGGCCGCGCGACCTGCGTTGCGCTCGCGTCGAGGTTCGGCGTCGGCAACCGTACGATCTGGCGCAGGCCGGCGGAAGCGACCTCGCGCATAGATGTCGACACCGTGCCGCTCGGGTGCTGGCCCGCGACCGCGCTGCGCGATGCGGGCGGCTGGCGCGAGGACTTCGTCCGAAACCAGGACTTCGAGCTGAACCACCGGCTGAGGCGCCGCGGCGGGCGCATCGTCTTCGATCCGGCGATCTGGTCGATCTACCACCCGCGCGAGTCCCCGCGGGCGCTTGCCACCCAGTACTGGCAGTACGGCCTGTTCAAGGCGCGGATGCTGACGGAGGATCCGCGCTCGCTGCGCTCGCGCCAGCTCGCCCCGGTCGCACTCGTCGCGGCAGTCGCGCTGGCGGCCGCGCCGGGCCCGCAGGCGCGGCCGTCACGGATGCTCGTCCTGGCCTACGCGGGCCTCCTCGCCGGCATCGCAAAGCAGGGCCGCGCCGGGTGGCGGACGGCAGCCGTGCTGGCGACGATGCACGGAACCTGGGCGGCAGGCCTCCTGTGCGGACTCGCGTCACACGCCCGGCGAGCCAAGTAACACAGTGTTACTAGGGGTGGTCGGCTCGAGTGTCGGCCCTCGCCGAGCGCATACCCAAAGCTAGTAACACAGTGTTACTTGGATCGGGAGGCGCCCCGGCGGAGGCTTCGCGCCCCTGCGGCCGCCGCAAGGGCGAGCGCGCCTCGCGCGGAGCGGCCGAGGCCGATCGTCTCGAGCCCTGGATCCTCGCTTGCGAAGCGATACTTGTAGGCCTCGCCGCCGCGGCCGAAGCGGTACTCCCGCGCACCTTCGCGCAGCGCAGCCCGGATCGAATCGGAGAGGAGCACGAGCCCCACGGACTCGCGGTCGAGCACCGGGTCACGACCAAGTTGGTAGTACCACTGAGCGGAGCCGAAGTGCAGGCCGTACCAGGCGGCCGCCGGGCTCCCGTCGAGCTCGAGGAACCGGAGCCGCAGCCAGCCGCGCTCATGCGCGCGAAGCGCGAACTCGCGGTGGAACGGCTCTGCGGCCTCGAACGACGAGCCGCCGCGCCAGCGGGCGCGGTGGAGCCGGAAGAGGAGATCGAGGTCGGCGGCGAGCGTCGCGTCCACGCCGGTTCGGAGCACGAGGCCTCGGGTCCGCTCGAGCTTGCGCTCCTTTCGCCGAACCTGCTCCCGGAAGTTCGAGCTCCAGGAGGCGAGCAACTCCTCCCAGGACCGATCCGCGAAGCGCAGCACCGGACTGCCCTCACGGCTCAGGGAGCGCGCGGCGAGCAGACCGCACCACCTCTCCTCTCCCGCGAGCTGCTCGCCGAGCAGGACGTCCGGCTGGAGCTCGATCAGCGCGAGATAGAGCCCCTGCAGCGCCTGCTCGCGGTCTTCCGCAGCACAGATCGGCCCGAGGCGGTCCCCGGGGCCGTGCCCGAGAAAGCGGAGCACGGACAGGGGGCGCCGGCGCCACCAGTAGAGCGGCAGGATCGCGACCAGCCGGCCCTCACCGGAGCGAACCGCGCGCGCAGCGAGGCTTCCCGCCTCTCCGAAGTGCCGCCACCAGGCCTCGAGGAACTCCCAGCTCGCGAAGGGATTGCCGCTCGCCGCCCCGAGTTCCACCCACTCCTCCCGGAACTCCGCGAGGTCTGCGACGGGCTCGAGTACAGGGGGGCTCACCGGCGCGACGCGCGGATCAGCGCGCGGCGGACGAGCGGCCGGCCGTACGCATTGGCGCCGAAGTCGACGGCGCCGAACGGGTTCGAAGCGAAGGCCTGGAAGCGCAGGCGCTCGCGCACCTCCCCGGTCCACGCGAGCTTGTACGGGTCGTCCGAGCCGAGGAACTCGAAGCTGGCGAGTCCGGCGGCGAACACGTAGGCGATCAGCTCGGCTGCGATCAGCTGGCCGGGCGCGTAGCGCCGGAGCTCCTCGTCGTAGCCTCCCTTGAGGTCGTACAGCACGCCCCCGTCCTCGATCAGCAGCTCGAAGGCGACCGGTCGCTCGTCCAGCCGCAGGAAGGCGATGCGAAGCGTTCCGCGCCGGGCCGCCCAGCTCGTCACCTCGGAGTAGAAGGCGAGAGTCTCCGGACGCGAGGCGATCGAGGTGCCGCTCTCCCCCTTCCAGCCCGCGGACTCCATCTCCAGGCACTCGCCGAGGTGCGCGGTGTCCTCGAGCAGCTCGAAACGAACCTGCCCCTGCTCCTCGAGGCGGCGGCGCAGACGGCGCAGCTCCTTGACGTGCTTTCGATCGAGGCTGCCGACGTACGCCTCGTGCGATCCCGTGACCTGCACGAACGGCGAACGCTCCTGCACGCGCAGGAGGATCCTGTATCCCGCCTCGCGCGCGGCTTCCTCGCACTCGTCGAGACCGCTCGAGCGCTCCAGGAACGAGAGGGCCACGCTTCGGCGGCGCTGGCCGAAGAGGCCGCGAGCGAGCTCTGCTCGGTCGGCCGGCGCCCTGCCGAGGAGGCCGAACTCCGGCGTGTGCCAGTTCGTCGGCGAGACCAGGGCACCGCGCCGGAGAACCAGCGGTAGCACTCCCACGAGCTCGTCGCCGTCGCGCACCGCGAGCACGCGCAGCGCACCGGCCCCGAAGGCACGCCACCAGGCTCCGATCCAGCCCGGCCGGAGCCATGGCGCGGCACCTACCCGGTCGGCGAGCCGATCCCACTCTTCCGCCAGTGGCTCGAGCCGCTCGTGGGTCTCGAGGCTCACGCACAGAGCGTAGATGCCTCTTCAGAGTACGGCTGCGCCCGCCGGGCCCTGGGGTCGGCCTAGACTCGGCCCATGCTGTCGGCCCTCGAGACGATGGGGCTCCTGGGGCCTCGCGCGCGGCAGCTGGCGGCGAGGATCGACCTCGCCCGCTCGACCGGCCTGCGCCAGACAGCCTCACGAGGCCGCGAGTACCCGCTGCTCCAGACGCTCGAGGCCGGCCGTTCCACGCTCTATCGCGAGCTGTGGACCGAGGCGGCAGACGAGATCGGAGCCGTCGTGCAGCCGCTCGCCGGCGACGAGCTGGAGCTTCGGCGCGGCGTCGACGCCACCCGCGTCGCCCAGCAGCGAACCGCCCTCGATCCCGAGGAGCGCCTCCGCCTCGCCCTCGACAAGGAGATCGTCGCCCGCCTGCTGCGCGAGCGCGCCCTCCCCGTGCCTGAGGCTGTCCAGGTCTCCTGGCGGGACGAGGAGGGAGCCGCGCGCTTCCTGGAAGCGTCCGGCGGGGCGTGCGTCGTCAAGCCCGGCAGCGGCACCGGCGGCGGCGTCGGCGCGACCGCAGGCGTGCGAACCCGCTCGCAGCTGCGCCGCGCGCTCCTGCGAGCGTCCCGCTCGGGCGAGCGGGTGCTCGTCGAGCGACAGGCTCCGGGAGACGTCTACCGGCTGCTCTTCCTCGACGGCGAGCTGCTGGACGTCCTGCGCCGCCTGCCACCGCGCCTTACCGGCGACGGCCGCTCGACGGTCGCCGAGCTCGTCGCCGCCGAAAACCGCCGGCGGGCGAACGGTGAGGGTCGTGCCGGCGTCGACCTGCTCACCGTGGACCTCGACTTCCTGTTCACGATCGCGCGCGCGCACCTGCGGCTCGATTCCGTTCTGCGCCTCGGCGAGACGGTGACCGTGAAGACGGTGACGAACGAGAACGGGCCGGGGGACAATGCGCCGTGGCGCGGGGACACCGGCAGCGAGCTCGCCGCCGAGGCCCGTCGAGCGGTCGAGGCCGTAGGCCTGCGGCTGGCCGGCGTCGACGTCGTCACCCCCGATCCCGGCCGGGGCCTCGCCGCCGCCGCCGGCGTCCTGCTCGAGGTGAACGGAACCCCGGGCCTCCACCACCACTACCTCGTGGCAGACCCGGCGGCAGCTAGGAGAGTGGCGATCCCGATTCTCGAGACGCTTCTGCGCTGAGCTCGTCGATCGCTTCGAGGACCTCGGCGATGTCGGCCGGACGCTCGCCGGCGAAGCGCTTGCGCAGGCCCAGCGCCTCGAGCCGCCGCAGCCGTTTCTCGGTGGCGGTGGCGAGCAACGGCTCGACGCCCGCTCGGCGGAGCACCTCGACCGAGGCGGCGACCTCGTCCGCACGCCGCCCGGCATGGATGGCGAGCGCCGTCATCACCCTCCGCGCGAGCTCCGGAAACGGCGCCTGCTCCCCGCCGCCCTTGACGCTCGCGACGACGGCCTCCTCGACTCCGTACCGCCGGGCTGCGAGCAGCATCTCGGCGATCAGCGCGTCGCGCCCCTTCATGTAGACGCTGCGCAGAAGCTTGATGCGCGTGGCGGCGCCGGCCGGAGCGTCGAGGACGGCGATGTCGAGCACATCCGCAAGCTCTGCGAAGCGAGCGGCTCCGGGGCCCGCTGCGAGGATGGGCACGGCTGCGCCGTCCGCCGCCGTCGTCCCGAGGACGGCCGCGTCGACGTAGAGGCCGCCGCCGCCGGCGATCACCGGCTCGAGCTGCGCCTTCGCCTCAGGAAGCGCCGGGGAGGGATCGACGTAGACCGCGCCGGGGCCCAGCAGGCCGGCAGCCGCACCGGCAACCTCGGCGGCGGCCGCGACGGGTACCGCGGCGATCGCGCACGTGGCGCCGCGGAGCACCTCTTCGAGCGAGCAGCTGCCGCCGCGCTCGTAGATGCGCGCACCGAGCGCGGCGGCGAGCGAGCGCCCGAGCTCGCCGTTGCCGATCACCACGAACCCGCTCATGCGGAGAAGGCTCGGCGGGCCAGCCGGCTCCAGTTCCGAAGGGACGGCCCGGGGTCGCGCAGGTCGAGCAAGGGAAAGCGCTGCGGGCGAAGGAGCGAGCGCGCCCACGCGGCGACGGTGAGGTCGCCGCGCCGGCGGTAGTCGAGAAGAGCGCGAACGTCCTCCACGGGGTTCCAGAGGTAGACGCCGTCGCGGAAGCCGTCGAGTCGCGGCGGGGGCAGGCCCGCGAGCCGGCAGTAGGCGAGTCGCGCCACGTCGATGCCGGCTGCCCGGACAAGTTCGTTCGCCGCCGTGAAGCGGTGGTTGCACTCGATCAGCTTCAGCACGCCGTCACGCGGATCGCGCTTGAACTCCACATTCCCGATCCCGCGCAGTCCCACGCCCCGGAAGAAGCGGAGCCCCACCTGCGCAGTCTCCTCGTCCCAGCGCGAGGCGTGGTAGGTGGCGAGCCCGAAGCGGACGGGGTACTGGCGCAGCTTCCACTTCGTGAAGTGGAACAGCGGCTCGCCGTGCTCGTCGAGGTAGCTGTAGTACGAGAAGAAGCTGTCGTCTCCGCCCGGCAGGATCTCGGTCGCGAGCATCTCGAGCCCGAGCGCGACCATCCGCCCGAGCGTCTCCCGAAGCTCGGCCTCGGTGCAGACCTCCCACACCTTCGTCCGCGCGCTGAAGTGCTGGGCGAAGAGGTGGGAGTGGAGCGGCTTGAGCGCGCACGGAAACCCGATCTCAGCCACGGCACGCTCCACGTCGGCCTCCTCGCGAACCGTCACCGTCCGCGGGGACGGCACGCCCGCCAGGCGCGCGAGCTCGTAGGTGCGGTGCTTGTCGAGCATCGCCAGCAGAACGTCGTCGTTCGCCTCCACGGGGCGATAGCCGAACTCGAGGAGGCGCGGCCGGTGCAGCGCGACGAGCTCCAGGCCGTCGTCGTCGCAGGGCAGGAGCACCGCCGGGCGCGGCGCGCGCTGCTCGAGCCAATCGAGCCGGGCCTCGATCGTGTCGGCGCCGAGGTCGACGAAGGACGAGCAGTGCCGCGAAGCCTGGATCGGGTCCCAGGCGGCATCCCCGACCGCGTGGACGGCGACACCCATCCGTCCGAGGCTGCGCGCGACCGAGACGGCCATAGCCTCGCCGCCGAGGAGGATCGCCGGGAGGCGGTCGGTCAGATGGTCTCGCTGAGCTCGTCGACGGCGACGCCGCTCTGCTCGAGCAGCGCGTCGACCCACTCGTTCGAGAAGTCGCCGCGCGCGACGGCCTGCGTATAGCTCGACTCGGCCGCCTTGCGATCGATCAGCCGCTGGAGCAGCTCATCCGCGATCTCGCGCGGGATGCACACGACGCCGTTCAGATCGCCGACGATGACGTCCCCGGGGTTGACGACGATGCCCGCGGCGCAGATGGGGTGGTTGATCTCGCCCGGGCCACGGTGGAGGGGGCCGATCGGCGTGATCCCGCGCGCGAAGACCGGAAAGTCTCCGAGCCCGCGAATCGCCGTCACGTCGCGGATCAGGCCGTCCACGACGAAGCCGGCGATTCCGCGGTGGCGGGCCTTCATGGAGACCAGCTCCCCGAGCACCGCGGTGGTCGTCGAGCCGCTCGTGTCGACGACGATCACGTCGCCAGGCTGTGCCACGTCGAGGCTCTTGTGGACCATCAGGTTGTCACCCGGATAGCACTTGACCGTGCAGGCGGTGCCGAGGATCCGGAGGTCGGGGTTCGTCACGGGAGCGATCCCGTCGCGGAGCGTGTAGAGGCGGTTCATCAGATCCGAGATGTCTGGGATCTCGAACGCGGCGAAGCCGGCCACGATGTCCGGGTTCGGGCGCTCGACCTCGTTCCGGATCCGGAACCCCGGGCCAGGGTGCATCTCGGCTGACTTCGGCTTCCCTACCATCTCGGCCCTATCGATCGGTCGAAGTCGTCTTCGACTTGAATCAAGATAGTGCCGCCTCCGGCCGATGAGTCCGTAACGCGACGACCAACGCGACGACCCCAGAGGAGCCCGATGAAGATCTTCGCCTTCGATCCCGCCGATCACGCCGACCGCTACCGCGAGCACGAGTGGGTGCACGTGAAAGGCGGCATCGCACCCGAGTTCCTCGAGTTCATCCGGGAGTTCGCGCGCGCCGAACTCGAGCGGACCCGACTCGCCGGGCTCGGGATCAAGGGCAAGAAGGAGCAGTCGCTCTTCGAGTTCCCCTCCGGAGTCGACTACCCGGGCGAGCTTTTCGACACGGTCTCGCGCCTCTGCGGCCTGCGCCGGGAGACGATGACGCTGTCCGAACGCCACATCCAGGCCTACGAGCCGGACGCGGCGCCGAACCCGCTCGCGCACAAGGACCGCTTCGCCTCCCAGGTCTCGCTCGGCTTCTCGATCGACATCCCGGAAGCCTCGAGCCTCGTCCTCTACCCGTGGGAGCAGCGGCAGGTGAACGCGTTCAACTCGAGCCACGACCTGCGCGCGAGCCTGAAGCCGGACGAGCTGCCGGAGGCCGTGATCGAGCGCTGCCGCGAGCTCGTCCTCGACGACGAACCCGGCGACATCGTCGCCTTCGCCGGCTCGACCACCTGGCACCTGCGTCGGAACGCCGCGCGCGCGACCAACCTCTACTGCAAGTTCAACGACTTCGGCTGCGACCCGCTCGGCGAGGACCCGAACACGCTCGAGCTGCGCACCCGGACGCTCGTGACGCTGGCGTCGGCAAACGGGACGATCGGCGATCGCGTCGCGCAGCTGTCACGGCAGTTCGACTCGGTCGAGGAGCACTACGCCCGCGACTGGCAGGGCGTCCTGCGCGCACGCGTCTGGGGATCCGATCCCTTCGGCGTCAGCGAGGCGCAGGTGAAGCTCCTGCGCGCGGTCGACGGGACGCGTTCGCTGGGGGAGCTCGCCGCGTCGGTCGGAGCGAACGAGTCGGAGGCCCGGCGGCTCGCAGAGCTTGGCGCGATCGACCTCGTGTAGGGCTCGGCTCAGCCGTGGCTCTCGCCCGAGGCCCCGGTGGCATGTCAGCTCGTAGTAACGCTCCGCCTGCGGCTCCGCTCTAGCCGGGGCTCACGCTTCGGGAGCTCCTTGTCTTTTTGCGGACCGCAGGAATCGCTGCGGCTTCGCCTCCGCTCGGATAGGGGGAACTGCCGTTCCCCATCAGCATGCCTGGGCACGAGGGGAAGCTCCTCTCCATTTTCTCGCCATCTGGGAGCAATCGGCAGGCCGCGGGCGGAGCCGGGCTTGCCCGGCGGGAGCCCAACCGCGAAGTAGGCAACGGCGGGATCCAGCTACGGGTGAGCGGCCCCAGCCACAGCGCGCTCACCGCAGCCGCTCGGAAGGAGGGGGGTCCGGGGGGGAACCAGGGGTTCGCCCCCGTTCGGAGCGATCGGCACCCAGCGGGCGGAGCCGGGCTTGCCCGGCGGGAGCCCAACCGCGAAGTAGGCAACGACGAGATCCAGCTACGGGTGAGCGGCCCCAGCCACAGCGCGCTCACCGCAGCCGCTCGGAAGGAGGGGGGTCCGGGGGGGAACCAGGGGTTCCCCCACGTTCCCGCAGCGCCGGGAACAGGATCACCTCGCGAATCGAGTCCCGGCCGGAGAGCACCATCGCGAGGCGGTCGATGCCGAAACCGAGGCCGCCGGTCGGCGGCATGCCGTACGCGAGCGCCTCGACATAGTCGGGATCGCCCGGCTCGCCCTCGACGAGCGCGGCCTGCTCGGCGAAGCGCGCCGCCTGCTGGCCGGGATCGTTAATCTCGGAGAACGCATTGCCGAGCTCCATCCCGCCGACGAAGAACTCGAAGCGCTCGACGAGCGCCGGATCGTCGTCGGTCGCCCGCGCGAACGGGGAGATCTCGATCGGGTAGTCGTGGACGATGGTCGGAGCGACGAGGTTCGGCTCCACGTAGTGCGTGAACGCATGGTCGACGAGCTGAGGCCAGTCGCGGTCCTGCGCCGTGTCCACCCCGCGCTCGTTCAGGCGCCTGCGCAGCTCGACGTCGTCCCTCGTCCACAGGCCCTCCTCCTCGAGCGAGGCGACGAACGGGATGCGACTCCAGGGCGCGGCGAGGTCGATCTCCCGGCCCCGGAAGGTCAGTGCGGTCGTGCCGAGCACCTCGCGGGCGACCCGCGTGACGAGCTCCTCGATCCGCGCCATCGTGTCGCGGTAGTCCGCGTAAGCCTCGTACCACTCGATCATCGTGAACTCGGGGTTGTGCTTGAAGGAGACGCCCTCGTTCCTGAAGTCCTTGCCGATCTCGTAGACACGCTCGAGCCCGCCGACGAGCAGCCGCTTGAGGTACAGCTCCGTCGCGATCCGCAGGTAGAGATCCTGGTCGAGCGCGTTGTGGTGCGTGACGAACGGCTCCGCGAAAGCTCCTCCGTACCGGGGCTGGAGTACCGGCGTCTCGACCTCGACGAAGCCCTCGGAGTCGAGGTAGCGGCGAATCGCAGCGACCATCCGCGCGCGCAGGAGGAAGATCGCACGCGACTCCTCGTTCATCAGCAGGTCGAGGTAGCGCCGCCGGTAGCGCTGCTCGACGTCGGTCAGGCCGTGGAAGGTGTCCGGCAGCGGCCGCCGGATCTTCGCGAGCAGCTCGAGCTCGTCCACCGCGAGGCTCGGCTCGCCGCGCCGCGAGCAGGCCGGGGAGCCGGTCGCCCCGACGATGTCGCCGAGGTCGAGATCGACCCGGCCAGTGCGCTCCGCCGCGCAGAGCAGCTGGATGCGGCCCGAGCGGTCGACGAGATCGAGGAAGACGAGCTTGCCGTGACCGCGGCGGCCGACGACACGGCCCGCTACGCGCCGCTTTCCCGGTGCTTCCCGGCCCGGCTCGAGCCGCCCGGCCTCGGCGCGAACGATCGCGATCTCGACCCGGTCCGCGAACCGCTTCGGCAGGCCGCCCACGGGCCCGAGTCTAGGCGGAGTCGACCTCGCATCCTTTCGAGCCGCTCGTTTTGAGAAGATCGCGCCGTGCGTGTCAACCTGGCCTTCGCGCTCCTCGGCGCGGTCGTGGTGTTCGCGCTCCCGTCGGCGTCGCTCGCGAAGGACCCGCCGAACCCGAACGATCCCTGCTCGGTGCACGGCCGGGACGCCTGCGCCACCACCGGCGTCGGTTCCTACTCGCAGTCGCCGTACGGCATCCGCTGGTTCGGTGACTACCGCCGCGCGGTCGCCGGCGAGGCGCAGACGTTCTGCCTCGACCTCGGTTACTGGTACCCCTCGGCGGGCTACCGCTTCCGCGCGGTCGCCCCGGGAGGGCTGAGGAACCGCGAGAACGAACCCGTGTCTCTCGGAAGCCAGCAAAGGATGGCCTACGCGATCTGGGCGGACGGCCGCACGAACGATCCGAAGAGGCAGGCGGCAGTGATGCTCTACGTCCATTCGCTGATGGGCGACGCGCGGCCGGGTGAGGTCGATCCCGCGAGGGTCCACCCTGCTCTCGTTCCGCTCGTCGAGCAGCTGGCGCGGGACGCGAGCCGCTACCACGGGCCCTACCGGATCGAAGTCCGTCTCCCGGATCGCCTCGCTCCCGGGAAGCAGATCACTGCGACCGTCAGGGTTCTCTCGGCCACCGGCACCCCCCTGCCCGATCTCGCGCTGAGCCTCTCTGCGGAGGGCGCGGCTCTCTCCGGCGGCGCCCGGTCAAACGCGTCAGGCGTCGCGACCGTCACGCTGACGCCCTCGGGAGCGGAGGCCGTCAGGCTCACCGTGAAGGGCACCGTCGCCTCGACGCTCCCGAAGGTCTACGCGCCGACGGTGCCCGCGGCCGCGCGGAACGGCCAGCGCCTCGCGGCGCCCGCCTCCGAGATCCTCTCGGACACGTTCTCGGCTTCGGTCGCGAAGGTAAGGATCGGCGTCGCGAGCGTCGCGACGCCCGCCGCCGTGCTCGTCGGCGAGGCGGGCGGCGACCGTGTGAGGATCACAGGCCCGCTGCACGACACGGTCACCTGGAAGGCGTTCGGCCCATTCCCCTCGCCGGGGGCGATCCGCTGCAGCCGGGCGCCGGCCGCAGGGGGATCGTTCGAGGCCGCGGGGCCGGGGGACTACGCGACCGCGGCCGTGAGCTTCGAGAGGCCCGGCTGGTACGTCTACAAGGAGACGATCGCCGAGACGGCGGCGCACGAGAGCGTCTCGACGCCGTGCACGGACGCCCACGAACGAGTTCGCGTCGAGGTGCAGCCGAGGGTCCGGACGCTCGTCAGCCTGGCACGCGTCGAGCCGAGCGCCGTGGTCAGCGACCGCCTTGTCGTCGGCGGCCTCCTTGATCAAGCGGTCATCGTGCAGGTGGCGCTCTACGGGCCCTACCCCGAGGCGGATGCGATCGACTGCGCCGGCAAGCCGGCCTGGACGGGGTCGGTAGCCGTCCCCAAGGACGGCGAGTACACGACGACTCCCCTCGTGCTGAAGACACCGGGCTTCTATGTGTACCGCGAGTCGATTCCGGCTCAGGGGTTCGTACGGGCGGTGCAGACGGCGTGCGCCGACCGGGCCGAGACGACCGTCGCCGTCGGCCATCCGAAGATCGTCACTCGGGTGAGCGCCCAGCAGACGCATCCCGGAGCGAGCATCTCCGACCGTGCCGTCGTCTCGGGTCTGGGCGTCCTGACCGCGTCCGTCCGTGTTGACCTGTGGGGCCCGTTCGCGACCCGGGGCGGCATCGAGTGCTCCGGAACGCCGCACTGGACGGGCTCGTTCCTGGCCAGGGGCGACGGCACCTACACGACCGCTCCGGTGCAGCTGTCGCGCGCCGGGTTCTACGTCTACCAGGAGTCGATCGCGCAGGGCGCCGGAAGCGAGGCGTTCACGGCCCCGTGCGCGGAGCGCCTGGAGACCGCGGTCGCCCGTGCACAGCCGCGCGTGGCAACGCTCGCGTCGGCCGAGGTCGTGCTTCCGGGCGCGACGCTCTTCGACCGGATGGAGGTCAGCGGCCTCGGCGTCACCCACGCCGCGATCGGCATTCAGCTCTTCGGCCCCTTCGCCTCCCGCGCCGCGATGCGCTGCACCGGCCGCCCGTTCTGGAGCGGGCGCGTCTACGCCGGCGGGGACGGGGAGGTGCGTTCGCCACCGGTGAGGGTCCGGAAGGTGGGCTTCTACACCTTCCGGGAGCGCGTCCTCGGCACAGCCCTCATCTCCGAGCACACGGCCCAGTGTGCGGTCGACGTCGAGACCGCGCTCGCCCGCCCACTGATCATCACCGGCCGCGGGGACACGACCCGCTCCGTCGCCGCGAAAGCGACGCCGCTCGCGCCGGCACGCGTCAGGCTGCCGTCGGTCGGGATCGACGCCCCCATCTCACCCGCCGGGATCGACGTGCCCCACGGCATCCTCGGGGTGCCGCCGAACATCCACCGGACCGCCTGGTGGGCGGACGGTTCCGCCCCGGGCGCCCGGACGGGAGCCGTTCTCATCGCCGGCCACGTCGACAGCGCCGCGGGCGGCGCCGGCTCCTTCTTCCGGCTGCACGAGGCGCGCGCGGGCCAGCGTGTCGAGATCGAGACGGCTGGCGGCCGGACGCTCGCCTATCGCGTGGTCTCGGTGCGCAACTACCTGAAGCGGGACCTTCCGGCGCGCGTGTACTCGCGGCGCGGCCCGCCGCGCCTGGTGCTGGTCACGTGCGGCGGCCCCTTTGAGGAGGCGACGCGCCACTACCGCGACAACGTCGTGCTGACCGCCGTTCCGGACTAGCCTGGCGGCCCGGCTACGCCGCCTGGATGTCGAGGATCTTGAACGTGAGCGAGCCACGCGGAGCCGTGACCTCAACCGTCTCGCCCTTCTTGCGGCCCATGATCGCCTTGCCCACGGGCGACTCGTTCGAGAGCTTCTGCTCGGCGGGGTTGGCCTCGGCCGAACCGACGATGTGGTACTCGAAGGTCTTCTTCGCGTCGACGTCGCGGAGCCGAACCGTGGTGCCGATCGAGACGACATCCTTCTTGATCTCGGCCGCGGTCAGGACGCGGGCGGCGCTCAGCCGGTCTTCGAGCTGGGCGATCCGATGCTCGAGGAGCGCCTGCTCGTTCTTCGCGTCGTCGTACTCGGCGTTCTCGGTGATGTCCCCGAACTCGCGCGCGATCCGGATCCGATCCGCCACCTCGCGCCGCTTGTCGTTCGAGAGAAACTCGATCTCCCGCTTCAGCTTCTCGTAGCCCTCCGCAGTGAGGATGACTTCCTTCAACGCGAGCCTCCTGACCCCCTCACATAGAAAAAATGCGCGGCCGAGGAGCCGTCGCGGGCGCGGATTCTAGCGACGCGCCGGAAGCCCGTCAATCCTCCCTCGGCTACTCTTTCGCGCGCTGTGCAGGTGGATCTCAGGTCTTCGTGGTGGCTCGGATCCGTTCGGATCCCGACGCGCCTGGTGCTCGCTCCGATGGCGGGTGTCAGCGTCCAGGCGTTCCGCCGCCAGGGGCGCCGGTTCGGCGCCGGCCTCGTGTGTTCGGAGATGGTCAGCTGCGCCGGCCTCCACCACGGGAACGAGCGGAGCCTCGGCTACCTGAGAATCGCCTCCGACGAGCATCCGCTCGCGGTGCAGATCTTCGGTGCCGACCCGCCTGTGATGGCCGAAGCGGCGAGGATGGTGGAGGCGGCCGGCGCGGACCTGGTCGACATCAACTTCGGCTGCCCGGTGCGGAAGGTGACGAAGACGGGCGCCGGGGCGACGCTTCTGGAGGATCCCGCACGCGCCTGCCGGATCGTCGAGGCCGTTGCCGGCGCCGTCGCGGTTCCTGTTTCGGTGAAGATGCGCCGCGGGCTCGAGAACGGCTCTCGCGCCTGCCTGGAGGTGGGACCGCGCCTCGTCGATTCGGGGGCGCAGACGCTGACGCTGCACCCACGCTCCGCCAGGCAGATGTACACGGGCGAGGCAGACCACGCCCTCACGGCCGAGCTGGTCGAGCGCGTCCGGGTGCCCGTGATCGCCTCCGGCGACATCACCTCGCACGCCCGCGCGCAAACGGTTCTGGCGACGACCGGCGCAGAGGCGGTGATGGTCGGCCGGAGCGCGCAGGGGAACCCCTGGGCGCTCCGTGAGATCCTGGCCGGGGACGGCCCGGAGCCGAGCCGCGAGGAGGTCGTGGCCGAGCTCGTGCTCTTCGTCCGCGAGACGGTGAGGGAGCTGGGCGAGCAGCGCGCCTCCGGGTTCCTCAAGAAGTTCTACGGCTGGTACCTCGGCCGGGGCCGGTTCCCGCGCGCGTTCAAGCAACAGCTCGTTCTCTGCGACTCGCTCGACGAGGTCGAGGCGCGCCTCTTCGCCGCAGCCCCGGGCGCGGCTGAGGAGCTCGAGCGGCTCGAGGACGAGCTGCCGGAGGGAGAGGACGTCCTGCTCGATCTCCCGATCTCGATCTACGGCGGGGGCTAGCGGGTGCGCTTCCTCGCGGCGATCGGTCTAGGCACGATGCTCGTCATGCTCGGTGGGGTCTCTCGCGCGTGGATCGACCCGCGCGTGCTCGCGGATACGGCGAACGGGCGAAACGCACATTTCCTCGTCGTGCTTCGAAGCCATGTTGAGGTGGCGGACGTGGCGCGGCGGGCGGAGCGCCACGAGGCGCGCGCGCAGCTGCTCGTGGGCGACCTCCGCTCGACGGCCCGCGCGAGCCAGGCCTCGCTCGTCGCCGACCTTCGGGCCCGCGGCGCACGCTTCCGGCCGTACTGGATCGTGAACGCGGTCGCCGTGGAGGGTCGACGGAGCCTCGTCGAGGCGCTCGCAGCCCGCCCGGACGTCGAGCGGATCGAGACGAACCGCGCCTTCCGCGGCGCGTCCGGTTCTCACGGCCCGCTCGTGGCCGCGCGCGGTACCGGTGTCGAGTGGAACATCGCGAAGATCCATGCCCCGGAGGTCTGGCAGGCGGGAGACACGGGCCAGGGGATCGTGTACGCGAACGCCGACACCGGCGTCGACTGGACTCACCCGGCGCTGAAGCGGCAGTACCGCGGATGGAACGAGACCGCCGCGGCGCACGACTACAACTGGTGGGACGCGGTGCACGCCGACATCGACGGCAACGGGACGAACCCGTGCGGGTTCAGCGCGGCGGCGCCCTGCGACGACCTCACCGGCGTCTTCCACGGCACGCACACGATGGGCACCGCGATCGGAGACGACGGCGCCGGCAATCAGATCGGCGTCGCCCCCGGCGCGCGCTGGATCGCCTGCCGCAACATGGATCAGGGCACCGGACGTCCGAGCACCTACATCGAGTGCCTTCAGTTCTTCCTCGCACCCACCGACCTCCAGGGCGGCAACCCGAATCCGGCCCTCCACGCGGACGTGGTTGGAAACTCCTACGACTGCCCGCCGGCAGAGACCTGCAGCGCGGGCAGCCTCCAACAGGCCGTGGAGACGATGCGCTCGGCGGGGATCTTCATGGCCGTCTCCGCGGGCAACAGCGGCCCCGGCTGCAGCAGCGTCCAGGACCCCCCGGCGCTCTACGACTCCTCCGTCAGCGTCGGCGCCACCGACATGAACGACCAGATCGCGGGCTTCAGCGGGCGAGGCCCGGTGACGACCGATGCCAGCAACCGGCGCAAGCCCGACGTCGTCGCGCCGGGCGTCGGCGTCCGGTCGAGCGTCGCCGGCGGCGGCTACGGCGCGAAGAGCGGAACGTCGATGGCCTCCCCGCACGTGGGAGCGACGGTGGCCCTGCTGTGGTCCGCCTTCCCCGCTCTAAAAGGCAACGTCGACGCGACCGAGCAGGTCCTCGAGCGGAGCGCTGTGCCGCTGACGACGAGCCAGGGCTGCGGCGGAGACTCCCCGTCACAGGTGCCGAACAACACCTACGGGTACGGGCGGATCGACGCACTGGCCGCCTACCGCGCCGCGCAGGCGCCGACGGCTACCACGATGCTGACGGCACGCTCCGTCACGGTCGCGGAAGGCACGGGCGGACGTCATGTCGCGACGGTGACCGTGCGGCTTTCGGGAGCCTCGGAGGGCCCCGTGAGGGTCTCCTATCGCACCACCGACGGCACGGCGCGCGCGGGGCGCGACTATGCCGGCGCGTCCGGGACCCTCGTGTTCGTGCCCGGCGTGCGCGAACGCCGGATCGCGATCCGGATCGTCGCCGATCGACTGCGGGAACGGAACGAAACCTTCTACCTCACGCTCACGCTCCCCCAGAACGCCGTGCTCACCCGCACTCGCGTCGCAGTGACGATCCGCGACGACGATCGTTAGAGGTTCCGCTCCCAGACCAGTCGCAGGCCCTCGAGCGTGAGGAACGGATCGACCTGCTCGATCGTCCGCGAGTGCGGCGCGATCAGGTCGGCGAGCCCCCCGGTCGCGACGACCCGCGGCTCGCCTTCGAGCTCGCCACGGATGCGGTCGACGATGCCGTCGACCTGACCGGCGAACCCGTAGACGAGGCCGGCCTGCAGCGCCGAGGCGGTCGTCTTGCCGATCGCGCTCGTCGGTTCGCCGAAATCGACCTTCGGAAGGCGTGCGGCCCGCTGGAAGAGGGCGTCCATCGAGATCTCCACGCCCGGGGCGAGAACGCCCCCCACGTACTCGCCGGCGGCCGAGACGACGTCGAAGTTCGTCGAGGTGCCGAAGTCGACGACGATGCTGGGGCTGCCGTGGCGCTCACGGGCGGCGACCGCGTTCGCGATCCGATCCGGCCCGAGCTCCCTCGGGTCGTCGTAGCGGATCGCAATCCCGGTACGCGTGCCGGGGCCGAGGACGAGGAGCAGCGCGTTCGTGGAGCGCGAGGCGAGCTCTTCGTAGGCGCGAACCAGCTGGGGAACCGTCGAGGAGAGGCAGATGCCGCGAAGCGCGTCGAGGTCGAGCAGGCTGCGTAGGAGCACACCGAGCTCGTCGCCCGTACGGGCCGGCTCCGTCGCGACCCGCCAGTGCTCCGCGAGCCGCTCGCCTTCGTAGAGCCCGAGGACCGTCTGGGTATTCCCGACGTCGACTGCGAGCAGCATCGGCGGAGGTCGGTCAGCGGGCCTTGGGGCCTACGCGTCGTCCTCGCGGGGCAGCGGCTCGCCGATGCGCTCCGCCAGAGCCTCCGCGGTCAGCTTCGGCTCGTCGCCCTCGCCCCGCAGCTCCTCGACGGTGACGTCGCTCGAGGTGTAGACCTCTGCGCGGGGGATCATCCGGGTCGGCCGGTTCTTGTCCCAGACCCAGACATCCTCCATCCGCAGGTGGAAGAAGGGGTACGCCGACTGGTTCGCCTCGATCACATTCAGCCGGTTGCAGAGGTAGGTGGCGTCCTGGGTGAGGACGCAGTACCGGAAGAGGCCGAAGACCGCCGAGTACTCGCGCTTCAGCCGGAGCTCGAGCTCCGCCTCGTACTCGTCGAGCTCGTCGAGGTGCGACACGCGGGTGAGTCTACCCCTGCCAGTAGGGCTGCCAGAGGCCCCAGCCCGGGGACGACGAGCGCCGGCTCGAGCTCCGCGAGCGGCTCCAGCACGAAGCGCCGCTGCGCGAGTCGGGGGTGCGGCACCGAGAGGCCGGGCTCGTCGATCGTCTCGGCCCCGTAGAGGAGCAGGTCGAGATCGACGGTCCGCGGGCCGAACCGGCGACCGTCGCGCCGGCGGCCGAGGGTTCGCTCGGTCGCGAGCAGCCGCTCGAGCAGCGCACGAGGGCCGAGGTCGGTGTCGAGCGCGGCCGCGGCATTCAGAAAACGCGGTTGTTCCAGGTATCCCACCGGCTCGGTCTCGCGAAAGGTCGAAACGGCGGCGACCCGCACGCCCTCGTCGGCGGCGAGGGCCTCGAGCGCGGCTTGCAGAAGCGCCGCGCGGTCGCCGAGGTTCGAGCCGAGACCGACGTAGGCGCGGGTCATACGGGGATTCTGGCTACCCTCGGCAAGTGAGGCTCCGTACCGGTTGCGCCGCGGCTTCGCTGGCCGCCGCCCTCGCCGCACCGGGCGCGGTCGCCCACACCCGGCGCGCGGCACCGGCACCTAGTAGCACTGTGTTACTTGGGCGGTCTAGTGAGCGGTTGCTCGCGAGCCGGCCGTTCGCCCTCCTGGAGCTCGATCGTGCTCGAGCCCAGCGTGCCGTCCCGCTTCTGCGCCGGCACGGCGCGACCCTCGTCGCGCCGGAGCTCTCGCTCTGGCGGATCCGAAGCGGCAGGTTGCGAGGACTCCTGCCTGCTCTGCACCGGCTACGCGCGCTGCGCTTCGTCGAGCCCGACCGCGAGCGGGCGCGCGCCGCGGTCCCGCCGCTGCGCCGCATCCTCGCCGCCGACCCGCTCGTCCCGAGCGAGTACTGGATCCAGGCGATCGGAGCGGATCGGGCCGCGCCCCCCGGCCCCGGGAAGCCGGTGACGGTGATCGACACCGGCCTCGACGTGACCCAGCCGGAGTTCGCCGGCCGCCCGGACACGACGCTGCTCGGCCCGCAGCGAGTATTCGGCCGGGACGACGACCACGGCACCGCCGTCAGCTCCGTCGTCGCCGCCCCCGCGAACGGGGTCGGCCTCGTCGGTGTGTACCCACAGGCCGCATTGCAGGAGTGGGATGCGAGCCCGAACGGGTCGGCGAACCTGACCTATTCCGCCGAGATCAAGGGGATCCTGGCCGCCGCCAGGCGGGGGCCCAGCGTGATCAATCTCAGCCTCGGAGCCGCCGACTACGACCGAATCGAGGAGGAGGCGATCCTCACCGCCTTCCGCCTCGGCTCGCTCGTGGTCGTCTCGGCTGGCAACGAGTTCTCGAACGGGAACCCGAAGGAGTACCCGGCGAGCCTGAACCACGTGCTGACCGTGGCCGGAACCGACGAGTCGGACCAGCCGACGTACTTCTCGAGCGCTTCGCTCTCCGTCGACCTCGCCGCACCTGGCCAGGACATCCCGGTCGCCGTACCTCTCGCCTACAACCCCACGGGCTACGACGTCTTCGACGGGACGAGCTTCTCGGCGCCGCTCGTCTCCGGCGCCGCCGCCTGGGTGTGGACCGTCCGCCCGTCCCTCGACAACACCCAGCTCTTCGATCTGATGCGCTTCTCGGCCAGGGACATTTGGGACAAGGGGTACGACGAGGCCACTGGCTACGGCCTCCTCGACATCCCGGCCGCGCTCGCGAGGAAGGCGCCGGAACCCGATCCGCAGGAGCCTAACGACGACGTCGACCAGGTGAAGCCCCTCGGAGTCTTTGCCCAGGGTAACGATCTCCTGACCCGAGTGAGCCGGCCGCGCGCGGCGCTGCGCGGCCGCGTCGACGCCGCCGAGGATCCCGACGATCTCTACCGCGTCGCCGTGCCGCCGCACACGCAGGTGACGGTTTTCGTCACCGGTAGCGCCGACGTCGACCTGGATCTCTGGGGCCCGAACACGAAGACGGTCTTCGAGAAGGGCTCCTCGCTCGAGCGGGATCTGCTCGCGTTCAGCGAGCGGCCCGGCAAGCGCCAGGAGCTGGTGCGGTACGCAAACCGCACGAGCCGCGGGTTCGTGGCCTATGCGGACGTGTTCCTCGCGAAGGCGACGGTCAGCGCCTCCTACGCCCTGTCGGTCACGACGGCGCCCGCCGGCGGCTCACGCTAGCGGCGGTGTAGTCGACGGCGAAGCCGGCTGGCCGGACGTCCGGCTTGCGCACCCGAACGCAGACGCTCTCCAGCGGGAATCGCTCGAGAAGCGCGTCTGCGACCGCGGCCGCGAGCGCCTCCAGGAGCTGGAAGCTTCGCGCCTCGGAGATGTCGCGAACGCAGGCGGCGACGTCGCGGTAGTCGATCGCCTCATCGATCCGGTCCGAGAGCCCCGCCTCGCCGACATCGAGCCAGAGGTCGAACAGGAACGGCTGCGGCTGCTCGCGCTCGCGCTCCTCGACTCCGTGGATCCCCGAGAGCTCGAGGCCACGAATCTCGACGACAACGCTCGAGGGCCTCAAGGGCTTCAAGCCAGCGCCCGAGCGAAGGCCAGCGCCTCCACTGTCTCCCGCACGTCGTGGACCCGCAGGATCGCCGCGCCGCGCTCGAACGCCGCAACGGCCGCCCCCACGCTCGCGCCGAGCGAACCCGTGCGCGCGGTGGGATCGCCGACGATCCGCCCGAGCGAGCTCTTGCGCGAGAACCCGACGACGACAGGGCGACCGAGCGCCGTCAGCTCGTCGAGACGCCGCACGAGCTCGAGGTTGTGCTCGAGCGTCTTGCCGAAGCCGATGCCGGGGTCGACGCAGACCCGCTCCTCGGCGATGCCCTCGGCGACCGCGAAGGCGAGTCGCTCCTCGAGAAACGCGGCCACCTCCGAGACCACGTCCTCGTAGCGCGGGTCGAGCTGCATCGTGCGCGGCTCCCCGCGCATGTGCATCAGGCAGAGGTAGGAGCCCGAGTCGGCGACCACGCCGGCGAGGGACGGATCCCCTCGGAGGGCGGTCACGTCGTTGACGAGCTCGGCGCCGAGCTCGAGGGCGCGCTGCGCGACCTCCCCCCTCGCCGTGTCGATCGAGAGCGGCAGGCCGGCCAGCGCCTCGAGCACCGGAACGACCCGGCGGAGCTCCTCGGCTGCTGCGACGCCCTCCGAGCCGGGGCGCGTGGACTCTCCGCCCACGTCGACGATGGCGGCGCCCTCGTCGAGCATCCGCCGTGCGGCCGCCGACGCCGAGGCTGGCTCGAAGTGGGCGCCGCCGTCGAAGAAGCTGTCCGGCGTCACGTTCACGATCCCCATGACCGACGGGCGCGGGAACCGCTGCTCGATCGGCGGCCGAGGGCGCGTCATGGTCTTGAGGGTAGTTGACCATCGCTGTCCGGTCGTATTAGGTCAGGCGGTCCAAATCGAAGGAGAAACGGCATGAGCGAAGCAGCAGTACCCGCCGCACCGGTCGCACCAAGTCGGCCTCTGGGGACCCGGCGCGGGCCGGGTGCGGTGATCATCTTCACGATCATCACGTTGGGCATCTACTTCATCGTCTGGCACTACAAGACGGGGAACGAGATCAAGAACTACTCGGGCGAGGGCCTCGGCGGCGTCCTCTGGCTCGTGATCGGCCTGGTTGCCGGCTTCGTGATGTGGTTCATCGCACCGTCCGAGACCGGGAACAACCTCTACAAGAAGGAAGGCATGGATCCACCGGTCAGCGGCATGACGGGCCTCTGGATGCTGATTCCGCTGCTCGGCTTCATCATTTGGGTGATCAAGGTCCAGGGCGCGCTCAACCGCTTCTGGGAGAGGAAGGGCGCCACCTCCTGATCCCTCAAGACCGACAGGCCTTAAGGCCTGTCCAAGAAGTGAACCAGAGCGCCTGACAGGCGTCACGCGCCTCGAGGCGGTGTCCTCGTCGCGCAGATATGCCTGCATATCGACGCTCCCTGCGTCCTTGCCTCGAGACGCTGCCGCCTGTCATCCACCGTGGCCACTTTCCGGACAGGCCCTGAACCGTTGTCGCCGTCTTGTGACGTTGTCGCCGTCTTGTGACGCGGCGTTCCGATCGGCACCATGGCTGCGTGCAGTTCCTCCCTCGTCGACCGAGGCAATGCTCGCGGACATCCGCACGAACACCGGACAGATCGTGAGGTTGCTCTCGGACGATGAGGCGGAAGAAGAGGACGATTAGCCCCGAGGTCCGTCAGCGTCTGGAACGCGACCGGCAGGTGATCCACCGGATGCTCGCCGACAGAGTCGGAACGAGCCGGACGAGGTGGACGCATACCTTCAGGCCCCGCGTCGAGGCGCTCGCGCAGGAGGCGAAGACCGCCCTCTACGCGAAGTACGGCAACCGCTAGCACTTCCCGTGCTCCAGCGTCCCGACGGCGGAGGCGGGCTTGCCCCCCGGGAGCCTCACCCGCAGGGTTCGTGAGCCGCGAGGAAGGAGGGGCCCCGTAAGGGAACCCTGGGTTTCCTACGCTCCTTCCGGCGGCGGCGGCTGCGAGAGCGCTCCCGGAAGCGGGAACGGCCGCGGCTGCGGCTGCGGCTTCGGCAGACGGCGCTTCTCCTCCTCGGCGGGCTTCGCCTCGGGAGTGGCCGTCTCTTCCTCGAAGACCGCGTCCTCGTTCTCGCCGGCGAGCAGACGCTCGAACTGATCCTTGTCGATCGTCTCGCGCTCGATGAGGATCGCGGAGAGGCTGTGGAGCTCGGGCTCGTGCTCTCGCAGCACCACGAGCGCACGATCGTGCGCCTCCTCGATCACCCGGCGGATCTCGTCGTCGATCTCGCGCGCGATCTCCTCGGAGTAGTCGGGCTCGTTCGACATCTCCCGGCCCAGGAACGGCATGTCGTGGTTGCGCCCGAGCACGCGCGGGCCGAGCTTCTCGCTCATCCCGTAGCGCATGATCATCTGCTTCGAGATCGACGTCACCTTCTCGAGGTCGTCCGCGGCGCCCGTCGTCACCTCGTTGAAGACGAGCTCCTCCGCCGTTCGGCCGCCGAGGGTCATCGCGAGCCGGTCCATCAGGTTCGACTTCGTCGTCAGGTATCGGTCCTCACGCGGAAGCGAGATCGTGTAGCCGAGCGCCTGGCCACGGCTGACGACCGAGATCTTGTGCACCTGGGTGTCCTGGTCGAGGAAGTGCCCGACGAGCGCATGGCCCATCTCGTGGTAGGCCGTGATCTTGCGCTCCTGCTCGGACATGAGCCGGGTCTTCTTCTCCGGCCCCGCGATCACGCGCATGATCCCCTCCTCGAGCTCCTCCTGCTCGATCGTCTTCTTGCCGCGGCGGGCGGCGAGGAGAGCGGCCTCGTTGACGAGGTTGGCAAGGTCTGCGCCCGTGAAGCCCGGAGTGCCGGCGGCGAGGGTGTCGAGGTCGATCTCGGTCGCGAGCGGCTTGCCCTTCGCGTGCACCTCGAGGATCCTGCGGCGCCCGTTGCGGTCTGGCCGGTCGACGACGATCTGGCGGTCGAAGCGCCCGGGGCGCAGCAGCGCCGGATCGAGGATATCGGGGCGGTTCGTCGCGGCGATCAGGATGATGTTGTCCTTCAGCTCGAACCCGTCCATCTCGACGAGGAGCTGGTTGAGAGTCTGCTCGCGCTCGTCGTGCCCGCCGCCGAGCCCGGCGCCGCGGTGGCGGCCGACGGCGTCGATCTCGTCCATGAAGACGATGCACGGGGCTGCCTGCTTGGCCTGCTCGAAGAGGTCGCGGACGCGGCTGGCGCCGACACCCACGAACATCTCGACGAAGTCCGAGCCCGAGATCGAGAAGAACGGAACGCCCGCCTCGCCTGCGACTGCGCGCGCGAGCAGCGTCTTGCCCGTACCTGGCGGGCCGTAGAGCAAGACGCCTTTCGGGATGCGAGCGCCGAGCGCCTGGAACTTCTTGGGGTTCTCGAGGAACTCCTTGATCTCGTGCAGCTCCTCGACGGCCTCGTCGACGCCCGCGACGTCCTTGAACCCCATTTTGGGCGAGTCGGGGGTCATCCGCTTCGCGCGGCTCTTGCCAAAGCTCATCACCTTCGAGCCGCCGCCCTGCACCTGGTTCATCAGGAAGATCCAGAAGGCCAGCAGAATCCCGAACGGCAGCAGAGAGGTGAGCAGACCCCACCATGGCGACGAGCCCGTGCCCTTCGAGTCGAAGTCGACGTGTGCTTTCTCGAGCTGCGTCTGCATGTGCAGCTGAGCCTGGTCGCTCGCGTAGTGAACAGAGCCCTTCTCGTCGCCCAGCTCGTAGTTCACTTGCCGCTTGTTGGGGACGAACACGACACGCGAGAGCGAGGTCGGGTCGTTCTCGACCTTCGTGATGAACGCAGCCGTCGTAAGGCTTGTGCGCTTCTCTCCCC
>JBBRYP010000047.1:0-36967 GCA_038237515.1 Gaiellales bacterium
AATGTTTGACCGGAAACGAAGGGGCAGGTGGAGGCCGCACTACTCGGCCGCTTCGCGGCCGCCGGCCGCAGAGCGGCCGGAATAGTGCGGCGTCGGCGAACCGTCGGTTTCGAGTGAAACGTTGGGAGACGCCGCACTAGACCGGCAGGATCTGCTTCGTCGACTCGATCAGCTGCTGCGGGTCGAAACCCTTGGCCAGAAAGCCGCGCGCACCCTTCTCGGTCGCCTCGGAGAGCGCACCCTTCTCGACAGTGCCGCTGAACATGATCACGGGGATGGCACCGACGCCGTGTCGCTCCTGGACGCGCCGCAGCATCTCCCACCCGTCGACCTGCGGCATCATCACGTCCAGCAGGATCAGGGCGGGCAGCTGCTCGTCCAGCGAGGCGAGACCCTCCTCGGCGTTGCCCGCCTCGCGAACCACATAGCCCTCGAGCTCGAGATTCGCGCGAACGAAGCTGCGGATGCCGGCGTCGTCGTCGACGATCAGCACCAGCGGCCCGCTCGGCTCGGTGGACGACCGGGAGTGCTCGAGGAAAGACTCCAGGTCGCGCCTGCGGTAGCGTCGATGCCCGCCCGGGGTCTTGAAGGCAGGAACACGGCCGGCATCGGTCCACTTACGAAGCGTGCTCTGGGCAACTCCCAGATGCCCGGCAGCCTGACCGAGTGTCAACCAGTCGAGGTCGCTCCAGGTCGGACGCCGCCTTCCGCCTGACGGGTCGTGGCTCACCCGTGGGATCTACCTAAAGTTGCAGTTTCTTCAAACATGGGCCCCGGCCCCGCTCCGCTTATCGGCGCGGGGCGGTGGTCGTCACGGTGACGGTCCTGCGCTCCGGCGGGAGCGGCAGAGGCTTCAGGACGCGCGTTCGAGTGATTGTCCCACCGGGCTGAGGGTTGTCGTGCAGCGCCTCTCCGAGCGCGACGCCGAGGCCGAAGAGGATCGCCCCGAGCAGCAGGGCCCCGCCGCCCCTCGCCGCCCGGCGGCGTTGCGACACGCGCGGCGGCCGCGAGGGCCGCGGGCGCATCGGGAAAGGCGGCGGCGCCTGCGGCGAAGACCGTTCGCTCACGGTCGGAAGTCCGTGGCGCCGCGGGCGTAGAGGTAGAACGCGGCATCCGTCGCGGTCGCGAGGTCGGCCAGACCGGTCCCTGCGAGCTCGTAGGTCCACCGATCGGCGCCGGCGTAGAGGGTCGCGAGCTCTTCCAGCGTGAAGACCTGCCCGAGCCGGCGACGCAGCTCCTCGAGGATCGCGTCCGTGAGCGTCAGCAGGCGTTCGTGCCGGCGCGGCTCGGCCGCCGCCTCCCGGACACGCCGGTCCGCATCGGCCCACTGGTGGCGGGCGGTCTCCAGCAGAAGCGACATCAGGGGTCGGCATCGTAGTGGGTCGCCCGGCGAGGTTGCCGGACTCTCGGGTGTGAGCAGGGACGCTACGGGGAGAGCGCAGGCAGTCCCTGGAGGTGGGCATCGAGGGGCGACCGAGGACACCCGCTGGCGCCGCTGATCGCGGGCCGGAAACCGGCGGATGCTGGCCGGCGATCCATCAAGATTCGGTGCAGCAGCGAGTCGGCCAAAGGGGCTCGACCTCGTCGACGATCCGCCGCCCGAGTTCGTATTCCGGGTGCACGAGCGCGAAGGCGACGTGCGCGTGCAGGCACTTCAGGCTGCCCCTCCTGCCGGCCCCCCCGATCCCGAGGTCGAGCGAGGCGCCGCCGTCGCGGCCAATCCGGTCGCCTGCGAGCTCGTCGCGCAACCGTCGCTGGAGCTTCGTCGCCTCTGCGAGGCTGGCGGCGAGTCCCTCGTCCGCGGCGGCCTCGCTACTCCAGCGCTCGACTCCTCCTGCGGCCTCGACGCGCGCGACCGCTGCGACGAGCTGCGGGCAAGTGAGGTAGTAGGTCGTCGGGAAGGGCGTGCCAAACTCGTCGTAAGGGTCCTGTTCCGTCACGGCCGGCAGCCCGAACGGGCAGCGCACGACGACCCTCCGCAGCGCCCTCGGCGCCCGCCCGATCTGGCGCTCCACGACAGGCAGGTCTTCCACCCGGAGGATGCTATGGACTTCCGGAACGGAGCACTAGCGACCCCCCCGCTCGGGCGGCTCGTAGCCAGGCATCGATGCCCTTGACGATGAACAGCCGCTCGCCGGGCTTGACGAGGCCGAGGAGCCGCGCCTGGCGAACTAGCTCGGCGCCCGTCGCCGTGCGGCGCACGCCGCGGGCGAGGGTCCGGTTCTGCCGCGCGAGCGCGCGAACCTCCGCCTGACGCCGGGTCAGCTGGGCGCGCCTGTCGAAGTACGTCCTCACCGGTCGGTAGTAGAGAAGCGCCAGCAGCGCGACAGATGTCAGCGCGAGCGAGCGACCCAGCAGGCGGCGCCGTCGACGGCGGGCCCGGGATCTCTGCGACTGTTCGGCCACCGCGCTCGCTTCGCCGCCTGTCGGCACGGTCCTGCCGGCGCGGGGTCAACCCGTGTAGATCAGGCGATGTCGACCTTGATCACGTTCGTGGAACCCGGGATGTTGACGGCCGTCCCCGCCGTGATCACGACCGTCTCCCCCGTGCGCGCGATTCCCGAGTCGCGCGCGGCCTCGAGTGACCGCGCCCAGAGATCCTCGACATCGTGGCACTCGGGGATCATGAGGGGGATCACGCCCCACTCGAGGGCCATCTGCTGGGCCGCCTCGGAATGGTGGGTCAGGCCGAGGATCGGGCGGCGCGGCCGCAACCTGGCCACTGCGGAGGCTGTCCGGCCGCTGTAGGTGGGGACGACGACGGCGGCCGCGGCCAGAGTCTCCGCGAGATCGCAGGCCGCGTTCGACATTGCCTCGCCGACCGTCGGCGCCTCGCTCGCCTCCGGCAGCTGGTGCCGGTAGCCGAGGCTCGGCTCGACCGCGCGCGCGATTAGGTCCATGAACGCCACCGCCTCGACGGGGTGCCGTCCGATCGCCGTCTCCTCAGAGAGCATGAGCGCGGAGCTGCCGTCGAGGATCGCGTTGGCGACATCGCTCGCCTCCGCGCGCGAGGGTTCCGGGTCGTCGACCATCGACTCGAGCATCTGCGTGGCCGTGATCACCGGCTTTCCCCGCCGGAGAGAGCTGACGATGATCCGCTTCTGGAGCAGAGGCACGGCGGTGGGCCCGATCTCGACGCCGAGGTCGCCGCGGGCGACCATGATCCCGTCGGCCTCCGCGACGACGGCCTCGAGCGCGTCGACGGCCTCGGCCTTCTCAATCTTCGCGATCACGTGTGCGTGCGAGCCCGACGACGCGATTAGCTCCTTCAGCTCGCGAACGTCCGCCGCCGACCGCACGAACGACAGGGCGACGAAGTCGACCCCCAGCCCGAGCGCGAACTCGAGGTCTTCCCGATCCTTGCGGGTGAGCGAGGGAATCGGCACCGGCACCCCCGGCAGGTTCACTCCCTTGTGCGCGCTGACGGGCCCTCCGACGACGACGACGCAGCTCGCCCGGCCGGCCTCGACAGCCTCCACACGCAGGCGAACCTGGCCGTCGGCGATCAGCACGTCGTGACCCGGCTGAAGCACCTCGCCGATCACCGCGGGCTTCACCGGCAGGTCTCCGTCTCGGGCACCGTCCTGGCTCACGACCACCACCTCCTGACCGCGGGCAAGCGTGACCGGCGCCCGCAGGTCGCCGATGCGGAGCTTCGGCCCCTGAAGGTCGGCGATCACCGCGAGCGGGCGTCCAACCTCCTTCTGGACGGCCCGGACGGCTCCCACGCGGCCCTCGTGCTCGGAGTGGGAGCCGTGAGAGAGGTTGAGGCGGGCGGCGTCCATGCCGGCCGCGGCCAGAGCGCGAACCGCCTCGGGAGACGACGAGGCCGGCCCGAGAGTGGCGACGATCTTCGTCCGCCGGATGACGCCGGTTTGCGACACGGCGGCTAGCGTAGCTACGGCCTGCGCGGGCGCCCCCCGCCGCCGCGCCCGGCGTCCAGGTGCCGCTTCGGAGGCCCGTCGAAGCGGTGGTTCTGGAGCACTCCGGAGGCAGAGCGCCTCACGCCGGCACGTCGACGTCCTCCCGGTCGTCGACAGCCGCGGAAGCTGTTCGGGCGAGCTCGTCGACCCTCAGGAGCGCTTGGCGCGCGGAAAGGCGGACCAACCCGGATACACGGCGCTCGAGCCGAGCTCCTCCTCGATCCGCAGGAGCTGGTTGTACTTGGCAACGCGGTCGGTCCGCGAGGGCGCGCCCGTCTTGATCTGGCCGACGCCGGTCGCGACGGCGAGATCGGCGATGGTCGTATCCTCGGTCTCGCCCGAGCGGTGGGAGATGACGACGCCGTAGCCGCTCGCCCGCGCGAGCTCGATCGTCTCGAGCGTCTCCGTCAACGTGCCGATCTGGTTGACCTTGACGAGGATCGCGTTTGCGGCGCCCTCCTCGACCCCGCGCCGGAGTCGGTCTCGGTTCGTGACGAACAGGTCGTCGCCCACGAGCTGGAGGCGCTCGCCGAGCCGTTCGGTCAGCTCGCGCCAGGCGCCCCACTCGTCCTCGGCGAGCCCGTCCTCGACCGAGACGAGGGGGAACCTGTCGGCGAGGCCGGCGTAGAGGTCGCTCAAGCCCGCCGCGTCGAGCGTCAGACCCTCCCGCTCGAGCCGGTAGCCGCCGTCGCGGTAGAACTCGGTCGCCGCGGGATCGAGTGCGATACCGACCCGCTCGCGATGCCCGGCCCGCTCGGCAGCCTCGAGGATCGCCTCGATTGCAGCCTCGCTCGACGGCAGATCCGGCGCGAATCCGCCCTCATCTCCCACCCCGGTCGCGAGGCCGCGGTCGTGCAGCACCTGCTTGAGCGTGTGGAAGACCTCAGCGCCGATCCGGAGGGCGTCCGAGAACCGCTCCGCGCCTGCCGGGACGACCATGAACTCCTGGAGGTCGAGCGAGTTCTGGGCGTGCGCGCCGCCGTTGATCACGTTCAGCATCGGCACCGGGAGGACGTGGGCGCCGACACCGCCGATCCAGCGGTAGAGCGGGACGCGCGAGTGGGCCGCAGCCGCCTTCGCGACGGCGAGCGACGCCCCGAGGATCGCGTTCGCCCCGAGGCGCGACTTGTTGGGGGTTCCGTCGAGCTCCACGAGCCTCGCGTCGATGCTCCTCTGGTCGCGGGCGTCGAGGCCCTCCACCGCCGGCGCGATCTCCTGCTCGATGTTCAGCACCGCCTGCGTGACGCCCTTGCCGCCGTACGCGCGCTCGTCGCCGTCGCGCAGCTCGACTGCCTCGTGAGCACCCGTGGAGGCGCCCGAGGGGACGGCGGCGCGCCCTCCGGCGCCCGAGGACAGGACGACCTCGACCTCGAGGGTCGGGTTGCCGCGGGAGTCCAGGATCTGCCTGCCGTGGACGCGCTCGATCGCACTCCTCATCGTGGCTCCTCCTTGGCGAGGTCGAAGAACAGGTCCTGATCGGAGAGCTCGAGCGCCCCGAACTCGCGCCCCTCGCCCACCGCGAGCTCCTCCGCCCGCTCGACCCGCGCGACGAAGCGCCCGGCCGCGCGCCGCAGCTCGAGCTCCGGATCGACGTTCAGCCGGCGCGCGACGTTCACGCAGGCGAAGAGAAGGTCGCCGAGCTCCTCGGCCTGCCGGCGCTCCGGTGGACGCTCCGGCTGCGGCTCCGGCTTCCCGCGAAGCTCCGCGTGCAGCTCCGCGAGCTCGTCCTCCAGGTCGGCGAGCGCGCCGGCGAGGTCGGGATACTCGAAGCCGACGGCCGCCGCACGGCGCTGCACCTTGCGCGCGTAGAGCAGCGCCGGAAACGACTCGGGCACGTCGTGGAAGATGCCTTTCCGGCCCTCCTGCTCGCGCTTGATCTCCTCCCAGCGCGCCTTCACCTCCCCTGCCGTCCGCAGCGAACCGGCGCCGAACACGTGGGGGTGGCGCGCGACGAGCTTCGCGTGGACGCGCCGGGCAATTGCCTCGAGCCCCCCGTGCCCCTGCTCCGCCAGGAGCGAAGCCAGGAAGTACACCTGGAAGAGAAGGTCGCCGAGCTCGTCGACCAGCTTGGCGGGGTCGTCCGAGAGCGCCGCGTCGGCGACCTCGTAGGCCTCCTCGACGGTGTGCGGGACGATCGTTTCGGGCGTCTGCTCCCGATCCCACGGGCAGTCGCGCCGGAGTCGCTCCGTCAGCTCCTGGAGGTCGACGAGCGCGCCGGCGAGGCTCAACCGGTGGTCGAGGTCGTCCCGGTCGGCGCGGTCGTCGCGGTCGTGCCCGTCGAGGTGGTGGCGGGCGGCTCGAAGCCCTTCGCGTAGGAGATCTCGTTCTCGTACTCCTTCTTCAGGCCCGTCGTGAACTTCGCCGTCGCCTCCTGCTTGCGCTGGGAGAGAAGCTGCTGCTTGATCGCGGCCTTGACCTGCTTGAAGGGCGTCGTCTTGCGCGGATGAACGTTTGCGAGCGCCTGGATGATGTGCCAGCCGTACGTCGTCTTGACCGGATGGGAGGTCTCGCCGGTCACGAGGGCGAAGGCGGCCTTGTCGAACGGCGGCACGGTCTGGCCCTTGGAGATGGTGAGCTTCCCGCCGGAGTTCTTCGAACCGGGGTCGATCGAGTACTTCTTCGCGAGCGCGGGGAAGTCGGCCCCCTTTTGCTGGTGGAGGCAATTCGTCGCCGGCCCGCAGAGCTGCGTGTAAAGCCTCCCCGCCAGCGCACTCTGGCTCGCCTTCACGAGGATGTGCCGAACGTCCCGCGACTCGGGCGTCGCGTACTGCTCCGGGTGCATCAGGTAGTAGTCCTGCGCCTCGCTGTCGGTGACGGAGACTTTGGAGGTGACCTTGTTGAAGAGCGCCTCCGAGACGAGCTGCGCGCGGATGTCGTCGCGCACCTGCGCGTCCGTTAGTCCCTGCTGCTTCAAAGCCTTCTCGTAGCGCTTCTGGTTCCCGCCGAAGTACTGCTTCTTGATCTGCGTCAGGCGCGCCTCGATCTGCTTCGGCGACACCTTCACTCCGAGTTCCTTCGCCTTCTGGTCGAACTCGACGCGCTGCACGAGGAACTGGATCGCCTGATCCTGGAGCTGCTTGTACTCCGTGGTGCCCGCCTTCGGGAAGGCGCGCTTCTGCTGCTTGTAGCTCCGCTTCGCCTGCTGAAGGAGCCGGTCGACCTGCGTGCGCAGGATCGGGTCCCCCTTCACCGTCGCGACCGCGTCGGCGGGAACCTTGCTCCCGCCGCCGCCTCCGCCGCCGCAGCCGGCCGCGGTCAGCAACAGGGCGAGCAGAATCGAGAGGAGGAGAGGCGACCGGAGGGATTTCATAAAAAAGGCGCCGTTGCAGCGGATTTGTTCACGCTGCGCGACGCGCTTCGAGTATAGCATCGACCAGCCGCAGCGCCCCTCCGAACCCGCCGCCGTCGAGTCGACCCGCGTCGCGCAGCGAGATCTCGCGGCTTCCGGTCGTGTAGACGGCGGTGTCGATGCGAGAGCGCAGCTCGCGCAGCTCGGCGGAGCCGAGGACGAGAGGTCCCACGGTCGCCCTGCCCCTTTTGAAGACGAGGTAGTCGGCTCCGATCAGCGCAAGCTTCAGCTTCGCCTCCTGGATTGCGAAGAGGCTCTCAACGGGCTCGGGGATCGGCCCGTAGCGATCCTCCACGGCGGCGCGCAGCTCGCGCACCTCGTCCTCGTTCTCGCTCAACGCCAGGCGCCGGTGGAGATCGATCTTGAGCGCCTCCGAGCCGATGTAGGTAGCTGGGACGTAGGCGTCGACGTGCGCCTCGACCCGCACCGGGCGACCGACGGCCCGCCGCTGTCCCGAGAGCTCGGCGACGGCCTCGTTCAGGAGCTCGACGTAGAGCTCGAACCCGAGAGCGGCCACGTGCCCGGACTGCTCCGCCCCGAGCAGGTCGCCGGCCCCGCGGATCTCGAGGTCGCGCATGGCGATCGCGAAGCCGGCGCCGAGCTCCGTGTGGTCGGCGAGCGTCGCGAGCCGCGCCCGCGCCTCCGGCGAGAGCTCGCTCGCCGCCGGGTAGAAGAGATAGGCGTGCGCGAGCCGGTCGGAGCGGCCGACGCGCCCGCGGATCTGGTAGAGCTGGGACAGCCCGAGAGCGTCGGCGCGCTCGACGATCAGCGTGTTCGCCTGCGGGATGTCGAGCCCGGACTCGATGATCGTCGTCGAGACGAGGACGTCTCCGTCTCCCCGCAGGAACTCCATCATCCGGTCCTCCAGCTCTCGCTCGCGCATCTGGCCGTGGGCCACGAGGATCCGGAGGTCGGGGCACAGCTCCCGGAGCTTCGTGGCCGCCTCGTCGATCGTCTCGACCCGGTTGTGGAGGTAGAACGCCTGGCCGCCGCGGGCGTGCTCGCGCTCGAGCGCCGCCTTCACGAGCTCCTCGTCGAACTCGCCGACGTGGGTGCGTATCGGCCGCCGCCCCTCCGGCGGAGTCTCGATCACCGAGATGTCGCGCAGGCCGGCGAGTGACATGTTGAGCGTTCGCGGGATGGGAGTGGCGGTCAGCGCGAGCACGTCCACCTCAAGGCGAAGCGATCGGAGGAGCTCCTTCTGCGAGACGCCGAAGCGCTGCTCCTCGTCGACGATCACGAGCCCCAGCTGCTTCGGGATCACGTCGCGCGAGAGCACGCGGTGCGTTCCGATCAGGACGTCCACCTTGCCGGCGGCGAAGTTGGCGAGGATCCGCCTCACCTCGGCAGGCCTGCGGAAGCGCGACACCATCTCGACGATCACCGGCGAGTCGCGATAGCGCTCCCGGAACGTGTTCCAGTGCTGCTGCGCGAGGACGGTCGTCGGCACGAGCATCAGCGTCTGCTTGCTGTTGACGGCCACCGCGAACGCCGCCCGAACGGCGACCTCGGTCTTGCCGAAGCCGACGTCGCCGCAGACGAGGCGGTCCATCGGGCGGGGCGCCTCGAGGTCTTCCTTCACCGCCTCGATCGCCCGTTCCTGGTCTTGCGTCTCGCGATAGGCGAAGGACGCCTCGAGCCGCTCGAGCAGCTCGTCCTCGAGCTCGTATGCGATTCCCGGGGCGTTCTGGCGTTGCGCGTAGAGGGCGATCAGCTCGCCCGCGAGCTCGCGCACCGACTCCCGCGCGCGTGTCTTCAGGAGCTGCCAGGCCTTGCCGCCGAGCTTCGAGAGTGCAGGCGCCTTCGCGTCGGCGCCGACGTAGCGCGAGACCTTGCCGATCTGCTCGTGCGGGACGTAGAGGCGGTCGTCGCCCCTGAAGGCGAGGAAGAGGTAGTCGCGCGTGACACCGGCGACCGCCTTCGTCTCGAAGCCGAGGAGCCTCCCGACACCGTGATCCTCGTGGACGACGAAGTCGCCGGTGCGCAGGTCGGCAAACGACTGGAGCGCCCGCCCCACGCGCGCGTCGTGACGAGGCGCGCGCTTGCGGAAGACCTGCGTGTCGGGCAGGAGCGCGAGACCGAGCTCACGCCAGACGAACCCGCGTCGCGCCGGGCTGACCGCGAACATCAGCTCCGGCTCGCGCGGAAGCTCCCGGTCGGCGTCGAGATCGGTCGCCTCCACCCGCCGCAGCAGGTTGGCCTGGCGGAGCGCGTCGCCGCGGTGCGGGAACGCGACCGCCACGCGGTGGCCGGCGCGAACGAACGCGGCGAGCTCGTTCTCCGCCTCGGCGAGCCCGCGCGCGGTCAGCGCGGGACGCTGCGCCTCGAAGGCGAAGGGCTGGCCCGCCGGCAGCGGGTCGAGCTCGCCCGCGTGCTTCAGCGAGACCGGCCGGAAGCCCTCTTCGGCCCAGGCCTCCCGGACGTCGTCGGGCCGCCAGACGAGATCCGGCGGCGCCGGTACCGGCGGGACGAGGTCGCGCGGAACCTGAGGCCGCGCCCCTTCCTCGCCAAGTAACACAGTGTTACTTGGATCGACGAGGTCGAGCCGGCGTTCCGTGGCGGGATAGATGCTCGCGGCCTCGACGGGATGGAGCGCCCGCTGGGTGAAGGGCGAGAAGGCGCGGATCCCCTCGACCTCATCCCCGAACAGCTCGACGCGGAGCGGCTCGCGGCCGGTCGTCGGGAAGACGTCCACGATGCCTCCGCGCACTGCGATCTGTCCCCGCTCCTCCACCCGCTCGACGCGCTCGTAGCCGGCGAGGGCGAGGTGCTCGACGAGTGCGTCGATGCCCGGCTCGTCGCCCACCGCGAGGTCGAGGCGGGCGGGCCGGGCGGACGGTGGGGGAAGACCCTCCGCGATCGCCGCCGCCGAGGCGCAGACGAGGCCACCTTGCGCGAGGACCTCCAGCGCGCGCGCCCGCTCGCCGACGAGGTGCGGCGGCGGCTCGAGCCCCGAGGCCCAGAGGACGCCGCGGCTCGGCAGCAGCGCGACGAGCTCCTCGCCCGCGAACCAGCCCGCGGCCTCGGCCGCGTCGCGCGCGTCGGCGTCCTCCGGCAGAACCACGAGAACCGCGCGGCCGAGATGCTCGTGCAGCGCCGCCAGCAACAGCGGGAGCGCGGGCTCGGAGACGCGGGCGCGGGTCGGCAGCGCCTTCGCGAACGCGCGCAGCCGCTCGTGCGCGAGCAGCTCGCCGACGAACGGATGGAGTGCGGGTCGGTCCATGACGACAGGCGAAACCCGGGGTTCCGCCGGTCGGAAGTCTAGTGGCCGCGCCTTCTAGAATCGCAGGCGTGCCGGGACGCGGCGAGCTCGACACCCTCCTCGACGAGATGCTCGAGCGCCCGGAGCGCAGGCCCGCGCTCGAGGCGCAGGTCGAGAAGACGTTCGTCGAGTCGAGGGCCGTCCTCGTGCTGGACATGAGCGGCTTCTCGCGGACGACGCAGTCCCGAGGAATCGTCGAATTCCTGCTCCTGATCCGCCGCCTACGCCGCATGGCCGATCCCATCGTCGCGAGGCACCGCGGTGACGTCGTCAAGTCCGAGGCCGACAACCTCTTCTGCGTCTTCCCGTCGGCGCGGGACGCGCTTGCGGCGGCGCGCGAGATCGTTCAGGGACACGCCGCCGCCCGCGCGGCCCTCCCGCGCGAGCTCCAGCTCTACGTCTCGATCGGGATCGGCTTCGGGCGGGTGCTGCTGATCGGCGACGAGGACCTTTTCGGCGGGGAGGTGAACCTCGCCTCGAAGCTCGGGGAGGACATCGCCGGCGACGGCGAGATCCTGCTCACGCAGGCGGCCCACGCCGAGCTCGGGGATGTAACCGGTGAGCCGGAGGAGCGGACTGTCTCGATCTCCGGTCTCGAGCTGCGCCACTACCCACTGATGTAACCGCCAGCGTTCGCCGGGCGACGTCACCGGCCAGATCACTCCTCAGTTGAAGCGCCGCTGAGCCTCGTCCAGGCCGTCGATCGCCACGACCTCCACGGCGTCGGCCGCCCGACCGACCAGCGCTTCGACGTCGGACTCGGCCTCGAAGCCGGACAGGACGTAGTCGGCGACGGAGCGTCGGTCGCCGCGTCCCGGCCGCCCCACGCCGACCCGCAGCCTCAGGAAGTTCTGCGTCCCGAGAGACTGTGCGATCGACCGCAGGCCGTTGTGGCCGGCGAGACCGCCGCCGAGCCGCGCCTGGACCCGCCCCTCGTCGAGGTCGACCTCGTCGTGGACGACGAGCACGGTCGCCGCCTCGACCTTGAAGAATCGCGCTGCGGCCGCAATCGAGCGTCCCGACTCGTTCATGTAGGTCTCGGGCTTCAGGAGGGCCAACCGGCGTTCCTCGAGGCGCACCTCCGCGAGGCTGCCGGAGAACTTGGAGCGGAAGGACCCGCCGTGGCGGCGCGACAGCTCTTCGACGACCATCCACCCGGCGTTGTGCCTGTGGCGAGCGTATTGGCGACCGGGGTTTCCCAGGCCGGCGACGAGGAGATCGAGCGTCGAGGGCGACTCGCCCCGACGAAGGAGACGCATCAAGGGCCTGTCAGGCGCCCTGGTTCATCTGCCGGACCGGGCCTCTATCCCTCGACCGTTCCAGGCGACCCAGCGGCGTCGGCACCGGTCTCGCCCTCTGCCCCCGCTCCACCCTCGGCTCCCTCGCCCGACGGCTCCTCGCCCTCCGCCAGCATCTCCTCGGGCTCGGCGGCGCGGGTCGGCGTCGTCACCGCAGCCAGCACTGTCTCCTCGGGATCGTCCACGAGCGTGACTCCCTCCGGCATCCGCAGATCCGAAGCTCTCAGCGAGTCGCCGATGGCAAGTCCGGCGATGTCGAGCTCGAAGCGGTCGGGCACCTCCATCGGCAGCGCCTCGACCGTCACCTGACGCGTGATCTGCGACAGCACGCCGCCCTCCTTCACGCCTGCCGGCTCCCCGACCAGCTCGACGGTCACCTGTGCCTGGATCGGCTGGTCGAGCCGGACTTCCTGGAGGTCTACGTGGATCAGGCTGCCGCGCAGCGGGTCGCGCTGGAACTCCTTCAGAATCGAGGCGTGCGTCGTCTTCTGGCCCTCGAGCACGACGTCGAGGATCGCGTGGGTGCCGTGCGAGCCGGTCAGGACGCGGCGCAGCTCCCGCTCGGCGACGCAGATCGCATGAGGCTTGCCCCGGCCGTAGAGGACGCCCGGAACGAGGCCCTCCCGGCGCAGGCGCCTCGACTCGGCGGAGCCGAGCGCAGTTCGTTCACGCACCTGCAGACGTATCCGCTCCTCAGCCACGGCGGGGCAGTGTATCCGAGCACCCGCGCCCGGCAGGGAGGAGCGGAGGGGCGGCGCCTCGCGGCGCCGCCCCTCGCCGTCAGGCGACCTTGATCCGGACGAGCTCGCCCGTGTGGCCCTTGAAGGGGCCGCCCTTCGGCGCCTTCCCCGGCAGGATGCTCCAGTTCGAGACGTACACCGACCCGTCCGGGCCGACCGCCGCGCCGGCCGGGAAGAACAGCTGCCCGAGGCCGAGGTGGGTTCGCGTGCCGTTCTTCGCCACTGCGACGACGTCCCCCTTCGCGTTGTTCTGATTCGTCGGATCGATGCTCCACTCCGTCACGTAGAGCGTCCCGTCCTTGCCGAACGCGAGTCCGGTGATCGTGTTGAAGCCGTCCCGGTAGACGGCCGGCTTCTTGCCGGCCACGATGCGGAAGACCCGCGCGAGCCCCTTCTTCGGCTTGCCTTTCCCCTCGCCCGCGTACTCGCCGACGTAGTAGGCGCCGTCGGGCCCGAGCGCGATCGAGGTCGGCACCGACTGTCCGCCGTTTCGCAGCTTCGGGATCACGGCGAGCAGCGTGACCTTCTTGCCGCGGATGTCGAAGACGGTGTTCCCACCGGCATCGGCGGCGATCTCGTGGTCTCCCCCGAGCGCGAGCACCGCGTAGGGATTCGGGTTCTTGTCCGTCCTGTCGTAGTTGTTCTTGCACTCGAGGCTCTCGAGGTCCGCGACGGACTCGCGCTTGCCGGCCCTGATCCGGAGGATCTGGCCCGCCAGCGCCTTCAGCGCGGGGGTCAGCTTCAGGGTGCACGGCGCGCCCGTGATCGCCGCGTAGATCGTGCCCGTCTTGTCGACCGAGACGCCGTCCACACCGGTCGTGAACGTCCCGTCGCGGCCACCCACCGACGGCAACCCCTTGACGGCAGATCGGAGGCCGGAGGGCGACCAGCGGGCGATGGAGCTCGTCAAGCCGAGGAACGTTTGCTTGTCGATCTTCTGCGATCCTGCGGCGCCGGCCTCTGCGACGTAGACGGAGCCGTCGGGCATCGCCCACAGGCCACGCGGGTTGTTCAGGTTCTTGGCGACGACGGTGACCGAGCTGGCGGTCCCCGCCGCGAGAGCGACCGAGGCTGCGATGCCCGAGAGGACAGCAACGAGGGCGCCGTAGGGAATGGTTTTCACGATGAAGATCCCTTTCTGTTCAGGATGAATCGAAGCCGCCCGAGAAGTATGTCGCGAGCGGGCATCCGGCGAACCGGAACCGCGCCGCGCGTACGTCTTTCGTGCGGAACGTGCTCGATCAGCCGGCTGCCGCCTCCGCGCGCTTTGCGATCGCCAGGTGCTGCCGCAGCACCGGGAGCTCCTTGCGAGCGTCCGCCCGCACCTCCGGATCCGAGCCCTTGGCGAGCTCCTCCTGGGTCTCCTCGATGTCCTGCTCGTGATCCATCACCTCAGAGGGACGTGTAGGCAACGTCGAAGCTGCGAGTGCTCTGCGTCGTCTGCGAGAGCTCCCACTGCTGGGTCCTCGTCGCCTTGTCGGCAGCGCGATTCCGAAGTGGCGGACCAGCTTCTTCGTCTCGGCCAGGGACGGGGAATGGTCGTGCGAGAGCCGCGTCGCGAGAGCCTTGGCGGCGGCGCTCCCTCCATGCACCAACCCTCTGCGAGATGCGAGAGGCCAGGCGCCCGATCTCCGCGGAGCAGCCGGCAAAATCGGCGAAACCGTGGCCCGAGGGGCTCGCGCTTCGACCTTCGCTAACCTCGGCCGAGATCCCGCGTCTACCCCGATGACGATGCACGTCCGCCAGAGATCTCGCCTCCGCACCGAGCGCCGCCGCCTACTCTCGTCGGTGCCGGCGCTCGCCGCCGCCCTCGGGGCGGCCGGCATCCTCTCCGCCGCGAGCGTCGCCGGGGCGAGCCCCTCCGCGTCGTCCGGAGGCGCTGCGCAGGGCTACGGTGTGCGCGTCGTCTTCACGGGACAGGGCGGAGGGCGCTACCTGGATGTGACGCGCTGGCTGCGAGAGGACACGCGGGAGTGCTACGCGAGGCGCACCGCCGACGAGACGCTGTCGGTCTCGTGGCGCGTCGCGTGGACGGGCCGCGTGGTGCCGACCGGCGGCGGTGCCTCCCTGGAGCGGCTGAAGCGAGCTCGGACGACGGCGGCGGGCGCGGTCCGCGGGAGCTCGGCGCGCGACGCCTGCGACGCGGCCGAGGAGGTCGAGCCCGGCTGGATCGGCTCCGATCGCTGCCTCAGCACGCTTCCAGCGAAGACGGCCGGCGAGCTGACCTCGAGCGGTATGGCGGGCGGGAGTCGTCTCGCGCTCGCAGCGCCCGCCTTCGGCGGCCCCTCCCGCCCCTGCGAGCTCGACATCCGCAACGACCAGCTGCACGCCCACGTCGCCCTGCGGGCGCCGGACCTGGAGCGCCTCGCTGCGGGCAAGAAGGTCGCGATCGCAGTCGGAACCGACCTCCCCCGCGCCGGCGACTCGTTCATGGGTACCCGAAACTGCTCCGCGTTCCCCCACATCTACGAGGGGGTGGTCTACCTCTACGACTGCGACGACACCCTCGTCTGGAAGGGGACCGTCTCCCTCCAGCGCACTTAGACGCAGCTGCTGAGGGCGATCCGCATCGCGATCCTCGCCGCTGGCGCGGCGGCCGTGGTCGCGACCGGCGCCGCCTGCGGCAGCTCGCAGCCCGGATCCACCGCCCCGTCGGCATCGTGCGCGCGTGAGCGCGCCGCGCTCGACCGCATCGGGCCGGTCGAGACGCTCGGGGACGCGAGCAGGGCGCTCCGGCGATCGATCGCCGGCGAGCGACGGCTGCTCGCAGGCTTTCGTCACGACGATCCGCTGGCCCCACGCATCCTCCAGGCGATTGCAGCCGGCAAGCGCTCGCTCGTCTCGATCGAGCGGTCGGACCCGCAGAAGACGATGAGCCCGATCCGCACCGGCGCCCCCGATGCGCGGCGCGCAGTCGAGACGCTCCGGGAGATCCTCAGGGTGTTCTGCGGCCGGCGCTAGCTCGTCAGGAGCCGGTACCGCAGTGCCGGTATCGGTTGAGACAGTTCGAGACGAGTCTTGTGAGCGCGGGCTGCTCCCAGGAGTTGATGAAGTCCGCGTGTCCCGAATGCTGCCCTCCCGAAGCAAGGACCGCCTCCCGTGGGTCGGTGCCGTCCGGTAGCGCGTAGCTGTAGACGACGGTGATCGCGGGCACGGCGGCGGGGTGGTCGCGCGGGCACCGGCCGGCACGCGAGTACGCCATGTGCCGCTGGTGGTCGAGGCTGTCGAGGCTCTTCGCGTCCCAGCAGTCCGGGAAGTTCACGTGCAGGCGGAGGCTTGCACCGGATGGGCAGTTCGGGATCTCGCTCGAACGCTGAACGTCCACGAGGTCGCCGCAGTCCCAGTAGGTGACGAGGATGCTCTGCGGCGCCAACGAGTGCGAGTTGCCGGCGACGATCTTCAGACCGGGAGGAAACGCCCTCAGCTTCGCCGTCGTCAGGCGGCGGTAGTACACCGCCGCGGCGGTCGGCGGCACGGGCATCCCGGCTGCGAGCAGAGTCGGCATCCAGTAGGCCGCGGTATCGCCTCGCCGGCGGCAGGTGCTCGCCGCGGCCCGAAGGCTGCCGAGAGTGGAGGTCGCGTTCGTCGTCGTGTTGCCGACGAAGCTGTGGTCGTGTGAGGCGTTCGGGTAGTCGGGGAAGAGGATCGGATCGTCCGGTGCCCGGTGGCTGAAGCCGCAGACGCTGATGAAGTTGACGCCGGCCAGCGGAGGCGCTGCTCGCAGCGCAGGGGCGGAGGTCGCACCCGCAAGGCCCGCAACGACGGCCGCGAGGAGCAGGAGCCCTGTGCGAGCCTTCATCCGGGAAAGGCTAGCGGGAGGCGCCATGCGCGAAAACGTTCCGCACGCACTCCGGTCGTGCGAGTATCCGGTCGTCGTGAACAGAGCCCACAACATAGGGGTCGCCGCGAGCATCGGCTCCTACAGCGATGCTGTCGAGGTCGATTCCGGCGCGCGCTGGCTCGCGATCTCGGGCACTCCGGGAATGGCCGCGGATGGAACGATTCCGTCGAGCTTCGAGGACGAGGCCGCCCAGGCCTGGAGCAACGTCTGCCGCGCCCTCGACGAGGCGGGCTTCGCGGTCGGAGACCTCGTCAAGATCACCCAGTATCTGACGAGAGCCGAGGACATCGCAGCGCATGCCACCGTCCGCGCCCGGTTCCTCGGCTCCACCCGACCGGCCTCGATGCTCGTGGTCGTGCCGGCGCTCGTCTGGCCGCAGATGTCGATCGAGATCGAGGCGTGGGCAGCCCGCGCGGACTGATTTCTCCCGGCGGACGTCGTCCGTGAAGACGTGAACCAGGGGGCCAGACAGGCGTGTCTTCCACCGCGGCCATCATTCCCGACAGACCCTCGACTAGTGCGGCCTCTCATAACGTTCGACCGGAAACGAAGGGCTGGTGGAGGCCGCACTACTCGGCCGCTTCGCGGCCGCCGGCCGCAGAGCGGCCGGAATAGTGCGGCGTCGGCGAACCGTCAGTTTCGAGCGAAACGTTGGGAGACGCCGCACTAGATCGATTGGCGTCTCGATTGGCGAAACGTCGGAGAGCCAGCAACATGCGGCTTGCGGTGTGGGGCATCTTCGCTCTCGCATTGCTCATGTTTGTCTATGGCCTCTTACTGACGACTGGGGAGGACAGCGCTCCGGAGGTCGGCAAGATGGATGATCGGCCTGGCATCGATCATGGCTGTCACCGGGTGGCTGCTTCTGCGCTGGACACGGACACGCCGGCTACGCGGCCACTGAAAACCGGGTCCGCTCGGACGTAGGCCTGCGACAGCCGCACGAAGCGTGGTCACGTCCATTTGGAGCCCGATCTGCGGCCGTCGTGGAGCAGACGCGCTGACGCAACCCAGCACACGACCGCCGGATCGGGATCTGGTGCGACGAGGGGTCGCGGGCGGAGCCGGGCTGGCCCGGCGGGAGCCCCAACCACGCGATAGGCAACGACTGAGCCCGGGAGCGAGCGACCGGCTCGGACCCCCGCCCGGACTCAGACCACGCCGGGAAGGAGGGGGCTCGTGGGGGAACCAGGGGTTCCCCCGCGTTCAGAAGAGCTGGTTCTCCCCTCCGAAGAGCGCCGAGACCGAATCGTCGGAGAAGACGTTCATGATCGTGTCGGCGAGCAGCCCTGCGACGGGGAGCACGGTCATGTTGGCCGGTTGCCTCGTCGGATCGATCGGCACTGTGTCCGTGACCACGATTCCGGCGACGTCGGCGCCGGCGAAGCGCTCGAGGGCGCCGCCCGAGAACAAGCCGTGTGTCGCGAAGAGCCAGACATCGGTCGCACCGTACTCGCGCAGCGCGCGCGCCCCGGCGAGGAGGGTCCCGCCGGTCGTAATCATGTCGTCCCCGACCAGGGCAACCTTGCCGTTGACCCCGCCGGTGATCTCGGTCACCTCCACGACGTCTCGCCGCGGCCGGTTCTTGTGCATGACGGCGAAGTCGGCCTCGATCATCTCGGCGAAGCGGAGCGCGACCTTCGCCCGCCCCGCGTCCGGCGCGACCGAGACGACGCCCTCGCCGGTGACGCCGCGGTCGCGGAAGTACTGTGCGAAGAGCGGCAGCGCGGTCATGTGGTCGACAGGGATCGTGAAGAAGCCCTGGATCTGGCCCGCATGAAGGTCCATGGTGAGTACGCGATCGGCACCGGCCAGCTGGAGCATGTCGGCCACCAGCCGACCTGTGATCGGCTCACGGGGCTTCGCCTTTCGATCCTGGCGCGAGTAGGGGAACCAGGGGATGACGGCGGTGATGCGCTTCGCTGAGGCGAGCTTGGCCGCCTGGATCATCAGGAGGAGCTCCATCAAATTGCGGTCGACGGGCTCGCAGCCAGTCTGGACGACGAAGAGATCGGCGCCGCGAATCGACTCCAGGTAGCGGCAGTAGGTTTCGCCGTTGGCGAACGTCTCGAGCTCGACCTCACCGAGCTCGACCTTCAGCTTTTCCGCCATCTGATGGGCGAGCTCCTTGTGGGAGCGCCCCGAGAAGACCATCAGCCGCTTCTGGGGGCCGAGTTCGAGCCAGTGTCCGGGCTTCACCTCGGCGCGCTCGCCTGCGCCCTCCATCCCCGGGAGGCGCGCAAGCTCAGTCGTCGCGGTGTCGATAGACATAGCCGTCCTTGTTGATCTGACGGGGCGGGAAGCCGGCGAGCGCCCCCGGGGGGACATCTTCTGTGATCACCGCGCCCGCCGCAATCCAGGCGTCGTCCCCCACCTCGACCGGGGCGACGAAGGAATTGTCCACACCGGTCCTGACGTTGCTGCCGATCCTCGTCCGGCCCTTCGGTCGCCCCGGGCGGTGCGGGAAGTTGACCGTCACGTTGGCCGCGGCCACGTTGGTGTCATCGCCGATGTCGGCGTCGCCGATGTAGGAAAGGTGCGGAATCTTCGTCCGCGCTCCGACGGAGGAGTTCTTGAGCTCGACGAAGGTGCCGGCCTTCGCCCCGGCGGCGAGCACCGTCCCCGGCCGGAGATAGCAGAACGGACCGACGGTCGCGCCCTCCCCCACCACGGCGTCGACCACAACGGCATGCGGCCCGATCTCGGCACCCGCCGCGATTCGGGACGCGCCGCGCAGGACGGTGAACGGCTGGACGACGCAGTCGGGCGCGAGCTCGACCTCCGGGCCGATCCAGGTCGACGCGGGGTCGGTGATCGTGGCCCCGGCGAGCATGTGCGCCAGGTTGATGCGGTCGCGAAGGGTCGCGGCGGCCGCGGCCAAGTCGGCACGGGTGTTGACACCCTCGGGTGCGAGCGCGTCGGGCGAGCGGAACGCGGCAGCTCCTCCCCCGGCGGCGACGATCAGCGCGATCGTGTCGGTGAGATACAGCTCGCCCTGGGCATTCCCGTCCCGCACCTGCTCGAGCGCCGCCCACAGAGCCGCGGACGAGAAGACGTAGATCGAGGTGTTGAGCTCCGAGATCGCACGCTCCTCCGCCGACGCGTCCACCTCCTCGACGATCCGAAGGACGCCGCCTCGCTCGTCGCGGACGATGCGGCCGTAGGGAAAGGGCTTGGCGGGCTCGAAGGAGAGGATGGTCACGCCGGCGGACGTGGTGCGATGCTCGTGTACGAGACCCTCGAGAACCGCGGGAGTGATCAGCGGCGCGTCGCCCGAGAGGACGAGGACGTCGCCGTCGAAGGCCTCCAGCGCCTGCCTCGCAGCCGCCACGGCGTCGGCGGTGCCGCTGGGTTCGTGCTGCACGGCGACCTCAGCCGTTCCGAAGCGGTCGGCGGTGTCGGGAGAGGCAACGACGACGAGCCGCCCCGGGCGGAGCTCCCGCGCGGCAGCGATCACCCAGTCGACCAGGCGCCGATCGAGCAGCGGGTGGAAGTGCTTCGGCGTCCTCGAGCGCATCCGCGTCCCGAGCCCGGCGGCCATCACGACTGCTGCGAGCCTCGAGTCGGTCATCGGAAGAATGGCTGGGGCGCCAGGATTCGAACCTGGGATCGCGGGACCAAAACCCGCTGCCTTACCGCTTGGCTACGCCCCACCGGAGTGTTGGGAAGTGTGGCAGAGAAGTTGCCGCTCGCCCTGCGCGATCGCCCGAATACGGCGACTCGCTCGCGTCCAAGACGCCTCTGCGCCCGGCAGGACCGAGGGGGCGCCGCGACGGCCTTTCTCAGCGCTCGGTGAAGAGCACGACGAGCGCGACGACGGCCAGCACCGCGACGAAGATGACCGCCAGCGTCCCGACCACGACCACGAGCACCGGCACGAGGGCCACGAGAGCCTGCGAGGCGGCGGCGATCCACGCGATCTGCCGACCGGCATCCGAGCGGAGGTCGCGGCCGGCATAGAGGTAGAAGGCGATCGCAACGGCAGCGATGGGGATCGCGACCCACCACGAGATGAACTTGAACGCGACGAGGACGCCCTCGAGGACGGCGATCCAGAACGCGATCTTGATGCGCCGCTGGCGGAGCCAACGTCCGCTGCGGCTGGAGCCGTGATCGATCACCTGCCCTCGCCGGAGCTGCGGTCGCGAATAGACCATCGCGCGTCAAAAGTACCACGCTGGCAGGCTCACCCACGTCCGCCCACGCGAGCGCAGCGTGCGTGCCGCGGCGACCGCCCCCGCGCGATCGTGGAAGAGGCCGTAGACGACGGGGCCGGCGCCGCTCACGTCGGCTCGGAAGGCTCCCTCGCGGCGCAGCGCCTGGGCGAGCGGCGACGACGCGAGGTCGTTCGGCGGGAGCGCGGCGAGGTCGCGCGGGCGGCAGACGGCGGCGAGAGCCGATCGCAGCACCCCCCGGCGGCGCAGAAAGCCGTCCGCCCCCCCGCGCGCATCGAAGACGGCGTAAACCTCTCCGGTCGATCCCTTCTCGGCCCCGTGCGGGAACACGAGGACGATCCAGTAATCCTGCGGCAGATCGAGGGACGTCAGCTCGGTCCCGTCCGCCTCACCGAGCTGGGGACCGGAGGTGAGGAAGAAGGGCACATCCGTCCCGAGCCCGCGTGCGATCCCGTGCAACGCGCTCGAATCGAGCGGCCGCTCGAGGGTCGCGTTCGCGAGCCGGAGCGCCGTCGCCGCATCGGAGCTGCCGCCTCCGAGGCCGGCCGCCACCGGGATGCATTTCTCGATCCGCGCACGCCAGCGCGGCCGGAGACCGACCGCGTCCGCCAGCTCTTCGAGCGCTCGACGGACCAGCGTGTCACCGGGAAAGCCGGCGACCTGCAGGCTCGCGGAGGGCTCGATCGTGATGCGGTCGAAGAGATCGACACGCTGATAGACCGTCACGAGCTCGTGGAGGCCATCGGCACCCCGGGGTCCGACTACGAGGGCCAGGTTGAGCTTCGCGGTCGCAGGCGCCCGGTTCACGAGCGGCTGGCGAGGGCGACGGCGAGGGCGACGAACTCGGCTGGCGCCAGTGCCTCGGCGCGCGTCTGCGGCGCTCGTCCGAGCGCCTCGAGCGCGGCAGCGGCATCGAGGCGCGATGCGAGTCCCGTCAGGGAGACCGAATTCGGAAGCGTCTTGCGCCGGTGAGCGAAGGCGGCCTCGACGACCCTCTTCACCCAGGCGTAGGACGACGGCGCCGGCACGCGGCGAAACGCGACGAGCGCGGACTCCACACGCGGCTGGGGTCGGAAGACCGTCCTCGCGACCGGGTGGAAGCCGGTTCGCTCGGACGCGAGCTGAACGAGCACGGAGACTGCCCCGTAGGCTCGCGTCGAGGGATGGGCGAAGAGGCGGTCGGCGACCTCGCGCTGCACCATCACGCACCAGTGCCGCAGTGCGGGCAGCCCCTCGAGCGTCTCCACGATCAGCGGTGTCGCGATCGAGTAGGGCAGATTTGCGACGAGCTTCTGCGGCGCCGGCTCCAGCGTGGACAAGTCGAGACGCAGGGCGTCGCCGAAGACGAGCGCCACGTTTCTTGCGCCTACCAGTGCGTGCACGAGATGCCCTTCGAGCGCCCGATCGAGCTCGACTGCGTGCACGTGCCTCACGCGGCCTGCCAGGTGGCGCGTCAGGACCCCGAGGCCTGGTCCCACCTCCAGAACGACGTCGTCGGCGGCCAGATCGGCGAGGCGGTCGATCACCCCCAGAAGGTTCTCGTCGACGAGGAAGTGCTGGCCGAGGCTGCGCTTCGGCGCGACTGGAAGGTGGGTCAAGGGCTTGTCCAGAAAGCCGGGGGAGGGCGATGCCGTGCGAAAAGCAAGCGATGCCAGGACGCACGGAGCACCAGCATCCGTGGAGATCGGCGCGACTGAGGACGCGGCAGCGCGCCGCTCTTCCGCCGGCAGAGGCCCGCCTTCGTTTCCGGAAAGGCCCTCAAGGCAGCCCGAATGCCGTCGCGGCGTTCGCATCGATCCGGATGGCCAGGGCACCCGAGTCCTCCCCTCGGGCATCGGCCAGCGCGGCGAGGCTGTGGATCACGTTCGCGGGCACGTTGGCCCGCCCGCGGCGCGGTACGGGTGCGAGGTACGGACTGTCGGTCTCGACGAGAATTCGCTCCGCAGGAACTGCGGCCGCGGCTCTGCGAAGGTCGTGCGCCCCGGGGTAGGTGACGTTGCCCGCGAACGAAACGTAGTAGCCGCGGTCGAGTGCAACGGCCAGCAGATCGGAGGAGGAGAAGCAGTGAAGTACGACGGTGCCGGTGAAGCCGCGAAGCGCTTCGGCAGTCTCCGCGCTCGCCGCACGAGAGTGCACGACGACCGGAAGCTCGAGCTCTGCGGCCAGCGTAAGCTCCTCGTCGAACAGGCGCAGCTGTGCCGCGCGCGGCGCGTAGTCGCGGAAGAAGTCAAGTCCTGCCTCGCCCACCGCGACCGCGACTTCTTCCCGCAGCAGATCTCTCAACTCATCCAGACGGGAGGCTTCGTCGCCTCCCGCCTGGTGCGGGTGGATGCCGAGCGCGGCGTACACGCCCGTGTTGCGACTCGCGATCGCAAGCGTCTCGCAGCACGAATCGATCCCGGAACCCACGGCGACGATCTGTCCGATCCCCGCCTCCGCCGCTTCGCGTACAAGCGCGTCGGCGTCGCCTTCGCAAGCGTCGAGGTGAGCGTGAGTGTCGATCACTCCGCGCCGGACCGCAGCCGCTCGAGCTCCTCCTCGACGATCGCCGGGTCGAGCTTGCGGAAGAGCGGCCGCGGCTCGCGAAGCATCTGGCCGACGGGCAGCGTAGTGGGTGCCCATTCGCCGTCCCAGCTCGCGTACTCGCCCGTCAGCACGGTGTGTCTGGAACCGATCTCATCGACCTCACGGAACTCGAGGGGCCCAGCGATCGTCGTGCCGTAGCCGAGAAGCTCGTGGAGCTGCTGTGAGCTCCGGGGCAGGAACGGCGTGAACTGAAGCTTGAGGTTGTCGATGCAGCGAAGACACACGTAGAGAACGGTCGCGGCACGATCGCGATCGGTCTTGATCGTCGTCCAAGGCGCCTGCTCGCTCGCATACTGGTTGACCCGCGACGCGAGCCGCATCACCTCGGCGAGCGCCCGATTGAAGCGGGCAGCCTCGATGTGATCGCCGACGGTCTCGAACCCCGCCTCGACGTCTCCAAGCAGCGCTTCGTCCTCGGCTCTCAGGCTTCCCGGGGGCGGCACCTCGCCGAAGTTCCGATACGCGTTCGTCAGCGTCCGGTTGACGAGATTCCCCCAGGTCGCAAGCAGTTCGTCGTTCGAGCGCCGGACGAACTCCGCCCAGGTGAAATCCGTGTCGTGCGTCTCCGGTCCCGCCGCCGTGAGGTAGTAGCGCAACGCGTCGGCGTCGTAACGGGCGAGGAAGTCGCGAACGTAGATGCCGACGTTGCGGCTGGTCGAGAACTGCTTGCTCTCAATCGTGAGGTACTGACTCGCGACGACGTTGTACGGCAGCTCGAGCGCACGCTTTCCGGCGCCGATCTCGCCCCCGTTCTCGTAGCCGATCAGCATTGCGGGCCAGATGATCGTGTGGAAGACGATGTTGTCCTTGCCCATGAAGTAGAAGTGCTGGGCGTCGGCGTTCTGCCACCACTCCCGCCAGGCGTTGGGCTCGCCGCGATTCACGGCCCACTCGATGCTGGCCGACAGATAGCCGATGACGGCGTCGAACCACACGTAGATGCGCTTGTTCGGATCCTCCTCGTAACGCGGGGCAGGAATGCGGATCCCCCAGTCGAGGTCCCGGGTGACCGCCCGGGGCTTCAGGTCGTCCAGCAGGCCGAGCGAGAAGTTGCGGACGTGCGGGCGCCAGTGATGTTGCTTTCCGATCCACTCCGCCAGCTGTTGGGCGAATGCGGGCAGGTCGAGGAAGAGATGATTGGTCTCGCGGAACTCCGGCGTGGAGCCGTCGATGCGCGATCGAGGGTCGATCAGGTCGGTGGGGTCGAGCTGGTTCCCGCAGTTGTCGCACTGGTCTCCCCGCGCCTGGCCGAAGCCGCAGATTGGGCATGTTCCCTCGATGTACCGGTCAGGCAGGGTATGACCGGTCGTCGGGGAGAACGACACCAGCTGTGAGCGCTCGATGATCGCGCCCTTGTCGCAGAGCGTGCGAAACAGGTCGCGCGTGACGTGGGCGTGGTTCTCGGTGGTCGTCCGTGTGAACAGGTCGTAGGAGACGCCGAGGTCCCGCAGGTCCTCGCGGATGTGCTGGTTGTACTTGTCGGCGATTTCACGGTACGACGCTCCCTCGCGATCGGCGGCGACCATCACCGGCGTGCCGTGCTCGTCGGTTCCGCTCACCATGAGCACGTCGTTCCCGCGCAGGCGGTGGTAGCGAGCGAAGATGTCGGAAGGAACGCCGAATCCCGCCATGTGCCCGATGTGCCGCGGTCCCGCGGCGTAGGGCCACGCGACAGCGACGAGGATGCGTTTCCGCTCGCGTCTCGAGGGCTCCATCCGGCTCCAGTGCGGCGGCCGCGCCGGGGACATCCAGGTCGGCAACCGAGGCCGACATGATACGAGCCCGACGAGACGGTGCCGCTCGGCGCATCATTCGACAGAGCGTGCCGAGCAAGGCAGCGAGGCCAATCGCCAGGAGCAGGAGCAGGAGCACGGGCCGGTGGCCGCCCCCGCCTGCCATCGGGCGTGCGGGCCCCGGGGCGGCCGTGTGCCGGACGTGCAGCGGCCTGCCCGTCGAAGGTACCGCCCCCTCGGCGGGCTGGGAGCTCGCGCCGTCCTCCTTGTAGGAGATTCCGATTCGCGCGTCTCGCGGAACCACGACGGCCACGGCCCGCCGCGCGAGACGCAACCGTGGCCGAGCTCGCGCGGCTGGAGGAACCGACGGCGCGGCCGTCTCGCGAACCACCCTGACCGGAGAGCTGGCACTTTCGACAACCGGGTCGGGCCGGACGGTCGGGGTCGCGGTCGAGCGAGCTCCGGCCGTAACGAGACGAGAGGTTGCAGGCGACGCGGCGTCCGCACCGGCGCCGGCCTCGGCGCCTGTGGTTCGCGCCGCGACTGTCTCCTGCGCAGCGACTGCCTCGTGTGTGGCGGCTGCATCGGGCCGAGCGGGGGCATCCACGCTTAGCGCCGCGGCGATCGCCGCCGTGGGGCGCGTTCGAGTGGCCGGCTCGGGGGAGGTAGCGGTCACCGTCGCGGGAGTCGGCTGAGCCGGCGCAGCCTGCGGTCTCGCCAAAGGCGGGGCTTCACCGATTGCAACCACCGGCACACCCGGGGCGGCCGGGACGCCGACCGGAGCGGGCGGCGCTTCCACGGTGACGACCTCGACGGCGGGCGGCGACGGCTCCGATTCGACGACCGGGTCGGGGTCTGCGACAGGCTCGGGCGGAACCGCCGGAGGCGGCGGAGGAGGGGGTGGCGGCGGGGCTGGCTTCGGCACGGGATCGGGAAGCGGTTCCGGAACGACCTCGGGCGGCGGCAGAAGTCCGAGCGGGTCGACGTATCCCTGCGAATCGGCCGCCACTCGGATGCCGAGGTGGACGTACGGCTGATCGATTTCGGCGTCGCCGCTCGGGCCGATCGTCCCGACTGGCGCGCCCTCCTCCACGGCGGCGCCTCGCGAGACATCGACGCTCCCGAGGTGGACGAGCGTGACGGCGTAGCCGTCGGAGGTCTCGATCGTGACCGTCCTGCCGCCGCTGGGAACGGAACCCGCGAAGGTGACGGTGCCAGCTGCCGGAGCGAGAACTGGAGCGGCGGCGTCGGCCCCAACGTCGATGCCGCGATGCTGCCCACCCGCATACGGGTTGCCGGACGAGAAGCTGAAGGGGCGAAGTACGGGGCCCCGAGCGGGCCACGTCCACGCATGGGCCGCCGGTGCGAGGCAGCCGGCACCGAGAATCACGAGCATGAGCCGCCGCATGCGGGCTCCTCCTTCTCTTGTTGTCCAAAGAGTCAACGAAGAGAAGCTAGCAGCGAGTCGCTGTGTTGTCAAAAACGACTACAGGGAGGCGCCCCCAGCGATCCGTCATAGAGCACTCTGCGCGAGGCGCCCGTCAGCCGCGCTACCAGCTCGCTCGCCTGCCTACGCGGTAGCCCCGCCTCGACGAGCTCGCGGACAGCCTTCCGCCCCTGCTCGAGGTCGGGGGGCAACCGGGCGGCCCCCGGGACTCCGGCGAGCACGATCGTGATCTCGCCCTTCGGAGCCTCCCCAAAGCGATCTGCGAGTTCCGCCGGCGACCCCCGCACGATTTCTTCGAAGCGCTTGGTCAGCTCGCGGCAAACGGCGACGCGACGATCGGGCGCCGCCTGCGCGAGACTCGTGAGGGATGCACCCACACGCTGCGGGGCCTCGAAGGCAACCGCCGCGTGCGGCCAGGCGGCGAGCTCCTGCCAGAGCGCCTCGAGCTCTCCCTTCCGACGCGGGAGGTACCCGAGGAACTGGTAGCGGCCTTCGCCAAACCCGCTCGCGACGAGCGCCGTCTCGACCGCGGACGGCCCCGGAAGCACGGATACCCGGATTCCGGCCTCGAGCGCCGCGTCGATCAGCCTGGTCCCCGGGTCGCTGATCGACGGCAGGCCGGCGTCGGAGACGAGAGCGATCCGCTCGCCCGCTTCCAGGCGAGGGAGAACCTCGGCCGTCCTGCGCGCCTCGTTGTGCCGGTGGTAGCTCAGAGTGCGGGCCGCGATGCCGTGTCGCTGAAGCAGCACTCTCGTCTGGCGCGTGTCCTCGCAGAGAACGAGCGTCGCCTCGGTCAGTTCGCGAAGGACGCGAAGCGTCAGGTCCTCGAGGTTTCCGATCGGCGTCGCGCAGACGGCGAGAGGCATGAGACTACCGGGGCATCGCCGCCGCTGCGGCGGCGTCGAGAGCCTCGAAGGCCACAAGTCCCGCGCCGATCAGGCCGGCGGCGAAGCCGAGCTCGGCCGGGACGATCCGAACGAGGTCCCGCCCGGGCCGGAGCGCCTCCCGGGCGACGATCTCCCGCGCGGGCTCGAGCAGGAGCTCGCCGGCTGCGGCGAATCCCCCGCCCACGACGACGACCTCCGGATCGAAGATGTTGACGAGCGAGCCGATTCCCGCACCTAGGAGGCGCCCCAGCTCCGCGAGGGCCGCGACTGCGGCGACCCTGCCAGCGCGCGCCGCGGCGACCAGCGCGTGAGCGTCGGAGCCTTCACCGAGCACCTCACGTGCGAGTTTGTCCGCGGCGCGGCCGGATGCCACGGCCTCGAAGTGGCCGTGGCCGGTGCAGGAGCCCTGGCAGCGTATTCCGCCGATCTGCACCACCATGTGCCCGAGCTCCGCGCCAGCACCGACAGCGCCGCGATAGGGGCGGCCGTTGAGTATCAGCCCGCCGCCGATCCCTGTCCCGAGAGTGAGCATCACGAGATGCGAGGCGCCGCGGCCCGCTCCAAACGACCACTCCGCGAGCGTGGCGGCGTTGGCGTCGTTGTCGATTCCGACCGGCAGACCGAACCGAGTCGCCATCCGTGCCCGAAGATCGAGATCCGCGAGGGGGATGTTCACCGAGCTGACGGCCCGGCCGGTGCGCTGATCGATCGTGGATGGGATCCCGAGCCCGATCGCCGCGACGTCCACGTCCAGAACGTCCTCGACCGCTCGGTCGAGGCCCGCGAGCAGAAGCTCCTGAGAGCCAAGCGGAGTCGGCTGCTCGACGCGCCTACCGAGGGCCCCGTCGCGCCCGACCGTGCCCGCCGCGATCTTCGTGCCGCCGAGATCGACGCCGATCACGCGCTGGGAGCTCATGGGCGGCGGCTACCATAACCCGCCGGATGGCGGAGGGAGAGAAGCCCTACCGGCTCTACAAGGGCGGTCGGGTCAAGGGTAAGGTTCCCCTTCAGCGGAAGCCGACGCGCACGTCCACGATGGCACGTGGCGACGAGGGGCGGCAACCGTGGGACCTCGACCCTCCCTATGCAGGCCCCGGCCCGTCTCGTCGGCAGCCTCGCCGACGGCTCCGGCCGAACGTCCGCAGCTGGCGATTCTGGATCCGGACCGTCGGGACGCTCGTCCTCGTCTTCTTCCTCCTTGCCGTCGCCTGGGGCGTCGCGAGCTACTTCGCGATTCGGGGCGGCACGAAAGCGGCCAACGGGCGTCTCCCTGCGGACGCGCGACGCACCCTCCAGCACCAGAACGGGATGCTGCTCTTCCACTCGACCACGATTCTCTACCTCGGGGTCGACCACTCCCGTATCGCCGCGCGGAGCGGCGATCGACATTCCGACACGATCCTCCTCATCCGCACCGACCCGGACCACCACCGGCTGGCGTACCTGTCGATCCCGCGCGACCTGCGCCTGAGCATCCCAGGCTACGGCTACGCGAAGGTCAATGCGGCGTATCAGATCGGGGGAGCCGGGCTCGCCGCCCGCACCGTCCACGCGTATACGGGGTTGTCGATCAACCACATCCTGATCGCCGACTTCAACGACTTCAGGAAGGTCGTCGACGAGCTTGGCGGGATCGACGTGACCGTGCCGGCCCCGATCCTCTCGAACCCGTTCGACTGCCCGTTTTCCTCCGTGGATCGCTGCCACCGGTGGAAGGGCTGGCGATTCGCGAAGGGCCGTCAGCACATGAACGGCTGGCGGGCGCTGATCTACTCCCGCATCCGCGAGAACCAGCTCGACTCGAGCGAGAGCGACCTGACCCGCGGCGAGCGCCAGCAGGCGGTGATGCAGGCGACGTTCGGAAAGACAACGAGCATCGGCACCGCAACGCGCCTCCCGTGGATCGGCGGCGACATCCTGAGGCCGCTGACGATGGACCTCTCCGCCGGGCAGATGATGCAGCTCGGATGGGTCCTGAAGCGAGCCTCCAGCGGGCGCACGCTCCACTGCCGGCTCGGCGGTACCGGCTACAGCGATCCGCAGCTCGGCTCGGTGATCCAGCCCACCGAGGAGAACTTCTCGGTCATCCACATGTTCACGGGCGATTCGGCACCCCAGCCGCCGCTCCCCGGATCGGGGCCGTACGGCCCAGGTTGCCTCGTCGGCTCATCGCTCTTCCGCCGCTGAGGGACGATGGCGGCGTCGCCGCGCCGCCGGCGCCATTTTCTCTCCCCCTGGGGCCCCCTCATGTTCTTTCCCCCGCGTTCGAGCGTAGCCGCCGAGCTCGCACTCGTGGGTGACGAGATTGCACCGCATTCGATACTCCTGGGCGATGTTGCGTACAGGCGGCGTGCGGGCGCGAGCGGGGGCGATCTGCTGCGGACGGGCCTGGTCTACGCCTCTGCCGTCTTGGCCTTCGGCTCGGTCTTCGGCTTGTCCGAATCGGGCTTCGCCACCGGTGCGCCGTCGCCGTCCTTCCCCTGGTCATTCTTCTTGGAGCCGCGCCCGTAGTCGGTCGAGTAGAAGCCGGAGCCCTTGAAATGGACCGCCACCGGATAGAGAACGCGCGTCACCGGTGCCGCGCCGCAGCTTTCGCAGACCTCCGGCGGAGGATCGTGGAACCCCTGGAACAGCTCGAAAACATGGCCGTTGGGGCAGCGATACTCGTAAGTCGGCATGCGCCAACCAAGGCTAGCAGCGGGTTCAGAGTGATAGCCTCGCCGGCCGCGAGCCATCGCCTCACCGACGCGTGACAGAGATCCCGAGCCCCGAGCGTCGAAGGACCGCTCACCGCCCGCCGCCTCTGCCGCGGGTCGGTTTGGATCGACCGCTCCGCGACCTGATCGGGAGGCGTACGGTGGCCGCCGCGAACGCGCCCGACCTCTCCCCGCGCCTCTTCCATGGCGGAATCGCCCTCTGCGCGGCGGCGGTGGCCGCATTCCTGTTCGCACGCATAACCGCCTGGCCTCCGCACGAGGACGAGACACTCGCGCTCTTCGTCGGACGCCAGTCCCTAGGCGGCCTGCTCCACACGGTGCTCGGCCAGCGGGGAGGCGCGCCGCTTCACTTCCTGCTCGCGTGGCTCGTCGCGCACGCGGGCGGCGGACTGACCGCCCTGCGCCTCCTTTCAGCCGTCTTCGCGATCGCGAGCGTGCCGGTCGTCGCCCTCCTCGGCGCGCGACTCACGGACCGCGCGACCGCGCTCATGGCCACCGCGATCGCGAGCGCGAGCTGGGTGCTGCTCTTTCACGGCGTCTACGGGAGGATGTACAGCCTCTTCCTGCTGACGAGCGCGCTGTCCTACCTCTGTCTCCTGGGTGCGCTCGACAGCGGCGGGTGGCGGCGATGGTGTCTTTGGGGCGTCACGATCCTGCTCACTCTCGCCGTCCACCCCTACGGAGCGCTCGTGATCGCGTCGCAGGGAGCGTTCGTCCTGGCGTCCCGCAGGCGGATCCGGGAGGCCGTGGCCGCCTTTGCGGTCGTGGCAGTCGCCGCCGCTCCGCTCTGGCGCGCGGATCTCGTGCTCGCAGGCCGCTTCGACGTCGGAGTCGGCGGCGGCGGCGCCAAGCTGGGCGGCCCGATCTCGGTCTTCCGCTACTTGAAGAACGTGGCCGGAGACTTCTCAATCGGCTACGGCGCAGGCCTGGCGATAGTCGGCGCGCTCGCGATCGCGGGGCTGTGGCACGTGTGGCGCACCCGCACCCGTTCGGCGGCGCTAGTCGGATGCGTGTTCGGCACGCCCACGCTCGCGCTCCTGCTCGCGAAGCTCGGCTCCTCCACCTCACCCGAGTCGCGCCACCTGATCTTCGCGCTTCCCTTCTTCTGCCTGCTCGTCGCCGCGGGGGTCGTCTCGGCGGCACGCAGGATGCCGCCGGCCCTGGCTGCCGTCGCGATCGCGGGTGCCGTGGCAGCGATCGCGCCGGTCGAGGTGGCGTGGGCCTGGCACAAGACCCCTGCGCTCTTCCACCGGGAGCCGGAGCTTCGCGTGGAGGCTCGTACGGCAGCCTCCGCGTGGCTCGCGCGCACGACGAGGCGCGACGACATCCTCTTCGGCTACGACCCGGTCTTCCTCGGCGCGTGGCGCCGTTCGGCGCGGGTTCCTCGGACCGTCGTGCCGCGCGCCGACGCGAAGCTCGCGCTCAGGATCCTGCGTGCGCAGCCTCGGCCGCTCGGCCGCGCCGTCTTCGTCTTCGACCGCAGCGACACGAACAACTACGTCCGCCGGCTGTACATCCCCTTGCGCTATCCCGAGCCGCGGGCGGCGTTCGAGGCCCGCTCCTACGGGCCTTTCCTCGTCATCCGGACACGAGAGCCCACGCGTACCGTCCGCGGCTATCTCGAGGCGGCGAGCGCCGTGCAGGTGGTCGGGCTTTCCCTGTACCTGGGCGACGCCGACGTGAACTACGCGACCGTCCAGCGGGCTCTGCACCGGGTCGACGACGCCCGCTGAGGCCAAACCGGCTCCTGCCCTCCAAGCTATAGCGGGAAGATGAGACGCTGGGCGCCGCTCGGGGTGGCCGCCGCGGTCGCGGCTTCGATCGCGGCACCCGCGGCCTCGGCGCACGCGAACCTCGTGCGGAGCGTGCCCGAAGCCGGTGAGGTGCTTTTGCGTGCGCCGGCGAGCGTCCGTCTCACCTTCGACGACACGGTACAAGTCGTAGGGGGCAGCACGGTGGTGCGAAACGGGGGTCGGTCAGTGCTGCGCGGTGTCCCGAGCGTCGTGGGTGGCCGTCAGTTGGTCATGCTGCTACGGCGGGGCCTGGCGGAGGGCGACTACACCGTCCGCTGGCGGATCGTGTCCGACGACGGGCACCTGATCTCCGGCGTCTTCGCCTTCGCGGTGGGGGGCGGGCGGGCATCTCCGAGCCCAAGCCTGTCCGCCGGAGGCGGCCCACCGGCGACCGATCTCGTGCGACGGTGGTTCTTCTTCGCCGGGCTGCTCGTGTCGGCGGGGCTCCTCGCCGCCCGTGGAGCAGTCTGGGGTGCGGCGCTGCGCTTCCCCGACGCGAAGACGGCCTGGAAGGACGCCCTACGGGTCGAGTCCATTCTCACCTCGTCCACCGTCGCCGCGGCGCTCCTCGCCGTGACGCTGACGACGGCGCACGGCGGCGGGATCGGTACGACCCGGTTCGAACGCGTGAACACGCTCGCCGCCGTTGCGGCAGGAATCGGTGCCGCCGCCGCCGCGATGGGGATCGCCTACCCGCCGCTGATCGCCGTCGCCGGCGGCGGAGCACTCGTCGCCCTCGTTACACCGACGCTGCGCGGACACGCCCTCGACCCAGGGCACTCGCGCCTCCTCGCCGTCGGGGCCGATCTCGCGCACGTCGCGACAGCCGCGCTGTGGCTCGGCGGTCTCCTCTACCTCGCCGTCGTCCTCCCCGCTGCGGCCCGCAGGCTCCCACCGGCGCTGCGCCGTCCGCTCCAGGTCGGAGGGGCCCGGCGGGTTTCGGCCCTGGCCGGCGCCGCCCTCGTCGGACTGGTTGTCAGTGGGCTCCTCCGTGCGGTCGGAGAGCTCTCGTCCGTGTCACAGCTCTGGTCGACCGGCTACGGCCGGGTGGTGCTCGTCAAGAGCGGTCTGCTCGGCGCGCTCGTGACGATCGGTTGGCAGAACCGGCGGCGCCTGGGCGTGAGCCTCGCGTTCGAGCGGCTGCGGCGCCGCGTGTTGTTGGAGGTGATCGTCCTGGCGGGCGTCATCGTCGCCGTCTCGGTGCTGACCGATCTACGGCCGGCCTGGCAGGTGGCTCGCGCCGGAGGGCGTGCAGGATCCATCCGGGGCGAAGAGGCGACCCTGCCCGCCAGCGCTCCCGGCACGGTCGTTCTCGCGCGAGAGACGAGAGAGTTCGCTGTGGCGCTCGCGGCGAGGCCCGTCGGGGAAGGGCTGTCGCTGACAGCGACGGTCCTCGGGCCTGATCGCCTCGGCGTCGACGGCCTCAGTGTGGCCTTCGACGTGATCGGATCGACCCGAGCGCACGCGGCCGGCAGCCCGTGCGGAGGCGGGTGCTACCAGGCAGTTATTCGCCTCGCTGGTCGGCCGCGCGTCGTCTCGATCGTGCTGATCGAGCCGAGACGCCCGGCACTGACCGCACGGTTCCCGCTCTCGCGCAGCTGGCCGGCGCCGGCTGCAGCGGCTCTCGTGCGGCGGGCCGAGCGAGCGTTCGGGCGGGTTCGGACGCTCGTGCTCCACGAGCGACTCGCGTCCGGTCCCGGCCGGCGAGCTCGAATCTCGACGGTCTTCGAGTACGTGGCACCCGATCGGATGCGCTACCGGATCGCGGGCGGCGGCCCGCAGGGGATCGTGATCGGAAGGTTGCGCTGGGATCGAGTCTCCTCCACCGCTCGGTGGCAGATCTCCGGACAGGAGCCCGCGGTCGTGCCCCGCCCGTTCTGGCTCTCGGCAACGGACGCGTCGCTTCTCGGGACGAGTCGGGTTCGAGGCCGCCCCGTCTACGTCGTCTCGTTCCTCGACCGACGGATCCCCGCCTGGTTCACCGCCTGGATCGACCGGCGCAACTACCGCACCCTCGAGCTGCGTATGACCGCCGCGGCGCATTTCATGCGCCACGTCTACGGCCCCTTCGACGCGCCGCTCGCGATCCAGCCGCCGACTGTCCGATAAGAGGTTTGGCCGAAGAGGGACGGGCGAGACATGTCCACGCTGTCCGCGGGAAACGTCTCCACCCGGGACACGGGCCCAGTCCGAGAGCAGGGCAAAGTCCGTAACGGACATGTCTGGGGGCCTGACCCCGGAACATGTCCACCCAAGACGTGTCGGGAGGCTACGGCGCCGGGTGCTGCTCGCGCTCCAGGACCTCATGGTGGCAGGGGGCGCTTTCGAAGGCCGCCAAACCGGCCGCGGTGCGGCGGCGGTGGGGGCGCTTGCGTCTCGCCGCGGCGAGCACCGCCGAGGCGCCCACGGCGCCGCCGAGGAGGAAGGAGCGCAGGCGCTCGCGGCGATCCTCCCCGTCCATGACACGATTCTAGGATGCTGGTCTGCACCCTCGGCGACGCGCTCCTCGACGTGATCGTGCGGCTCGAGCAGCCGCTCGCCGCGGGCGACGACGCCATCGCGGTCACACGCCTCGAGCCTGGCGGCCAGGCCGCGAACGTCTCGGCCTGGGTGGTCGCCGTCGGCGCCCGCGGCCGGTTCGTCGGGCGACGGGGGAGCGACGAGGCCGGGCGGCTCGTCACGACGGCGCTCGAGCGGCGGGGCGTCGAGGTCCTCGGGCCGCCGCCGACCGGCGCCAACGGCGTCGTCGTTTCCCTCGTCGAGCCTGGAGGCGGCCGCACGATGGCCTCCGACCGAGGCGTCGCTCCCGACCTCGCGCCGGCTGACCTCGACCCGACCTGGCTCGAGGGCTGCGACTGGCTGCACATCGCCGGCTACAGCCTGCTGCGCAGTCCGATCCACGCGGCCTCGCTCGCGGCAGCACGTCTGGCCCGGCGTGGCGGCGCCCGAGTGAGTGTCGACGTATCGTCGTCGGCGACTGTGCAGGCCTACGGCGCGGCGCGGTTCGCCCAGGCGCTCCGTGAGCTCGACCCCGACGTCCTCTTCGCAACGGAGCCGGAGCTGGCCGTTCTGGACGGTGCCGTCTCGGCGCCGGTGATCGTCGTCAAGCGGGGGCCGCGCGGGTTCGCGGTGCGGCGCGGCGACGGCTCGACAGAGGACTTCGCAGCGCTTTCAGTCGATCCGATCGACTCGACAGGCGCCGGTGATGCCCTCGCCGCGGGCTTCCTCGTCGGCGGGCCGTCGCTCGCCCTCGAGGCAGCTGCGCGCTGCGTCGCCAAGGTCGGGGCGATGCCGTGAGCCTGCTCCAACTCGCGCCCGAAGTTGCCGCGGCGCTCGAGCGCCGAGAGCCGGTCGTCGCCCTCGAGACGACGCTCGTCGCCCACGGCTTCCCGGCGTCCGAGGGCGCAGCGGTCGCCCTCGCCTCGGAGGCGCACGTGCGGGCTGCCGGAGCGATCCCGGCGACCATCGGCGTCGTGGACGGCAGCATCCGCATCGGCCTGACCGAGCCGGTGCTCGCCCGCTTCGCGGCGGCCGGCGGCGAGGCGCGCAAGGTCGGGCCGCGCGATCTCGCCGCATGCGCCGTCCAGGGCGCCCTCGGCGCGACCACGGTGGGTGGAACGCTCGCCGTCTGCCGCCTCGCCGGGATCCGCTTCATGGCGACCGGCGGGCTCGGCGGCGTCCATCGCGGGTTTCCGGAGCCTCCGGACGTCTCGGCCGATCTCTCCGAGCTCGCCCGCACCGAGGTGCTGGTCGTCTGCGCCGGCGCGAAGTCGCTCCTGGACGTTCCGGCCACGGCCGAGCTGCTGGAGTCCCTCGGCATCCCGGTACTCGGCTGGCGGACGGATGAGCTGCCGCTCTTCTACGCGGCCCGGGGCGGCCCGCCGGTCTCGGCGCGTGTCGAGACGCACGAGGAGGCGGCGCGTGTCGCCGCTGCGCACTGGCAGCTTGCACGGCACACCGCAGTTATCCTTGCGCGCCCGCCGGATCAGAGTCTCGACGACGTCGAGCCGCTGATCGAGCGCGGCATCGAGACCGCGCGAGAGCGGGGCGTGACCGGCCAGGCGCTGACGCCCTTCCTGCTCGCGTTCCTGCACGAGGAGAGCGGTGGGCGAACCCTCGAGGCGAACCGCCGCCTGATCTCCGAGAACGCGTTCCTCGCGGGCTCGGTGGCCGCAGCCTACGCCCAGCTTGGATGAGGCCGACGAACGACAACCTCCGGCTGGCGCCCCGCACGTCCTTCGAGGGCCTGGTGCTCGAGTTCGAGCTCGGAGGCCTCGAGATCGGCGTCGCCGAGTACGACGAAGGCCCTACGGGCTGCACCGTCTTCTCCTTCCTGCCCGGGGGCGCAGCGTGCGCGACCGATATCCGGGGTGGATCGCCCGGCACCCTCGGCGGCTACGAGTGGGTGCACGCGATCTGCCTCGCGGGCGGCTCGCTCTATGGCCTCGAGGCGGCGACCGGCGTGGCCGCGGAGATCTTCGCGCGGCGCGACTACGCGACGGGCTGGCTCGAGATCCCGCTCGTCTCGGGCGCGATCGTCTTCGACTGGGGCCCCCGCGACAACGCCGTCTACCCCGACAAGCAGCTTGGTCGCGCCGCGCTGCGTGCCGCCCGCCCCGGGGTCTTCCCGCTCGGCCCACGCGGCGCCGGCCGGTCCGCGACGGCGGGTAAGACTTTCGACTATGCCGAGGGCGAGCAGGCGGGGCAAGGCGGGGCCTTCCGGCAGGTGGGCGAGACGCGGATCGGAGTCTTCACCGTCGTCAACGCGGTCGGTGCGATCGTCGACCGGGACGGCACCGTCCTGCGCGGCCATCTCGACGCGGTCACGGGCGCCCGTCGCTCCCTCGTCCCGGGGGTGGAGGAGCGCCTGCGGGCGGGGGCTACCGGTGCGACCGCCGCCCGGCAACACGACCCTCACGGTGCTCGTCGTCAACCAGCGACTGGACGACCGGTTGCTGCGGACGCTCGCGCGCCAGGTCCACACCTCGATGGCTCGGGCGATCCAGCCCTTCCACGCCCTCGTCGACGGCGACGTCCTCTACGCCGTGACGACGAACGAGGTGGAGCCGGGGCTGCTAGACGGAAGTTACCCCCCGGCTGGAGGCTCTTGAGAGTGGCGAGGCTGCTTCTGGAGCGCAATTGCGGCTCTTGGTGTTGGGGCTCGTGTAGGTACTAACATGTTGGGTGGTCGTCCGAACCTTCGTTTATGGTTAGGT
>JBBRYP010000048.1:0-36517 GCA_038237515.1 Gaiellales bacterium
ACGAGCCGGTAGGCGAGTGCATGTGCCCGGAGGGGGCGAAGGGGGGAACTCCGTTCCCCCCTTGGAGCGGAGGCGAAGCCGCAGCGATAACTCCTCGAAGGGTGTAGGCAGCCGGGGGGTCTCGGGGGGCGAGAGCCCCCCGGAAGAGCGCAGCGATTCACTCGCCCCTCGCAGCGCCCGCCCCTCGCCGCGCCCCCGGTCGGACTCGTTGCGCTCCGCAAAGCCGCCCACCCCCCCGCCGAGAGGCAACCGACCCCGCCGTCAGTACGGCAGCGAGTTGACCTTCCAGTACGCGAGCACGATCGACAGTACCCCCACCCCCACGAGGCCGGCGATGCCGATCAGGCCGAGGCGGCCGTAGGCGGCATGGCCGCGCCCGAAGCGGGCCAGCGCGAGCGTGCCGAGGATGCCGCCGATCAGGCCGCCGATGTGGCCGCCGACGGCGATGTTCCCGCGGAAGCCGAAGGTGAATGCGAGGTTGACCGCGATCAGCGTCAGGTAGTTGCCTGCGAGGGATCCGGTCGCCCGCCACTCCAGGATCAGCCCGGCGCCCAGGATCCCGAAGATCGCGCCGGACGCGCCAACTGTGACCGCGAGGGGCCGGTCGATCAATGCGCCGGCGGAGCCGGCGAGGCCCGAGGCGAGGTAGAGCAGCAGGAATCGCCCTCGACCGAGGGCGACCTCGACCGGAGAGCCGAGCCACCAGAGAGCGAGCATGTTCATCCCGAGATGGAGCGGGCCGTAGTGGAGGAACGCCGCGGCGATCAGCCGCCACCAGTCGCCGTGCTCCACCGAAGGCCCGTAGAGCGCGCCGTGGGTGAAGATCCAGCCGCGGTCAGCGTTGACCGAAGCCCCCATCGCGAGCTGCGCGAAGTAGATCGCGACGTTCAGTCCCACGAGCGCCTTCGTGACGTAGGCGCCGCTCGACTCGAAGCTCAGCCGGCGGGCGCTGCGCGTCACGCGCGCAGGCCTGCTGGCCTTGCCCGAGTGCTCCGGACAGCGGATGCCCACCGGTGCCACGGTCATGCAGTCGACGCAGATCGGCCGGCCGCAATCCGAGCAGGAGAGGCCCGTCTCACGGTCGGGGTGGCGGTAGCAGGTGGCCATGCCCGGCGAAGTAGCGTACCGACGTGGTCGTGCACGTCGCGTTCACGCCCGACGAGGCCGCTTCGGCGCCCCTCGGCGTCGTCGTCGACGTGCTACGGGCGACCTCCACGATCGCGCAGGCGCTCTCCGCGGGCTACCGGAGAGTCCTCTGCTGCGCCGAGCTCGAGCAGGCGCGGGCTCTGCGGGCGGCGATCCCCGACTCTCTCGTCGGCGGCGAGCGCGGTGCGGTGCGGGTCGAGAACTTCGACGTCGGTGCCTCGCCGCGCGAGTTCCTGGAGGCCCGGGCCGAGACGCTGATCCTGTCGACGACGAACGGGACGAGGGCGATCCTCACGGCTGCGGAGCGCTGTGGCGAGATCTACCTCGGCAGCCTCCTGAACCTAACGGCAGTCGCGCGTGCGGCGCGGGAGCGTGGGGAGGACGCAGTGATCGTCTGCGCCGGCTTCAAGGGCTTCTTCGCCCTCGACGACGCGTACTGCGCCGGGAGGATCGTCGGTCTCCTCGAGGGCGAGCGCACCGACGCCGCCGTGGCTGCCGAGCGCCTGGCGGCCTCGTTTCCCGATGCCGCGGCAGGCCTGAATGCCCGCACCTACGGCCCTCCGGGGCTCAAGGAGGACATCGCGTGGTGCGCCCGCGAGGACGTCCTGGAGGTCGTTCCCCGCGTGGCCGGCGTCGCCGACGGCGCCGCGGAGATCGTCGCCGCCTGATGCTGCGGGCGTCGCTGGCCGTGCGCCGCCTCCGCGTGCTCCGCACGTCGTGAGCGGCCACGACGCGATCGTCGTCGGCGCCGGTGCGATCGGCCTGGCCGTCGCCTGGCGCGCCGCGCAGCGGGGCCTCTCGGTTTGCGTCGTCGAGCGCGACAGCCCGGGAGCCGGCGCATCGCCCCTCGCGGCAGGCCTCCTCATCCCGGTCAGCGAGCACGAGCCACGCGAGGTGCAGGACCTGAAGCTGGCCTCCGCGCGCATGTTCCCGCGTTTCGCGGCGGAGCTCGAGGAGGCCGCCGGCGAGGCCGTGGGCTATCGAGAGCTCGGGATGCTCTACGCGGCGCTCGACGAGGCCGGGGAACGGGAGCTGCGGGAGCTCCACGGCCTCCAGGGCTCGTTCGCGCTCGAGTCGCAGTGGCTCGACGCGCACCGGTGCCGCGAGCTCGAGCCCTGTCTCGCCGGCGAGTGCGCGGGCGGCGTGCTCGCGGCGGAGGATGCCCAGGTTGACCCGCCCGCGCTCCTCCGGGCGCTCGAGGTGGCCGCCGCGCGTGCAGGAGTGGAGATCGTTGCCGGGGCCGAGGTCGTGGGAGCCGTCTGGGAGGGGGCGCGGCTGCGCGGCGTCGAGACGCGCGACGGCCGCCGCTTTCTCGGCGACGCGGTCGTCCTTGCCGCCGGCTGCTGGTCCGGTGCCGCAAGCTGGCTTCCGCGGGAGGTTCGTCCGCCGGTGCGCCCGGTGAAAGGCCAGATTCTCGAGCTCCGCACGTCCGGCGATCCGCTCTTTTCCCGGCCGCTGCATCCCGGCTTCGCCTACCTCGTCTCGCACGGCGCCGGGCGCGTGATCCTTGGCGCGACGGTGGAGGAGGCGGGGTTCGATACAGCGGTGACAGCAGACGGTGCCGCGGCCCTGCTCACCGAGATCGGCCGCGGCGTGCCCGCGATCCACCGGGTCGAGCTCGTGGCGGCACGCGCCGGCCTGCGCCCCGGAACGCCGGACGGAGCGCCCGTCGTGGGTCCGACCAAGCTCGAGGGCCTTCTCGTCGCGAGCGGCCACTTCCGGAGCGGGATCCTGCTGACGCCGCTGACGGCCGATGCGGTCTCGGCCTTGCTTGCCGGGGAGGAGGCGCCGGTGCCGCTGGAGGCGTTCTCTCCGCGTCGCTTCGCGGAGGGGTAGCCACAAGACTTGACAAGGGAACGTATGTTCGTATAGAACACACGTTCCCTGTGATCGCCTGCATCGTCATTCCAGGATTCGCACTCCGGGCGGCGCTCCGGGCTCGCCCGAGGCTCGCGCTCGCTCCGGCGGCGCTCGCCCCGCTCCCGGGAAGCGAGGTTCGGATCGGCCCGGTTACCGCGACGGCGGAGGCTGCCGGGGTGAAGCCGGGGATGCGCCTCGGCGAGGCGCTCGCGATGTGCCCGTCGCTCTCGCTCGTCGAGCAGGACCCGGCGGGCGCCAACGAGGAGTGGGAGGCGATGCTCCGCCGGCTCGAGGGCGAGGGCTTCGGGATCGAGCCGGTCGAGCCGGGGTGCCTGTACTTCGAGACGCGCAGCGTCGAGCGTCTCTACGGCGGTGTCGAGCCTGCGCTCCGGCGAGCGCTCGCCGCGGTCGGCTCTGCCTGGGATCCCCGCGCGGGCGTGGCGCAGCGCCGGTTTGCCGCCCTCGCGGCGGCGAACATCGCGCGGCCCGGGCAGGTTCTCGTCGTCTCGAACGAGCGAACGCCGGACTTCCTCGCGCCGCTGCCGCTGACGCTGCTCCCGCTCGAGCAGCGGCGGCACGAGGAGCTCCGCGAGCTCGGCGTGACGACGATGGGACAGCTTGCCGGGCTGCCGGGTGCCGCCGTGGCCGACCGACTGGGGCCGGACGGCCGGCGGGCCTGGCGCCTGGCGAGAGGCGGTGACGACCGGCGTGTCGACGCGCGGCGCCCGGCCGCCGAGGTAGCGGAGGCCTTGGAGTTCCCGGAGGCGATCGGAAACGAGCTGACGATCCGCCGTGCGCTCTCCGCTCTCGTCGAGCAGGTGCTCGCACGGCCCGAGCGAGGTCGACGCGTGGTGCGAAAGCTGACGATCGCAGCGCGGCTCGTCGGCGGCGGCTCGTGGCGCAGGACGGTGACCCTCCGCGACGCCACCGCCGAGGCGCCGCGCCTGCGCGCAGCCGTCGGGCCGAAACTCGCGGAGCTCCCCGCGCCGATCACGCGGCTGAAGCTCGAGCTGTCCGAGCTCGGCGAGGCGACCGGCCATCAGCTCGAGCTCGTCCGCCCGGCGGGAGACGAGCTGCACGCCCGCCTGAAGGAGGGGCTCCGGCAGGCCCGCGCGAGCGTCGGCTCGGGTGCGGTCTGCACCGTCGTCGAGGTCGCTCCCTGGTCACGAGTTCCGGAGCACAGGGCCCTCCTCGTCCCGCGCGACTAGGGGGCCTAGCTCCGATGGCGATGCTGGGGGCGGGCGCCGGCGGAGGCGGCTCGGGGGGGAGCCCTGAGCTCGCGCGGACGACCGCGCGGCTGAACGAGCCGCGCCGGGCGCTCGTCGAGGCGGAGTTCGACGGGACGCCCCGGCAGGTGAACCGCCGCCTGGTGGCGATCGTCCGGGAGGAGTGGCGTGTCGTCGACCGGTGGTGGACGGAGGAGCCGATCGACCGCCGGTACTTCGAGGTCGTCCTCGAGAGCGGCGAGAACGCCGTCGTCTACCGCGACGAGGAGCGCGGCGGTTGGTTCACACAGAAGGCCTAAGCGCCGCTTGCGGCGCCCACCCTCAGGATGTGCGGGCTCCGCCCGTACGTCCGTCTGCGCCGCCGGCCGTGAGCGTATGTGTTTACCGCGGTGCCGGTGTCAGCCGCGACGGGTGAGTGCGACGTCCGCGAGCTCACGCCAGCGCGAGGCGTGCGCGACCGGAACCGCGACCCACTCGCGCATCGGCCGCCCTTGCTCCGACGGATCGAAGAGCCTCGCGCCTTCGAGCGCGAGCGCCTCCTCGCGGGCGGATGCGTCCGGCAGCTTGAAGACCATCGAGTCCCGCCAGAAGCCGCCGACCATCTTGCCGTCGCGCTTGATCGCCGGCATGCCCATCATCTGGCCGAGCGAGACGTCCGCGTTCCGTCCGATGAGGTCGTCGCAGATCTCGTCGTAGCGCTCGCGGGCGTCCATCACCTACGCAGCGTGCTCGAAGTCGTAGCGCGACGCGATCTCGGCCATGACAGCGGGATCGGGCGGTGCGCCGGGCGCTGTCGCGCGCGCGAGCTCCTTCAGGTATTGCTCGAAGCCGCCGGGCGTCATGAGGTTGAGCGCGCGCACCGGCGCAGCGCTCGCGTTGCGGAACGTGTGCGCCACGCCCGGCGGGACGACGGCGTAGGAGCCGGCTGCGGCTTCGGCCTCGAGGTCTCCGAGCCGGAGCGAGAGCGTTCCCTCGAGGACGTAGAAGCTGTCGAGAAGCGTCCGGTGCCGGTGGAGAACCGGGCCCGGGAAGCCCGGCTCGAGCGTGATCTCGGTGAGCGAGAACGTCCCATCGCCGTCGTCGCCCTCGGCCTTGAAGAGGACGCTGCTCGCGCCCATCGAGATCGAGTCGCCCTCACCGGGGCCGCGGACGATCGCGTCCGAGAGCGGTCGGCCGCCGTCGGCAGGCGGGTCGAACTGGTCGAACTCCGCCGCGTCTTCGTCGCGGCCCTCGCGGCGCGCGCGCAACATCCGGCCGAAGCCCATGCTCGGCGCGTGGACGTTGAGAAAGAGGGTCGTCGCCTCGCCCGCGTTCCGGAATGTGTGGACGACTCCGGGGGGCGCTGCCACGAAGGCCCCGGCTCTCCCGGCGACGGTCTCCGCTGCTCCCCGACCGAGTCCGAACTCGAGCTCACCGTCGAGGACGTAGAACGCGTCCGTGTGCCGGCGGTGTATGTGCGGGTCCGGACCGCGCTCACCCGGCTCGTACCGGAACCACGTCACCGTCAGCTCCTCCCGGTCGACGAGGATCCGGAGCGTTCGGGCAGGCTCGGCGACAACGGTCTCGCCCTTGCCGGCTCGCAGGAGTTCCGCCTCGGCCACGACCGGCTCGCCCTACGGGGCGTCTTGAATCTGAATCTGGCTGCGGATCTTGTCGTCGTCTCGCGGGGAAGCGTCGCAGTCGAATCCGTTCTCGCGGTAGTGGAGCTCCTCCACCGACCCTCCCCTCCTCGTCGACGCGGCGATCTTCTCATACGCAGGCACGGGGGATGACCGCTGGCCCGTACGTCGAGCTGCACGCCCACTCGGCCTACTCGTTCCTCGACGGCACCTCGCAGCCGGAGGAGCTCGCGGCGCGGGCCGCCGAACTCGGCTACCCGGCGCTCGCTCTCACCGACCACGACGGCGTCTACGGATCGCTCGAGTTCGCACACGCGGCGAAGGCCTTCGGAGTCCGGGCGATCACCGGGGCCGAGGTCACGCTCACCGGCGGGTCCCACCTCACGCTTCTGGTCGAGACCCAGCGCGGGTACGCGAACCTCTGCCGCCTTCTCACCGCCGCGCACGCGGGGACGCGGCTGCCGGGCCGCGAGAATCGGGAGCCCTTGCCGCCGGGACTCGACCTCGCGCTCCTCCTGGAGCGAAACGAGGGGCTCGTCTGCCTCTCCGGCTGCGCCCGGCGGGGCCTCGCCGTTCGCGACCCGAACGCGGCGGCGGAGGTCGCTGCGGCATTCGGGCGCGATCGCTTCTTCGTCGAGCTCCAACGCCCGTACGAACGGGGCGACGCGAGGCGGAACGCCGCTCTCCGGGACCTCGCCGCGGCGCTCGGGGTCTCGACGGTTGCTACTGGCGATGCGCACGCCCACCACGAGCGGCGCTCCCCGCTCCAGGACGTGCTCGTCGCGATCCGGGAGCGGACCTCCCTCGACGGGTGCGAGCGAGAGCGCCGGGGCAACCGCGAGTGTGTCCTGCTGGCGCCGGCGGAGGCGGCGGCGCGCTTTCCGGACGACGCGGCCGCGGTTGCGCGCACCGCCGAGGTCGCGGAGCGGCTCGAGTTCGACCTGACCCGGGAGTTCGGCTACCGCTACCCCGACTTCAGCGACGGGGCCGAGCCGGCAAGCGTCCAGCTCCGTCGCGTCTGCGACCGAGCCTTCGAGGAGCGCTACGGCTCGAGCGGCCACAAGCGCAGGGCGCGCGAACGGTTGGACGAGGAGCTCGCGCTGATCGACGAGCTCGGGTTCGCAGGCTTCTTCCTGCTGCACTGGGAGGTGCTCGAGCTCGCGGCGGAGATCGCAGTCGAGGTGAGGGGCGTCCACTCGCCGCGGGGCGTCCTCCCACCCGGCCGCGGCCGCGGAAGCTCGGTCGGCTCGATCGTCTGCTACCTCACCGGTCTCTCGCACGTCGATCCGGTCGAGGCGGGCCTCTCGCTCGGCCGCTTCCTGAACCGCGAGCTCGCGACCGTCCCGGACATCGACCTCGACTTCCCGCGCGACATCCGCGAGAAGCTGATCGTCGGCGTCACCGAGCGCTACGGCCGTGAGCACGCGGCGCTCGTCGCGAGCTTCGCCACCTACCGGTCGCGCGGAGCGATCCGCGACGTCGGTAAGGCGCTGGGGCTACCGTTCGGGGAGCTCGAGCGCCTTGCCCGCCTCACCGAGGGTTGGAATGCGCGGCGGGTGGGGGAGGAGCTGGCGCTGCTCCCGGACGCCGAGCGCAAGCTCGTCTCGCCGCGCTGGCGGGCGTTCGCCGAGGTGTGCAACGAGATCGCAGGCCTGCCGCGCCACATCTCGCAGCATCCGGGCGGGATGGTGATCGCGAGCCGCCCACTCGTCGAGCTCGTGCCCGTCCAGCCGGCGGCCATGGCCGGGCGGCAGCTGTGCCAGTGGGACAAGGATTCCTGCGCGGACGCCGGCTTCCTCAAGATCGACCTCCTCGGCCTGGGGATGCTCTCGGCGGTGGAGGAGTGCGTCGAGACGATCGCGAAGCTGCGCGGAGCGCCGGTCGATCTCTCGCGCATCCCGCTCGACGACCGCGGGGTCTACGCCGAGATCCAGCAGGCCGACACGGTCGGCGTCTTCCAGATCGAGAGTCGTGCGCAGATGCAGATGCTCCTGCGGACGCGCCCCGAGAACCTCGACGACCTCACCGTCGAGGTCGCGCTCGTCCGGCCCGGCCCGATCCAGGGGAAGGCCGTTCACCCGTACATCGAGCACCGCCAGCGCCTCCGCGAGGACCCGGACTTCGTCCCGCCGGTCGACCACCCGCTGCTGGCCGAGCCGCTGCGCGAGACGCTCGGGGTGGTCGTCTTCCAGGAGCAGGTGCTCGACGTCGCGATGGCCCTTGCCGGGTTCACCGTTGGCGAGGCCGAGGGGCTGCGCCGGGCGATGAGCCGGAAGCGCAGTGAGGAGGCGATCGAGGCGTTCCGCGACCGCTTCGTCGACGGCGCGCGCGAGAACGGCGTCGACGGGGAGACCTCGAACCGCGTCTACGACAAGCTCGCGGGCTTCTCCGGGTTCGGCTTCCCCAAATCCCACGCGGCCGCGTTCGGCCTGCTGGCCTACCAGTCGGCCTGGCTTCGCCACCACTACCCGGCCGAGTTCCTGTGCGCGCTCCTGAACGCGCAGCCGATGGGGTTCTACCCGCCCGCGAGCCTCGTCCGGGACGGGCAGCGGCGGGGGGTCGAGGTGTTCCCGCCCGACGTCAACCTGGGCGCGGCGAAGTGCGCGGTCGAGCGCGGCGCGGTGCGCGTCGGCCTCGGCTACGTCCGCTCGCTCGGCGAGGCGGAAGCCGACGCTCTCGTCCTCGAGCGCGAGCGCGAAGGCCACTTCAGGGGCATGGGCGACCTCGCCCAGCGCGCGACGCTCGACCGGCAGGGGCTCGAGGCGCTCGTCGCCGCCGGCGCCTGCGACGCGTTCGGAAAGCGCCGGAACCTGCTCTGGCAGCTTGGGCTCGTCCCGCGCCCGCGAAGCATCCCGGGCTCCGACGGAGAGGAGCGCCAGCTCGCGCTCGCGCTCGAGCCGACGACCGAGACGCCGGAGCTCCCGGAACAGACCGACTGGGAACGGATGCTCGCCGACTATCGCCAGACCAGCCTCTCCGTGGGTGTACACCCGCTCCTCCTCCTCCGGCCGCATCTGCCTGACGAGGTCGTGTCGAGCGAGGAGCTGTCGTCGCTCGACAGCGGCAAGCCGGTTGCGATCGCGGGCATGGCGGTCGCTCGCCAGCGTCCTGCGACGGCCCACGGCGTCGTCTTCATGCTGCTCGAGGACGAGCACGGCCAGATGAACCTGATCGTCCCGCCCCAGGTGTACGAGCGCTACCGGCCGCTCGTGCGCGGCGAGCCGCTCCTGCTCGCGCGGGGGCGCCTCGAGCGTGTCGGGCGAAACCAGAACGTCCTCGTGCGGGAGCTCGAGACGCTGGCACCGCTAGCGCGGCGCGTCGCGGGCGAGGCGGAGATCGTCTCGGCCCTCCCCGCGGCCCACCACTTCGGCCACCGCTGAGGCGGCACGCGCAGCAGTTCGTCCCGGGCGCCCGGCAAGATGCCCTCGTGCGGGGACCCGACGGATACGCCCCGATCCGCGACTACGCCCTGATCGGCGACGGCCGGACGAGCGCATTGGTCGCCAAGGACGGCTCCATCGACTGGCTGTGCCTGCCGGACGTCGACTCGCCCTCCGTCTTCGCGCGCATCCTCGACGCCGAACGCGGCGGCTCCTTCCGGCTCGCACCCGCAGAGCCCTTCGAAGTCGAGCGCCGCTACCAGGACGGCACGAACGTCCTCGAGACGACCTTCCGCACGGCCGGCGGCTCGGTTCGGGTGACCGACCTGATGACGCTGACGGACGAGCCCGTGCTCGCGCCGCTCCGCGAGCTCGTCCGGAAGGTCGAGGGGCTCGAGGGGCGGGTTCCCATGCGCTGGCTCCTCGAGCCGCGCTTCCGCTACGGGGAGAGCCGGACGAGGATCGAGCGGCGGTCGGAACGCCTCTGGGCGACCGCAGGGCACGACGCGCTCGTGCTCGGCGCGTGGGGGGCGGGGGAGCCGCGAACGCGGGACTCCGCGATCGAGGGCGAGTTCGACGCTCTGCCCGGCGACACGGCTCTGCTCGCCCTCGCAGGCGCTCATCAGGAGCCGGCGGTGCTCAGCCCGCGCGACGCGGTCGAGCGCCGGATCGAGCGCACGGCGCAGTTCTGGGAGGGATGGAGCCGTCGGGCGCGGTACGAAGGCCGATGGCGCGACCTCGTCGTCCGGAGCGCGCTCGTGCTGAAGCTCCTCGTCTACGCGCCCTCTGGCGCGATCGTCGCAGCGCCGACCACGTCTCTGCCCGAGCAGCTCGGCGGCCGGCGGAACTGGGACTATCGCTTCGCCTGGCTCCGCGACTCCACCTGGTCGCTCGAGACGCTCGTGAGGCTCGGGTACCACGAGGAGGCTCACTCGTTCTTCTGGTGGCTGATGCACGCTTCGCGCCTGACCCAGCCGCGCCTCCAGATCCTCTACCGCGTGAACGGCGGTTCGCACACACCCGAGCGGGAGCTCACGGGGCTCCGCGGCTACCGTGGCTCCGCGCCGGTTCGAGTCGGGAACGAGGCGGCCGGGCAGACGCAGCTCGATGTCTACGGAGGCGTCCTCGGCGCGATCTGGCTGTACGCCTCGGAGGTGGGCCGGCTCGACGCCGACACGGCCAAGGAGGTGGCGAAGATCGCCGACTTCGTCGCCGAAAACTGGAGGGGTCCCGACTCGGGCATCTGGGAGGTGAGGAGCGACCCGAGGCACTTCACGCAGTCGAAGGCGATGTGCTGGGTGGCCCTCGAGCGCGCGTCGCGTCTCGCGAAGGAGGGGTTCATCCCTGATCGCAGGTGGCGCTGGGACGCGGCGGCGGAGGAGGTACGGCACTTCTACGAGACGAACAGCTGGGATGCGGAGAAGGAGAGCTACGTCCGCGCGCCGGACCTCCGCGAGCTCGACGCGAGCCTCCTGACGCTGTCCCTGCTGGAGTGCGAGTCCTCCACGAGCCCGCGCATGCTCGGGACGGTCGATGCGGTCATCCGCGAGCTCAAGCACGGAGCGTTCGTCTACCGCTATCTCGGGGAGGACGGTGCCGGCGGTCCGGGCGAGGAGGGCGCCTTCCTGACGTGCTCCTTCTGGCTCGTCAGCGCGCTCGCCCGCGCTGGTCGAACCGGCGAAGCCGAGACGCTGATGGAAGAGCTGTGCGCGTTCGCGAACGACGTCGGCCTCTACTCGGAGGAGATCGACACGACGACCCACGAATTCCTCGGCAACTTCCCGCAGGCGCTCACCCACCTGGGCCTCGTCAACGCCGCCCTCACTCTCGAGCAGGCGCGGGAGGAGGCATGACGGTCTGGGGCGCGCTCGCCGGCGGCGCGGTCGGGACCGTGATCCTGACGAGCGGGCTCAGGCTGGCGCAGGAGACGGGCGTGACGCGCATGGACTTCCCGCTCCTCCTCGGAACGTTCTTCACGGGCGACCGCCGCCGCGCGAGCCTGATCGGGTACGTCGCCCACTTCGTGAACGGCCTGCTCTTCGCGCTCGTGTACGCAGCGGTGTTCTTCGCCGTCGGGCGCGCGGGGTGGCTCTTCGGGCTCGCGCTCGGCGCCGTTCACGCGCTCTTCGCCGGAGGCGGTCTCGTCAGCGTCGCCCTCGCCGCGGTTCACCCCCGGATGGGCACTCCGTGGTCGGATGCGAGGGACACGCCGCTGCTCGAGCCGCCGGGCTTCATGCTGGTTAACTACGGGCGCCAGACCGCGCTCGTGACCTTCGTGCTGCACCTCGTCTACGGGACGATCGTCGGCGGGTTCGCGGCGGGTCTCTCCTAGGTCGCTGTGCTCGTCCGTACCTGGAACCTCTTCCACGGCAACACGGAGCCCGTGGGGGAGGAGCAACGGTTGGAGGAGATGATCCGGCTCGTGACCGCCGACCGGCCGGACGTCGTCTGCCTGCAGGAGGTGCCGGTCTGGGGGATCTCGCGCCTGTCGTCGTGGAGCGGCATGCACTCCGCCGGGGCCGTCGCCCAACCGGCGCCGCTCGGAGGCAGGGCGGGGCGCCGGCTGACGGCGCTCGCGCCGAAGCTCGTGCGCGGCTTCTTCAACGGCCAAGCCAATGCGGTGCTCCTCGCGCCCCGGCTCCGAGTGCTTCAGCGCCACGCGCTCGTCCTCAACCAGTTGAGTTTTCGGCAGACGAGGTCAGGCGGGCTCAACCTCGGCTTGCGCGCCCGCAGGGACTGGGCGAAGGAGCGGCGGGTCTGCCAGGGGCTCCGAGTCCGGCTCGTCGACGGGCGCTCGCTCGTGCTCGGGAACCTGCATGCGACGAGCCACCCGGACCCGCGGGTCCCGGCGGCCGAGCTGCTGCGTGCGGCGACCTTCGTCGACGCGCTCGCAGACCCGGCGGAATCGTGCGTGCTGGCCGGCGACTTCAATCTCACGCCCGCCGCACCGATGCTCGAGAGCCTCACCAGCCCGGAATGGGGGTTCTCCCGGCCGGGGCCCTGGCTCGACCACGTGCTCGTTCGAGGAGCGTCCGCCTCGCCGCCGCACAGCTGGCCGCTCGAGCGGCGAGAATCCGGCGGCAGAGTGCTCTCCGACCACGCCCCGGTGGAGGTGACGATCGATGACCTTTGAGGAGGCGCGTGCCGCCTTCCCGGTGCTGGAGCGAGTTGCCTACCTGAACGCGGGGAGCATGGGACCGCTGGCGCGACCGACCGTTGAAGCCCTGGCTGCGAGGGCCCAGGCGGACCTCGTCGGCGGCCGCGGAGGCCCCGGCTACATCGAGGAGATGCTCGCGCTCCGAGCTCGAGTGCGCGCGCTCCTCGCCGGTCTCCTCGGCGCCGAGGAAACGAGGATCGCATTGACTACCTCGACGACCGACGGCTGCAACATCGTGCTCGCAGGCCTCGGCCTCGATTCGGGCGACGAGGTCGTCACGACCGACGCCGAGCATTTCGGGCTGATCGGTCCGCTCTTCGCCTCCGGCGCACGCGTCAGGGTGGCGGAGATCCGGGACCGCCCCGCAGGCGAGGCGTTGGAGGCGATTCTCGGTGAGATCGGCGCCGAGACGAAGCTGCTCGCGCTCTCACACGTCGCGTGGACGACCGGGAACGTGCTACCGGTGCACGAGCTGAAGGAGCAGACGGGCCTGCCGATGCTCGTCGACGGCGCCCAGTCGGTCGGTGCGATCGCGGTCGACGCCGCGCCGTTCGACTTCTACACCGTGTCGGGCCAGAAGTGGCTCTGCGGGCCCGACTCGACGGGCGGGCTGTACGTCGCCGACCCGGGGGCGCTGCGCGTGTCCCGGCCGAGCTACTTCTCGCAGGCCGCGCACGAGGCGAGCGGCGAGTTCACCGCCCGCGAGGGCGCCGCACGGTTCGACTCGGGTTGGACGGCGGTACCCTCGCTCGCCGCGCTCGAGGCCGCTCTCTCCTCGGCGCCGGATTGGCGCTTCGAGCGCGCGGCGGCGACCGCGGCCCGCTGCCGCGAGCTCCTCGCCGAGAGCCATGACGTCGTGACCGCCCCCGGCCAGGCCACGCTCGTGTCCTTCGTCCCCCGCGGCGAGCCGGCCGAGGTCGTACGCAGCCTCGCCGCCGCGGGCGTCGTCGTCCGCGACCTTCCCGGCTCGAACGTCGTCCGCGTCTCCTGCGGTTACTGGACGAGCGACGGGGATCTCGAGCGCCTGCTCGCGGGCCTCCCCTGAGGGCGGGCCGGGGCAGCCCGAGTAACACTGTGTTACTTGGGGTCGGCGGCAGTTCTCAGGCCGAGCTCGGCAGCGATCGGCCTGAGCGCCTCCGTGACGAAGACGATGTGATCGTCGAGGCCGACGCCGAGGCCTTCGGCACCGTTCACGACGTCGTCCCGGTTGACTCCGGCCGCGAAAGACGGCTGCTTCAGTTTCTTGCGCACCGAGCGGGGCTCGAGCGTCTCGATCCCGTCAGGGCGGACGAGCCCGCAGGCGTGGATGAAGCCGGCGAGCTCGTCGCACGCGAACAGGGTCTTCTTCAGCATCGTGTCGCGAGGCAGGTGGAGATGCTCCGCGTGGGAGAGGATCGCCTCGATCACGACCTCGGGATATCCCTCCTCACGCAGGATCTCGGCGCCGTCCTGCGGATGCTGGTCGAGCGTCGGGTGCATCTCCCAGTCGAAGTCGTGGAGGAGCGCAGCGATCCCCCAGAGCTCCTCGTCCTCGCCGAAGCGGCGGGCGTACGCGCGCGTCGCCGCCTCGACGGCGAGACCGTGGCGTCGCAGCGCCTCGTTTCGCGTGTAGCGCGTGAGGGTTGCCCAGGCGTCGCCGCGGGTCACGTCCATCGCGTGGACTAGGATAGTCGCCGCTTCGCCCCGGGCCCCGGGATGCGAGCGCCGACGATGCCGCAGACTGCAGTCGCAGACGCCCTGATGGAGTCCTTCGTCATCGAGGGCGGCTACCCGCTGCAGGGAAGTGTCCGGGCGGCGGGCAACAAGAATGCAGCGCTCCCGATCCTCGCCGCCTGCCTGCTGACGGACGAGCCCGTGTCGCTCTCGAACGTGCCGCACATCCGTGACGTCGGGACGATGATGGAGCTGCTCGCAGACCTGGGCGTCGAGGTCGCATGGGAGGGGCGCAACGAGGTACGGGTGCACGCGCGAGCCGTGGAGCGCCACGAGCTCGACATGGAGCTCTGCAGCAGGATCCGTGCCTCGTTCCTCCTCGCCGGACCGCTGCTTGCGCGCGTCGGGCGCGCCAGCGTGCCGCCGCCCGGCGGGGACGTGATCGGCCGCCGTCAGCTCGACACCCACATCCAAGCGCTCGTGGAGCTCGGGGCGGACATCGAGGTGGACGAGCGTTACGAGATGCGCACCGACGGCCTCCGTGGTCGCCACGTGTACCTCACCGAGGCGAGCGTGATGGGAACCGAGAACGCGATCATGGCGGCGGTGCTCGCAGCCGGCGAGACGCGGCTGACGCACGCCGCATGCGAGCCGCACATCCAGGATCTCTGCCGCTTCCTCGTCTCGCTCGGAGCCCACATCGAGGGCATCGGGTCGAACGTGCTGCGGATCGAGGGCGTCGAGCGCCTCGAGGGGGGCGCCTACCGGGTCGGGCCGGAGCACATCGAGGTCGGCAGCTTCATCGGCCTCGCTGCGGTGACCGGCGGCGAGATCACCGTCGAGGACATCCGGGCCGACGACCTCGTCTCGATCCTGCCCGCATTCGCGAAGCTCGGCGTGCACGTCGAGCTCGACGGGGCGACCGTGCGGATTCCTCCCGGTCAGGAGCTCGTCGTCCAGGACGACCTCGGCGGTCAGATCCCGAAGATCGAGAGCGGCATCTGGCCTGCCTTCCCTGCCGATCTCACCTCCATCGCGCTCACGGTCGCAACGCAGGCGCGCGGGGCGATCCTGATCTTCGAGAAGATGTTCGAGAGCCGGCTCTTCTTCGTCGACAAGCTCGTCAACATGGGCGCCCGCGTCGTCCTCTGCGATCCGCACAGAGCGGTCGTGACGGGGCCGGCGAAGCTCTACGGTGAGCGGATGGTGAGCCCGGACATCCGGGCCGGGATGGCGATGCTGATCGCGGGCCTCTGCGCCGAGGGAACCTCGACGATCGGCAACATCTGGCAGATCGACCGCGGCTACGAACGCATCGACGAGCGCCTGCGCGGCCTCGGGGCGCAGATCGAGCGCGTCGAGGCCTGATGGTGCAGGAACGTCTTCGCGTCCACGCCGCGCTCGACGAAGGAGCTCGCGGGAACATCGCGACTGGCGTTCCGGTCCTCGACCACCTGCTCGGACTCCTGGCCCGCTATGCCGGGTTCGCCTTGGTTCTCGAGGTTGCGCCCGGAGACGCGGGCGCCGAGGTCGCCGCGGCCGCCGGTGCGCTCGGGCGGGTGCTCGCCGGGCCGCTTCGCGGCGAGGGAGCGCGCGGGCATGGATCCGGCGTCGTCCCTGCAGAGGACGCGCTCGCTCACGTGGCGCTGGAGGCTTCCGACCGGCCGCTCGTCGTCTCGAACGTGGATCTGTCGGACGAGCGGGTCGCGGGGCTCGCGACCGATCTCGCCTCGCAGTTCCTCTCCGAGCTCGCGGCGACCGCCGGGCTGACGCTCCACGTCCGGCTGATCGACGGCGACGATCCGCAGCACGTGCTGGATGCGATCTTCAAGGCGCTCGGCGTCGCGCTTGCACAAGCCTGCCGCCCGCGGCGCAGGGAGGGGGAGCGATGAGTGGCAAGACGATCGTGTTCACCGACGCGGCACCGGCGCCCTACCAGGGAGCGCCCTACTCGCAGGCTGTGTCGGCGAGCGGGTTCGTCTTCGTGTCCGGCCAGCTCGCGCTCCGTCCGGGGACGCACGAGCTGATGGGGGAGGCGGTCGCGGAGCAGACGGAGCAGGTGTTTGCGAACCTCGCCGCCATTCTCGAGGCCGCGGGCTCCGGGCTCGAGCGGATCGTCAAGACGACCGTGTTCCTTGCCGACCTCGGCGACTTCCAGGCGATGAACGAGGTCTACGCGCGCCACGTGGGCGACGGGCCGCCGGCGCGGGCGACGGTCGAGGTGGCGGCGCTCCCCTCGGGTGCGCTCGTCGAGATCGAGGCGATCGCGCTCCTGCAGGTGGCCTAGAGCGGCCGCGGCACCGTTTCTTGGCGGGGCGGGTCCGGGGACAGATCCCGGCCGTGGCCCCGGCTGAGCAGTACGGAGCCGACCCACGCCGGCGGGCACAATGGCCGCATGCGCGCCGAGCAGGTCATCGCCACCCACGGCAACACCGATCTCGATGCCTTTGCCGCGGCGTTCGCGGCGCGCCTCCTCTACCCGGGCGCGGTGGTCTGCCTCACCGGCTCGCTCAACCGCAACGTTCGTGAGCTCCACCGCCTCTACGCGGATGAGCTGGAGGCGGTTGACGCGAGTCGACTCGAGCTGGAGGCGATCAGGCGGCTGATCGTCGTCGACACTGTCGACGCCTCCCGGCTGGGGGAGCTCGAGCAGGTCGCCATCGACCCACGGGTCGAGAAGGTCGTGTTCGACCACCACGGCGGCGAGCTGGCCTCGTGGGCGAGTCCGGAGACAGCGGTGCTCTCCGACGACGGCGCGTTGACGACGACCCTCGTCAGCGTCCTCGCCGAGCGCGAGATTCCTGTCAGTCCGCTCGAGGCGACGATCTTCGCGCTCGGCATCCACGAGGACACCGGCTCTCTCACTCACGCCACCGCAACGACGCGCGACGCGGAGGCGCTCTCCTGGTGCCTGCGTCACGGTGCCCACCAGGAGCTCGTCGCGGCTCAGCTGCACACCCCCCTCGCTGAGGACGAGCGCCGCCTCCTGAACGCGCTCCTCGACCGGCTCGAGCCCGTGTCCGCGGACGGCATCGAGTTGTTGGTGGGCACGATCGCGTGGCCGACCTACGTCGAGGGGCTCTCGACGCTCGCCCACAAGCTCGTCGATCTGACCGACTGCCGCGCGCTCGCTCTCCTCGTCGAGATGGAAGGACGGGTCTTCGCCGTCGTTCGTAGCCGCCTTGCGGAGCTCGACGCCGCGGCGCTCGCCGGGGCGCTCGGGGGCGGAGGTCACGCGCAGGCGGCTTCGGCGATCTTCCGCGGCGGCCTCGGGGTTGCACGGGAGACGCTTCTCGACGCACTCGGCGCCGTGGTTCAGACGCCGTTCACAGCGAGGTCCATCATGTCGCGCCCCGCCCGGTCGGTTCCGCCCGACGAGACTGTCGCCGGCGCGATGGTCGCCTGCCAGCGCCACCGTCAGAGCGGGATGCTCGTTCTCGAGGGAGATCGCCTGGTCGGTGAGGTCAGCCGCGAGGACCTCGACAAGGCGATGGCGCACGAGCTGGCGCACGCGCCCGTGCGGGGGATCATGAGCACCCGCGCCGCGCGCTGCACCGAGGACACCTCTCTGGCGGAGCTCCAGCGTCTCCTGACGAGCGCGGGGGCGGGCAGGATCGCCGTCCTGCGCGAGGAGCGCGTGGTGGGGGTCGTCACGCGGAGCGACGTGCTGCACGCTCTCGGCGCGGGGCTGGGCGAGTCCGCGGCTCCCACGGCCTCGATCGCCGACGAGCTGTCGCGCCTGCGGGAGCTCCGCCGCGTCTTCGAGGCCGTGGGAGCCGCCGCCGAGCACGAGCCGGGCGTCTACCTCGTCGGCGGGACGGTGCGGGACATCCTCCTCGGAGAGTCCGGCTTCGACGTCGACATCGCGGTCGAAGGGGACGCGATAGCGCTTGCGCGAAGCCTCGCCGCCGCCCTTCGCGGGCGGGTGCGCACCCATCCGAAATTCGGCACTGCCGCCGTTCTGTACGGGAACCATGCACGCATCGACGTCGTCACCGCCCGCACCGAGTTCTACGACTCCCCGGCGGCGCTGCCGACCGTGGAGCACGCGACGATTCGGGAGGATCTCTACCGCCGCGACTTCACGATCAACGCGATGGCCGCCTCCCTCAAAGGAGAAGACTTCGGGCGGCTGGTCGATCCCTTCGGAGGACGGGCCGACCTTGCCGAGCGCCGAATCCGCGTCCTGCACAACCTTTCCTTCATCGACGACCCGACGAGGATCTTCCGCGCCGTCCGCTACGAGAACCGTTACGGCTTCCGGATGGACGACCACACGCTCGCACTCGCGCGCGGCTGCATCGAGATGGGCCTCGTCGGAGACCTCTCGTCGGCACGTCTTCGCGACGAGCTCCTGGCGCTCCTCGGCGAGGGGGAGGTCGACCACTCGCTGCCGCGCCTCGGCGAGCTCGGCCTCGATCGCGCAATCCACCCGCGCCTCGCCGCAGATCAGGAAGGCGCCGAGCTGCTGCGCCGTCTCACGGCGTTGCGCGACGAGTACGACCTGGATGTTCCCGACTGGCGGCTCGGTCTCGCCGTCCTCGCGCGGCGCCTGCGCCCGGACGAGGTGTACGCCTGGCTCCAGCGGCTGAAGGTGCGCCGGCGCGATGCCGAGAACATCGCTGGCGCCGTGACCGTGGGCGCGCGTCTTGCCGCGCGGTTTGCCAATCCGCGCGTCACGGGCGCCGAGGTCGTTCGGCTCTCCGAGCCCTATGCGCCGGATGCGCCGCTCTTTGCGCTCGGGCTCGCCGAGCTCGAGCCGCTGCGCGAGTACTTCCGGAGCCTCAAGGACGTTCGCCTGGAGATCACAGGGTTCGATCTCGCCGCCCTCGGCTTGCAGGAGTCGCCGCGGGTGGGGGAGGTGCTCGGCGAGCTGCGCCGCCGTAAGCTCGACGGGGAGCTCGACGGGCGGGAGTCGGAGCTCGCGGCAGCGCGAGAGCTGATCGCCCGCACGTGATGCTCCTCAGGTGGGCGGCTCCCGGACGTTACGTGGCGGCCTTCACGACGCGGCTCGGCGGCACGAGCGAGGGCCGATACGCCTCGCTCAACCTGGGCATCCTGACAGCGGACGATCCACTCCGGGTCGAGGGGAATCGCCGGCGCGCGTGCCAGCAGCTGGACGTCGACCCGCAGGCTCTCGCGATGAACCGCCAGGTGCACGGTGCCGTCGTCAACGAGGCTCTCCGCGGGGCTCGCGGTGCGGTCGGTGACGGCCTCTGGACCGACCGGGTGCGCTTGCCGCTGCTCGCGCTCTCCGCGGACTGTCTCCCGATCGTGCTGGTCCGCGTCGCTCGCGCGCGTCCTGCTGTAGCCGTGCTCCATGCTGGCCGAGCCGGATTGCTCGCGGGGATCGTCCAGGCGGGCGTCGCCGCGGTCGGCGGGCCGGTGGCAGCGGTCGTCGGCCCGTGCATCGGAGTCTGCTGCTACGAGGTGGGCCCGGAGGTCGCGGAGCCGTATGGCGCGCGCTTCGGCGGAGAGGTTCTGCGCGGCTCGTGCCTCGACCTCCGCCTCGCGGCCAGCAGATTGCTGGAGCAGGCGGGTTGCGAGCGGGTCGAGCATGTCGACCACTGCACCTCGTGCGAGGCGCGGCTCTTCTTCTCACACCGCCGCGACGGGGCGATGACCGGCCGGCAGGGGGTGATCGCCTATGTCGCCTGAGGAGCTGCGTGAGCGCTACCTGGGTCTGCGGGAGGAGGTAGGCCCGGAGGTCACGCTCGTCGTCGCCACGAAGTACGTGAGCGTCGTGGAGATGGCGATCCTCGCCGAGGCGGGCGTCGAGGTCGTGGGCGAGAACCGGGCGCAGGACCTCGCCGCCAAGCACGAGCAGTACGGCGATCGCTTCCGCTGGCACTTCATCGGCCATCTCCAAAGCCGGAAGGCCCGGGAAGTAAGCGAGGTCTGCGAGCTCGTCCACTCGCTCGACTCCCAATCGGCGGCGGGGCGGCTCGAGGGGCCGGCGCTCGTCCAGGTGAACCTCGCCGGAGAGGAGACGAAGTCGGGAGTCTCGCCCGACCTGCTCCCGCTGCTCCTCGACCTCTACCCGGAGGTGATCGGGCTCTCGACGATGCCGCCTTTCGCGGCGGCGCCCGAAGCCTCGCGCCCATACTTCCGCGCGCTGCGCGAACTCGCCGAGCAGCACGAGCTGCGCGAGCTCTCGATGGGCACGAGCCAGGATTACCGCGTCGCGGTCGAGGAGGGAGCTACGTTCGTGCGCGTCGGTTCCGCGTTGTTGCGGGGCTAGGGCCTGTCCGAGAATGAACCGGGGGGCCAGACAGGCGTCACGCGCCTCGATGCGGCGTCTTCGGTCACGGAGATATGCCTGCATGTCGACGCTCCCTGGTCTCTGCCTCGAGGCGCGTGACGCGTGTCATCCACCATGGCCAATCTCCGGACAGGCCCTTAACATGCGCCCGTGGGCATAGGCGATCTCTGGAACCGGACGCTCGTCTACTTCGGGATCGCCGAGGAGGACGAGGACTGGGACGAGGACGGCTACGTCACGAACGAAGAGCTCTCGCGGACCTACAGCGAGCGGCCGAATGTCCGGCGCCTCTCGAGCCGCCGCCGGGGCGCCGAGTTCGACGACTGGACCGATCCGGAGCCCGAGCCGCCGGCGCGAACGAGCTTCCTGCGACAGAACTCGCGCCCGCGCCCGCGCCCGGTGGCGGTCGCGCCGGCTCCGTCGGTTCGCGTGCACCTCGTGCTGCCGCGCAGCTTCAACGACGCCCAGCAGATCGCCGACAAGTTCAAGGATGCGATTCCGGTGATCCTGAACCTCCAGGGCACAGACCAGGAGCTGTCGAAGCGCCTGATCGACTTCACGAGCGGCCTCACCTATGCGCTCGACGGCGGCATGCAGCGCGTCGCCGACAAGGTGTTCCTCCTGACCCCGCGGAACGTCGAAGTCTCGGCAGAGGAGCGTGCACGGATGCTCGAGCGCGGCTTCTTCAACCAGGCCTAGGGGCCTGAGCCCGGGTTCCGCCTGAGCGCCGTCGCGGCCACAGGAACGTCCGCACCGAGGGCGAAGCTTTGAGCATGGGCGTCTCCGCCCACCTCGCGGTACTCGCGGACGTGGTTTCGGCGGTCCAGAACTTCGTGCACGTGTTCATCCTCGTGTACGTCCTCCTGATCTCGGTGTACATCCTGAGCTCGTGGTTCCAGCTGCCCTACCGGCCGTGGCTCTACCGGATCCGGCAATTCCTCTCGGACGTCTGCAATCCCTATCTGCGCCTCTTCAGGCGCTTTCTGCCTCCCCTTGGACCACTCGACCTGTCGCCGCTCGTCGCGGTGCTCGTGCTCGTGATCCTCGACCAGGTGCTCGTCGGCTTGATCGGGAGGCTCCACTAGGAAGGAGTCGAAGATGTCGTACACGCCCGTCGAGATACGCCACGTCCGCCTGCGGAAGGGGATCCTCGGGTACCGCCGCAGTCGGGTCGACCGGCTCCTCGAGGAGATCGCCGACAGCTTTGAGGCCGTCTGGCGCGAGCGGGGGGAGCTCGAGGACCGGGTCGAGCAGCTTGAGGCCGACCTCGTTCGTCATCGCGAGCTCGAGGGGCTGCTCCGCACCACGCTGACCTCTGCCGAGCGTGCCGCCCACGAGATGCGGGAGCGCGCGGCGCAGGAGGCCGACCTCGTCGTGTCGGAGGCGCGGAGCGAGGCGCGTTCCATCGTTCGCGACGCGGCGGCGGAGCGGGAGCGGCTCGCGGCCGAGGCCCGGCGCGTCCGGTCGCTGCTTCGTTCGGCGCTGGAGGTCGTGGCAGAGACGGACGGCGGGGCCGAGCTGGCGGCGCCGGCCGAGGCAGCCTAGGTCGCTCCTATACTCTCGGCGATGGTCTCGACGGCTGCGAGAGGGGGATCATGAGCGCGATCGACACCGACGAGTTCCGCCGGCTGCTGACCGAGGAGCGAGCGCGCGTGGTCGGCGCGATCGACCATCTCCACCGAGACAACCCGGGCTCCGTCGAGGACGACACGCAGGAGCTCGCAACCGGCTTCGACAACCACCCGGCCGACCTAGCGACCGAGACGCTCGACCGCGAGATCGACTACACCCTCGAGGAGAACTCCGAGCATGTCCTCGCCGCCATCGACGTAGCCCTCGGCAAGCTCGACGCCGGTACCTACGGGACCTGCGAACGGTGCGGACGGCAGATCGCGCCCGAGCGGCTGCGCGCGATCCCCTACGCGACGCTCTGCATCGAGTGTCGCAGACTCGAGGAGCAGCGCTGACCACGGGCTCCCCGAGCTGTCGATCCCGTTGGCGCCGCAGTCGCGCTCGTGGCTGCCCGGAAGCGATCGGTCGGTGATCGAGCCGGCGCAGAAGCTTCCCGACGTACGCGTCGGGTCGAGCTCGAACGGCCTGCTGCCGATCTCCGCCGCCGAGCGCTCGCTCGCTGCGCAGCCGCTGCAGTGGGCAAGCCTGGCCGCGGTCGTCCTAGCGGCGGTCGTCGCCGACCAGGTGACGAAGCGGCTCGTGCTCGGCACCCTCGGACTCGACGAGGAGGTGCGCGTCGTCGGCCCCTTCTCGATCCACCACGTACAGAACTCAGGCATCGCCTTCGGGCTCTTCGCGCGGGCCACGCCCGTCGTGACCGTGCTGACGGCGGTGGCGGTCGGCTGGATGCTCCTGTTCTTCGCAAGATCCGGCGCGCGTCACCCGATTCTCCCGACCGCGCTCGGCCTTCTGATCGGAGGCAGCATCTCGAACCTCGTCGATCGGATCCGCCTGGGCCACGTCACCGATTTCCTCGACCTCCGATACTGGCCTGCCTTCAACCTCGCCGACAGCTTCATCGTCGTCGGCGTCGCCATCCTCCTGCTCGTCCTCGTCGGGGCCGACCGGGAGCCCCGGCGCGGGAGGCGTCTCGCCGACGCTCGCGCTATCCGTCCCTGAGGGGTCTGCCGGACTCCGTCTCGACCGCTTCCTCGCCACGCTTCCGGCGCTCGGCTCCCGTGCAGAGGCGGAGCGCCTGCTCGCGGTCGGGCAGGTGCTCGTGAACGGGGCCGTACGCCCCAAGAGCCACCGGCTGGCGGCGGGAGACGAGCTGGAGCTCACGCTCCCGGAGCCGCCGGGGGCTCCCCTCGAGCCGGAGGTGCTGGAGCTCGTCGTCGTCTACGAGGACGAGCATCTACTGGTCGTCGACAAGCCCGCGGGGATCGTCGTGCATCCCGGGGCGGGGCGCAGCTTCGCGACGCTCGCGCACGCCCTCGTCGGCCGTGCGGCTGGCGGCGACGATCCGGAGCGGCCGGGAATCGTCCACCGCCTCGACCGGGAGACGTCCGGCCTCCTCGTCGTCGCCCGGGACGAAGAGACCTACCGCGGGCTTGCGCGGCTCGTGCGCCGGCGAGAGCTCGATCGGCGTTACCGCGCCCTCGTCCGCGGGCGGCCGCGCTCGCGGACGGGCAGGATCGAGGCGGCGATCGGCCGCGACCGGCTCGACCCGACGCGCCGATCGCTCGACACGGAGTCGCCGAGGGCCGCGGTGACGCACTTCGAGCTCGCCGAGCGGCTCGGCGAATACGCGCTTCTCGACGTGCGCCTCGAGACCGGGAGGACGCACCAGATCCGGGTCCATCTCGCCGCGATCGAGCTGCCGATCGTCGGCGACCGTACCTACGGCGTCCAAGGCCTCGGCCTCGAGCGTCAGTTCCTGCATGCCGGGAAGCTCTCGTTCCGCCACCCGGTGACCGGCGCGCAGGTCGACGCGGCCTCGCCGCTACCGCCGGAGCTCGAGACGGCGCTCGGGCGGGCGAGAGGCGCCTGACCCGCCAGTTCCGGACGTGTCTCCCCAGGACGTGGCGGATCCGGTGCGATCGCTTCGCACATGGGTTCGCGCCGGCGCGTTACGCTCGCCTCGGGGAGGAGGTTGGGCTGCCTAGACGGGAACCGATACGGCTTCCACCGCCGGCGCAGGGTTCACCGGCCCGCCCAGCTACAATCGACGCGCACGTCTGCTGACACCGACCCGGCGCACACGCTCGGGTGGGGGTGCCGGGTGTCTCCCCGGTTCCGCCCGCGCCCCGCCGGCAGGAACGAACTTCAACCAGGGAAAGGGGCAGTGCCCGTGTCCGTCGTTTCCATGCGAGAACTCCTGGAGGCCGGAGTCCATTTCGGCCACCAGACGCGGCGCTGGAATCCGAAGATGAAGCGGTTCATCTTCACCGAGCGCGGCGGGATCTACATCATCGATCTCCAGCAGACCCTCGAGCTTCTCGAGGAGGCGCACGCCTTTGCCCGCATCATCGCGGAGCGCGGCGGCTCGATGCTGTTCGTCGGCACGAAGAAGCAGAGTCAGGACGCCGTCTCCGAGCAGGCGAAACGCGTCGGGATGCCCTACGTGAACCACCGCTGGCTCGGCGGGCTCCTCACCAACTGGCGGACGATCTCGGACCGCATCGAGCGGCTCCACGAGCTTCGCCGGTTGAAGCAGGAGGGCCAGCTCGAGCTGCTGCCTGCGAAGGAGCGGATGACGATGGAAGGCGAGCTCGAGAAGCTCGATGCAAATCTCGGCGGCGTCGCCGACATGCGCAAGCAGCCGGATGCGGTGTTCATCGTCGACCTGCGCAAGGAGCAGCTGGCCGTTCGTGAGGCCCGGCGGCTGGGCCTGCCGATCGTGGCGCTCGTCGACACGAATTGCGACCCCGACGAAGCCGATTACGTGATCCCGGGAAACGACGACGCGATCCGCTCCTGCAGCCTGATCGTGCGCGCGATCGCGGATGGGATCGCGGCGGGCGCGACGAAGGTGACGGCGCGCGACTTCTCCCCTCCCTCGAACGGCGACGCCGCCGCGGCAGAGGGTCGACCCGCGGAGGAGGTCGCAGCCGATCCCGCCTACGAGCAGCTCAGTCAGGCCGAGCGCGCGGTCGAGGAGCCGGCGGCGGCGAGCGAGGAGCGTGCCGTCGGGCAGGAGCCCGCCGACGGCGAGCCGGCGCCGCCCGACAGGGACCAGACTCCCGCGCCCGAGGTCGGCGTGAAGGACGAGGCGGCAGCGCAGGGGGAGGAGCCACGGTGAGCGAGATCCCGGCGAGCCTGGTGAAGGAGCTCCGCGACGAGACGGGCGCGGGCATGATGGAGTGTAAGCGGGCGCTCGTCGAGACCGGGGGAGACCTCGACGAGGCGAAGAAGCGCCTGCGCGAGCGCGGGATGGCGCAGGCCGTGAAGCGCCAGGTTCGCGGCACGACCGAGGGTAAGGTCGGTTATCGGCTCGGCGAGAGGCGGGGCACCATGGTCGCCGTCGGCTGCGAGACGGAGCCGGTCTCCAACAACGAGGAGTTTCTTGACTATGCGAAGGCCGTCCTCGAGGCCGTCGAGCGCGACGGCCCGGAGGCGACCGAGACGCTCGACGACGAGCGGATGCAGGTGATGGCGAAGCTCGGCGAGAACGTGGTCGTGCGAGGCGCCGCCCGCTTCGACGCGGGCGAGGGCGAGACGATCGGGGCGTACGTGCATCCACCCGCGAACAAGATCGGCGTCCTCGTCAGGACCCGCGGCGGCACTCCCGAGGACGCCCGGCGGCTCGCCATGCACATTTCCTTTGCCGCCCCGCGCTGGCAGGAGCGCGCCGACGTGCCGGACGACGCCCTGGCCACCGAGCGCGCAATCTACGAGAAGCGGCCCGAGATACTCGAGAAGCCCGAGCAGGCCCAGGTGAAGATCGTCGAGGGCATGCTCGGCAAACGCTTCTACGCCGCGAGCCCCGGCGGCGTTCTGGCCGATCAGGAGTGGATCCACGACGGCGGCAAGACCGTCGGGAAGGCGCTGCAGGAGCTTGGCGTCGAGATCGTCGAGTTCGTGCGCCTGTCCGTGTCAGAGTAGGGCGGTGGGTGTGACGCCTGAGACGGCGACGGCGGACGCTCCTCCGTCGGCGGAACGCCACGTCTTTCGCCGCCTCCTCCTGAAGCTGTCGGGCGAGGCGTTGATGGGCGAGCGCGAGTACGGCACCGACCCGGCGCGCGTGGCTGGGATCGCAGCCGAGATCGCCGAGATCCACGAGCGTGGTCTCGAGACCGCAGTCGTCGTCGGCGCGGGCAACATCTACCGCGGCATGGCCGCGGCGGCGGAGGGCATGGACCGTGCGACGGCGGACTATGCGGGCATGCTCGCCACCGTCCTGAACGCACTGGTGATCCAGGACGCGCTGGAACGGCTGGGCGCCGACACGCGGGTTCTGTCGGCGCTGGAGGTCTCGGAGGTGGCCGAGCCGTACATCAGGCGGCGTGCGATCCGCCATCTGGAGAAACGGCGGATCGTCATCTTCGCGGCAGGTACCGGCAATCCGTTCTTCACCACCGACACAGCGGCGGCGCTGCGTGCCCTCGAAATCGGTGCCGACGCGATTCTCATGGCCAAGCACGGTGCCGACGGCGTCTACGAGCGCGATCCGCGCCGCGACCCGCGTGCCGAGTTCCTCCCGCAGCTCACGCACCTCGAGGCGATCGAGCGGGGCCTGAAGGTGATGGACACGACGGCGCTCTCGCTCTGTATGGACAACCGGCTGCCGATCTACGTCTTCGAGCTTCGCGACGGCAACATCGGCCGCATCGTGTCCGGGGAACGCGTCGGCACGATCATCTCGACCGAAGCGACGGGAGGGAGCGCATGACGATGGACGAGCTGATCCAGGACGCGATCCGCCGGATGGACCGGTCCGCGGAGAACACGCAGAACGAGTTCAACACGATTCGCACGGGGCGTGCCTCCGCAGCTCTCCTCGACAGGATCGACATCGACTACTACGGCCAGCGCACACCCCTGAAGCAGCTCGCGACCATCAACGTGCCCGATCCGCGCATGCTGTCGATCCAGCCCTTCGACCCGGGCTCGCTGAAGACGATCGAGCGTGCGATCCAGGAGTCGGAGCTGGGCCTTCAGCCGTCGAACGACGGCAAGGTCATCCGCCTTCCGATCCCGCAGCTCACCGAGGACCGGCGAAAGGAGCTGGTCAAGATCGTCCGGCACCTGGCGGAGGAGGGGCGCGTGGCGGTGAGGAACGTCCGCCGCGACACGATGCGCCACCTCGAGGAGCTCGTTCGCAGCGGCGAGGTCGGCGACGACGACGAGCGCCGATCGGAGGAGCGCGTCCAGAAGCTCACGGACGAGCACGTCACGAAGATCGACGAGCTCCTGAAGCGCAAGGAAGCCGAAATCATGGAGGTCTAGCCGTCCTCGCGGGCGCGGACGGCGTGGCTGGGCCGGCTCTGCAGGAAGGGCCGCGGTCGGTCGCGATCATCATGGACGGGAACGGGCGCTGGGCTCGCCAGCGCGGCCTGCCGGTGGCCGAGGGCCACCGGGAGGGGACGAGGGCGCTGCACCGGACGGTCGACGCGGCGCTCGAGCTCGGTCTCGAGTCGCTCGCCGTCTACGCGTTCTCGACGGAAAACTGGGCGCGTCCCGCCGAGGAGGTGGCGGCGCTCGTCGAGATCTTCTCCGAGACGATCGAAGTCGAGCGGCCGAACCTCACCCGCCAGGGTGTCCGGACCCGCTTCATCGGTCGGCGCGATCGCGTGCCGCCCGCTCTCCTCGCCCAGATGGACAGCCTCGAGGCGCAGACCGAGCGGAACGCGCGGATGAGCTTCTGGATCGCGTTCGACTACGGCGCGCGGGACGAGATCGTCGAGGCCGCAAGGCGGCTGCTGGTCGCGGGGGTGCAGCCGGAGGCACTCGACGAAGATGCCTTTGCGGCCCAGCTCTACGCCCCCGAGCTCCCCGATCCCGATCTCCTGATCCGGACCTCGGGCGAGCTGCGGGTGTCGAACTTCCTCCTGTGGCAGCTCGCGTACGCCGAGCTCGTCTTCGTCGAGACGCTGTGGCCGGACTTCGCTGAGCGAGACCTCCAGCAGGCGGTGGAGGCTTTCGCGAGCCGGCGCCGGCGCTTCGGCGGGCGATGAGCTCGTTCTGGTCCCGCATCGTCGTTGCTGCGCTCGGCCTGCCGATCGTGCTCGGTGCGGTCTACCTGGGGCACACGTGGCTCCTCCTCCTCATCCTCCTGGCCGCCGTGGTCGCCCAGCACGAGTTCTACCGGCTCGCGCGGCCGCTGCGGCCGCTCGCGATCGCCGGCTATGCGGCGACGGCGGCGGCCCTCGTGGGTGCGAGCCACGGTGGCTTCGAGTGGATGACCGGAGGGTTCCTCCTGACCCTCCCGCTCGCGTTCCTGCTCAAGGGGATCTCGGAGACGAGGCAGGCGAGCGCCGTCTCTGTCGGCTCCACGGTCCTCGGTACCTGTTGGATCGCGTTCGGTCTCGCCTACGTCCTGTTGCTGCGCGAGATCCCCACGTACGGTCGCCTGCTCGCCTTCACCGTCCTCCTCGCCGACTTCGCGAACAACACCCTCGCCTACTTCGCCGGGCGCATGATCGGGAAGCATCGGCTGGCGCCGACGATCTCACCTGGGAAGACCTGGGAAGGGTTCTTCTTCGGAGTCGCCGGCGCCGTCTTCGTGACCTGGATCTCGCTGTACGACAAGCGCCACGAGTTCCTCTCGATGTGGCAGGCGCTCGTCCTCGGTCTCGCGGTGGCGCTTGCCGGCGCGCTCGGCGACCTGTTCGAGTCGTCGCTCAAGCGGGATGTGCAGGTCAAGGATACGGGGCGGCTCCTCGGTGGTCACGGTGGCATGCTCGACCGGATCGACTCGCTGCTCTTCGCCTCGGTGGCCGCGTTCTACGTGGTGGCGGCCTTCAAGCCGGTCTAAGGGCCTAAGCGCCGGCGCCGGCCGCGCGGCCTCGATCGAACCGGACGGCATCGCCGCTCGTACACTGAGGATGTGAAGCGGATCGCCCTGCTGGGCGCGACCGGATCGATCGGGCAGCAGGCGATCGAGGTCGTGCGGTCGAACCCGGAGCTCGAGCTCGTCGCGGCGGCCTCCGGAGCGACGCCGATCGATGGTCTCGCGCCGCTGACGCAGGTCGGCGGCGACCTCACGGAGCTGCTCGAGCGCGCGCAACCGGACCTCGTCCTCAACGCGGTGCTCGGCTTCGCCGGCCTCGATGCGACCCTCTGGGCGCTCGAGCACGGCGTCGACCTCGCGCTCGCGAACAAGGAGAGCCTCGTGGCGGCGGGCGAGCTGGCGCTCGCGGCGTGGAAGCGAGGCGGAGGGCAGCTCCTACCGGTCGACAGCGAGCATTCGGCGGCCTTTCAGTGCCTCGAGGGCCGCAAGCCCGAGACCGTCGAGGCGCTCGTGATCACCGCTTCCGGCGGCCCTTTCCGAGGGCGAGCTCGCGAGGAGCTCGAGGACGTCACGTGCTCCGAGGCTCTCGCGCATCCGACCTGGAACATGGGGCCGAAGATCACCGTCGACTCGGCGACGCTCGCCAACAAGGGGCTGGAGCTGATCGAGGCGCATTTCCTCTTCGGGCTCCCCTTCGAGCAGCTCGAGGTCGTCGTCCACCCGAACTCGATCGTCCACGCGCTGGTTCGTCTCCGGGACGGCGCCGCGCTCGCGCACCTCGGGTACCCCGACATGCGCGTGCCGATCTCCTTTGCGCTGACCTATCCGGAGCGGACGGCGACACCGCTGCGCCCGCTCGACCTCGCCGCCGGGCTGACGCTCGAGTTCCACGCACCGGATGTCGAGACGTTTCCGCTGCTGGCGCTCGCGCGGGAGGCCGGCCTTCGCGGTGGGACCTTCCCATGCGTCTACAACGCCGCGAACGAGGTCGCCGTGGCCGCCTTCCTCGACGGGCGGCTTCGATTCCTCGAGATCGCCGCGACGGTTGAGGAGACGCTCGCAGCTGTCGGCGGTGAGCCCGCGGGCGATCTGGACGGCCTGCGCGCCGCCGACGCCGAGGCCCGCCGCATCGCCGCGCGCGAGTTGCGCGTCGCATGAGCATCCTCGTCGCGATCCTCGGGCTGACGTTTCTGATCCTCGTGCACGAGGGCGGACACTTTCTCACCGCGCTCGCCGTAGGCATGCGCCCGCGGAAGTTCTACCTCGGCTTCGGGCCGCCGGTCGTCAAGACGACGCGCGGCGGAGTCGAGTACGGGATCGGCTCGATCCCACTCGGGGGCTACGTGAAGATCCCGGGGATGCACCGTCCCGCCGCGTCCGACCTCGACGTGCACCTCGGCAGGGCGGTCCGCGAGGCGCCCGAGCTCGTCGGTCCGGTTCAGCGGGTCAAGCGCCGACTCGAGGCGGACGACGTCGACGGTGTGAGCGACGAGCTCCCGGCGGTACGCGCCGCGCTGGCGGAGGCGTCTCTCAGTCCCGAGGCCTCCAAGGCGGCCACCCGGGGGCTGCAGGATCTCAGTGACGGTGTCGGGCTCGATGCCTACTGGCGGCAACGAACCTGGAAGCGGGTCGCCGCCATCCTCGCGGGCCCCGCCGCGAACACGATCTTCGCGATGGTCCTCTTCGCCGTCATCTTCATGATCGGCTACGGGAAGGCCACGGCGACGATCGACGAGGTCCTTCCCGGCAAGCCGGCGGCAGCTGCGGGCCTCCGTCAGGACGATCGCATCGTCGCGATCGACGGGCGGCCGGTAAAAGCATCCGAGATCCCGTCGCGTATCCAGGCGTCCGGTGGCAAGCCCTTGCGGCTGACGATCGTCCGCCACGGCAACCGGCTCTCGATCGGGCCGGTGCGCGCTCGAAAGGATGCCGGCGCCTACCGGCTCGGCTTCCGTCTGCGAGGGAGGCGGCTCTCCGCGGGCGAGGCCTCCTGGGAGTCGGTGAGGCTGACGGGGGTCGTGACGAAGCAGGTCGCCGTGTCCCTCGTCAACCTCGTGCACAAGAAGGATCGCAAGGAGATCGGCAGCACCGTGGGCATCGTGCAGGCCTCCTCCTCCGCTGCGCACGAGGGGGTGCAGAGCTACCTCTTCGTCCTCGGCCTGATCAGCCTGTCGCTCGCGCTCTTCAACCTCCTGCCGCTCCTGCCGCTCGACGGCGGCCACATCGCGTTCTCGCTGATCGAGGGGGTGCGAGGCCGGTCGGTGCGCCGTGAGATCTACGAGCGGGTTTCGGCAGCCGGGATCGCGCTCGTCCTCCTCCTCTTCATCATCGGCCTCTCGAACGACATCGGACGACTCGGCGGATAAACACGGGGGAAACCAGGTTTCCCCCATGGACCCCCTTCTTGAGCATGGAGGAAACCATGTTTCCCCCATGAGCCCCCTTCTTCTCCGTAGCGACCTGGCGTCTGCTGCTGGGGCTCCCGCCGGACAAGTCCGGCTCCGCCCGCGCTTGCGAGCGCACAGGCCGGTCGAGACGCTATGGGCGGAAGCCGCGAGAGAACCCCTTCTTCTGCGCAGCATCCTGGCAAGCTGCCGCCGGGGCTCCCGCGGACAAGTCCGGCTCCGCCCGCGACTGCGAGCGCACAGGCCGGCCAGGACATACGCCGGCGCCGCGACTAGCTCCGGTTTCCTCCCTGACTAGAATCTCCGCCATGCCGAGTGAGCGTCAGATCAGCGTTGGTGGGGTGAGGATTGGCGGCGGGGCGCCCGTCGCCGTGCAGTCGATGACGCTCACGAAGACGCACGACGTGGAGGCGACGACGGCCCAGATCGCGGCTCTCGCCTCGGCGGGATGCGAGATCGTCCGCTGTGCCGTGCCGAAGGTCGAGGACGCCGAGGCGCTACGGCGAATCGTCCGGTTCTCGCCGATACCGGTGATCGCCGACATCCATTTCAACGCGAGCCTGGCGCTGAAGGCGATCGACGCGGGCGTCGCCGCCGTCCGCATCAACCCGGGAAACATCGGAGGGCCGGACAAGGTCGCACTCGTCGTCGAGGCCGCGAGGAAGGCCGGGATCCCCATGCGGATCGGCGCCAACTCCGGCTCGCTGCCGAAACACCTCGCCGAGGTCGCGCAGCGAGACCAGGCCGAGGCGCTCGTCGAGGCAGCGCTCGAGGAGGTGCGACTGCTCGAGTCGCTCGGCTTCTACGACTTCAAGATCTCCGTCAAGTCGAGCCACGTGCCGACGATGATCCGCGCCTACCGCATGCTCGCGGCGAAGGTCGCCTACCCGCTCCACCTCGGAGTCACCGAGGCCGGCACCCCCTTCGCCGGGTCGATCAAGAGCGCCGTCGGGATGGGCGCGCTGCTCGTCGACGGCGTCGGCGACACCCTGCGTGTCTCGCTGACGGCCGACCCGGTCGAGGAGGTCAGGGTGGCCTTCGAGATCCTGAAAGCACTGGGCTTGCGCGAGCGTGGGCCCGTGATGATCGCCTGCCCGAGCTGTGGCCGCGACAACGTCGGCGTCGAGACGCTCGCCGTCGAGGTGGAGGAGCGGCTGCGTGGCTACCCCCAGCACTTCGAGGTCGCCGTCCTCGGCTGCGCCGTCAACGGACCTGGCGAGGCCGGTGACGCGGACTTCGGCATCGCCGGCGGCCGGGACGTCGGCTTCGTGTACGCGCACGGACGCGTCCTCAAGAAGGTCTCCTCCGAGGCGTTGATCGACGAGCTCTTCCACGAGATCGACACCTGGATCGAGGGCGGCATGCGCCGGCCGACGCGCCTGAAGATGGCGAAGCCAGCCGCCCTGGCGATGGCGGAGGCTTCTCTGATCCCGCTCGAGTAGGCGATGCCGCGGGTCGCTCGCCGGGGTCGCACTGGCGGCTGCGTTCCTCGCCTCTGGCATCGGCGCGGCTCGGGCGAAGCCCGTGGACGGGCTGGACTCCGGGACGATCCAGGGAAGCCGGACGAAGGTGACCCTCCGGGTCTCGGGCTCGGGCCGGCTGCTGACGAGGCTCAAGACGAGCGTCGGCGGCTTCTGCGTGGGCGGCAGCCCGAGCAGCAACTACGTCACCGTGCTGATCGCGTACGTCCCGCGAGCGGCGATCAGGGCCGACGGCAGCTCTCGGGAAGGTACCGGCCGTCGAGGGACACCGGAGATCGTCTACCGCGGACGGCTCAACGGCTCTCGCGTGGCCGGCGGCTACGTCGAGATGAACGTCGGCACGTGCGCCGGCAATGCGCACTGGAGTGCCCGGCGCATCGGCGCCTGAGGGCGCGTCGTCTAACCTCCAGGGACGTTGCCAGCGCGGGCATCGCAGCTCTTTCTTCCGACACTGCGGGAGGACCCGGCCGACGCGGAGGCGCCGAGCCACCGCCTGCTCGTGCGCGGTGGGTTCATCCGGCAGGTCGCGGCCGGAGTCTGGACGTATCTGCCGCTCGGCTGGAGGGTCTACCTCAGGGTGGAGGCGATCATCCGTGAGGAGATGGCTGCGATCGGGTCGCAGGAGATGCTGTGCCCGACGCTGACGCCCGCCGAGCTCTGGCAGAAGACGGAGCGCTACGACATCCCCGAGGTCTTCAAGCTGAGCGACCGGAACGACCGCGCGTTCGTGCTGCCGATGAGCCACGAGGAGACCTTCACCTTTCACGCGTCGGAGCTCCGGTCGTACAGGCAGCTTCCGCAGGCCTGGTACCACTTCGGCACGAAGGACCGCGACGAGCCCCGTCCTCGAGCCGGGCTGATCCGCGTCCGCGAGTTCATCATGAAGGACTCGTATTCGTTCGACCGCGACGAGGCGGGACTGGACGAGAGCTTCGAGGCGCACGCGGCCGCGTACCGGCGCATCTTCGACCGCTGCGGGCTGACCTACTATCAGGTGGAGGCAGAGCCCGGCATGATGGGGGGAAACGAGAGCCACGATTTCCTCTGCCCCTCCCAGTCGGGGGAGAACGAGCTCGCACTCTGCGAGAACTGCGACTACGGCGCCGACACCGAGGTCGCGCGAGCCGTACCTCCCCCGCCCGAGTTCCCTGACCGCCTCGACGAGCCGCGGGAGGTGGCAACGCCGGGGGCGACCACGATCGAGGGACTGTCGAAGCTGCTAGGCATCGACCCACGCGCGACCTCGAAGGCGATGCCGGTCGTGAAGGCGGACGGGACGCTCGTCCTCGGGCTCGTCCGCGGCGACGACCGCCTGCACGAGGTGAAGATGGAGGCCGCCCTCCGCTCGTCGTACCGGTCTGCCTCGGACGAGGAGATCCGCGCCGCCTTCGGCGCCGGCGGCGGCTCCCTCGGGCCGGTGCGCATCGACGTCGAGGTCGTCGCGGACGAGGCGTTGCGCGAAGGTCAGTTCGTAGCCGGTGCGAACCGCGACGGCTTCCACCTCCTCGGCGTCGCGGCCGGCCGCGACTACGAGGCGCGCTTCGCCGACATCCGCGTCGTCAACGAGGGGGACGCCTGCCCGAGCTGCGGCGGCCGTCTTCGCCTTCAGCCTGCGATCGAGGTCGGTCACATCTTCAAGCTCGGAACCCGGTACTCGAAGCCCCTCGGTGCCAACTTCGTCGACGAGGACGGGAGCGACAAGCCGATCGTGATGGGGAGCTACGGGATCGGGTTGGGCCGCACGATCGCGGCGATCGTCGAGCAGAACTACGACGAGCGGGGCATCACGTGGCCTCGTTCTGTGGCACCCTACGACGTTCACGTGGTGGCTCTCGCAGCGAGCGGTGAGGGTGTGCGCGAAGCGGCGGAGGCGGCGGCGGGCGCACTCGAGACGATCGGTCTCGGCGTCCTCTACGACGACCGCGACGCACGCCCGGGAGAGAAGTTCGCGGACGCCGACCTGATCGGGTGTCCGAGCCGCGTGACGGTGGGCCGCAAGACGCTGGAGGACGGTTCCGTGGACGTTCGCGAGCGCGCGACCGGCGTTGAGGAGCGAGTGCCGCTCGACCAGCTCGTTGGGTACTTCCGGAAGAGCGGCTATGGCGCGTAAGCGCCGTTTCAGCGAGGAGGCGTTCGGCCCGACGATGCAGAAGCTGATGGCCGAGAGCCGGATGACCTACCGCTCGCTGGCGGCCGAGTCGAGCCTCTCCGCGGGCTACATCAACCACGTCGTGCACGGGAACCGGCCCGTCCCCTCCAACGAGCACATCCAAGAGCTCGCACGTGCGCTCGGTGTCGAGCCTGCGCACTTCCTCGAGTACCGGCTGCGCTCGATCACCGAGCGCCTGGAGCAGATGCCGGAGCTGATCGACCGCCTGTACCGCCGCCTGAACGCCTGAGATGTCGGGCGCGGCGGGGATTCCGGAACCGTCCGCTATCGTGTCGCCCACGGGGCGTGGCGCAGCCTGGTTAGCGCGCTAGTCTGGGGGACTAGAGGTCCCGAGTTCGAATCTCGGCGCCCCGATTAGAAAGGCCCTGCTTAGGTGGCCTTTGTTGCCGGGGCTATGGGCCGGTGGTTCTTCCACGCCCAGGCTTTTGGAAAGGATCCGCGTCCGCTGCCCCAGGTTCGGCTACCACGACCTCGCCAAGCTCTGAGTCGCGAATCGCGTCCGCCGATTGATCTCGAACCCGGAGCAGATGTCTGCGACGGCGGCTGGGGGTGGCGGTCGCCGTCAGCACCAGCACGCCTTCGGCAGCGACCTCGCAGGCCCGCTCGGCGAGCTTCAGGTACTCGGGCCGAAAGTTGTGGCCCCACTCGGAACTCTTTGGCAACCTGGAGCGCTGTCGCCTTCGAGCACTCGCCCGAAGGCGGGGCCGCCCGCCGGTTTCGGGTCAGGGCCCGACGCAGCGAGCGCGCCGGTCGCGGCAACCGCCGCCATTGCGGCCGCCCCCACACCCAGCCGCAGCCTTTTCCGCAAACCCGCCACTCTGCCTAGGCGCGGGTTATCACACCTGGTACAAAGAATGATCCGGGCCGCTCAGAGCGGAGAAGCCGCGAGTGCGTCCGGCGGTGCCAAGAGGAAGCGCAAGGACGAGCGGAGGCTCTCTCCTGGCCCGATCGGGACCCGCGCCGGGTGCGACCACGTACTGGTCTTGCACTTGCCGTACAAGGGAAGCCGTCTGACTCGCTGCGGGAGCTTCGCGACGGCGCTCTCGGTCAGACGGTGATGGTGGCAGCCGCCTCCTTGTTGGTGGGTGTCGCGGGTGCCTTGCCGAGATCGCGCTCGAATCGTCACCGGGGAGCGAGAAGCGGTCGCCCGGGCCGGCGCCCGGCTCGTGCAACCCGAGCACGATTCCTTCGTGCTCGCCCTCCCAGCCGCGGCACTCCACTGCAGTCGCCGCGGGCCTCACTGACACCCTTCTCGAATATCGCGTAGAAGCCTCGCTTGCGATACTCGCGTCCGTGGGAGAGATCGATCCCCTAGGGACTCGCAGGGATGGCCTCGACGCGTTCCTCGATCAGAAGGTCGACGAGGGTTACGTGATCGAGACCCGCACCGACACCCACGCGATCATTTCCCGGCGACCGAAAGGCCTCAAACGCTTCACGAGCGGCGCAGACCCCGGACGCTACGTGGTCGAGGTCGGCGAAGATGGAATCGCCACGATGCGTCCCGCGGAGCCGCGACGCAGATGAAGCGATACGTGAGCCGCCAGAGTGTGATGGACATCCTGGGCCACGGCTGACAGTCTCACCCGCACCTACAGGGAGGGCAGGGCATGGCGGCCAAAGACAAGAACACGAAGAAGAGCATGGAGAAGAAGCGGGCTCAGAAGACGCTGAAGGAGAAGCGGCAGGCCAAGAAGGCCAAGAAGTAGCCGGACCGGGCGGAGCCGCTCGTCGGCCCGAAACCGCGTTAGCTG
>JBBRYP010000049.1:0-36383 GCA_038237515.1 Gaiellales bacterium
ACTTCGACCCGCTCCGAAACGAACCTGCGTTCCGCGAGCTCGTCGGCGAGCCCATCGCCCCGAGGACCGGATGAGTACGCCGACCGCAATCCTCAACGAGTTCTAACGGGTCCGCTTCCCAGACCACAGCATCACGACCTGCGCGAGCGTCCTGTCGCCGGAGAGCTCCGGCTTCTCCCGGAAAGTCCTTCCGTGCTAGCGCGGCGAGGACTGTTGCGCGCGTTGCTGAAGTACCCGTTAGCCTCGCACCAAACGCCGTACCTCAGGAGAATCCGCGAGACGGTAATGGCCATGGCGGGTTCGGAGAAGAGCGGTCTTGGGCCTTTGGAGCGACTGAGGAGGTAGTCCGACACCGAGTGGCGCGATACCGGTCCGCCGAGGGCCGTTTCTACCTCGGTATGGATCGCCTTCGCGCGCATCTCGGAATCTGCGGCGACAAGAACGGCCACGACGGCGCTGCTGACGACTCCGTACCCACGGCGCCCCTCGGACCATCCCGCACCCGCCCCTTCCCGCCGCTGGCGTGGTTGGCGGCGGGGATGAGTCGTGAGACACTGGAGCAGGTCTCCGAAGGGGTGGTTTGAGAGTCTTCCTCTCAGGACCATTTTCCACGACGCAAAGGCGTCTTATTCAAACATTGGTTCTTCGTCTAGCGTTCCAACTACTCCGACTCCCAGCCTACGAGCCTTGGATGACGGGCACGCTGGTGTACGCCAAGCCGTTCTGGAGGCACGACGCCGTCGGGCTCCTCGTCCCAACGCCTGACCCGGTGCGAGCGCCCGGGGGTTTACAACGCCCGGTGCGCGAGCGTTCGGGAAGTCACCCGAGCGGATGAGGTCGGTGCATCCTGGCGGCTCTAACGTTCAGTTCGACTCCGGCGCCGAGGATCGCGGCTAGGTGCGCGGCCTGCTCCTCGAGCAAGTCGTGATCGGGTGGTTCGCCCTCGCCGAGCCAGGTCACGGTGAGCGTGCCCGCCTTGCGGGTCCAGGTTCCAGCTACTACGCCGCTTGCGAGCACGAGATTCGCACCGCGCGTGACCGCCTGTCGATGTGCCGGCAGCACCACGTGGGTGTCTGCGGTGCCCGGTCCCATGACCCACGGGTCGGCGGCTGGTAATAGGCGAACCGTGGGGGTGACCGTGGTCGAAGCTACGGCATCAACGTCATCGGAGCAGACAAGGAGATCCTCACCGTCGACGTCGATCGTGACCAGGCGGTCTGACAGGTCGTCGAGCCAGCCGCGAAGCGCTTGCCGACTTGCGCTCAATCCCGCACCCAAGTAGTACTGAACCCCAGCGGCGGTCGTCGGACCGTACGTGCGGACGTATGCCTCGACGGCCATAGGACCGGCCTCGTCAACGCTCGGCAGCCCGGCCCAGCGCGCGACCCGGTGCAGGCTCTGAAGGGTCGCCTCACCGTCGCGGGCCGGCCCAAAGCATAGGTCGCCTTGCCACATCAGCGGCTTCAGAAGGGTGTCTGAACTGTTGGTCAGGCCGGCCGCGGCGGCGCGGAACCGGGGTCGGCGTCCGACCGCCATCCCCAGCTCCCGGCGCGTAAGCGGCTCGTCGGCCACGGCCTCTCGGACGGCCTGGCGAAATAACGGCCAGTCAGCCGGTGTCAATCCGTAGGTCTCCTGCCAGCTGGGCAGCTCCCATTGGCGGCCGGACGCACGGAGGGCCAGGTAAATGCCGCCAGCTTCCGGTGTGAGCAGGTGGGTCGCGCCGCGGAACGCGTAGGTCTTGAAGACTTCGCCAGTGTCCAGCGCGCGGGCGATATCGCCAGACCGGGCGCCTGTGTGGCGGAGGCCGACCGTGAGCTCGGGCGTAGTGTCCGGATGGGCGGGAACGGCGCCGAGCCGGCCGACCACCTCGCCGACCGAGCCGATGCCGACAGGATCCAACAGATGTCGACCCAGCCGCCACGCCAAAGCCTGTTCCCACGTCAACGCCATCAGGGCAGGGTAGTCGGCCTTGAGAAAGGCTCTCGCTCCCCCGACAAGCGTCGGAAGAACTCGCACTCAGTTCACTCCAGCGGTAGATAGAACCTCGAGGACGGCATCTCCGACAGATGCAAACTTTCGCCTGCCACGCGCCGGTGGCAGTCTGCGCTGCACCGGCATCAGCTGCCAATCGTGCGCGGTGAGCCGCTCGAGGTGATCTGTCACCTCAGAGTATGAAAGTGATGTCATCAGGTCTACCGGCAGAGCCGCCTTTCACACCTGGAGCAAGATGCGGTAGTGCCCGTGTCGGGTGCGCTCGAGCGGCGGGTTCGGGCTCCTCGCGCGCGTGACGAGGTAGTCGGAGACCGAGAACCGCGAGACCGGGCCACCAAGAAGACGCTCGACCTCTTCGTGGATGGCCTTGCCTCGCATCTCCTCACCCGACTCGGCTAGGACGGCCAGAACAGCTGCGCTGACCGTGCCGAAGGCCCGCCGACCGTCTGACCAGCCGGCCTTCTTTTTGGCTTGAGCACGGGCTTGGCGGCGGGAGCGAGTCGTGAGACACTGGAGGAGGTCACCGAAGGGATGGTTTGAAAGTCCTCCTCTCAGGACCAAAGGCATGGGGGAAACCATGTTTCCCCCATGTGCCCCTTCTTCTTGTTGCCGTCTATGGCAACTGCGGTTTGGCCTCCCGGCCGGCAAGCCGGCCTCCGGGAGCGATGGGTTTGTGCAGAGAGAAGACCTGCGGTAGTTCGAGTCCGCTCGACCATAGGGATGGGGGACACCATGTTTCCTGCCGTTCCCATGTTGCCGATAGTGGCACTGCGATCTGGCCGGAGGTGGCCCCAGTTGTTGACGTCTTCAACCCCGGTTCGCGTCGTGACCGCGAGAAGATGGCGCTTTAGCGCGTGATGGTTACCGGTACGCCCGGGCCGATGCGAGCTACAAGCCAGCGCATCGCGCTCGTGTCCAGGCGCACGCACCCGTGGGAGACCGCGGTGCCTAGCACGCCGCCGACGTTCATCAGCCCGTGCATGCCGATCTGGCCCGGGCCGCCGTCGAACAACTGCAACACGTTCGAGCGGGCGCTCAAGGCGAGTGCGAAAGGCGTCCCTACTGCATCCGGCGGCAACTTGATCGTCTCCTCGACGAAGAACTCGCCTCGTGGAGTCGGCGTCGAGGGCTTGCCGACGATGGCCTCGAAGACTCGCACGACGCGGCTTTCGCGGTAGACGCTCACCCGCCGGCCCGAGGTGGTGACGACGATGTGCCAGGGCGTCGCCGAGGCAGCCGTCTCACGCTGTCTGATCCACCCCGTGCGTCCGTTCGGGCGCCCAGGGAGCCTGACGTGCAACCATCGCAGCCCGCCGCCGCCGGTTCTGTGCCCGAGGACCGGAAGTACGGTCTGCTCGCCCGTGATCGGCCGCCGAGCCGGTACCAGTCCGAGGGACGCCGAACGCCCATCGGGACGCGAGAACGTTCGGTGGGACCTGAGGAGTGTTGTCAGGTTCTGGGTCGGTTTCACGACAGCGGGGCGGGTGCTTGGCGCTGCCGACCCGGTCCATGTCGCGGCGAGCAGCACGAGCGCCGTCGACAAGACGAGCCGACCCCGATGGAACTTGATGACCAACATCCCGCTCTCGGCTGACCTGGGCGACAGACGGGCCGAGCGGACGGCTGACGCCGCCCGCTCGGGGACCCTGCTTCCGATCGACTCCGGGTGCACCGGAGGCCTCACCCCGTGAGCCCCAGGTGGTGGAGGGGGGCCCTCGGCTTGCTGGGAACGGGCGTCGCTTTCGGCTTCGCGGGCTTGGCCTTCGACTTGGGCTTCAGCTCGGCCTTCGGCGCCGCGGGCTTGGCGTTCGGCTTGGCCGCCGACGTCACGGGTTTGGCGTTTGTCTTCGCCTTCGTCTTCGCCTTCGTCTTCGCCTTCGGCTTCACGGCACTGGCCTTCGGCTTGACATTCGGCTTGGCCTTCGGCTTCGCGGGCTTAGCCTTCGGCTTGGGCTTCAGCTTCGCCGGCGGAGGCGTGATTGTCGGGGGCGGAGACGTTGTGGTCGGGGGCGGGGACGTGGTCGTCGGAGGCGGTGGGGGAGGCGGCGACGTGGTGGTAGGAGGCGGCGACGTGGTGGTAGGGGGCGGCGGAGGAGGCGGGGACGTAGTCGTCGGAGGCGGCGGCGGCGGAGGCGGCGGCGGCGACGTGGTCGTCGGAGGCGGCGGGGGAGGAGGCGGCGGGGCCGTGGTGGTCGAAGGCGGCGGAGGAGGCGATGTCGCGCAGGCCGGCTTGTTGACCGTGTCGTGGATGAAGGTCACGTCGGCGTTCCGGGCCAAGACCCTTCCCTCGACGGTGATGTTCTCCGTCAGGGTGATCTGGGTCAGGGCGAGGATCGTCCCGGTGAAGGTCTTGTCCGTGTTCTTCAGAAAGGCGGAATTGACCTTCCAGAAGACGTTGCACGGCTGAGCGCCGTTCGTGTAGATCACCGAGGAGGTCGGATCGACCGTCAGGTCGCCGCTGCTCGCGGCCTGAAAGATGAAGACGGAGCTCGGGTCGCCGCCCCCGTCGAGCGTGAGCGCGATGGGGCCGCTGATCAGGATGCCGGAGGTGGAGTTGTAGACGCCGGGAACGAGTGTCTTGCCGGCCAGATTGACGCCGGTGATCGAGGGCTGGCTCGGCGCCTGCGCCTCGGCGAAGTTGTAGGCGGTGAGAAGGCTGGCCTGGGCATTCGCAAGTTCAGGCGAGCCGGCGCCGTAGGCGGCGAATCCTGGGTGGGTCACCCCTGGGTCGATCGAGGTCGACGAGCCGACGTTGCCGTTGACAACGCTGTTTGCACCGGCATTGGTCATGGCGGTGAAGGAGAGGGCGCCGAAGGAGTCGGCGTTTCCGAGGTCGACGGTCGGCTGTGCAGAGACTGCGGAGACAGCGCTGCCTGCAAGCCCCGCGAACGACAGCGCGAATCCTGCGCATGCGACGGTCGCTAACGCGGCGAACAAGAGCCCGATGGACTTGACAGCTGAACGCGCGCCGGTCCTCCCATCGTGGTGCGTGAAGAGCTTCATCTCGATCCTTTCCTTGGTCTGGGCTTCATCGCCGACAAGGACGTTGGGTTGAAGCTCTCCGGCCCACGTTGTGCTCGAGGGCGGATCCGTCACGAGCCCGCTAGGTTGTCGGAGCCCGCGAGAGCGCTGCACGGAGGCGGCCTGCCGCGACTCCGTATGAGCATTCCTCGGCACATGTTCGCGTGGGCGGTAGCGCACGTTCGAGTGTCCTTCGATTGCACGCGCACACACCGCCGCGGCCGGGGCTCGGCCGACGGTGCTGTCCGGCCACGCCGAGCGCCTCTCCTCGCCAGTGCCCTCGATCGGAAACGACCCAGAGCCTGTTCCGTCTCGATCGGAATCGCGGAGGTGAGCGCATTGACCGATACGAAAGGGAATGACAAGAACATTGCTCGTGCTCGTCGTCTCACTCTGCGCCACCCTTCTCCTGGGCGGCTCACAGGTGCTCCAGGCCCTGCAGGAGCAAACGGCGAGCGGCGACCGGCCAAGGATGATCCGAGCGGCCCGACCGCCCATCGTCGCCCTGTCTCCCGCAGCTGCCGCCGCAGCTGCCTCCTCGGCGGCGCGCGAGGCGAGTCAGCTCGTGCTCGGCCGCCAGGACGTGCCGGGCCTGAGGCCCGTACGGGCGAGCGTCGCCGGGGCGCTGCGTGCGGTCGCCGCGGCGACCGCGCCGGTCCGCCTGTTCGTGCCCGCCCGCCAGGCCCAGGCTTCCCGTTTCGCCGGGCCGGGCATCGAGGTATGGTCGCTCACCGATGGCGCCCGCAGCCCGGGAGCCGCTGCAAGCTCGCTACGGGGGCTCGTGAACGCGGTGCGCCGGGCGGGTCTACGGCCCGCCCGCGTTTCGCTCGGCGAGCGGGGCTGGGTCGTGGGGCCCGCCCGAGGCCGGCACGAGGCGCTCGCGCTCTGGCGTCGCGGTGAGACGGTCGCGGCCGTTCTCGTCAATGCCCGAAGCGGCCGGGTCACGCTGCGAGGGCTCGCGCGCGACTACGCGGCTGTCCTCGACGAGCGCCTCCGCTACCTGCTCGGCCGCAGCGCCTGGCAGCGGGCGCTGGACGAGATTCAGCCTGACGGCACCGTTTCCCGGGCGACCTCCCAGAAGCTCTTCGCGCTCGCCTACACGCCGCTCCCCGGGACGAGGGCCCCGGCCGGGCCGCGCCGGCCGGACGGTGAGGGGACGCTCGCCGGCCGGCAGGTGATCCGGCTGTGGCCGACCCTGAGCGCGGGACAGCGCCTGGTCGTGCGGAAGGCGCTCGGCGTGACCGACATCCGCCTCGGCAAGCCTCGCCGGCCACGCCGGGTGGGCCGTACGACTGGCGACCCCACTTTCGGCGATCCCGGGTTCGCGGCAAGCGCCGACCTGACACGGGCTGCTCAGAAGTGGCGCGACCTCGAGCGCCGCCGGCTGGGGCTCTCCGAGGCAGACCTGAAGCTGAAGCTCGTCGTCGGCGAGACGACCGACGCGATCGCCAAATATGTCCTCGCTGACGCCCTTCCTCTCGACGAATCGGGCACGGTGAGCGACACGGCGCCGTTCTGCCGGATCAGGGTGACGAAGCTCGGCCTCTCCGAGCTTGCCCCGCTGCGGCTGACGCTCGCGCACGAGGTGTTCCACTGCCTCCAGTACGACTTGATGACCCCGACGGGGGCGCTGGTCGTCAACCGACGTAACTGGCTGCTGGAGGGCACCGCCGACTGGGCCTCAATCGTTGTTACCAAGGCTGACTGGAAGGAGCGTGGCGCCTTCATCCAGGACTACCTCGACACCCCCTCGAAGGTGACGTTCGCGCGGACCTACGACGCGGCTGGCTTCTTCGGGGAGGCCGATCGAGTCACCGGCGCCCTCTGGGAGAACATGGTTCGCATCCTCAGGGCGCCGACGAGCGAGGGCAGCTTCGCGAACGCCGGCGGGGCTTCGCCCACGTTCCTGCACTCCTGGGCCCCGAGCACCTACAACATCGACCACCTCGGGCCCGACTTCGCCGCAACCAAGCCGATTCCGGTGCCGGCGACGGTCCGGCCTGCGATCGCGCCGATCTGGGTGCGGGGCGGCCCCGTCTCCGCCGCGCCGCACACCGTCGCCCGCTACTCGATCGATCGCATACGCGACGCCGTCAAGGGACTCCCGATCCTCCGCATCCAGATCCACGGCGGCGCCCGCCTCGCCAACTCCGGGTCGATCGACACGACCGCCCTCGGCAATGCCTTCTTTTGCATGCAGAACGGGGAGGGCGCCTGCACGTGCCCGAAGCGGCACGAAAGAGAGCCGCCGCCGCCGCCGATGCTGGAGGCGCGGCTCACCGCTCTCGCGCTCTCCGGCGACTTCCAGGCGACCTCCGGCAGGGTCTCGGTCGAGTCGACCGACAGCTACTGCAGGACCCCAACTGGTCGCTCACGCTCGCCGACTTCTCACCCGGGATGATTCGACACGGCGCGCCGCGAGCTCGGAGAACGCGCGGTCTATGTCGTCGCCGATGCGCAGGAACTGCCGTTCCCGGCCGACTCCTTCGGCGCCGTGCTAGCCAACCACATGCTGTACCACGTACCCGACCGGGCCGCGCGCATTCACGGAAATCAGACGCTTCTCGTCTCGGGAGGCACCTTCCACGCCTCGACGATCGGGCGTGGCCACCTTGCCGAGCTTGATGCTCTCGTCCCCGGCTGGGACCTCGGGCGCCACGCCGAGGCCTTCGGACTCGAAACCGGGCCGGAAAGCTTCAGGCGAGCGATTACGCGCCGCACCGGATGAGCCAGCGTGGATGATTAAGCGCGGATGCGCACAGGTAGGACGGCCGAGATGGCCGAGACGCTGTTGTTTCATCACGCGCAAGGACAGACGCCTGGATTCCTTGCTTTCGCCGACGAGCTTCGCGCCGCCGGGCACGTCGTCCATACCCCGGATCTCTATGACGGCAAGACGTTCGCTGAACTCGAAGAGGGTGTCGCCTACGCCAGCGAGGTCGGGTTCGAGACGATTCTCGAGCGGAGCTGCGTTGCCGCCGAGAGTCTGTCGACCGAGCTCGTCTACGTCGGCCTGTCGCTGGGTGTGATGCCGGCGCAGAAGCTCGCTCAAACGCGTCCAGGCGCGAAGGGTGCGGTGCTGCTGCACGCGGCCTTGCCACCGTCCGAGTTCGGCGGCGCCTGGCCGCCGGCCCTCCCGCTCCAGATCCACCTGACGGAGCACGACGAGTTCGCCCTCGAAGGAGACCTCGACGCTGCCCGCGAGCTGGACGACACGGTCGAGAGCGCAGAGCTGTTCCTGTACCCCGGCGATCGGCACCTGTTCGCCGACAGCAGCCTCCCGGATTACGACCAAGCTGCGGCCAGGCTGCTCATGGAACGCGTCCGCGCCTTCCTCGGCCGCGTCGGGTAGACGACGCTCCTTCGGTCCGGGGCGATTCCTGCCGCAACAGGGTCGCCGCCGGCGACTGGGTAGGGACGCAAAAGCCCTAGTACCCGGCGGCAAGGTGCGCAAGCCAAAGCCGAAGTGCACTCCCGGCGAGGAGAAGCACGGCGATATCTGCTGCAACGTCGTGACCGACTGCTCGGGAACCTGGTCTCGAGCACATATCTGTCGTTAAGCTCCGGGAAGTGCTGAGCGGCGATCTCCTGGTCGAGGCGCGGCAGCGTGCCGGCATCTCCCAGGCCGACCTCGGTCGCCGCTCGAGGGTCGCGCCCTCGCTGATCGGGCGCTACGAGCGATACGAGGTGATCCCGACCTTCGAGCGCCTCCGCCACCTGATTAGCGCGTGCGGGCTCGAGCTCAGCTTCCGGCTCGCCGCTGCCGACGCGTCCCGCCACGACGAGGTCCTGATCGAGCGCGAGCTGCAGAGGACGCCTGCGGAGCGGCTACGACGGGGCCTGGAGGCCGGTCGTGCGTTCCGCTCCCTCGCCGGGCCCGAGCGTGGCGGAGGCTGACCCGCTCGAGATCCTGCGCACGCTCGAGCGCCACGGCGTGCGCTACGTCCTCATCGGCGCCGCCGCAGCGCGGGTCGCGGGCGCGCCGGTCGTGACCGAGGACGTTGACGTGACGCCCGCGGCGGACGCGGTCAACCTCGAGCGGCTGGCGGCGGCGCTTCGGGATCTCGGCGCGCGCCTGAGAAGCGCTGGCGAGCCCGAAGGCGCGAGCTTCTCGATCGAAGCGGAGATGCTGAGGACGGCGGGCATGTGGACCCTCACGACGCGCGCTGGCGACCTCGACCTCTGCTTCGCGCCCTCGGGCACTCGGGGCTACGACGATCTGCGTCGCGGCGCCTCGCGCCTGCTCGTGGGCAAGAGCCTGAACGTCGCCGTCGCCTCGCTCCGAGACGTGATCCGCTCGAAGGAGGCAGCCGGCCGCGCGAAAGACCTCGCGCAGCTCCCGCTCCTGCGCCGGACGCTCGAGCAGATCCGCAAGAGCGAGCGAGAGTAGGGCGCGAGGGAGCCTGGGCGCTCCTGCGGCTACCCTCGTCGGGTGCCGGTTCGCTCGGACATCCGCAACGTCGCCATCGTCGCGCACGTCGACCACGGGAAGACGACGCTCGTCGACGCGCTCCTCTGGCAGTCGGGCGCCTTCCGGGCGAATCAGCAGGTGGCCGAGCGCGTACTCGACACGGGGGACCTCGAGCGCGAGAAGGGAATCACGATCCTCGCCAAGAACACGACGGTTCGCTACCGCGGCGTGAAGATCAACATCGTCGACACGCCGGGCCATGCTGACTTCGGCGGCGAGGTAGAGCGCGGCCTCACGATGGTCGACGGGGTGCTGCTGCTCGTCGACGCGAGCGAGGGGCCGCTGCCGCAGACCCGCTTCGTGCTGCGCAAGGCGCTCGAGGCCCGCCTCCCGGTGATCCTCGTCGTCAACAAGGTCGACCGGCCCGACGCGCGGATCGACACGGTCGTCGACGAGGTCTACGAGCTGTTCCTCGACCTCGATGCGGACGAGAGCCAGATCGAGTTCCCCATCGTCTACTGCAACGCGAAGGCCGGGCGGGCCTCCCTCGACTCCGATCCCGACGGGCTCGAGGACGATCTGGCGCCGCTCCTCGACCTCGTCCTCGAGCGCATTCCCGCCCCCGCCTACGAGGAAGGCCACCCCCTCCAGGCGCTCGTCACCAATCTCGACGCCTCCGCCTACGTCGGGCGCCTCGCGCTCTGCCGCGTCCTCCACGGGACGATCCGCCGCGGCCAGCAAGTCGCCTGGTGCCGTTCTGACGGGACAATCGAGCGGGCGAAGGTGACCGAGCTGTACGTCACCGAGGCCCTGGATCGGGTCGACGCGACGGAGGCGGGGCCCGGCGAGATCATCGCCGTCGCCGGGATCGCGGAGGTGACGATCGGCGAGACTCTCGCCGACCCGCAGGATCCCCGGCCGCTGCCGGTGATCGCGGTCGACGAGCCCTCGCTCTCGGTCACGATCGGAATCAACACGGCGCCACTCGCCGGTCAGGACGGGGACAAGGTGACCGCGAGCCTCGTCGAGAGCCGCCTTCGCGCCGAGCTGGTCGGCAACGTCTCGCTGCGCGTGCTCGCGACTGCGCGGCCGGATACCTGGGAGGTGCAGGGCCGGGGCGAGCTGCAGCTCGCTGTGCTCGTCGAGCAGATGCGGCGAGAGGGCTTCGAGCTCACGGTCGGCAAGCCTCAGGTGGTCACCCGCGTCGTGGACGGCGTCGCGCACGAGCCTGTCGAGCGGGTGTCGATCGACGTGCCGGAGGAGTATCTCGGGGTCGTCACCCAGCTCTTCGCGCTGCGCAAGGGCCGCACGGTCGCGCTCGTGAACCACGGCACCGGGTGGGTGCGCCTCGACGTGCTCGTCCCGGCCCGCGGCCTGATCGGCGTTCGCACCGAATTCCTGACCGAGACGAGGGGGACGGGCATCCTCCACCACGTCCTCGAAGGCTTCGAGCCGTGGTTCGGCGAGCTCCGGACGCGCCCGACGGGCGCACTCGTCGCCGACCGGTGCGGCAGGACGACGGCATTCGCGCTCTTCAACCTCCAGGAGCGCGGCTCGCTCTTCGTCGGTCCCGGCGCGGATGTCTACGAGGGGATGATCGTCGGCGAGAATGCGCGTGCCGAGGATCTCGACGTCAACGCCACCAAGGAGAAGAAGCTGACGAACATGCGCTCCTCGACCGCCGACGAGCTCGTCCGCCTGATCCCGCCCCGCCCGCTCTCGCTCGACCAGGCGCTCGAGTACATCCGGAACGACGAGTGCGTCGAAGTGACCCCGTCGAACGTGCGCCTGCGCAAGGCCGAGCTGTCCGCGCAGCGCCGCCAGAGCGCCGCCAGCCGCAAGGCGCGCGGGCTGGCGCCGGTCTAGGGAGATGAAACGTGGCTGAGAGTCTCACAGCGGAGCAGCGCGACCGCCTGGCGGCCGAGCTCGCCGAGCTCGAGGGGCCGAGGCGGGCGGAGGTGGTCGAGGCGATTTCCGTCGCGCGCGGCCACGGCGACCTCTCCGAGAACTTCGAGTACCACGCCGCAAAGAACGAGCAGGGCCTCCTCGAGCGGCGGATCACGATCCTGAGGGCGCGTCTCGAGGGGGCGGTCATCGTCGAGGCGGGCACCTCCGGAATCGTCTCCGTAGGCTCTCACGTTCGCGTCGAGGACGAGCAGGGACGGCCTCTGGAGCTCGAGCTCTCGAGCCTCGGCGGGGCCGGGACGCTCTCGCCCTCGTCGCCGCTCGGTTCGGCGCTGCTCGGACGGTCCGTCGGGGACACGGTGGACGTCCCCGCGCCCGGCGGCGCGTGGAAGGCGACGGTGGTCGAGATCCGCTCGGCCTGACGTCCGGTTGCTAACCGGCGGCCGCCGGCGACGTCGAACCCGGACATGCGGGCTCTCGGCGCAGTCGTGGCTGTCGGACTCGCCGCGACACCCGGCGCCCTGCGCGTGGGGGCGACGATCCAGACGCCGGCGCAGCCGATCGGCGTCGCGGTCGGGGCCGGCTCGGCCTGGATCGCGAGCTACGGCTCCGGCGGCCTCCTGCGAATCGCTCCGAGGACGAACAGGATCGTCGCGCGCATCAAAACGGGGCGCGGCCCGATCGGCGTCGCCTACGGTGCCGGTTCCGTTTGGGTCGCGAACTTCGAGGAGCGGACGATCTCCCGCGTCGACACCGGCTCGAACCGAGCGGTGGCGAAGATCCCGGTCACCGCTCGCGGGCCGGAGGGCATGGCATACGGGGAGGGGGCTCTCTGGGTCTCCTGCAAGGCGGGCAAGGTCGTGCGGATCGATCCGGCCTCGAACAGGCAAGTAGCGCTCATTCCCGCAGGACCGGAGCCGCGGTATCTCACGGTCGCCGCCGGGGCGGTCTGGGTGACGAGCTACGACAGCGCGAGCGTCCGGCGGATCGACCCGTCGTCGAACACCGTGGTTCAGACGATCGCCGTCGAGCCCGGCCCGCAGGGGATCGTGGGCGACCGGCGCGGGATCTGGGTGGCCAGCTACCTCGGCGGGTCGGTGCAGCGGCTCGACGCGCGGACGGGGAAGGTGGTCGGGCGGATATCGATTCCCGACGCGCCGGAAGGGATTGCGAGCGACGGCACGTTCCTGTGGGTCGCGGGCAACGGAGGCAGCGGCGTCGACCGCATCGACGAGCGCAGCGGCCGCCTCGCAGGGCGCGTGCACACGGGTCTGGAGCCGCGCGGCATTGCGGCTGCGGGCGGCGTCGCCTGGGTCGCGAACTCGGGTGAGGCCACCGTCTCGCGCGTCGTAGCGCAGTAGCCGCGGGAGAAAGCGCGGGCCGGAGCGTCTGTGCCCAGAGAACCTTCCTCGGCGTTGTGGGGCAGCCGTTGGTATGCACGAGCCGGAAGGCGAGTGCACGTGCCGGGAGGGGGCGAAGGGGGGAACTCCGTTCCCCCCTTGGAGTGGAGGCGAAGCCGCAGCGATAACTCCTCGAAGGGTGTAGGCGGCCGGGGGGTCTCGGGGGCGTGAGCCCCCCGGAAAGCGAAGCGATTCTCTCCGCCCCTCGCTAACCCCGCCCCTCGCCGCGGTCGGTCGCACCAGTTCGCGCTCCGAAAAGCCGGGTTGGTATGCAGGAGCCGGAAGGCGAGTGCACGTGCCCGGAGGGGGCGAAGGGGGGGAACTCCGTTCCCGCCTTGGAGTGGAGGCGAAGCCGCAGCGATTGATCCAACATCCGCAACGCCGCTGGGGGTCTCGGGGGGCGTGAGCCCCCCGGAAAGCGAAGCGACTTTATCCGCGTCCCTCGCATCCCTCGCCCCTCGCCGCGCCCCGGCTCGGACTCGTTGCGCTCCGCAATAGTCGCCCGCCCGACCCCTAGCGCGCGAGCCGGCCCGCCGTCGCCGTCGCCTCCTGCAAACGGGCCGCAAGCTCGCCCGTCAGCTCGCCGCCGCGGAGCTGCCAGCCCCAGTTGCCCGAGCCGCGGCCGGGCGTGTTCATGCGGGCTTCGCTGCCGAGGCCGAGGACGTCCTGCAGCGGGACGATCGCGAGACTTCCGCGGAGTGAGAGCGCGAGTCGGACGAGTGCCCAGTACGGAGGCTCGGAGTGGAGCTCGATGCCGCGGTCGTGCAGCGCCTGCCGGGCGTTCCGCCGCTCCTCCCGGGAGGCCGAGGCCCACCAGCCCGCCGTCGTGTCGTTGTCGTGCGTGCCCGTGTAGACCACGCGATTCGACAGCTCCGGGCCGAGGCGCTCGAGGCCCCCGGGGCGGCCGAAGGCGAACTGGAGGACGAGCATTCCCGGCAGGCCTAGCTCGTCACGGAGCCGCTCGACCGGCGGCGTGATCACGCCGAGGTCCTCCGCGATCACCCGCAGCTCTCCGAGAGAGGCCCGCACCGCGTCGAAGAGCGGCCGTCCCGGGCCGCGCCGCCAGACGCCCCGGCGCGCCGTTCGCATGCGGGCGGACACCGACCAGTAGGCGACGAAGCCACGGAAGTGGTCGACGCGCGTGAGGTCGACGAGCTCGAAGGTGCGGCGGAACCGCTCCACCCACCAGCGGTAGCCGGTAGCTCGCATCGCACCCCAGTCGTAGAGCGGATTTCCCCAGAGCTGGCCCGTCGAGGTGAAGAGGTCGGGTGGCACGCCTGAGACAAGGCCCGGCTTGAAGAGCTCCGGCCAGGCACGGTGGTCGGCGCCGCCCGGAGCAACGTAGATCGGCAGGTCTCCGACAAGCCGGACTCCCCGCTCCGCCGCGTAGGCGCGGAGCGCCGCCCACTCGCGCTCGAAGCGAACCTGGTCGGCGAGTGCGCCGGGGCCGGCGTAGGCGCCCCACGAGCCCGCCCAGTACGGATGTCGGGCCACGAAGTCCTCGACTTGTTCCGCTGTGACCTTCGCGCGCGGATGTGCCAGCAGCCCCGGCCAGCCCGCGAATGCGGAGGCGGCGCGATAGGGAGACCCGCTCTCGTCGGGCGGCCCGAGCGGGAGCACTTGCCACCACGACTGGCCCGCCTTGGCGAGCCAGTCGACGAACCGATAGGCCTCTGCCCCGAGGCGTCCGTGCGGGAGCGAGGTCGGGTGCAGCAGAATGCCGCTCGAGCGGGCGAGGTTCATCGATCTCCTGTTTACCGATCGGCCTGCGCCGAAAGCCAGACACTCCGATGCCCGCCCCGAAGACCAAGCGCCCGCCCCGCATCCAGATCGAGGAGGTGTGGCCGCAGCTCGACGGCGGACGCTATCCCGTCAAGCGCTCGCTCGGCGACCCGGTCGACTGCTGGGCGCTGATCTTCCGGGACGGGCACGAGGTGCTCGGCACGACCGTGCGCTACCGTCGCCCGGGAACGCGCCGCTGGCTCGAGGCGCCCATGGAGCAGATCGAGCCCGACCGCTGGCGCGGGACGTTCACGCCCGATGCCTGCGGGCGCTGGTCCTTCGCGATCGGCGCCTGGGTCGACCGCTTCGCCTCGTGGCGGCGCGAGCTCGCGCGGAAGGTCGAGGCGGGCCAGGAGGACCTTTCGAGCGAGCTCGCCGAGGGCGCTCTCCTGCTCGGCGTCGAGTCGGTGACGGTGGAGGAAGGCCTCGCCTCCACCGAGAGCGACCGGTCCGAGTTCACGCGTACGCCTCTCCTGGAGGTGGACGTCGACCGCGAGCGGGCGCGGTTCGGCTCCTGGTACGAGCTCTTCCCGCGCTCGTTCGGCGGCTTCAAGGGGGTCGAGAAGGTACTCCCGGAGCTCGTTGAGCTCGGGTTCGACGTGCTGTACCTGCCGCCGATCCACCCGATCGGCAAGACGAATCGCAAGGGCGCGAACAACGCGCTCACGGCAATCGCGGACGATCCGGGGAGCCCGTGGGCGATTGGCGGCAAGGAGGGCGGTCACACTGCCGTCAACCCGGAGCTCGGGACGATGCGCGACTTCGACCGGCTCGTCGCACGGGGGCGCGAGCTCGGGGTCGAGATCGCGCTCGACTTCGCGATCCAGTGCTCTCCGGACCACCCGTGGCTGAAGGAGCACCCGAACTGGTTCCACCGGCGACCCGACGGGACGCTGAAGTACGCCGAGAACCCGCCCAAGCGCTACCAGGACATCTACAACGTCAACTTCGACTCCGAGGACTGGCGCACGCTCTGGGAGGCGCTCCGCGACGTCGTGCTCTTCTGGGTCGGCCACGGCGTCCGGGTCTTCCGCGTCGACAACCCGCACACGAAGCCGGTGCCGTTCTGGGAGTGGCTGATCCGCGAGGTTCGGAGCGAGCACCCGGAGGTCGTCCTCCTGGCGGAGGCGTTCACCCGGCCGGCGATGATGTCGACTCTCGCGAAGGCAGGGTTCAGCCAGTCCTACACCTACTTCACCTGGAAGAACACGAAGGCGGAGCTCGCCGGCTACATGAACGACCTCGTCCAGTCGACCCTCCCGTCCTACTTCCGGCCGAACTTCTTCGTGAACACGCCGGACATCCTCCACGAGTACCTCCAGCTCGGGGGGCCGCCGGCCTTCGAGGCGCGCCTCGTCCTCGCGGCGACGCTGAGCCCCACTTACGGGATCTACTCGGGCTACGAGCACTTCGAGAACGTCCCGGTGCGCGAGGGAAGCGAGGAGTACCTGGACTCGGAGAAGTACGAGACGAAGGAGCGCCGGCTCGACGGCCCCCTGCTCCCGCTCGTCTCGCGGCTGAACGCGATCCGGCGCGGGAACCCCGCGCTCCAGCGCCTCGAGAACATCCGCTTCCTCGAGACTGAGAGCGAGTTCCTGCTCGCCTACCTGAAGCAGTCGCGCGGGAACAGGGTGATCGTCGTCGTCAACCTCGACTCCTTCGCGACCCGGGAAGGCGTCTGCGTCGTCCCGGCCGAGCTCGGCGTTCCGCCGTCGTTCGCCCCCCGCGAACTCCTGAGCGAGCAGAACTTCGCGTGGCGCATCGGCCGCAACTACGTCCGGCTCGGGCCGGGGCAGAGCCACGTGCTGAGGGTCGACCGTTGACGCGGGCGGCCGTCGCCTCCGCGCCGCGATCCGAGGGGCAGTCCCTCGGCCGTGCCCCCGGCGGACATGTCGGAGGGACAGTCCCTCGACACCAGCTACGTCCCGCCGGTCGACCCGGTGACGCGGGCGGCCGTCGCCTCCGCGCCGCGATTCGAGGGACAGTCCCTCGGCCGTGCCTCCAGCGGACACGTTGGAGGGACTGTCCCTCGGGGGGAGGGACTGTCCCTCGGGGGCCGGGGAGAGCCACGTGCTGAGGCTCGACCGGTGAGCGAGGCTCGACGGGCGGCCGCCGAGGCGCAGCCGGGGCACTGGTTCGAGCGCGACCCGCTCTGGTTCAAGCGCGCGGTCTTCTACGAGATCCACATCCGCGGCTTCTTCGACGGGAACGACGACGGCGCCGGCGACTTCCGCGGGCTGATCGACAAGCTCGACTACCTGCAGTGGCTCGGGATCGACGTGATCTGGCTGCTGCCGATGTACGTCTCGCCGCTGCGTGACGGCGGCTACGACATCGCGGACTTCTACGCGATCCACCCCGACTACGGCACCGTCGAGGACTTCCGGGCCTTCGTCGAGGCCGCGCACCAGCGCGGGATGCGGGTGATCGCCGACCTCGTCATGAACCACACCTCCGCCGACCACCCGTGGTTCCAGGAGTCGAGGCAGGATCCGGCCGGGCCGAGGGGCGACTGGTACGTCTGGTCGGACAACGACGAGCGCTGGCCGGAGGCGCGCATCATCTTCCTCGACACCGAACCGTCGAACTGGACGTGGGACCCGGTGCGCGGCCAGTACTACTGGCACCGCTTCTTCAGCCACCAGCCCGACCTCAACTACGACAACCCGGACGTCCAGGACGCGATGATCGCCGTGCTGCTCTTCTGGCTCGACCTCGGGATCGACGGCTTTCGCCTCGATGCGGTCCCCTACCTCTACGAGCGCGACGGCACGAACGGCGAGAACCTCCCGGAGACGCACGAGTACCTGCGGCGCGTCCGCTCGGAGGTTGACGCGAACTACCCAGACCGCGTGCTGCTCGCCGAGGCCAACCAGTGGCCCGAGGACGTGGTCGCGTACATGGGGGAAGGCGACGAGTGCCACATGGCCTTCCACTTCCCCGTCATGCCCCGCATGTTCATGGCCCTGCGCCGGGAGGACGCGACCCCGGTCTACGAGATCCTCGAGCGGACGCCGGCCATCCCGGAGAACGCCCAGTGGGGCCTCTTCCTGCGCAACCACGACGAGCTGACGCTCGAGATGGTGACCGACGAGGAGCGCGACTACATGTACGGCGAGTACGCGAAGGACCCCCGGATGAAGCTCAACCTCGGGATCCGGCGCCGGCTCGCGCCGCTCCTCGACAACGGCCGCGACGAAGTGGAGCTGATGCACGCGATCCTCTTCTCGTTGCCCGGCTCACCCGTCCTCTACTACGGCGACGAGATCGGGATGGGCGACAACGTCTACCTCGGCGATCGCGACGGCGTCCGGACGCCGATGCAGTGGACGGGCGACCGCAACGGAGGCTTCTCGCGTGCCGACTTCGCGCAGCTCTACCTGCCGCCGCTGATGGACCCCGTGTACGGCTACCAGGCAGTGAACGTGGAGGCGGAGCTCCGCACCCCCACCTCGTTCCTGCGCTGGTTGCACCGCTTCGTCGCTCTGCGCAAGGAGCATCCCGTGTTCGGGCTCGGCACCTACGAGCCCCTGCGCTCGGCCAACCCTCGAATCTTCGCGCACGTCCGCTCCTACGAGGACGACGTCGTGCTCTGCGTCCACAACCTGGCCCGCTCGGCCCAGGCCGTCGAGCTCGACCTCTCGCGCTACGAGGGTAAGGTGCCCGAGGAGATGATCGGCAGGAGCCGGTTCCCGAGAATCGGCTCGTTGCCGTACCTGCTCACGCTCGCGCCCAGGGGGTTCTTCTGGTTCCAGTTGAGGCAGCCCGATGAATGACGTCGTCGCTGCGCTCGCCGGACTCGACGAGCGGGTCCTGATCGACTACGTCACGAAGCAGCGGTGGTTCGGGTCCAAGCAGCGCGAGGTCGCCCACGCCCGCGTCGTCGACGCGGCGGTCGTCCGGACCACCGAGCCGCTGCTGCTCTCAGCGCTCGTGGAGGTGCGCTTCCAGCCCGGGACCCACGAGACCTACCAGCTGCTGCTCGGCGTCCGGCGTGCGGACGCGGGCTGGAGCGACGGCGTGATCGGCGAGCTCGACGAGTGGGTGGTCTACGAGGCTCTCGCCGATCCCGAGCTCGCGCGCGAGCTGGTCGGCGCGATGCGAGCGGGCCTCACTCAGAAGACCGGCGAGGGCGCGATGTCCTTCTGTCCGATGGAGGGGTTCGCGGGCGCCCGGGGGGTGCTCGCGCATGCGCGCGCGATCGAGAGCGAGCAGTCGAACAGCTCGATCGTCCTGGACGAGGAGCTGATTCTGAAGGCCTTCCGGCGAATCGAGCCCGGGATCAATCCGGAGCTCGAGATGCTGCGCTTCCTGACCGCGCATGGATTCGCCAACATCGCCGCTCTCGCAGGGTGGTACCAGTACGCCGGCGGGCCGATGGAGGTCACGCTCGGAGTTCTCCAGCGCTTCGTTCCCCACGGCCGCGACGGCTGGGAGCTCGCGCTCGACGAGCTCGCGGAGGAGCCCGAGCGGTTCCTCCGGCGCCTCCGGCGCCTCGGCGAGGTGACGGGGGCGATGCACACGGTGCTGGCGTCCGATTCACACGACCCCGCCTTTTGCCCGGAGGAGCCGAGTGCGGAGTCGCTCGGCCTCCTCACCGCGACGATCGACGAGGAGATCGAGCGGATGTTCCTGACGCTGCCGGATCACGAGGCTCTGTCGCCGATCGCGGGGCGCGGCGAGGAGGTGCGCGAGCAGGTCCGGCTCCTCGCGCACGTCGGGCCGATCGGGCGCGTGATCCGCCATCACGGCGACTTCCACCTCGGTCAGACGCTGTGGGCGCAAGACGACTGGGTGATCCTCGACTTCGAGGGGGAGCCGGCGCGCTCCCTCGTCGATCGGCGCCGGAAGCGCTCTCCGCTCCGCGATGTCGCCGGCATGCTCCGCTCGTTCGCCTACGCCGCGTCGGCGTCCGAGCTCCTGCGGGGCATCGAGGCGCCGCCGGGGTGGGAGGAGCAGGCGCGCGACGAGTTCCTCGCGGCCTACCTGGCGGCCGTCGACACGAGCCTCGTGCCGTCGAATCGCGCCGGAGTGGAGCGGCTCCTATCCGTCTTCGAGCTCGAGAAGGCGGTCTACGAGCTGCGCTACGAGTTGAACAACCGTCCCGAGTGGCTTTCGATCCCCGTCGCCGGCATCGTGCGGCTGCTCGAGCAGCCGGCGGCCGTCTGAGGCCCGTGCCGCCCGTCCGCGCCCGCGAGGGGCGCGCGTGAGCCGCCTGCTGTTCGACCCGACGAACCCACACGGGTTTCTGGGAGCCCATCCCGTCGAGGACGGGGTGGTGGTGCGGGCGTACCGGCCCGAGGCCGAGCGGGTCGTCGCCCTGCCGATGGGGGTCGAGCTCGCTGCCCGCGGCGACGGGCTCTTCGAGGGAGTGGTCACCGGGGCGAGCCTCCCGCTCGACTACCGGCTCGAGGTCTCCTACCCGAGCGGGACGTTCACCCTGCGCGACCCCTACTCGTTCCTGCCGACGCTCGGCGAGCTCGACCTGCACCTGGCGGGAGAGGGGCGCCACGAGGCGCTCTACGACCGGCTGGGGGCGCACTTGCGCGAGGTCGAGGGCGTGGCGGGAACGGCGTTCGCGGTCTGGGCCCCCGGCGCCCGCGCAGTCAGCGTCGTCGGCGACTTCAACGGGTGGGACGGCCGGCTGAACCCGATGCGGGCTCTCGGTGCCTCGGGCATCTGGGAGCTCTTCGTCCCGGGAATCTCCGACGGAACCGCCTACAAGTACGCGATCCGGGGTGCCGACGGGGTGCAGCGCCTGAAGGCCGACCCGTACGCCTTCCGCACGGAGGCGCCCCCGCAGACCTCGTCGATCGTCCACGAGCCGCGCCACGAGTGGGGTGACGAGGCCTGGCTCGAGCGGCGACGGGCCGCATCCCCCCACGCGGAGCCGATGTCGATCTACGAGGTGCACCTCGGTTCGTGGCGGCAGAACGTGCTGGAGGACGGCCGCCCACTCTCCTACCTCGAGCTCGCGGACGAGCTCGCGGCCTACGTCAACGACCTCGGGTTCACGCACGTGGAGCTGCTGCCGGTGATGGAGCATCCCTTCGGAGGCTCCTGGGGCTATCAGGTGACGGGCTTCTTCGCACCCACCGCCCGGTTCGGCTCGCCCGACGACTTCCGCGCCTTCGTCGACCGCCTGCACCGCGAGGGAATCGGGGTGCTCCTCGACTGGGTGCCGGCCCACTTCCCGCGCGACGAGTGGGCGCTCGCCCGCTTCGACGGGACGGCCCTCTACGAGCACGCCGATCCGCGGCGCGGAGCCCATCCCGACTGGGGCACCCTCGTCTTCAACTACGGCCGGCACGAGGTGCGCAACTTCCTCCTCGCGAGCGCGCTCTACTGGCTGCGCGAATGCCACGCCGACGGCCTGCGCGTCGACGCGGTCGCCTCGATGCTCTACCTCGACTACTCGCGCCGCGAGGGCGAGTGGGTGCCGAACGCCTTCGGCGGGCGTGAGGATCTCGAAGCCGTTGCGTTCCTGAAGGAGCTGAACACTGTCATGCACGCGGCCGAGCCGGGCGTCGTCTCCGCGGCGGAGGAGTCGACTGCGTGGCCCGGCGTCTCGCGGCCCACCTACCTCGGCGGCCTCGGCTTCGGCTTCAAGTGGAACCTGGGCTGGATGCACGACACGCTGGACTACTTCCAGCGGGAGCCGGTCCACCGGCGCTTCCACCACCACCAGCTGACGTTCTCGCTCATGTACGCCTTCTCCGAGAACTTCATCCTCCCGCTCTCGCACGACGAGGTCGTGCACGGGAAGGGCTCGCTTCTGAGCAAGCTGCCCGGCGACCGCTGGCAGCAGCTCGCGAACCTGCGCACGCTCTACGCCTACATGTGGGCGCACCCGGGAAAGAAGCTCCTCTTCATGGGCGGCGAGCTCGCGCAGGAGCGCGAGTGGAGCCACGACCGCTCGCTCGACTGGCACCTGCTCGAGAGCGCGGAGCATCAGGGCGTCCAGCAGCTCGTCCGCGATCTGAACCATCGCTACCGAGCGGCGCCCGCGCTCTGGGAGGTCGACTTCGACCCCGCCGGCTTCCGCTGGATCGAGCCGAACGACGCCTCGGCGAACGTGATCGCCTTCGCGCGCTTCGCTTCTGACGCCGAACAGGTGCTGGTTTGCGTCTGCAACCTGTCGCCGCTCCCGCGATCGGCGTACCGGCTCGGGCTGCCGCGGCCGGGGCGCTGGGTCGAGGCCATCAACACCGACTCGACCTACTACGGGGGATCGGACGTCGGCAACCTCGGCGGCGTCGAGACGCAGGAGCGGCCCTGGCATGACCAGCCGCAGTCGGCCGAGCTGACGCTGCCGCCCCTCGGGGTGCTGTGGCTCGTGCCGGAGGGGGCCCGCGCGCCGGCCTGACGAGGGGCGCGACGGCGGGTCTTATCTCTAACGCCACGGAGCGCCACCGAAGGGAGCCCCGCCGGCGCCTCACCGCTGGGTTCGCTTCCAGCTTGCAGCCGTCCTGGTCGAGAGCCGCGGGCCGGATCGCGTTTCTCGGTGTTCACGCCTGGGGACTCAGACGCAGGAGTGCAAGATGCAGTAGTCGACCTCGCCAACGCGCGTTCGATTTCGAGTCGAGCGAAAATACTCCGGTTAGGTCGCGTACAGCGGCCTACCGGATGATGGGCGCGGAGAACTTGGTCAGCGGAAGCGGAAGCTCGTGCCGCGGTCTTTGCTACTTAGATCGCGTGTACAAGCAGGACGCCTCCGATCAAGCTGAGGGTGACGCCGTCCGCCATGCGCCAGCGGAGCTGACGGAGGACGATCTCCATCGGCGTGCGCGGACCTTGCGATCGGACCCGAACGAGCTGGATCGTCGCAAGCGCACGGCCCAGCCCGTGGGAGGCTCCGACCGCTGCGCCGGTGAGCGCTCCATTGAGTGGGCCGAACGTCATCGCAATGGTTAGCGGCATCGGCCCAGACACCGCGGCGATGCTTCTCTTGCCGTTCCTGCGCGGCAAGAAGGACGGCGAACACGGGCGCGTCGCTAGGCTAACTCGACGAATGGATGAAGCGCAACCTGCCGTTGATGACTCGATGCTTCGTGCACCCGTGAGTGCGACGGCCTCTGTCGCCTTGGCTATCGCACTCGCGGTGTGTCCGCTTTCGATAGCTGCTGTCAATCAGGCGCGTGCGGATGTTCGCCTGGGTCCACGACCCGCCTGGATTGGTAGCTTTTGCAAGCGCGCAGCATCGGTTATGCGACGCCCTGTACTTTGCCCGGAGCAAGTCCCCGCGAATCTTGCGCCGACGGTGAATACGAGCCACCTTGTCCCGACTCGGGCGGGCTATGTTCTCGACGGCGGCGGCAAGCCGCTCCACCCAAACGGGCTCCCCACGAGCCATTGGGTGTTCATCGCAAGCACTTCACCCCGCACAGACAACGGTGCATTCGTCAAGCTACGCCGCCTACGCATCCGAGAGCGTAACGCCCAGCTCGAGTACTTTCTGGGATCGGGCAGCTACGGAGATGGCCTAATCTCCTTCCATTTGGCTATCACGTGGCGCGAGGGCGGAGTGACATACCGAGCCACTGTCCATGATGCGATGCCTGGTCCATCGTCTTCGGGCCAGTGGACTACTGCCGATCGCGCGTATGTCTTGCGCGTTGCGGCTGCAAACATCGAGGAACTTCGAGGAGTCGCTGCCGGGATGACGTTCGTGCGCCCGGCGAAGAAATAGTGCTAGTCCGTTCGGCCCACCCTTGCCGGACATGTGAGGCGAACCCGAGCGAGCTGCCGATGGCTGTGGGTGCTCCGGCTCTGCCGCAGGGCCCGTAGGGGCCGAGAGTACTAGGGGTCGGCGGACTGGAAGAAGGAGGCGATCGCGCCGGCCGACCCCGCGACGGCAATTACCGCCCATAGTTCCAGCGCGACGTCGACGGCCCGCCCGGCCGGGGTCAGCGGGTTCCTGATCTGCGAGGAGACCGTCAGCAGCTGGACGCTGCTGAAGAAGAGCGCCTGGCCGAGCGTCCTCACCTCGGTGTGCTGCGCGTGGCGCTCGAGGAAGTAGATGAGCACGGTGCCGATCGCATCGACCAGCAGCGTCGCCGCGAGGAGCAACAGCAGCCGAGCCGTCACCCGTCTGTGGCGCTCCTTCCAGCCGACGAGGCGGTCGAGCTCTTCCCGGATCATGGCGCGACTATCGAGCGGGCGCCGGACGTCGCGGCGTCTTCGTCGCGGAACTTGACAGGGCGCCTCCGACGCACAAGAGTCGGCGGCCGTGAGGACCGGGCTCCAGAGGGGTAGGTAATGAGCGAGACATCCACGGCGACGGGCGAGCTGGCGAGCGCTCCCGCGGCCCTCCCGCAGACATCAGACGCGCCCCACGACCGGGGGCTCGCGGCGCAGGGGCGGCCGCCGTTCCGGCCCTCTCAGGAGATGCGCTTCGCCGTCGTCCTCTACGGCGGCGTCTCGCTCGCGATCTACATCAACGGCGTCGTCCAGGAGCTGCTGGAGCTCGTGCGCGCGACGGCCCCGGAGCTCCCGTCGGGTCACGAGTCGGAGCGCGTCCTGCTCGGCGACCACGAGCTCGGCGGGTCGGGGCAGGTCTACCGGCGGCTCGGTCGTCTCGTCGGCTGGGGCTCGCGACTCGACGAGGATCCCGGGCCGGAGGCGCCGGTGCGGACGCGCTTCGTCGTCGACGTCGTCTCCGGCAGCTCGGCGGGCGGGATCAACGGAGCCTTCCTCGCGAAGGCGCTCGCGAACGACGAGTCGCTCCGCGCTCTGCGCCGCCTCTGGGTGGAGGAGGGCGAGATCGCGTCCCTCGTCAACGACGAGCAATCCGTCCGCGAGGCGGGCGGCTCCGCCTCGCTCTCCGGTCTCTCGCTCGCTTCGCCGCCGACCTCGGCGCTGAACAGCCGGAGGATGTACCGCCAGCTCCTCTTCGCGTTCAGGGGGATGAGCGATGCCGGCCCCGGCCCTGCCGTCGTCCAGGGAGAATCGACGCTGGTCGACGAGCTCGACCTGTGGCTGACCGCCACGGACCTGTACGGACTCGAGCTCCCGATCGAGCTCGCGGACGGGGTGGTCTACGAGAAGCGCTACCGCAACGTCTTCCACTTCGGCTACGGCACGGAGTACGCGGTCGGAAGCCGGAGGGACGACTTCGGCCGCGAGGTCGACCCCTTCCTCGCCTATGCCGCGCGTTGCACCTCGGCATTTCCGTTCGCGTTCGAGCCGATGACGCTCGCGGACACCGACGACGCAGCGGACGCGCTCGGCTACGGCAGGGTGTCGGACTCCGAGCGCTGGCAGCGCTACCTCTCCGACTACTGGCGGCGCGCCCGCGCCCTCGGGAAGGCCGTCGAGGAGGCGAAGCCGTGGCGCCTGACGGCGTTCGGCGACGGAGGCTACCTCGACAACAAGCCCTTCAGCTGGGCCACCGAACGCCTCCTGCGGCAGCGGGCGGACCTGCCCGTCGACCGCCGGTTGATCTATGTGGAGCCGGACCCGGCGCTGCCGCCGCTGCTCCCCGCCGGTGCGGCTCCCGCCTGGCCCCAGCCGCCCGACCGTCCCGACCCCCTAACAAATGTGATGCTCGCGAAGACGACTCTCCCGCGCGCGGAGACGATTCGCGAGGACATCCAGCGCGTGCTGGAGCGCAACCGAGAGCTCGACCGGCTGGATCGGATGCGGCGGATCGCCGACGAGCCCGTGCTGCTGGACTGGCAGGAGAGCTCCGTCGATGCCTGGCGCGATGCCGTCCGCCGCGCGACGACGCCGGAGGCCGCCCAGTACCGCGCCTACCACCGGCTGAAGCTCGCCACGGTCCTGGACGACCTCGCCAACCTCGTCACCCGATTGGTCGGGTTCGACGAGGCGTCCGACGAGGAGTCGGCCATCCGCCTCCTGCTCGGGACGTGGTTCGACGTGACGCGCGAGCGGGCCCAGGACACGGCGGCGGCGGCGGCCCGAGCCGGTGGCGCGGAGGCGGCGGCGGATCAGGCGGCCGAGGAGGCGCGCAAGGAGGCGCGGATCGACTTCGAGGACCGGTTCCTCCGCGAGTTCGACGTCCGCTTCCGCCTGCGCAGGCTGAAGTTCGTCCTCGGGCGCCTCGACGACCTGATGATGGGTACTCGGCCGCCGGACGCGGCGGAGGGCTGGGTGACACCGGGCCCGGCCGACTTCGGCGCCTATCTCGAAACCCTCGGCAGCGTCCGGCGAAGGGTGAACGGAGCCTTCATCGACATCCGCGGCTCGACGCGGACCCTCCGCTCGCCGACCGGCTCCGGCGACGCCCAGGGAGACCTGCGGTCGCTCCTCACCGGCCTCTTCAGCTCGGGGCAGGTGCACGACGTGCTCGCAAGGCGGGTCGAGCCGAAGGCGCTGCTGACCGAGGAGCGGCTGGGAGGCCTCGACCGGGCACGCGCCGTTCTCGCCGGGGTCATGGAAGGCGTGTTCTCGCGCGCGACGGCCGCCGTCGACGCGACGCTCGCTCCCGGGGACGGGGCTGCGGCGCGAGGCGACGCCGTCGCGGCTGCGATCGCGTACCTCCGCAGGCTCTCCGAGCGGTACGAGGTCTACGACGCGATCACGCTTCCCTTCGTCTACGGCGTCGCGGAAGAGGCGACGCCGGTGAAGGTCGTCCGCCTGAGCAGCCAGGAAGGGACGGCTCTCGTGAACGAGGTCGAGGAGGTTCAGCGCTCGCTCGACAATCCCGGCTACAAGCCGCGCAAGAAGCTAGCGGGGACATCGCTCCACCACTTCGGCGGCTTCTTCGCGCGCGCGTGGCGGGAGAACGACATCCTCTGGGGGCGGCTGGACGCGGCGGAGCGGATCGTCCGGACGGTGCTCGGGAACGAGCATCCGCTCGCCCCGCAGCTCGTTCAGGACGCGCAACTCGCGATCGTCGAGGAGCAGTTCGCGGACATGGGGGAGGCCGATGCGAGACTGATCCTCGGGGCCGGGGCATTCGCCGAAGGGCACCCGTCGCCGGAGGCGATCCTGGAGGCGCTGCGAGGCCACGACGTAGAGCGCGTCTTCGCGCGAACCGGCGGCGCCCCGTTCGTCCAGACCATCACTCGAGCGGCCGCGGTCTCGACCGGCGTCCTCCAGGGAGTCCGCTCGCACGGCCTGCTGAAGTTCGTGGCCGGACTCGCCGGGACAGTGGGCTCCCTCGTCGGCGCTGCCCTGTGGATCCGGCGCCACCGGATCCTCGTCATCCTCCTGCTGGCGCTCGCCGCCGCCGGAGTCGGGACGCTCCTCGGGCTCGGCATCGCAACCGACACGCGCCCGGCGGCGCGGGCCGGCTGGACGCTCGTGCCCTACCTGGCCCTGACAGTGGCGCTCTTCTTCCTGGTCAATGCGGTCGTCCGCTCGAAGCTCGAAGCACCCCCACCAGAGCCTCCCGCGGTCGAGCCTCCCGCCGTGACGCCTGCCCAGGAGGCCTCGGGCTCGAGCGCCGAGCCCTCGCCGGCCGCTGTGATCGTGCTCCTCGCCCTCTTCCTTCTGCTGATCTTCCCGCTGTCCCTGATCTCGCCCGGGATCAGCCACGTCGTCTCGTGGCTCCCGGGGTGGAGGTAAGCGCGCCGCGACCGTCGGGTTCAAGGCGCGGGAGCCTGGGTACGCTCTCGCCCCTTGCACGACGACCCCAACCGCCGGCGGCCCCTCGGGGCCGTTCCCGTTGACGCGGAGCGCACGCGGTTTCGCGTCTGGGCGCCCGGGGCGCGGAGCGTCGCCGTGCGCCTCGACGAGCGCCGACACGAGCTGACGGCCCTCGGCGGGGGAGTCCACGAGGGGGAGACGCTCGCCCGACCGGGCGACGACTACCTACTGGTGCTCGACGACGGCCGCGCCTTGCCCGACCCCTGCTCGCGACTCCAGCCCGAGGGCATTCGCGGGCCCTCGCGCGTCGTCGCCGGCCCGCGCGTCCGGCCGGGTCCCGAGCTCGTGCCCGAGGATCTCGTCGTCTACGAGCTGCACGTGGGGGCGTTCAGTCGCGAGGGGACCTTCGACGGCGTCGTCCCGTACCTGCGCGAGCTCCGCGAGCTCGGCGTGACCGCGGTCGAGGTGATGCCGGTCGCGACGTTTCCGGGGAATCGTGGCTGGGGCTACGACGGGGTTTACGCCTACGCTCCGCACGCCGTGTACGGAGGCCCCGAGGGCTTCGCCCGCCTCGTCGACACGGCGCACGCGGAAGGGCTCGGCGTCATCCTCGACGTCGTCTACAACCACATCGGCCCGGGTTCGGAGGCGATCGCCGCCTTCGGCCCCTACTTCACCGACCGCCATGCCACCTTCTGGGGCGACGCGATCGACTACTCGCAGCGCGGCGTGCGCGAGTGGGCGATTCAGAACGCGGAGCTCTGGGTGCGCGACTACAGAGTCGACGGGCTCCGCCTCGACGCGACCCACGCGGTCTTCGACGACTCGGCCCCTCACGTGCTCGCCGAACTGGCCGAGCGCGTGCACGCCGTGAACCCGCGGGCGCTCGTGATCTCGGAGATGGAGACGGGCGACCTGCGCCCGATCGAGGAGTGGGGCCACGACGCCCAGTGGGCGGACGAGTTCCACCACGAGCTGCACGTCCTCCTGACGGGCGAGCGGGATGGCTACTACGCCCAGTACGGGTCGATCCAGGGCCTGGCGGCGCAGTACCGGCGCACGCCGCCCGAGCGGCTCGTCTTCTGCTCGCAGAACCACGACCAGGTCGGCAACCGGGCGGTCGGCGACCGTCCCGCGCTCGACGAGCTCCGGCTTCGGGCCGAGTGCCTCCTCTTCGCACCGCAGACTCCGCTCCTCTTCATGGGGGAGGAATACGGCGAGCGGGCGCCGTTCCAGTTCTTCACGGATCACGTCGACCCCGAGATCGCCCGCGCGACGCGCGAAGGGCGAAAGAAGGAGTTCGAGGCCTTCTCGTCGTTCTCGGGCCGCGAGGTGCCCGATCCACAGGATCCCGGCACCTTCGAGCGCTCGAAGCTGACGCGCGTCGAGGTGCCGGGCCTGCGCGAGCGCTACCGCGACCTGCTCGGCTCCCGGCGGCCCCTCGGAGGCGTCCGCGAGAGCCGTGTCCGGGGACAGACCCTGGACGTGTCCCGCGCCGCCGGCAGCCTCGTCGCCGAAAGGCGTGTCCGGGGACAGGCCCTGGACGTGTCCCGAGGGACCGCCCGCCTCGTCGCCGACTTCGCGCGCCGCCGCGCCGAGCGGACCGGGAGCGCCGGTGGCTGAGACCTGGCCCGGCCAGCCCTTTCCGCTCGGTCCGACCTGGGACGGGAAGGGAACGAACTTCTCGCTCTTCTCCGAGCACGCCGAGCGGGTCGAGCTCTGCCTCTTCGACGAGGACGACGGGGAGACGCGGCTCGAGCTGGCCGAGCGGACAGCGCAGAACTGGCATGGCTACGTCCGCGGAATCGGTCCCGGTCAGCGCTACGGCTTCCGCGTCCACGGTCCCTACGAGCCGGCGGCCGGCCTGCGCTTCAACCCGGCGAAGCTCCTCATCGACCCGTACGCGAAGGCGATCGAGGGTCCGATTCGCTGGTCGCAGGGCAACGCGCTCCCCTACGTTCCCTCGCTCGACGACGACGCCGACCTGACGCGCGACGACCACGACGACGCCGCTGCGATTCCGAAGTGCATCGTGATCGACCCCTCCTTCGACTGGGAGGAGGACGACATGCTGCGGCCCGCGACGCCCTGGCACGAAACGGTCATCTACGAGGTGCACGTCAAGGGCTTCACGAAGCTCCAGCCCGAGGTGCGCGAGGACCTTCGCGGCACCTACGCGGGCCTCGCCTCGGACGCCGCGATCCAGCATCTGCAGTCACTCGGGGTGACCGCGGTCGAGCTGCTGCCGGTCCACCACATCGCGGACGAGCAGTTCCTCGCCGGGCGGGGGATGACGAACTACTGGGGCTACAGCTCGATCGGCTTCCTGGCGCCGCACGCCCTGTACGCCGCGACCGGCACGCGCGGCGAGCAAGTGCGCGAGTTCAAGGGGATGGTGAAGGCGCTCCACCGCGCCGGCATCGAGGTGATCCTCGACGTCGTCTACAACCACACCGCCGAGGGAAACCACCTGGGCCCGCTGCTCGGGTTCAAGGGGATCGACAATCTGGCCTACTACCGCCTCGTCCCCCACGAGCCTCGCTTCTACATGGACTTCACCGGGACGGGCAACAGCCTCAACCCGGTCCATCCGAGCGTCCTGCGGCTGATCATGGACTCGCTGCGCTACTTCGTGATCGAGTGCCACGTCGATGGGTTCCGCTTCGACCTCGCCTCCGCGCTCGCGCGCGAGTTCTACGACGTCAACCGGCTCTCGGCGTTCTTCGACACGATCCATCAGGATCCCGTTCTCTCGCAGGTCAAGCTGATCGCCGAGCCCTGGGACGTCGGTCCGGGCGGCTACCAGGTCGGCAACTTCCCGGTTCTCTGGGCCGAGTGGAACGGCCTCTACCGCGACGCGATCCGCGACTTCTGGCGCGGCCAGGCACCGGCGGCGGATTTCGCCTCGCGCTTCAGCGGCTCGAGCGACCTGTACCAGCACGACGGGCGCCGGCCCTTCGCCTCGATCAACTTCATCACCGCCCACGACGGCTTCACGCTCGCCGACCTCGTCGCCTACAACGAGAAGCACAACGAGCAAAACGAGGAGGAGAACCGGGACGGCACCGACGACAACCGCAGCTGGAACTCCGGCGTCGAGGGGCCGACCGACGACCCCGGGGTGAACGCGCTGCGGGCGCGGCAGTGCCGAAACTTCCTCGCGACGCTCTTCCTCTCGCAGGGCGTGCCGATGCTGCTGGGGGGGGACGAGTTCGGCCGCTCCCAGGGCGGCAACAACAACGCGTGGTGCCAGGACAACGAGATCTCGTGGTTCCACTGGGAGTTCGACGAGGAGCAGGAGCGGCTGCTCGACTTCACGCGCCGCCTGATCTCGCTGCGGAAGCGCCATCCGCTCTTCCGTCGCGCGAAGTTCCTCGCGGGGCAGGAGCTTGCCGGCTCGGGCCTGCCCGACGTGTGGTGGTTCCGCCCCGACGGCCGGCGGATGACGAAGAACGACTGGGACCAGGCGGACGCGCACGCGCTGGGCTCGTTCTTGAACGGCAGCGAGCTGGCGACGCGCACCCAGAGCGGCGAGCAGGTCGAGGACGAGTCCTTCATCGTGCTCCTGAACGCGCACTACGAGCCCGTCACGTTCAGGCTCCCGCCGCGCCGGTTCGGTGCGCGCTGGACGCTCGAGCTCTCGACTTCCGAGCCGGAGCTCGCAAACGGCGGCCGCTTCTACCCGGTGCGGGCGGAGGTCTCGCTCGAGAAGTTCTCGCTCGTGCTTCTGCGGCGGGCGTGACCTGCCCCTCGCCGCGGTGAGCGAGCTCCGGTGCACCTACCGTCTGCAGCTGGGGCCGGAGCTCGGCTTCGCACAGGCGCGGGCGCTCGTTCCCTACCTCCTGGAACTTGGTGTCTCTCACCTCTACCTGTCGCCCTCGCTGCAGGCGCGGGAGGGCTCGACGCACGGCTACGACGTCGCCGACCCGACGCGCGTGTCGGAGCAGCTCGGTGGCGAAGAGGAGTTCCGTTCCCTTTGCTGTGCGGGCCTCGGCGTCCTCCTCGACATCGTCCCGAACCACATGGCGGCGAGCGACGAGAACCCGTTCTGGCGCGACCCTCTCTGGCGTGCGAAGTTTTTCGACCTCGACTGGCGTACCGGCTCGCACCGGCGCTTCTTCGACGTGGGGGAGCTGGCCGGCGTGCGCCAGGAGGACGCCGAGGTGTTCGAGATCACCCATGCGAAGGTGATCGAGCTCGTCCGCGAGGGCCTCGTCGACGGCGTGCGGATCGACCATCCCGACGGCCTCGCGAACCCCGCCGGCTACCTGCGCCGGCTGAGAGAGGCCGGCGTCGGGCACGTGTGGGTGGAGAAGATTCTCGAGCGGGGAGAGCGGCTACGCGACTGGCCGGTCGAGGGCACGACCGGCTACGAGTTCGCAAACGACGCGACGGCGCTCTTCGTCGATCCCCGCGCCGAGGAGCCGCTGACGGCACTCTACGGGGAGATCGCCGGCGTCGGGGACAGCTGGGAGACCCTTGTTGGCGACTGCAAACTCGAGCAGGCCCGTACGACGTTCGAGCCGGAGGTCGAGCGGCTTCGCGCCGCGCTCGTCGGCGCTGCGGAAGGGCTCGATCTGCCCGAGGCACTGGCCGCGCTCCGCGTCTACCGCACCTACGTCGAGCCCGACACCGCACGGGTCGACGCCCAGGATCGGGCTGCCCTCGCCGAAGCGGCGCTGCCGCCGCGGCTGGCCTCGATCCTGTCGCTCGAGGAGCGGGGGCACGACGTCTTCGTCACCCGCTTCCAGCAGACGACGCCGCCCGTGATGGCGAAGGGCGTCGAGGACACCGCCTTCTACCGCTACAACCGCCTGCTCGCCCTGAACGAGGTCGGCAGCGATCCGTCACGCTTCTCGCTCCCGCTCGACGAGTTCCACGCCGGCAACCTCGAGCGCGCCGCGCGTTTCCCGCGGCACCTGCTGGCGACGACCACCCACGACACCAAACGCTCCGGGGACGTGCGGGCGCGTCTGGTCGCGCTCACGTGGGTCCCGGAGGAGTGGGAGGCGCTCGTGCGGCGGCTCCGCGGCGACCTCGGCGGCCTCGAGAGCGGCAACGACGAGTACCTCGTCTACCAGACCGTCGTCGGCGCTTGGCCGATCGAGCCCGAGCGTCTCGACGGATATCTCGAGAAGGCGCTGCGGGAGGGCAAACGCACCTCGAGCTGGCTAGCGCCCGACGAGGAGGCCGAGCGGCGGGTGCAGCGGTATGCGCGGGAGGTGCACGCCCACCCCGCGGTGGCGGCGTTCGTGGAGAGGCTCGCTCCACTCGACGGGCAGATCTCGCTCGGCATGACCCTCCTGAAGCTAACCGCGCCCGGCGTCCCGGACATCTATCAGGGCGACGAGCTCACCTACCGCGCCCTGGTCGACCCTGACAATCGCCGGCCGGTCGACTGGCAGCTCCGCCGCCGCCTCCTTGCCTCGGCTGCGTCCGAGCCGGATTCAAAGCTCCACCTGATCCGGCGAGCGCTCGACCTCCGCACGCGGCGGCCCGAAGCTTTCGCCGGCTCCTACGAGCCGATCGACGCCGGTCCTCGCGTCTGCGCATTCCTGCGCGGCGGCGAGGTGCTCGTCGCGGTGCCGCTGCGGGTCGACGCACACTTCGAGCCGCCCGCCGGCTGGCGCGACGTCATCCGCGTCGGCGGCTTCCCCGTGACACTCCTCGAGCGGAACTAGGCCCCTAACGCTCGTCGCGCGGCGGCGGCACGTCAGCGACCTTCTCGGCGTCCTCCTGGCGCTGCTCGGTCTCTTCCTCGACCGCCTGCTCGAACTTCGTCTCCGCCGACTCGCGGCTCTCGCGCTCACGATCCTCGGGTGTGGCCATGCGCGTGCCGTACCCGCCTGCGCTAGCCTCGAACCATCGCGGGCGTGGCGAAACTGGGAGACGCGACGGGTTTAGGTCCCGTTGGGCTTCGGCCCTTGGAGGTTCGAGTCCTCTCGCCCGCATCGACCGCGATCTTTTCCTGGCGATCGTCTCGGTGATCGCGGCGACTCTCGTCGCGACGGCGGCCGCCCTCGCGCCGCCACCGCCGGCGGCCCGGCTCGCGCCTCCGCAGGGCCGGCGAACCCTTTCCGCCGCCCTCACTGCGGCCGCGGAGGTGCCCCGGCCGAGGGACGCCGGCTCCGCAAACGGGCACGTTCGGCGCGAGCGGCTCGTTCAGGTGCCCCGCCGGTGGCGAGAACTGCGTGACGGCACCGGGGAGGATGACCTGGTCGCTCACGCTGAAGGGCCTGACCGGGCTGGCGACGGCTGCGAACGTCCATCTCGGGCGAAGGGGCCGGAACGGCGCGGTCGCGATTGCCCTCTGCGCCCCGTGCGGGCCTGCGGCGCACGGGGCGATCGTCGTCAGCCGCAGCATCTTCCTCGCGATCGGCGACCGTGCCGCCTACGTCGAGGTTCACACGGCGAGGAATCCGGAGGGCGAGGTGCGCGGCCAGCTGCGGATGACGGCGGTCCCGTAGGCCGGACGCTCCGGCGGCAGCCCCCCACCCCTCTGATTCAATGGGCGAGTGCTGACCCAGGTCGAGGAGCTGCCCGAGAACAGGATTCGCCTGAGCGTCGAGGTTCCACAGCACGACGTCAAGCACGCGGTCGATCACGCCGCCTCCGACCTCGCCTCCTCGCTTCGCATCCCGGGCTTTCGCAAGGGCAGGGTGCCGATGCCGGTGCTCTACGCGCGCGTCGGCCGCGAGCGCGTCTACGCGGAAGCCGTTGAAAGCCATATCGGCGGCTGGTTCCGCAACGCCGTCGCCTCCTCCCGCATCCGGCCGGTCGAGCTGCCGCAGTACGACTACGAGCTGCCGGACACATCGGAGGGAGCGTTTCGCTTCACGGCGACGGTCGCGGTGCAGCCGACTCCCGAGCCGGCCGACTGGGCCGCGCTCGAGGTGCCTGCGCGCGAGGCCGAGGTGCCCGCGGAGCTCGTCGACAACGAGCTCGAGGTGCTCCGGCACGGAGTCGCCGCGCTCGTCCCGGTCGAGGGTCGGCCCGCGCAGCCGCTCGACACCGTGGTCATCGATCTCGTCGGCCCCGACGGCACGACGCAGCGCGATTACGTCGTCGAGCTCGGCTCCGGCCGCATCCTCGAGGAGGTCGAGGCGGGCCTCGTCGGGATGTCGGCGGGTCAGACCAGGACGATCGAGTACGAGGTCGCGGAAGGTCCTGTGGCCACGGTCGAGGTGACGCTGAACGAGATCAAGGAGCGCGAGTTGCCGCCCTTGGACGACGAACTGGCCCGAGCGGCGAGCGAGTTCGACTCGCTGGAAGAGCTGCGCGGCGACATCGAGAAGCACCTGCGGGAGCAGGTCGAGGACGAGATCGAGGCCGAGTTCCGCGCCGCAGCCGTGGACGCGCTCGTGGCGGCGTCGAGTTTCGACCCGTCGGGCCCGCTCGTCGCCGCGCGCGCGCGCGAGCTCCTCCAGGGAATGGCGCGCTCGCTGGAGCGCCGCGGCATCGCACCGGAGACCTACTTCGCAGTCACGAACCAGACGCCGGAGCAGCTCCAGGAGCGGATTCAGGCGGAAGCGGCCCACGCGGTCGCCGTCGAGCTCGTCCTCGAGGGAGTGGCGGAGAAGCTCGCGCTCCAGGTCTCGGACGAGGAGCTGCGAGCTTTCATCCGTGAGCAGGCGGCCGACGAGGAGTCTCCCGAAGAGGCCGTGGAGGAGATCTGGCAGGGGCCGGCGCGCGAGCAGCTGCGCGACGACCTGCGCCTGCGCGCCGCCCTCGATCGCGTCGTCTCCGAGGTCAAGCGGATCCCCGCCGAGCTCGCCGCGGCGCGCGACAAGCTCTGGACGCCCGAGAAAGGGCAGGCGGCGGCGGAGACGAAACTCTGGACACCCGGCATGAAGGAGCGTTGATGAATCCGCAGATGAGCCCGCTGATCCCGATGGTGATCGAACAGACCTCGCGAGGCGAGAGAGCATTCGACATCTACTCGCGCCTGCTGAACGAGCGCATCATCTTCCTCGGCACGCCCGTCGACGATCAGATCGCGAACCTGACCATCGCGCAGCTCCTCCATCTGGAGTCGGAGGATCCGGACAAGGACATCTCGCTGTACATCAACTCGCCGGGAGGCTCGGTCTATGCAGGGCTCGGGATCTACGACACGATGCAGTTCATCAAGCCGGACGTGCAGACGATCTGCGTGGGGATCGCGATGAGCATGGGTGCGCTCCTCCTCGCGGCCGGCGCCAAAGGAAAGCGGATGGCGCTGCCGAACGCCAAGATCCTGATCCACCAGGTGTGGGGTGGGTTCCAGGGGCAGGCGACCGACATCGAGATTCACGCGCGTGAGACGATCGCGCTCAAGCGCAAGATGGAGGAGATCATGGCCAAGCACACAGACCAGCCCCTCGAGAAGGTGTCCAAGGACATGGAGCGCGACTACTTCATGAGCTCCGAGGAGGCCACGGAGTACGGCCTCATCGACACCGTCATCGAACATCGCCCGAAATAGGGCTGGTCGAAAAGGTGAATCCGAGGTACAAGGAGAGTCGTGGCTCGCGCGTCTGAGGGCAACGAGCAGCTGCTCTGCAGTTTTTGCGGTAAGAGCCAGCGCCAGGTCAAGAAGCTGATCGCCGGCCCGGGCGTCTACATCTGCGACGAGTGCATCGATCTCTGCAACGAGATCATCGACGAGGAGCTGACCGCACCGTCGCACCTCGACCTCGACAACCTGCCGAGGCCGATGGAGATCTACACCCTCCTGAACGACTACGTCGTCTCGCAGGAGGAGGCCAAGCGGACGCTCTCCGTTGCGGTCTACAACCACTACAAGCGCGTGCAGATGGGCTCCGACGACGGGGAGGTCGAGCTCCAGAAGTCGAACATCCTGCTCCTCGGCCCCACGGGCTGCGGCAAGACGCATCTCGCGCAGACGCTCGCCCGGATCCTGAACGTCCCGTTCGCGATCGCCGACGCCACGGCCCTGACCGAGGCCGGTTATGTCGGTGAGGACGTCGAGAACATCCTGCTGAAGCTGATCCAGGCCGCGGACTTCGACATCAAGAAGGCGGAGACCGGGATCATCTACATCGACGAGGTCGACAAGATCGCGCGCAAGGCGGACAGTCCGTCGATCACGCGCGACGTGTCGGGCGAGGGCGTGCAGCAGGCGCTGCTGAAGATCGTGGAGGGAACCGTGGCGTCGGTGCCGCCGCAGGGTGGGCGCAAGCATCCGCACCAGGAGTTCCTCTCGATCGACACGACGAACATCCTCTTCATCTGCGGCGGCGCGTTTGCGGGCCTCGACAAGATCATCGGCAAGCGCATCGGCAAGAGCGCCGTCGGTTTCGGCGCCCAGGTGCGGTCGA
>JBBRYP010000050.1:0-34617 GCA_038237515.1 Gaiellales bacterium
ACCGAGACGGCGCTGGCGGTCGGGCCGGCGGCGCTCTGCACGGATGGCATGGCGCCGGCGGAGGTGTTGGCGGCGACGCCGAGCGGGGCGGCGGATTGCGCGCCGACCGAGACGGCGCTGGCGGTCGGGCCGGCGGCGCTCAGGGGGGCCGGGGCCGAGCCGTCTGCGACGTTCGGCCTCACGGTCGCGGGCGCCGGCGCGGATTGGGCCGAAGCCTGTGCAGTGAGGCCTGCGGTCTGGGCGCCGGCCACGGCCGAGGGGCCGGCGGCGAGGAGAGGCGCCGCCGACTTGCTCCCGGACTCTCCGCCGTGCCCGGGCTTCGCGTACACGCCCACGAGCACCGCGGCCGTGAAGATCGCGGCCGCCACGCCGACAAGCGCGGCGGTCGAACCCATTGATCGTTTGCTTTTCACCTGCCGACCTCCAGTTGAAAACGGAACGTTACGCCGAAGCTAGCACCGCCGAGCGGTTGTCTGAACCGATCGGCGAACGCCTTAACGCGTCTTAATCGCGGCGCAACAGAACCGAGCCGGAGGCGGCTCAGACGAACCGGAAAATGGCAGTCCCGATCGTCTTGCCGGTGAAGGTCGCGTCGACCTCCAGCGAGAATGCCGAGAACGGGCCGTTGAACGTGACCTCCCAGAGCCCGGGGTCATATCGAACCGGGCCTAGCTTGAGCGGGTTCGTGATCGGCTGCTTCGTCTTCGCATCGACGAAGTTCAGCGTAAAGAACGATCCTTTCGGGATGCCCTTGTTCGAGATGAGGAAGGCGATTTTCTTCGAGGTGTGAGGAATGCCGAGGCCGAACTGGCCCAGACACTTCCAGTACCTCGACGTCCCCTGGGTGACGATCTTGGCGTCTTTGCAGGCGACGATGCCGATGCTCGGAGTCGCGCCGGATCTCGTGCCGCCTGCGAGTGCGGCACCGGCGCCCGCGAACGCGAGCGCGGCGGCGGCGATCGAAAGCGATGCTTTCATCCCACACCTTTTCCCACAGACGGCTACCTCTGTCAAGTGGCAACCGCTCGCCTCTGTGGCCCAGAAGTACCTGGATCCCCGGAACGAGGGAATGACGGTCTCACCGTTCCCTCGTTCGAGTGAATATGCGGCGTCCGGGACTGTCTTTTCGGCCGGCGATGGTCATACTCTTCGAGTGCGGAAGTGATGCGGCGGGCGGCTCAGGAGTGTGCCCAAACGAGTGGCCGCGGCTCGAGTAGCTCGGCTTCGCATCGCTCGGGGCGGAACCCCGTCGGAGATCAGCGGCCGTGTCCGAAACTGACGAAACGACAAGGGGACGATAAGAATGGGGAGACGAGCATCGATCACATTCGGCGTCGCCGCGGTCGCGATTGCGGTCTCGGTTGCGCCGGCGCTCGCCGCTACGCCGCAGCAGATCTACAAGGATGCCGCGGATAACGGCAGGCTCGACGGCAAGTACTCGAAATCAGACCTGCAAAGGACGGTGCACAGCACGCAGGTGCAGGGCTACGGCAGCCCGGTGGTGGTCATCAAGATCAAGACGGCGCCGCCAAAGGGCGACAAACAGCCTGCCGGTGGCGTCGAAGGCGGCAGGAAGAGCGCCGGCGGCGGCGGCACGGTTCCGATTCCGCCCCGCGGCAGCAGCCTTCCGTTCACGGGCGCAGAACTGGGCCTCTTCACCGTGGTCGGGCTCGCGCTGATCGGCAGCGGCGTTCTCCTGCGCCTCACCGGACGCAAGGGGTCGAACTAAAGCCAAGCTCTCTACGGCTCGACAAGAGAGGTATGCAGCGGATGCGGCTCTTGCCGGTCACGGAGGCTGAGGCATGACCTCGCTCGAGGAAACTCGAGTCGAGCGGTTGCCCGTAGTCGAGATCGCCGAGCCGCTGCTCGGGCGCTCGCGGGCGCTCGACCTCTCCTCGCGAACCGTCTTCCGCGTCGTCGGATTCGGTCGGCTCGCGGTCGTCTGGCTCCCCGTTTACGGTCTCCTGGCCGGCCGCTCCGGCTCCTTCCCGGCCGGCATCGGCGCCTCGCTCGTCGTCTCCACCGTCTTCGTCCTCGCGTTGCGGTGGGCCTCTTCGGCGGCTCGCCTGGCACTCCCCGCCCGCGGCGCCGCCTCCAGCCTCGTCGGGGGCCTTGCCGGCATCGTCCTCGCCTCCGCGATCGGCCTCTGGTTCCGGGGCCTCCACCTGCACCCGCGCGTCTTGCTCGAGCTCGCCGCGGGGATCTTCGTTCTCGCCGCCACGTGGGAGTACCTCGTCCGTCAGACACTCGTCCTCAATCGCCGCGTCCTGATCGTCGGGGCGAACGACGGAGGGTCCGAGCTGATCGAGGATCTCTCGCTTCTCCAGGAGTCGCCATTCGACATCGTCGGCGTCGTCGACGACGAGCGCCAGAGCGAGCACGTCGCCGGCGCGCCGCTCCTCGGCCGCATCGCCGACCTGCCCGAGATCATCGAACGCGAGCGCCCCGACCTCGTCGTCGTCGCCGTGGCGCAGAATCGCCTGGAGGCCTTCGGCAGGCTCCTCGGCGTCGCCACGAGCGGCTTCCGCGTCGTCGAGCTGCCGCAGTTCTACGAGCAGGCGTTCGGCCGCGTCCCCGTCCGGCGTCTGACCGCTGCGTGGTTCATGAGCGTCCTCCATCTGTACCAGCGGCCGTACACTCGCTTCGCCAAGCGCACCTTCGACATAGCGGTCGCCGGCTCCGGCATCCTGCTGACGGCTCCGCTCTTCGTCGTGCTCGCCGGGTTCGTGAAGCTGAGCAAGGGCCCGCTGATCTTTCGCCAGGTCCGCCTCGGCGAGGGCGGCCGGCACTTCACGATCTACAAGTTCCGGACCATGCGCGACGGGGCGGAGGAGCCCGGCCGCCCCATCTGGGCCGAGGAGCGCGACCCGCGCGTGACCTCCACCGGGCGCCTCATGCGCCGCTCCCGCCTGGACGAGCTGCCGCAGCTCTGGAACGTGCTGCGCGGCGAGATGTCGGTGGTGGGACCGCGTCCGGAGCGTCCCGAGTTCGTCGAGCTGCTCGAGGACACGGTGCCCTACTGGTCGCGCCGCCACCTCGTCAAGCCCGGCATCACCGGCTGGGCGCAGGTGTCGTGCGGGTACACCGCCGATGCGGAATCCACCGTGGAGAAGCTCTCGTACGACCTCTGGTACCTGCGCCACCGCAGCCTCTCCGTCGATCTCGGGATCTGCGCCAAGACCTTCGCCGCACTGCTCTCCGGCTCCGGGGCGAGATAAGGGCCTGTCCATAAAGTGAACCAGGGCGCCTGACAGGCGGTTAACCCGCGCGATCGGGGGAATCGACAGAGGATCGTCGGCCGGATAGCCATCTCCGCCGCGGCAGTCGTCGCGGCTCTCGGAATCGCCGCGATCTCCACCGCGGCGGCGTCGAGACCCGTCCGCCGCCTGCGGACCGTCGAGTGCCCGGAAGGCCATCCGGACGCCCTCCTTCGCCTCGACCTGCGGGGACGGACCAGTTCGAAGTTGCTCTCGCTCGGCGCGTGGCCGATCTTCGATGTCTCTCCCGACGGCCGCTCGGCCCTCGATCCGACGAACGGGCTCTCGCTCCGCCCGGTGGACGGCGGCCCAGCGAAGAGGATCCCGCTCGACCCGTCGCTCGGCGCGTATGTGACGGGTGCGGACTTCTCCCCCGACGGTCGAGCGATCGCGACCGCGGATCCGAGCGGGGGGCTCTGGGTCGCACGGCGCGACGGCTCGGAGCTCCGGCGGCTCGCCGTCGCCGCCACCGGAACCTCCTGGTCTCCGGACGGCCGCTCGCTCGCCTTCACTGCACCGGGACCGAGAGGCGTCGGGAAGCTCGTCGTCGCCGCGGCCAGCGGAACGCACACGCTCACGATCGCGCCGGCCCGCTCGTACCAGCGGCCCGTCTGGTCACCTCGAGGCGACTGGATCGCCTACGTCTCGAAGGAGGACGAGCTCGACCTGATCAAGCCCGACGGGAGCGGGCACCGTCGTCTCGGCCCTGGTAGCAACCCGTCGTGGTCGCCGGACGGAAGCCGTCTCGTCGTCGACCGCCCGTTCCCCGCGGATCCCGGCCCCACGCGCGTGTGGCGAGGCCTGGCTGTCCTCGACCTTCACGGGAAGCGGCTCCACCTGTTCGAATACCGCGACGCTGGGCTCCCGGCCTGGTCTCCGCGCGGCGACCAGATCGCATACGCCACAACCGACTCCCTGGGCCGAACGCAACTCTTCGCGGTCCGGGCCGACGGCACGCAGAAGCGCGAGCTCACGCACGACCCTGACCTGCCGGGAAACCTCTGGTCGGGTGACCTCGACTGGATCCGCTGGGTGACGCAAGGCCCGAACGCGGGCCGGGAGCTTTTCTACTCCCGCACCTTCTGCGACGACCCGACGCAGTAGCCGGGCGCGCCGGCGGTTGACGCCGCACTGGCGCGGGCGCGATGGTTCGGAGTGTGCAGGTGGATGCCGTCGCCCGCCGCGCAGGCACCGAGAACTTTCCGATCGCCTCGCTGCTCTTTCCGCGCGCGCTGCGACCCCACCTGCGGGCCGTCTACGGCTATTGCCGCCTCGTCGACATCCTCGGGGACGAGATCGAGGGAAGCCGGCTCGAGGCTCTCGACCGCCTCGAGGCGGAGCTCGACGCATGCTACGACGGGCAGCCGACCTGGCCCGTCATGCAGGTGCTCGCGCCGACGATCCGCGAGTTCGGACTCCCGCGAGAGCCCTTCCGCCGGCTGATCGACTGTAACCGGCAGGATCAGCGCGTCTTCGAGTACGAGCGCTGGGACGACCTCAAGAGCTACTGCACGCTGTCGGCGGATCCGGTGGGCCGGCTCGTGCTCGGGCTGCTCCGAAGAGCCGACGAGCCCGATCTCCTCGCCGCCTCCGACGACGTCTGCACAGGGCTTCAGCTCGTGAACTTCCTTCAGGACGTCCCCAGCGACCTGGCGCTCGGGCGGATCTACCTGCCGGCGGAGGATCGCCGTCGGTTCGGCGTCACCGAGCTCGCGGTCCGAAACGAGCCCCTCCGCGAGCTCCTGCGCTTCGAGGCCGAGCGCGCGACGGGCATGCTCGCGGCCGGCCGGACTCTGCGGACCCGACTCGGTGGCCGCGTCGGCCGCGGGGTCGATCTCTTCGCCCGCGGCGGGCTCGCGGCTCTCCAGGCGCTCGAGCGGGCCGACTGGGAAATCTTCGCGGCGCGACCCAGGCCCTCGCGCGCGCGGCTCGCGCGCGCGGCTGTAGCGTCGCTTCTCCGGTGACCGTCCAGGAAGCCTACGCCGAGGTCGAGCGCCTCACCCGCCGCCGGGCGCGGAACTTCGCCTACGGGATCATGGTGCTGCCCCGGGCGAAACGCCGCGCCATCGCCGCCGTCTACGCGTTCGCGCGCCTGGTGGACGACGTGGCCGACGGAGAGCTTCCTCGCGACGAGAAGCGGGCGCGGCTGCAGGATGTCCAGGAGCGCCTCGATGCAGACGATCCGGGGGGGGATGCGATGTGGATCGCCCTCGCCGACGCGCGCAGGCGCTACCCGATCCCCGCGAAGGCGCTCCACGACATCGTGCGCGGGGGCCTGCAGGACCTTGACCGGACTCGCTACGCGGACTTCGACGCACTGGCGAGCTACTGCCGCCTCGTCGCCGGAGCCGTCGGCATCGCCTGCACCGCCGTGTACGGCGCCGACCAGCCGCAGCGCGCTGAATCGCTCGGCATCGCCCTCCAGTTGATCAACATCATGCGCGACGTTCCGGAGGACTGGCAGCTCGGCCGCGTCTACCTGCCTCAGGACGAGCTCGCCTCCTTCGGCGTAAGCGAGAGCGACATCGCGAACGGCCGTCACACGACCGCCTGGCAGGCTCTGATGGCCTACCAGGCGGCCCGGGCCCGCACGTACCTGTCCGAGGGGATGTCTCTCCTTCGCTACCTCGACGGCAGGAGCGCCGCCTGCGTCACCACCTTCGCCGGCCTCTACCGGGCGACGCTCGAGCAGATCGAGGCCGGCGGCTTCGCGGTCTTCGATGGGCCGCCGAGGCTCTCCCCGCTGAAGAAGCTCAGGATCGTCGGCTCCGGGTTCCTGCGGTGAGGGCGGTCGTGGTCGGTGGTGGCCTTGCCGGCCTCGCGGCCGCGCTGGAGCTCGTGGACGCCGGCTGCGAGGTCGCGGTACTCGAGGCGCGGCCCACCCTCGGCGGGGCGGTTCAGACGCTCCCGGAGCGAGCGGCGGATCCGCCGCCGCCACCCGACAACGGCCAGCACATCGCGCTCGGCTGCTTCGAGCGTTACCTGCGCTTCCTGCAGCGGATCGGCAAGACCGGCGCGATCCGCCGGGACACCCTCGCCCTCCCTGTGATCGACGCTGACGGGCGTGTCGCCGTCGTGCGGCCCGGCGCGCTCGGCCTCCTCCGCTACCGCCATCTCTCTCTTGCCGGGCGGGTGCGCGTAGCCCGCGTCGCGCGCGGGCTCGGACGGGCGCGTGAGAGCGACAACGAGGATCGGACCTTCGGCGCGCTCCTGCGCTCGCTCGGGCAGCGGCCGGCTGAGATCGACCGCTTCTGGGACGTCTTCATCCGGCCTGCGCTCAATCTCCCGGCGGAGGAGGCCGGCGCCGCCTACGGGATCTTCACCGTCAAGACGGCGCTCCTCGCGGGTCCCGGCGCGTCCGATCTCCTGCTGCCCGCCGAACCGCTCGGGGAGATGCACGGCAGCGCCGCCGGGCGCGCGCTCGCGCGGGCGGGCGCGCAGGTGCGGGTCGACGCGCGCGTCGTCGAGATCGCGTCGGGGGCGGCGGTGCTCGCCGACGGGGGCAGCGTGGAAGCCGATGCATTCGTCGTCGCGGTGCCGCCGGCCGAGAGTGCGCGCCTGCTGGGAGAGGCGCCGGCCCGTCTCGAGGACTCCCCGATCGTCTCGGTGCACCTGCTCTTCGACCGCCCTCTGCTGGAGCAGCCTCTCGCCGCGCTCCTGAAGAGTCCCGCGCACTGGGTGTTCGACCGCGGCGTGCTCACGGGCCATCCGCCCGGGAAGGGTCAGTACCTGACCGTCGTTTCCAGCGGCGTGCCGGAGCTCCTGGAGCTGCGCGGCCGCGAGCTCGTCGAGACGATGCGGCGCGCGCTGACCGACCGCCTCGGCGCGGCCGAGCTGCTCTGGTCGCGCGTCAGCCGCGAGCCGCGCGCGACCTTCGCGCCGAGGCCGGGGACGAACGCCGCCCGCCCGAGCGCCGAGACCGCACGACCGGATGTCTTCCGGGCCGGGGCGTGGACGGCGACAAGGTGGCCGGCGACGATGGAGGGCGCGGTCCGAAGCGGCGAGCGGGCGGCTCAGGTTCTGTTGTCCGATAGGAAAACTAGAGTTCCGGCATGACCGCGACCGTGCAGCTGGACGAGCTCGATCTGGCCGTCGATGCCGCCACGGAGCGGCTGCTCGGGCTTCAGCATCCGGACGGGTGGTGGGTCGGCGAGCTCGAGTCGAACGCGACGATGATCGCCCAGCACCTCTTCTGGCTGCACTTCGTCGGGCTACGGGACGCCGCGACCGACCGCAGGCTCGCGGCCGAGCTGCTCGCGCGGCGGCGTGAGGACGGGAGCTGGTCGATCTGGTACGGCGGGCCGGCCGACCTCTCGACCTCGATCGAGGCCTACGTCGCCCTGAGGATGGGCGGCGTCGATCCGGGCGAGGCAAGCCGCAGCTTCATCCAGTCCGCGGGCGGGATTCCGTCGAGCCGCGTCTTCACGAAGTGCTTCCTCGCACTCCTCGGGCACTGGCCTTGGCAGCGGATCCCGACGGTGCCGGTCGAGATCGTGTTGCTCCCGCCATGGTCGCCGTTCTCGATCTACAACTTCGCGTGCTGGGCGCGCCAGACCGTCGTGCCCCTGTCGGTCGTCCAGGCTCTGCGACCGGTGCGGATGGCGGAGGTCGACCTGGGTGAGATCGGTGGGCGCCGCGGCGCCTCGCGCGCGGCGGCACGACCGTCCCGCGCGCGGCGCCGCGCGATCGCGGCCGCCGAGCGGTGGGTGCGGGACAGGCAGGAGGCGGACGGGTCGTGGGGCGGCATCCAGCCGCCCTGGGTGTGGTCGATCGTCATGCTCGCCTCGCTTGGCCACGGCTTCGAGGACGCGACTTTCCGGCGCGCCGTCGAGGGCTGGAAGGGCTTCCTGGTCGAGGACGGCGAACGGCTCCGGCCGGAGGCCTGCCAGTCGCCCATCTGGGACACCGCCCTCGCCATCCTCGCCCTCCGCGCAGCCGGTGTCCCGGCCGACCACGCCGCCCTGGCGAGGGCTGGCGCGTGGCTTCTCGGCGAGGAGGTGCGGGTACGGGGCGACTGGGCCGTGCGCCGCCCGAGGGTCGAGCCCGGCGGGTGGGCCTTCGAGTTCGCGAACGACCTCTACCCGGACGTCGACGACGCCGCGGTCGTCGCGCTGGCGCTTCGCGAGCTCGACCTGGGCGAGGAGGCCGTCGGGCGCGGCCTCGACTGGATCGCCGGGATGCAGTCGGGAAACGGGGGTTGGGGGGCCTTCGACGCCGACAACACGAGTACATGGCTCTACAAGATCCCGTTCTGCGACTTCGGTGCCGTGATCGACCCTCCGAGCGAGGACGTCACCGCTCATGCGCTCGAGGCGCTCGCGCCTGTGACCGGGTACGGCGACACCGTGCGCCGGGGCCTCGACTACCTCCTGGCCGAACAGCAGGCCGACGGCTCCTGGTGGGGCCGCTGGGGGGTCAACCACGTCTATGGGACGGGGGCGACTCTCCCGGCGCTCGAGGCCTGCGGCATCCCCTCCGAGCACGCTTCCGTGCGACGCGCCGTCGCTTGGCTCGACCGGGTGCAGGCGCCTGACGGCGGGTTCGGGGAGGACATCCGCTCCTACCACGAGGTCGAATGGCGCGGTCGGGGCGTGACGACGCCTTCACAAACGGCCTGGGCGCTATTAGCCTACGTCGCCGCGGGCGAAGCGCGCAGCGAGGCTGCCGGAAGAGCGGCACACTACCTTTCGACCACACAGCGACCCGACGGCGACTGGACGGAGGAGCACTACACCGGCACCGGCTTTCCCACCGACTTCATGATCCGCTATCACCTCTACCGACTCCACTTTCCCCTGATGGCACTCGGCCGACTACGAGAAAGGCTTGCCACATGAAATTTCCCCTCCGCTCAACGTTCGACATCGGCCGGTACGTCGCGCAGCAGCAGCGCAAGGGCGATCGTTACCCGCTCGTCCTCATGCTCGAGCCGACGCTCGCGTGCAACCTCGCGTGTATCGGGTGCGGAAAGATCCGCGAGTACGAGTCCAACCGCGCGCGCCTCACCGTCGACGAGTGCATCGACGCGGGCGTTCAGTGCCCGGCCCCCGTCGTCTCGGTGTGCGGAGGCGAGCCCCTCGTCTACAAGGGCATCGAGGACGTGGTGGCGGGGATGCTCGAGCAGCGCAAGTCGGTCGAGCTCTGCACGAACGCGCTCAAGCTTGAGGAGTACATCGAGGTCTTCAAGCCCGAGCCGCGCCTCACCTTCGTCGTCCACCTCGACGGCATGCGGGAGATCCACGACTACGTCTGCGACTACCCGGGCCTCTGGGACGTCGCGGTCGACGCGATCCGTTCGGCGCGGGCGCGCGGCTTCCGGGTGACGACGAACACGACGATCTTCAAGGAGACCGAGGTCGAGGACGTCATCCAGATGATGGACTTCCTCACGAACGAGGTCGGGATCGACGGCATGCTCGTCGCGCCGGGATATCAGTACTCGCAGATTGACCCGGCGCTGACGATGACGCGTGACGAGCACGAGGAGAAGTTCCGGGCGATTCGGATCGCGGCTCGCACGAATGGCTACCGCTGGCTGGCGAGTCCGATCTACCAAGACTTCCTCACCGGCGAGCGGAAGCTCTCCTGCGCGCCGTGGGGCTCGATCACCCGTAACCCGTATGGCTGGAAGGGGCCGTGCTACCTCCTCACCGACGGCATCTTCCCCACCTACGAGGCTCTGCTCGAGGGGATCGAATGGGACGACTACGGGCCTGGCAACGACGAGCGCTGCGAGCACTGCGCGATCCACTCCGGCTTCGAGCCTTCAGCCGCCTACGAGGCCGCGGGGAGCCTGAAGCAGACCGTTCGAAGCGTGGCGTGGACGCTGACCGGCTGACGCTCGCCTGCGCCACGCAGGCCGAGGCCGCTGCGGGGCGGCGCGCGGGCCTACCGGTCGCGATCATCGGCCTCGGGGGCGTCAACGGCCTGCCGGATGAGCCGCTCGTCTCCTACGGGCTCGCCGGGGCCCTCGACGGCCTCTTGACCGCGACGGTGATCGACGCGGTGCGCGTCGTCGACGAGGAGGGGCGGACGCTGTGGGAGGGCGAGGGACTCGGCGTCCCGGGCGCCGTCCCGGGCACGGTTCTCGCCGCCGATCGCATCGTCGACGATCCCGCCGAGCGGGCTCGTCTGCACGAGCGGACGGGCGCCGACGCGGTCGACCTCGAGAGCGGGGTGCTCGCGGGCAGCGGGCGCCTGCACGGTGTCCTGCGGGCGGTCAGCGACACGCCGCAGCGCCGCCTCCACGGAATCTGCGCCGCCGTCTCGCCGGAGGGAGCCTACGACTGGGGCGGCATGGCGAAGGCGTTCCTACAGTCGCCCCGCGGGTTCGCACGCGCGGCCTCCGACGGCAAGAAGGCGCTCGGAGCGCTCGGCGGCGCCACGCGGAGGTGGGCCGCACGATGAGCGGAACGGTTCTGCTCGCGGCTCCGAGGTCGTTCTGCGCCGGTGTCGATCGCGCGATCGAGATCGTCGAGCGCTTGCTCGCCGAACACGGCCCGCCGATCTACGTGCGCCACCACATTGTTCACAACGAGCACGTCGTTCGCCGGCTCGAGCGACTCGGCGCCGTCTTCGTCGACTCCGAGGCCGAGATTCCCGCCGGCGAGATCTGCGTACTCTCCGCCCACGGTGTCGCGCCGGCCGTTCGCGAGGCCTGCGAGCGCCGCGGTCTCCGCGTCGTCGACGCGGTTTGCCCGCTCGTGTCGAAGGTGCATGCTGAAGCGCGCCGCTACGCGGACACAGGTCACCTCGTCGCGCTCATCGGGCACGCCGACCACGTGGAGGTGATCGGCACCCGCGGCGAGCGCCCCGACTCGATCGTCGTCGTCGAGTCTCCCGAGGACGCGCAGGGACTCGAAACCGGCGGGAAGCCGCTGGCGGTGATCAGCCAGACGACGCTCTCGCTCGACGACGTCGCCTCGACCGTCGTCGCGCTCGAGCGGCGCTTCGGCGGTCTTCGCAGGCCCGCCGCCGACGACATCTGCTACGCGACGCAGAATCGGCAGGATGCCGTCAAGGAACTGGCGAAGCGCGCGACCCTGATCCTCGTGATCGGGTCGCCCACGAGCTCGAACGCGCAGCGGCTCGTCGAGGTCGCGCGGCTCGCCGGCGCTGGCGCCGAGCTGATCGACGGTGAGAGTCCTCTCGATCAGGCACTCCTCACCGGGCACGAGACGGTCGGCCTGACAGCCGGCGCGTCGACGCCGGAGGAGCTCGTGCAGGGGGTGCTCACCCAGCTCTCGGAGAGCGGGTACGGGAATCTCGAGGAGGTGACGGTCGCGCGGGAGGACGTGCACTTCCGGCTCCCGCGCGAGGTGGCCTCGTGACGAGCGTTGAGATCCCGTATTCCGTCGCCTGCGCACTGCCGACTCTCGCCGTAGTCGACATCACGAACGACGTCGTGCGGGAGGTCGCCTCAGCGGCGGCGACGGACGGCATCGCGTTCGTGACGGCGGAGCCGCCGAAATCGCTCGTGCGTGTGACCGAGCGCGAGCTGGGCCTCTTCTGCGACGTCGAGGACCTTCTGGCGAAGATCATTCCCGTGGAGACGGCCGAGCGCGAGCGTCTGCTCCTGATGCTGCTGGGCTCGCGCACGGAGCAAATCCCGTTCTCCGACGGCACGCTGCGCCTCGGCCAGTGGCAGCGCGTGCTGCTGTTTCACTTCAACGGCGACTCCCGGACTGCCTGGACGACGACGATCGTCGGCTAGGCCGGTGGCCGGCAATCGCCTGCGAAGGGGACTGCCGGTCGCCGCCGGCGCACTCGCGGCTGCATGCCTCGTCTTCGGCGGAGGGGCGGCCGCGGATCCGAGAGTAGCCACGGCTCGTGTCATGGGGGTTCGCGGCATGGTCACCGCGATCTCAGCCGACGGTGCGCGGCTGGCAATCGCCTCCGCCGAGAGCACCGCCACGGGCAGGTGCACACAGGTAACCCTCTGGGAAAGCTCGACGGGGAATGTGACGCGCCTCCACGCAACTCGTGGCTGTAGCGGGGCGCGGTCGGACTTCGAAGCACTGACGCTCGCGGGCTCGCGGCTTGCCTGGGCGGACTACGCGGAGGCGCGAGGCGACACGTACTGCCGGATAGACGCGATGACGATCGCGGGCGGTGCGCCGAAGGAGCTGTATCGCTGCCCGCAGGCTGCTACCACCGCCTACTTCGCCGGAGACGGCGCTCTTCTCGCCGCGAGCGTCTCGACCGGGCTCTCCCCGGACGCGCGGGTGCGGCCCGTCTGGCGCGTCGCCGGCGGCGCTCTGCAGCGGCTCTTCGACGCGCGTGGCGCGACGGTCGAGTCGGTGGCGGCGGGGCAGGTCCTCGTGCGCGAGCAGTCGGGGGTCGTGCTGTACTCCACCGCCGGCAAGAAGCTCCGCGGGTTCGCGGAGGCGAGCGACCTCCTTCGTGCGCTCTACGACGGCGACTCCGTCGTGCTCGTCTACTCGGGCGCGGCGTCGATCTACACGGCGAAGACGGGCAAGAAGCTCCGCGACTTCGTTCCGGGCATCGTGAACATCTGGGACCTCGAACGCGGGTTCCTCGCCTACTCCCGCAACGGCACGATCTCGCTGTACCGGCTTTCGGACGGGCGCAATCGCACGATCCTCCGGGCCGGGCACATGCTCACCGGGGTCGAGCTCGAGCCGTCGGGCCTCTTCTACGCGTACAACCTGACATCCGGCCAGAAGCCCGGGCGTTTCGGCTTCATCCCCTTCTCCGAGCTCGCCGCCCGCTTCGCCTGACGTGGCCGCGAAGCTGCTTCTCGGGCTGGGGGTGCTCCTCGCAGCAGGCACCGCACTCGGGTCGGGCTCAGGCGGTGGGGCGGCGACCGCGCGCACGATCGGGACGCGCGGCAAGGTCACCGGAATCTCCGCCGACGGCGGCCGCGTGGCGATCAGAGTCTCATTCGAAGGCCCGAAGCAGACCTGCCAGTACGCGTCGACCTGGAGGCCGGCGACCGGTTCGGTCGTCCGGTTCTCCGGAGACTCCTGTTTCGCGAGCGGCGACAACTCGGACCGCCATCTCGGACTGACCCTCGGCGGTACCCGCGTCGTGTGGGTCGACTACGACTACGGCAACCACGCCTACTGCGACGGTCCGTTCACCGCGACGACCGCGGAGCCTGCCGGGCGGGCGACGGTCTCGAGCGATTGCGATCCCCCGGGCGGGGCGGCCGACTACTTCTTCCACTTCGCCGGCGACGCCTCGTTGCTCGCCGTCAGCGAGTACTTGCTGTGCGAGGCGAACTGCGTCGGCGAGAACGGCGAGGTCCTGCCGGACGGCGAGTACGGCGTGACCCTCGACCGCCTCGTCGGCACGCGGCTGGTGCGGATTCTCCCGCCGCGTGACTTCCGGGCGCTGCTCGACGCGAACGCCGGGCGCGTCCTCGTTTCGGAGCCGAAGGGAGAGCTGGCGGTCTACTCTACGGCGGGGAAGAAGCTCTGGAGCGCGAGCAGCGTCGCCGGCACGGCCGCGGGTCGCCTCTCGGGTGGGCAGGCCGTGATTCAGAGGAGTCGGACGCTGAGCGTGTTCCCGCTCGGAGGCGGGGCGCCGAAGGAGCTGACCCTACCGCGAAGGGCGGCGCTCGAGGCGGTTAGCGGCGGTGTCGCCGTCTATACCGTCGGCCCTGCGATCCACCTCCTCCGGCTCTCCGACGGGCGCGACCGCCTCCTCGCGACCGTGAAGGGTCTCGTGCAGGCACAGCTCGAGCCGGGCGGCCTGTTCTATGGGTTCAACGTACCGGGTGGCGGTCCGAAGGCGGGCCGCGTGAGCTTCGTCCCTGCCGCCCGCCTTTCCGCCGGCTGACACGCAAGCTGGAGCGGCCTCCCAGTGTCGTTCAGGGAGAGGCCGCACGGTCTATCATCGACGCGTGCGTCGCCGGCACCACAGGCTTCTCTCGGCAGCCGCGTTCGGGCTGCTGGCGCTCGTTGCCGAGCTGGTCGGCAGGAGCCTCACCCACAGGCTTGACATCGGACGCCATGTCGCCTCGCCCGGCAACACCCACTCCGAGTACTACCCCGTCTTGCTCGCCGCGGTGAAGGTGGGCATCGCGCTGCTGCTCGCGCGGCTCGCGTGGCGGCTCGTACGCGCCCGCGCTGCCTCCCGCGCCGCCGGCCGTCTCGCCGCGGCGCTCGGGGCGCGCCCGAGTGGGCCCGCGCCCCGCCTTCGGCTCCGGATCTCCGCGCGCCGCTGGCTCGCCTTCTACCTCCTGACCGCGGCGATCTATCTGGTGCAGGTCGATGTCGAGGGCATCGCATCCGGGCGCTGGCCGCTGCTTTCCCCGTGGCTGCACTCCTCCGCCCTGCCGATCTTCGGCGTGATCGCGGTCTTCGCCGCGCTGCTCTGGAGCATCGTCTCGTGCTGGCTCGACGAGTACGAGCACTACGCTGCGCGGGAGATCGCGCACGTGCGGCGCCTCGCCGCGGCCGCCGGACGTGCGCCTCTGCCCAAGACCTCAGCCGCGTCGGCGGCACCACGCCGGCTCTTCGGGATCGTCTTCGAGAGCCGCCCCCCTCCCGCGCCCGCATAGCCGCGGCCTCTCCTCGGGAGGCGCGGCGTTCCGGCCGGCCATCCCACGTAGGAGAGGACGATGAGCACGCAGCTGATAACCGATGTTCCGCGGACGCGAGTTCGCCGTTCATGGCGCGTCCGCACACTGTCCGGCTTGGGCCCGGCGACCGTGGTCGCCGGCAGCGTGTGGGCGGTCCTCCAGCCCTACCGGCTGACGCTGTTGCACCCGAGCGGTCAGGGGTTCTGGTGGCTCTTCGCGGAGCCGCCACTCTTCGTCATAGCGGTCGGACTCCTGTTCCACTTCCTGCTGGTGCCGGGGCTCGTGGCGGACGTCGAGGCGGATGAGGGCTGATGCAGCCGCCCGCCGAGCACGTCCATTGGATGTTCGCGACCGGGGTCCTGCTTCTCGGCCTCCTGATGCTCGCCGAGGCGATCGTGGGCGAGGAAGCGTGGGGGCGCAGGCGCTGGCGCCCATACCTCTGGCCCGGCGTCGCCTTCGGTATGGGCCTGCTCATGTGGCCGGTGATGGTTTTCTTCACGAACTCGGCGATCCACATGCTCACGCACGGATCCTGGGCCCAGGTGATGATGCTCGCCGGAGGCGCCCACCTCGGTCTCGTCCACGGGAAGCTCAAGAGCCGCTACTGGCAGCTGACGATGCCGCTCACGTTCGTTGTCTCAGGTGCGGGCTTCCTCATCCACGAGCAGAACGGATGGCTCTTCTCGCGCTCGGCCTTCGTCCACCACGCCTGCGGCTGGACGCTGATCGTCGGTGCGCTCTTCCCGCTCGGGAAGATGTTCCGGCCGCGCTTCGCCGGGTTCAGCGCGGGCTACGCGGTCACGTTCGTGGTGCTCGCCGTCGTTCTCTTCTCGGCCCGGGACGTCGCGCCCATCTTCGGCCACTACTCCGGAGGGATCGCCCACCGGTGACGCGGGCACTCGCCGGCGTCGCGCTGCTCGCCCTGGCACTGCCCGGCGCGGCGCTGGCGCACGCGTCCCTGAGCAGGACCGCCCCGGGTTTCCGTCAGCGGCTCGAGGTGGCGCCGAGAACCGTCGCTCTGCGTTTCGACCAGGAGGTGACCGCGCTCCCGGGCGCCGTCGAGGTGCGAACCGCCACCGGCCGCCTCGTCTCGCTCGGCCTCGTCGCGCGCGGCGACGGGAAGGTGGTGCGCGTGCGGCTCCGACAGCTCGGGCGCGGCCCCTACACCGTCCGCTGGCACGTGCTCTCCGGTGACGGCCACGTCGTCTCGGGCGTCTTCACCTTCGGCGTGCGCTACGCCGCCCCGCCGCCGACAGAGGCCTTCGGCTCGTCGGGGCCGACGCGGGCCGAGCACCTCGTCCGCTGGGCGTACTTCCTTGGACTCGCGCTTCTCGCGGGCGGACTCGGCTTCCGGCTCCTCGTCCTGCGCGGACCGCCACCGCCCGCACTCGACCGCCGCTTCTACCTCGTCACCGGCGCGGGAGTCCTCATCTTGCTCGAGGTCGGAATCGTCGCGTTCCTCCTGCGCGCCGAGGACGCGCTCCAGCTCCCCCTCGCGCGCTTCGTCTACGGAGACCTGTCGCCGATCTCCGGAGGCACGCGCTTCGGTACCGCCTTCATCGCCATGACCCTCGGGTTCGCGGCCGTCGGCGCGCTGCTGTTCCTCGCCTGGCTGACGGAGCGAAGGGCTTTCCTGTGGCCGGCGTTCGCGCTCGCGCTCGCGGTCGCGTCGGGACTCTCCCTGTCCGGACACTCGGCTGCGGACGCCGGATCGTCGTGGCTCTCGGAGTTGGCCGACTGGGTGCACCTCTCGGCGGCGTCGCTCTGGCTCGGGGGCCTGGTGCAGCTCGTGGTGGTCGTGTGGCCGACTGCACCGGCGCTCCGACGCGACGCGTTCCTGCGCTTCTCGCGGCTGGCCGGCGCGCTCGTCGCGCTGCTCGTCGCCGCCGGCGTCTATCTCAGCATCCTGCGGCTGCCGCACGTTCACGACCTCTGGAGCGAGGGGTACGGCCGCGTCCTACTCGTGAAGCTCGGGCTCGTCTGCGTCGCTCTCGGCTGGGGCGCCTTCCACCACCTCCTCGTGGCGCCGCTCGTCGAGAGCGGGCGCGACGGCGTGCTCCTCCGGATCCCGCGCAGCCTCGCCGGCGAGAGCGCGGTGGGGATGGCGGTGCTGCTGGCGGCGGCCGTGCTGGTCGACTCCAAGCCGCCTCCGCATCAGACGCCGGCACCTCCGCTTGCCGCAAGCGTCACTCGAGCCAAGTAACACTCTGTTACTTGGGATGGGCGAAGCAGCCTCGGAGCGCGCGCCTGAGAGGTTGCCCTTGGCTCCTCCTGGCTTCATCACGCCCTTCCGCCACCTAGTAACACAGTGTTACTTGGGGGCGCCGGCGCCCCTCGGTAACCTCGCGCCATGCTCTGGGCGATCTCCGGCGGCGCGGGCTTCCTCGGTCTGCACCTCTCGCGGCGCCTGCTCGCCGAGGGCGAGGCCGTCCGCAGCCTCGATCTCGTTCCGCTCGACGACGCAGGGCTCGAGGGATCGGTCGAGGAGCTACGGGGCGACATCCGCGACGAGGCGCTCGCGCGACGCCTCGTCGAGGGCGCCGAGATCCTCGTCCACGCGGCGGCGGCGCTGCCGATCCAGGCGAAGCGGGAGTCGATCTGGTCGGCGAACGTCCGCGGTACAGGTACTCTCCTGCGCGCCGCGCGGGACGCGGGCGTGCGCCGCGTCGTCTTCATCAGCTCGACGGCGGTGTACGGCATCCCGAAGGTGCACCCGATTCTCGAGGACGCACCGCTCGTGGGGGTCGGGCACTACGGCGGCTCCAAGATCGCTGCCGAAAGGATCTGCGGCGACTTCGTGCGCCAGGGCCTCGACGTGGTCACGATCCGGCCGAAGACCTTCATCGGGCCGGAGCGGCTCGGGGTCTTCGAGATCCTTTTCGACTGGATCCGCGAAGGCCGGCGCATCTACGTCCTCGGGAACGGCTCCAACCGCTACCAGCTGTTGGCCGTCGAGGACCTCGTCCAGGCGATCGTGCGCTCGGCGAGTGCCGACGGAGTCGCGGGCGAAGCGATCAACCTCGGCGCGAGAGAGTTCGGCACCGTGCGATCGGACCTGCAGGCGCTGATCGACCACGCGGGCTCGCCGAGCCGGCTGACTCCGATCCCGGCGCGGCCGGCCGAGCTCGCGCTGCGCGCGCTCGAGCTCCTGAAGCTCTCTCCGCTCGCCGAATGGCACTACAAGACGGCCCATCGCGACTCGTTCGTCGACACCTCGAAGGCCGCGCGGCTCCTCGGGCTTACGCCCCGGCTCTCGAACGAGCAGGGACTGATCGAGACCTACGACTGGTACCTCGCGCACCGCAGCGAGCGCAAGCGCGCGGGCGTCACGCATCGCGTGCCGTGGAACCAGCAGGCGCTCGGCCTGCTGAAACGCCTCAGCTGATGGACGCGCGCGACGAGTGGGACGAGTTCTTCGACGAGATCTACCTGACCACGTACCTGCCGCGGCTCGCGGCGGCCGACGCGCGCTCCGCGGCACTCGCGGCGGTCGCGCTGGCGGGCCTCCCGATCGGGGGCGACGTACTGGACGTCCCCTGCGGATTCGGGCGGCACTCGATCCCGCTTGCGCAGGCGGGGTACCGGGTGACCGGCGCCGATCGCTCCAAGCCGCAGCTCGCAAGGGCTCGGGCGGACGCCGAGGATCCGGAGAACCCGCGGTTCGTCCACGCGGATCACCGCGAGCTCCCGTTCGCGGAAGCGAGCTTCGACTGCGCGCTCAATCTCTTCACCTCCCTCGGGTATCGCGGCGAGGACGGAGACCGGTCGACCCTCGGCGAACTGCACCGCGTGCTCCGTCCGGGCGCGTCGCTCGTCATCGAGACGATCCATCGCGACCGCCTGATGGCGATCTTCCGCGCGGCCGATTGGGAGGAGCTCCCCGAAGAAGCACTGCTCCTCGAGCGCCGGGCGTTCGACTGCGTCACCGGTGAGGTGGAGACGAAGCACATGCTCGTCCGGCTCGACGGCACGCGCCGCTCGTTTACCTACCGGATCCGCACCTACACGGCGACAGAGCTCGTTGGACTCGTGCGCGACGCGGGCTTCTCCGAAATCGCCGCGTACGGCGGTCTCGGCGGTGAGGAGCTCACGCGCGAGACCCGCCTCGTGCTGCTCGCGCGCGCATAGACTCGCCCGCCGTGGAGCTGACCGACTACCGCGACCGCTTCCCGATCCTCGCGGAGACGACCTACCTGATCAGCCACTCGCTCGGGCCGATGCCCGCCGAGGCGGAGCGGCGTCTCGCGGACTACGCGCGAGCGTGGTCCACGCGTGGCGTGCGCGCCTGGGGAGAGGGGTGGTGGGAGCTCCCGATCACGGTCGGCGACCAGATCGGCCGGATCATCGGCGCGCCGGCAGGCTCGACGGTGATGCACCAGAACGTGACGATCGCGGAGGCGATCGTCCTCTCCTGCTTCTCGTTCGAGAAGCCCCGCAACCGGATCGTCTACGAGGAGGAGAACTTCCCCTCCGTGCGCTACCTCTACCAGGCGCAGGCCCGGCGCGGTGCCGAGATCGTCGTCTGCGCCGACGACGCGGCGATCGTCGATGCGATCGACGAGCGAACGCTCCTCGTTCCGATCAGCCACGTCCTCTTCCGGACCGGCGCGATCCAGGACGTGGCGGCGATCGTCCGGCGTGCCCACGAGGTCGGCGCCCACGTCGTGCTCGACGCCTATCAGTCCGCCGGGACGGTGCCGCTCGACGTGACCGAGCTCGACGTGGACTTCGCGGTCGGCGGCAGCGTCAAATGGCTCTGCGGCGGGCCGGGCGCCGGCTGGCTCTACGTGCGTCCCGACCTCGCGGAGCGCCTGGAGCCGACGCTCGTCGGCTGGCAGGCGCACGCGCAGCCCTTCGCATTCGAGCCCGAGCTCGCCTACGCGGAGGGCGCTACACGGTTCCTCACGGGCACTCCCAACGTTCCCGCGCTGTATGCGGCCACCGCCGGCTACGACCTGATCGAGGAGGTGGGCGTCGATCGGATCAGGGCCCGCTCCCTCGAGCAGACCGCCCTGCTCGCGCGGCTGTTCGGCGCGGCCGGCTTCGAGGCCGCCGGGCCGCGGGCGCCCGCGCGGCGCGGCGGAACCGTGAGCATCCCGCTGCCGGAGTTCGAGGCGGTCCACCGCGAGCTCGGCGCGCGCGAGATCGTCTGCGACTTCCGCCCGGGAGTCGGCCTCCGCTTCGGCCCGCATTTCTTCAACACCGATGCGGAGCTCGAGCATGCGGCCCAGGAGGCGCTCCAGATCGTCGAGACGGGCACGTACGAGGCGGGGGTCGGGACGTCGGCGCGTTTCTGAGCGAGTGCGATCTCGGAAGGCCACGACGAATGGTCGGCCAGATGCGTAACGCACGCGAGGCGCGCTCCCTCTAGGAGATCGGTCGGCTTCTCCGACTCGATCTCATCTAGCGTTGCGGCCGGTTGTTCTTCCTCCCGGGTCGCCGCGTCCTCCTCTTTCTCGCCCTCGTGATCGCGTGGGTCGTCGCGACGTTCAAGCTCTTCCTGATCCCACACCAGGACAGGGCCGGACGAGCCGACGCGGTCGTCGTCCTCTCCGGATCGAAGGCCCCCCGCCTGGGGAAGGCCCTCGACCTGATGGGCCGCGGCGTCGCCCCGGTGCTCGTGATCTCACATGGTCGCGACCGAAGCTGGCCGCAGGCGAACCGGCTCTGCCGCCACGGTGGCCCCGGGTTTCGAGTCGTCTGCTTCCTGCCGGTTCCCGACTCGACGCAGGGGGAAGCCCAGACGTTCGGGCGTCTGGCGGCCAGGCGACGCTGGCGCTCCGTCCTCGTCGTCACCTCCACCTTCCACGTCACGCGGGCGCGCATGCTCTTCCGCCGTTGTGTCGACGGGCGCGTCCGAGCCGTGGGAGCGTCCTACAACCTTCGGCACGTCTTCGACTACGTCTTCTCGGAGTGGGGCAAGCTCGCGTACGCGCTCACCCTTCACCGCCGCTGCTGACCCCGCTGACGGTTGAGAGCAGCAGCGCGAACCGCGATACTGGCACCAATCGGCGGGTCCGCGCGCCTCCGCTCGACGGCTTCAGACCCCGGCCGTCGGCGATTCGGGCGCGCGATAAATGGAGTGGCAGGCTGTCCTCGCAGCCTGCCCTCCGGCCCGCCGGGTCACTCGAGGAGCGCGCGTAGCCGCTCGGCGTACCGTGGTGCGGTGGGCTCGTCCTCGTGCTTGAAGTAGCAGTAGGTGTCGCGGCCTTCCGCGAGCAGCGAGCGGATCCGCCTCGCCCACTCGAGCAGCTCGCCTTCGGTATACGGCGGCTCTCGCAGGCGCAGGTAGCGAAACGGCGCCGGCCCCTCGAGGTCGTCGACCCGGGGGGCGTCGACGCCTTCCCAGGACGGGTGGCGGAAGTCGAACACATAACGGATCGCGGGATCGATCGAGCCGAGCACGTACGTGAGCCAACCGTCGTCGCGCAGCTGCTGGACGACGATGCGCACGGGCCCGAGACGATCGCCGAGCCGCCGCACGCGCTCCTCGAAGGTCGGTAACTCCCGCAGCCCCCGGGCCGGCATCTTGACGGCGAACCGGAAGCCCGGGGGCGTCTCCGCCGCCCACCGCTCGAACTGCTCCTCAGAGGGAAGGCGGTACCCGGTGGTGTTGAGCTCGACCGAGTTCAGTCGAGTCGCGTAGTAGCGCAGGAAGTCGGCCGGCCGGGCTTCGAGAGGGTAGTACCCGGGACGCCAGGACGGGTACGAGAAGCCCGAGGCGCCGACATATGCGCTCGCTAGAGTGGGCGCGGTGTCCGCCACGGCGGAAGTGATACCCGCAGCGACGATCCAGGTTCTCGACCACGGCTTCGTCCGGCTGGACGGCGCGATGGCGAGCGACCTCTCCGTCGTCAACGCAGCGCGCGTCAGCTTCGCCCGCCGCAAGGAGGCGATGGACGACTCGGATGCCGGTCTAGTCCGCTTCCTGATGCGCGATCGGCACGGGACGCCCTTCGAGCACAACGCGTTCCGCTTCCACGTGCGCGCGCCGATCTTCGTCGCGAGGGAGTGGTTCCGCCACCGGATCGGCTCCTTCAACGAGTTCTCGATGCGCTACGCACGCGCGACGGACGACTTCTACGTCCCGGAGCCCGACGACGTGCGCAGCCAGGTCGGAAAACCCGGGTCGTACTCCTTCGAGACGGTTTCGCCCGACCTCGCCGAGACCACCCGGGATGAGCTCGCCGCGGTCTACGCGGCCGCCTACTCGGCTTACGAGCGCCTCGTCGAGCTCGGCGTCGCCCGGGAGCTCGCGCGCTGCGTGATGCCTGTCGGGGCCTACACCGAGTTCTTCTGGACCGTCAACGCCCGCGCGCTCATGAACTTCGTCTCACTGCGCGCCGCGGAGACGGCACAACGTGAGATCCGCCGCTATGCCGAGGCCTGCGAGAGCTTCCTCGCCGAGAAGATGCCCGTCACGCACGCGTCGTTCCTCGCCGCCGGGCGCGTCGCGCCGTAGAGCTACGTCGTAAGCACGGTCGGGCCGGTGGTGCGCTGGCCGGGCCGCTCCCTCGTGACGATCCAGCCGAGGCCGCGCTTCAGCTGGTACGGCACGCTCAGCCGCACCTCGGTCGTCTTCGCCCCGGCCGCGACGTCGAACGTCCCGCAGGAGAGGATCAGCCGGCGGCCTTTGGTCAGATACAGCTCGTAGTAACCGCTGCCGGGAATCTGCTCCAGGCCGCGTACGCGCATCAGCAGGCGCACGTTGCCGCCGCTGTCGGTGCCGCCGATGAGGATCGAGGCGCGCGCGGCGCGGGCGGCGCCCGTCCCGTGCATGACGACGGTGTGGGCGCTCTTGAAGCCATGCCCGTGGTGGCCGAGGAAGTAGCCGCCGCCGAACGCGATCGCGGCAAGCGCCGCTGCGAGGAGCAGAGCGGCACCGACGCGCCGGCGCGGGAGAAAGAACAGCAAGCCCTCACGGCCGCCGGTCGGCGGGGGGTCTGCGAGCGCGGGTCCGAGCTCTGGCGGCGGTCCGGCCGCCAGGAGCGCCTCGTGGGCGACGCGAAGGCGCTCCAGCTCGTGCTCCGGAACCTCGGGGCCGAGCAGCTCGCGCAGGTCGGTGCGTTTGGTCATGGGGCCTTCACGCGAGCTCGCTCTCGAGCAGGTCGGCCAGGTGGGCCAGCCCGCTTCGCGTCCTCGTCTTGACCGTTCCAAGCGGCACGTTCAGGAACTCAGCGACCTCGCTCTGCGAGAGGCCGCTCCAGTAGGCGAGCTCGAGCACGGAGCGCTCACGGTCGGGCAGCTGCTCGAGAGCGGCGTGCACCTGCCACGAGACCCAGTCGGCCTCGGCTCGCTCGGGGGGGCCCGGCTCGGCCGTCGGTTCGTCGGGTGCCTCGGTGACGGGTTCCGGCCGCGCCCGCCCGCGGTCGGCGATCGCGTTGCGGGCGACGGCATAGAGCCACGGCGCCCCCGGTCCGCGTTCGGGACGGTAGCTGCGAGCGGCGCGCCAGATGGCCGCGAAGGTCTCCTGCACCGCGTCCTCGGCTCGTCCGCGGTCGCCCAGCCGTCGCAGGGCGAGGCCGAGGATGGGGCGGGCGTAGCGGCGGTACAGCGTCTCGAAGGCGTCCCGGTCGCCGTTCGCGATGCTCGTGAGCAGATCTGCGTCGGAAGTCTGGGCGGCGGCCAAGGGTCGCATCGTCGCACGCCTCCGGTGAAGTGCAGTCGGAAGCTCGAGGGCGTACTCCATCTCTCCCTCTTCCCTACGCATTGCCTCGGGCCTTGGTTTGGAGCAGACAGCCGCCGTCGACGAGGAGCGAGGTACCGGTGACGAAGTCGGCGTGCGCCAGGTAAGCGACGGCCTCGGCCACGTCGTTGGCGCTGCCGACCCGCCCGAGGAGCGTCTCCGCCGCGCGACGCTCTTCCTGTTCGGGGGCGACGGAGACCGGCCCCGGAGCGACGCCGCAGACGCGCACCTCCGGTGCGAGCGCCCGGGCGAGCACCCGCGTGAGCATCGCCTGCGCCGCCTTGGCTGCGCAGTGAGCTGCGAAGGACGGCCACGGCTGGTAGGCAGCGACGTCCTCGACGTTCACGATCACGCCGCGGGACGCACGAAGCGCCGGGGCCGCGGCCTGGCTCACGAAGAAGGTCCCCTTGGCCGTTGCGCCGAACGCCTCGTCCCAGTCCGCCTCGGTCAGCTCCTCGAGCGGCAGCGGCCGGAAGCCCTCGCCCGCGGCGTTGACGAGGAGCTCGAGACCGCCGTGCTCCGCAACGGTGCGGGCGACGAGCGCCCGGGCCTCCTCGACGCGGGCGAGGTCCCCGTCCGCCCGACCGGCTGCCGCCACCTCCCAGCCCTCGTCGCGCAAGCGCGCGGTGATCGCGGAGCCGACGCGTCCCGTGGCGCCGGTTACGAGTGCCAGCACGCCGCGAGTCATAGCACGGCCGGGGTTATGCTCCCCCGGCTCTCGACCCGACGAACGCCGAGGAGGAACATGGCGACGCTTGCCTTCAACCACGAGCAGATCACGGCGCGCGAGCTGAAGCCCAGGCTGCTGGAGCTCGACGGCATCTCCCGCGAGACGGTCGAGGCGCACTACAAGCTCTACCAGGGCTACGTCAACAAGCGCAACGAGATCCTCGGCAAGGTCGCCGACGCCGATGCAGGCGCCGCGAACCAGGTCTACTCGGACGTGCGCTCGCTCAAGGTCGACCTCAGCTTCGCGGTCGGAGGCATCAAGAACCACGAGATCTACTTCGAGCACCTCGGCGGCGAGGGCGGCGACCCCACAGGGCCATTTTCCGACCTCGTGAAACGGGACTTCGGCTCGGTCGAGGCCTGGCGGGCCGATCTCAAAGCCACGGGGATGGCCGCGCGGGGCTGGGCGTGGACGGCCTACGACTGGGACGAGGAGCGGCTCTTCAACTATCTCGGCGACGCGCAGAACACCTACCCGATCTGGAACGCGACGCCGCTCGTCGCGCTCGATGTCTACGAGCACGCCTACTTCCTCGACTACCAGACCGACCGCTCGTCCTACATCGATGCCTTCCTCGCCAATCTCGACTGGGCGACGGTGAACGACTGGGTCTCCAAGTACCAGATCACGAAGTAGAGGACTGTCCGGAAGGTGACCACGGTGGATGACAGGCGGCACGTGTCTCGAGGCAAGGACGCAGGGAGCGTAGATATGCGGGCATATCTGCGCGACCGAGGACGCGGCCTCGGGGCGCGTGCCGCCTGTCATGCGCCCTGGTTCATCCTCCGGACAGTCCTCTGGCGAGAGGCCTAGGGTTGCCGTGACCACGGCGCTCTTCGCCGTCGCCGGCTACCTCGCCGGCAGCATCCCGTTCGGCTACTGGCTCGTGCGCGTGACGAAGGGCGTCGACATCCGCTCGGTGGGGAGCGGGAACATCGGCGCCTCGAACGTGTGGCGCACCTTCGGGCGCGGCTATGGCGTCCCGGTCGTGCTCTTCGACACCGCCAAGGGGTTCGCCCCGGTCCTCGTGGCGACGCTCGTCTCGGGCCATCTGGCCGGCGCGCTCACGGGCGGCGCCGCGATGCTCGGCCACTGGCGCCCGCTCTTCCTCGGCTTCCAGCGCGGAGGGAAGATGGTCGCGACGTGCGGCGGCGCCTTCCTCGGGCTGGCGCCGATCGTCGGCGCCCTCGGTGCCGCGGCGTGGCTCGCGACCTTCGTGCTCCTCCGCTACGCGTCGGTCGCCTCGATGGTGGGTGCGGTTTCGCTTCCACTGATCGCGTGGGCGATCGGTGAGCCGTGGCCCGTGATCGTCTTCGGCGGCATTGCCGCGGGCGGCGTGCTCCTTCTGCACCGGCCGAACATTGCACGCCTCCGGGCGGGAACCGAGGCGCGGGCGCAGCTCCGGCGGCGGAAGGGCGCGCCGGCCTCGGCGTAGCCCGCCTACCGCGTCAAGGGCCTGTCCGGAAAGTGGCCACGGTGGATGCAGGCGGCACGCGTCTCGAGCCAAGGACGCAGGGAGCGTCGATATGCAGGCATATCTGCGCGACCGAGGACGCCGCATCGAGGCGCGGGACGCCTGTCAGGCGCCCTGGTTCACTTTTTGGACAGGCCCTCAAGGGGAGGCGAGCCACTCGCGCAGCTCGGTGTGACGGCGCGGCTCCCGTCCCGCCTGCAGCTCGCCGCGCAGCTCGCCGACCGTGCCATACCGCTCGGCGAGGACGTCGTGGTTGTGGATCGTCTCGAGGTTCACCTGGCGCGAGAAGAGGAAGTCCCGGTCGTCGAGGTCGGGGAAGGCGTCGAGGGATCCCTTGAGAGCGAGGCGCACGGAGTCCTCGACGAAGCGGGGCTGAAGGTGGGCCTGCTCGACGACGAACAGCTCGTCGGGTCGCTTCAGGAGCTCGTACACCGGCGAGCTCATCGAGCTCTCAACGATCTCGACGAGCTGCTCCGCGTTCAGCGTTCCGTGCGTGCCGACGTAGAGCGTGCCGCGCCCCCGCTGGTTGTGGGTCGCGAGCGGGACGAGCTCCAGGATGCGCTCCACCTCGCCCACGTCGAAGCCGTCCTCAGCGAGTCGCTGCGCAGCTCTTCCCCGGACGAGGCCCTGCGCGCACGGGCAGGCATTGAGGCCTGTGGCCTCGATGCCGATCAGGCGCTTGCACCCGCCTTCCGAGGCCGTCGCGATGCCGAGGATCTTGACCATCTCCTGCGTCCGGAGTCCCGTGACCGGCGTCGTGCGCTCGAGCGGGTACCGGGCGGCGATCTCGACCTCGGCCCGGCCGGCGCGCTGGCGCTTCACGATCTCGAGCGCTATCCGCTCGGCCAGCTCCTCGACGAGGAACGCCTCGCCGATCACGATCTCGTCGATCGCCTCCTCGAAGAGCTCGGGGAACCGCGACATGTGGACGCCCTTCTGGGCGGGATCCAGATCGACGGTGCAGGAGAGCTCGGCCGCGATCAGCTTCTCCCGGCCCGCGTGGCGCAGGCGGATCGCCTTGTCGACGCCCGTGACGCCGGCGCGGGAGAGGCTGAGCCGCACAGCCGGCGTCGAGGCTTGGAGGTCTTCGACCAGAAGCTGCGAAGGTTTCACGACAATGCCACGCTACCAGCCGTTTTGAACGATCCCGACGATTTCCCGAGGCTCGTCTCGCTCGCCTGCCACGACCTGCGGACGCCGCTCGCGACCGTCTACGGGTTCGCGCGGACGCTGACGAGGATGGACGTGCCGGAGCCGGCGGGGAAGTACCTGGCGATGATGGAGGCCGCGGCCTCCCAGCTCGGGGAGCTGCTCGACGAGCTGGGCCTGGCTGCACGCATCGAGGACGGGCGGTACGACCCGACGCTACAGGAGGTCGACGTCGCGGATCTCGCAGCCCACGCGGCTGCCGAGCTCGGCGACGATCGGGTCGAGGTCGCCGGGGGCGGCGGAACGGTGCGGGTCGATTCCGTCGCCACCAAGCGTGCGGTGTCGGCACTCGCGCAGTCGGCGCTCCGCCACGGCGGACTCGAGCGGGTTCTTGTCAACGCCGAAGGGGCCGATGTCGAGATCTCGCCGGTCACCCACTCGGCCGCGCCCGTCGTGCTTGGTCGGGATCTGCGCGATCTGGGGGCCGCGGTGGCCGTAAGGCTCGTCCGGTCGCTCGGGGGATCCGTCGAGCTCGACGGCGAGACGTTGCGCGTGCGGCTCCCGTCTGCTTGAACGAGCGGTTGGGCGGGTCGCGGGCCGTCGGGGTGTCAGGGCCTAGAGCAGGAGACGGGAAAGCCGCCGGTCCTTGAGCACGCGCCCGCCCGTCTGGCAGCGCGGGCAGTAGTACACCGTGTGCTCGTCGTAGTCGACACGGGCGATCGGCTCGCCGCAGACATGGCACGGCTCGCCGAGCCTTCCGTGGACGCGATAGACGCGCTTGTCCGCCCCGCCGCGCTCGCGCAGCTCGAGGCCGCGGCCGAGCTCCTCCTCGATCGCTCCCGCGAGTCGTCCGACCTCCTCGTTGTCGAGCTGCCCGGAGAGCGCAAACGGCGAGAGCCGCGCGTGGTGGAGGATCTCGTTCGCCCAGGCACGGCCGATGCCCGCGAGCGCTCGCTGGTCGCGCAAAAGCGAGTGGAGACGGCGCGAATCCGCGGCCAGGATCCCCGCCAGCTCCTCGGGCCGGAGCCCGAGGGCCTCAGGCCCCAGGTGCGCGAGCTCGGCATCGGCCTGTGCGGGCGTCAGGAGCCAGACGCCTGCGCGTTTCTTCGCCCCTGCCTCCGTCAGCACGAGCTCGGCGCCTCCCTCGAAGCGGAGGCGGAAGGCCGGCGCCTTGGGGCCCTCCTTCCCGGCCGGTAGGTAGCGGATGCGCCCGGCGCTCATCAGATGAACGAGCACAACGAGCTCTCCGTCCTCGGTCGGGAACAGCAGGCGCTTGCCGCGCCGGCGCGCTCCGGCGAGGCGCCGACCGTCGAGCGTCGAGAGCGGCGGGTCGACCGTCTTCAACGTGGCCACGTGTGCCGGCCCCGCCTTCGAGATCGGGAACGCCTGCACGGGCTCGTCGAGCGCGCGCCGCCAGGCTTCCATCTCCGGTAGCTCGGGCACTACGCTGCCGTCTTCATGGACGCCATCAGCGTAACCGTCCGCCGCGGCGAGGTCGTCGAGGCGGTTCACAGCGTCCACGCCGTGGCCGTCGACGGCGGCGCGGTCGTTGCCGAGGCCGGCGACCCGACCCAGCGCTGCTTCTACCGCTCCTCTGCAAAGCCGATCCAGGCGCTCGAGCTCGTTCGGGCCTGCCCGGATCTTGGGGACGGCGACCTCGCGATCGCGTCCGCGTCGCATCAGGCCGAGCCCGCGCAGCTCGAGGCGGTGAAGGCGCTGCTCGACCGCGCCGGAGCGCTCGTCTCGCAGCTCGAGTGCGGGGCGCAGGAGGGGCGCCCGCCTGAGCCGCTCGCTCACAACTGCTCCGGCAAGCACGCGGGCATGCTGGCCGTCTGCCAGGCGCGTGGCTGGCCGCTCGAGGGCTACCGCCTCGCCGGCCACCCGCTCCAGCGCCGGCTCCTGGAGGACGTCGCCGTGACCGCTGAGGTCGCCGCCGACGAGATACCGACCGCGATCGACGGCTGTGCCGTCCCGACCTTCGCGCTGCCGCTCGAGCGGATGGCATTCGCCTTCTCGCGCTTCGAGTCCACCGAGGGGGGGCGGCGTGTAGCTGCGGCCATGCGCGCCCGGCCGGATCTCGTCGGCGGCGCGGAAGCGACCGACACGCTTCTGATGCAGGCGCTCCCCGGATGGTTCGCGAAGCGCGGTGCGGAAGGGCTCTTCTGCGCCGCCTCCCGGGAGGGCCTTGGCATCGCGCTGAAGGTTGAGGACGGCAACAGCCGCGCGCTGCGCCCGGCGCTCGGGGGATTCCTCGAGACCCTCGGGCACACGGTCGAGGGCTTCGCCATGGTCGCTTGCCACAACAGCCGCGGCGAGATCGTCGGCGAGATAGCGTCCTCCTAGGGGAGCCGGATCGGATGCGCGTTCACGTCATCTCGGATCTCGAAGGCGTCAGCGGGATCGTCCGCGGCGAGCAGACGGCGGGCGGCAGCCCGATGTACGAGGAGAGCCGCAGGCTCTACACCGAGGAGATCAACGCCGCGGTCCGAGGCGCGAAGGCCGCCGGGGCGACCGAGATCGTGGTCGTGGACTGTCACGGCGCCGGCAAGGGCTGGGACTTCAACTCGCTCGTCCCCGACCTGCTCGACCCGGCCTGCGAGTATGTCGTGCAAACCCGATGGACCGAGTACACGGGCTTTCTCGAGGGCGGCTGCGACGCAGCGCTTTTCGTCGGCATGCACGCTCGGGCGGGCTCCGAGCGCGGCGTCCTCGCCCATACAGTCTCGGGCCAGTCCTGGTGGCGGCTGCGCTTCAACGGCGTCGAGGTCGGGGAGACGGGGATCAACGCGGCGCTCTGCGGCACCTGGGGCTGTCCGGTTCTCCTGGTGACGGGTGACGACGCCGCCTGCGAGGAGGCGTGCGACCTGCTCGGCGCGGGTCTCGCGACCGTCCAGGTGAAGCAGGGGCTCGGCCGCTTCAGCGCGCGCAACATCGCACCGCTGAGAGCGCGCGAGCTGATCGAGGCGGGAGCGCGCGTCGCGCTGCGCGACCTCCGTGCCGTCGCGCCGTACGACCCGGGTCACCCGTGCGAGATCGCCGTCGACTTCAACGCGAGCGGCGTCCTGCAGCGCTACGAGGGGCGCCCGGGAGTGGAGCTGACGGGTCCGCGGCAGCTCGTCTCGCGCGCGGACGACTGGTGGAGCGCTTGGCGGCAGTTCTTCTTCGCCTAGGCGGCGCGCTCGCCGCGCTGCTCGCCTCCGGCGGGTCCTGGCAGCAGGCACCGCCTCTGCCGGTGGCGCGGGCGGAGGTGGCGGCGACGGTCCTTCGCGGTCAGATCGTGGTCGTCGCGGGCTTCCTCGCGGACGGCGACAGCACGGGTGCGGTGGAGGCCTACGACCCGGCCCGGAAGCGGTGGCGCTCGCTGCCCGACCTGCCCGTCGGCCTGAACCACGCGATGGCGGCCGCCTACCGCGGGCGCCTCTACGTCCTCGGCGGCTACAGCTCCCACGGCGGCGGTCCGCAGCGGGGTGCCTGGATCCTCTTGGGCGGCGCGTGGAAGCGTCTGCCCTCGCTTCCGGAGCCGCGGGCCGCCGCTGGCGTGGCGATCGTCGGCGGTCGCCTCTACGTCGTCGGCGGCGTCGGAGCGACCGGGGTCGCGTCCCGGATGCTCGTCCTCGACCTCGCCCGCCTGCGCTGGTCCAAGCTGCCCGGGCCGACGCCGCGCGAGCACCTCGCGGTGACGGCCCTGCACGGGCGGATCTACGGGCTCGGCGGCCGGGTCGGCGGCTACCTCAACTCGTTCGCGCTCTTCCAGGTCTACACGCCCGGCGGCGGCTGGCGCGTGATTCCGCCCGTGCCGAGCGTTCGCAGCGGGACCGGCGTTGCCGCTGTTCGCAACAGCATCGTCTCGCTCGGCGGCGAGACCGCCGACGGCGTCGTCGCCTCCGTCTACGCCTTCGACGCAGGCGCGGGAACGTGGTCGCGCCTGCCCGACCTGCCGACGCCGCGGCACGGGCTGGGAGTCGTCTCGATCGGCAACCGCGTCTACGCGGTCGGCGGCGGCATCCAGCCCGGTCTGTCGGTGAGCACGGCGAACGAGTACCTCGACCTCGGTTGATCGTCGCCTGCCTCGGCGACTCGATCACCGCGGGATCGCCGCACTGGGATCCCGACCCGCTGGTGCGGGAGCGCATCGGCGGCGCCCTGGATGAGCGAAGTGCATGGGAGTGGTGGGCGGCCCGCTGCGACCCTCGGCTCGACCTGCGGAACTGCGGCGTCTACGGCGAGCGGACGGACGAGATCGCTCGCCGCCTCGAGCGCTGCGCCGCCGGTGCCGACGCGCTTGTCGTCCAGGGCGGGATCAACGACCTGGCGCAGGGATGGCCCGTCGGGCAGGCTGCCGAGAATCTCGCGGGGATGGTGCGACGCGGCGGGGAGCTGAGCGTGCGCGTCCTCCTCGCCGACGTCCTCCCGTGGAACAACGGCTGGCCGGCTGCGGAGGAGCCGATCCGCCGCCTCAACGGACTTCTGCGGGAGCTCGCGACGGCCGAGGGTATGCCGCTCCTGCCCTTCCACGACACGCTCGAGGACGTCGCACGGCCGGGGCGAATGCGGGAGGAGTGGCACGCCGACGGCGATCACCCGTCGGTCGAGGGCTACCGGCTCCTCGGCGAGCTCGTCGCGTCGTGCCTCGGCGGCGTGCTTCGCGGCGTCGCGATTGAGGCGTCACGCTGAGACCGGTCATCGGCATCACCTCCTATGCGGAGCAGGCCCGGTGGGGCCAGTGGGACCTGCCCGCCGCGCTCGTCCCGATCAGCTACGTGGACGCGGTCGAGGCGGCCGGTGGTCGGCCGTTGCTCGTCCCGCCGTCCCTGGAGGGCGTCGACGAGACGCTTGGCGCGCTGGACGGAATCCTGTTCTCCGGGGGCGGTGACATCGACCCTGCCGCGTACGGGTCTGCGCCGCACCCGGCGACGAGCGGGGTACGAAGCGAACGCGACCGCGCTGAGCTCGCATTGCTCGAGGGCGCGCTCGCGAAGGACATGCCTGTTCTGGCGGTCTGCCGCGGCAGCCAGGTGCTGAACGTCGCCCGCGGCGGCGACCTCGTCCAGCACCTGCCCGAACTCGTCGGCGACGAGAAACACAAGGAGACGCCCGGAATCTTCTCGGAGCACGAGGTGGAGGTGAGCAGGGAGAGCCGGCTCGGCGCACTCGTCGGCGAGCGGCCGACGGTGAAGTCCAGCCATCACCAGGGCTTGGGGCGGATCGGGGAGGGGCTGGTCGTGACCGCGCGGGCCGACGATGGCACGATCGAGGGCCTCGAAGACCCGTCCCACCGTTTCGTGGTCGGGGTTCTGTGGCACCCGGAGGAGGGTGGAGACGCCGCGCTCTTTCGGGCGCTCGTCGAAGAGGCACGCGAGTACCGGGAGCGGCGCTGATCTCCCTGAGTCGCCTCGACGGAAAGGTCGTGGTGATCACCGGCGCGGCCGGCGGAATTGGCCGCGAGGCCGCGCTGCTCTTCTCCGAGGAGGGAGCACGGGTCTGCGTTGCCGACAACGCCGTCGAACAGGGCGAGCAGACGGCTTCGGAGTGCCGCGAGGCGTTCTTCCACGAAGTCGACGTGACGGACTCCGGCAGCGTCGAGGCGATGTACGAAGCAACCGTCGAGCGGTACGGCGGCATCGACGTCCTCTACAACAACGCGGGCATCATGCCGGCGGACGACTCGTCGATCCTCGAGACCGAGCCGGAGGCGTGGGCGCGCGTGCTCGACGTGAACGCAACGGGTGTTTTCCTCTGCTGCAAGTACGGCATCCCGCACCTGCTCGAGCGAGGGGGCGGCTCGGTGATCAACGTCGCCTCGTTCGTCGCGCTCGTCGGCGCGGCGACTTCCCAGATCTCCTACACAGCCTCGAAGGGCGCAGTGCTCGCCCTCTCGCGTGAGCTTGCCGTCGAGTTCGCGCGGCGCGGCGTGCGCGTCAACGCCCTCTGCCCCGGCCCGGTGGAGACGCCCCTGCTCATGCGTCTGTTCCGGAACGACCCGGCCGCCTACGAGCGCCGGCGCGTGCACCTCCCCATGGGCCGGCTCGCCCGGGCACGCGAGATCGCCTCAGCCGCGCTGTTCCTCGCGAGCGAAGAGTCCTCCTACGTGACGGGCTCGACGTTCCTGGTCGACGGCGGCCTGACCGCCGCGTACGTCACGCCGGAGTAGCGGGCAATCCCGTGCGCTGTCCGTTCGACCACCCGGGCGAGCCGCTGCCGTTACCTCTCCGGCGACCGGCGCTTCGCGTGCGCGGGGAGGTCGCTGGTTCGATCCCAGCCGCGCCGCGTCAGGAACCGTGTTCAGGTGCCGTCGTGCTGGCCGCGCCCGCAGGCGCCTCGGGCGCCGTCATCCCGGACCTGTGCCGCGCTCGGAGGGTCGAGGGCGAAGAGCTCCGGCAGGGTGACGGCGGTGAGGTGGCGCCGGCGGAGCTCCGGGAGGATCACGTAGCGGAGCGCCTTGATCGACTCCTCCCGCGTGTCGTGCATGAGGACGATCGATCCCGGCTCGAGCCCGGCGACGACGTTGTCGCCGATCTGCTGCCAGTGCTCGCCGGCCCAATCGCGGCTGTCGGTGTTCCAAAGGATCTCGAGCATCCGGTAGCGGCGCGTCACCGAGCCGACCGTCGAGTCGTGCGCCGCGTAGGGCGGCCGGAAGACGAGCACCGGCGCGTGCGTCGCGTCGACGATCGCCTTCTTGGCGCGGCCGACCTCCTCGTCTACCTGCGTGTCGCCCAGGGCGGTCAGGTTCGCGTGGCTCCAGGTGTGATCGCCCAGCGCGCCCAACTTCGTGTCTCCCCGCGCGAAGCCGGCGAGGGTCGGTGAGACCATGTTGCCGCCGACGATGAAGAACGTGACACGCGCGCCCGCGCCCCGAAGGAGCGCCTGGAACTGCGGCGTCAGCGTGCTCGGGCCGTCGTCGAAGGTCAGCGCGACGTAGTGCCCCCGCCCGCCTGCGCAGTAGATCGGGACGCCGAAGGAGATCAATCGTTCGACAGCCCGCTGCTGGGCCCGCAGCGATGGCCCTACGGGCACCCGTCGCGCCGCCAGCTTGCCGGCGCCGAAGCCGCCGCGCGGCCCTAGCGTGACGGACGCAGAGCTCGAGCCGCCGCCGTGGAACACAATGAGGCCGAGGATGAACAGGCCGGTCGCGACGAGGACTCCTACGCCGGCGGCACGCCGCCTCCGGCGGTACTTCGCCGACTGCTGCGCGAACCTCGGTCGAGTTCTTCCGTGGGCGGTCACCCGGTGAACGCGAGTCTAGCCCGCTTCGGCCCGCCTGCCCGGATCGTTCGGTAGCGGGAGGTATCGCGGCTCGCGTGATCCAGAGAACAGCGACGACGAGTCGTCTGAGTTCAGGCGCGGACGTAGCGCGTGCCGCGACGAGTTCCCAACCGTGCCAACCTGCTCTCCGACACAAGTTCATCGAGAAGTCTGAGCGCTTCGGCTCGGTCTAGTCCGGTGCGTTCGCGGACCCGCGCATTCGTTAGGCCGTTGGGGTAACCGCGCTCCCAATCGGGAGAGTGACCGAGACCGCGTGCCCGGAATCCTCGAAGCGCGGCGGTTCAAGCATTTCCTCGAGCACGGAGTCGACCATGACGTCCACGCCACGTCCTGCGTCCTCGGCGAGTCCGAAGCGGCGAAGCACGCTAATCGGAAGTTACCCCCCGGCTGGAGGCTCTTGAGAGTGGCGAGGCTGCTTCTGGAGCGCAATTGCGGCTCTTGGTGTTGGGGCTCGTGTAGGTACTAACATGTTGGGTGGTCGTCCGAACCTTCGTTTATGGTTAGGTCGTG
>JBBRYP010000051.1:0-34611 GCA_038237515.1 Gaiellales bacterium
ACGTTTCGCTCGAAACTGACGGTTCGCCGACGCCGCACTATTCCGGCCGCTCTGCGGCCGGCGGCCGCGAAGCGGCCGAGTAGTGCGGCCTCCACCTGCCCTTCGTTTCCGGTCGAACGTTATGAGAGGCCGCACTAGGTGCCGATGCCGTACTCGCGAAGCGCATCGTTCAGGCTGACCCGGCGGTCGGTCGACTCGCTGCGGCGGCCCACGATCAGCGCGCACGCGACCTGGTAGGTGCCCGCGGCGAATTCCCGCGGCCGGGTTCCCGGCAGAACGACCGATCGCGGCGGCACGTGACCGCGGTACTCCACCGGCTCCGGGCCGGTGACGTCGATGACCGGGATCGTCGCGCCGAGCACGACCTGCGGCGCGATGACTGCCTCCCGCCCGACGACGACCCCCTCGACGACGACCGCCCTGGAGCCGATGAAGGCGCCGTCCTCGACGATCACGGGCCGCGCGTTCACGGGCTCGAGGACGCCGCCGATGCCCGCGCCGCCCGCGATGTGGACATCCGCACCGATCTGCGCGCACGAGCCGACCGTCGCCCAGGTATCGATCATCGTGCGCGGACCTATCCAGGCGCCGATGTTGACGTAGCTCGGCATCAGGATCACGTCGTGCGAGAGGAACGAGCCGTATCGCGCGGCGGCGGGCGGCACGACGCGTACGCCGAGCTCCGCGAAGCCGCGCTTGAGCGGGATCTTGTCGTGGTACTCGAAGGGCCCCGCCTCGCTCGGCTCCATGCGTCGCAGGCGGAAGTAGTCGAGGATCGCCTGCTTCACCGGCTCGTTAACCCGCCAGCCGTCCCCGTCCGGCTCGGCCACGCGCACCTCGCCACGATCGAGCGCGGCGATCGTCTCCTCGACGTGATCCGCATCGATGTCCGTCACCAGAGCTCCTCGAGAATTTTGGCGGCCCGCCGGCACTGCTCCTGCGACGGGACGAGGGCGAGGCGCACGTAGCCCTCTCCGGAGGGGCCGAGGTACGACCCCGGCGCGACGACGACGCCCTCCTCCAGCAAACGGCCGGCGAGAGCCGCAGACGTCTCGCCGGCAGGCACCTGCACCCAGAGGTACATCGTCGCGGTGCTGCCGGCGACGCGAGTCCCGGCGCGCGCGAAGACCTCCAGGAAGATCGCACGCTTCGCGCGGTACCGCTCGCGCGTCCGCTCGACATGCTCCTCGTCTCCCCATGCCGCGACCGCAGCCCGCTGGACGAAGACCTGAGGAGCGGTGCCGGTCGTAGGGCGAAAGGCGCGCAGCGCCTCCAGGATCGGCGCATCCGCCACGACGAAGCCGGAGCGGTAACCGGTCATGGACGAGCGTTTGCTCAGCGTGTTGAAGACGGCGACGTTTCGCAGGTCGCCGAGCTCGAGGGCCGACGCCGGCGGTTCGTCGAACCAGAGCTCGGAATACGCCTCGTCGGAGGCGAGGACGAAGTCGTGCTCGCGCGCCAGCTGGGCGAGGCGCTCGTAGAGCTCGAGCGGCGCCGTCGCGCCCGTGGGGTTGTTCGGGTAGTTCACCCAGAGGAGTGCGACGTGGCGCCACAGCTCCTCCGGGAGCGCGTCGAGATCGGGGAGGAACCCGTTCTGCTCGAGGAGCGGGAGGCGTTCGACGCGAGCGCCCGCAAAGAGCGCGCCGCGCTCGGGAACCGGGTATCCCGGCTCGGTCACGAGGACCACGTCCTTCCCCGCCGCCGGGTCGACGACGACCTGCGCGAAGCTGAAGATCGCCTCCTTGCTCCCGAGCGTCGGGATCACCTCCGAGTCGGCATCGACCTCCGCGCCGAACCGGCGCCGGCACCAGGCCGAGATCGCGCTACGAAGCTCCGGGATGCCCTGCGCCAGCGGATAGCCGCCGCCCTCGCCCAGCGCGTCGATCAGGGCCTGGCGGATGAACGGCTCGGGCTGGCCGCGCGGATCGCCGACGCCGAAGTCGAAAATCTCGATCCCGCGGGCGGCAGCGCGCCGCTTCGCCTCCTCGAGCCGCACGAACGGGTACGTCGCCTGCCCGACGAGAACGGGGGAGAGGGGCATCTTCAGACGGTACCGGCGTCGAATCGGCGCAGCGCCTCGAAGGTCCGGACGAGCGCGGCGATCTCGACTCGTTCGTCGCGCCGGTGGGCGTACCTCGTCGCACCCGGGCCGAGGTTGACCGCGTCGAGGCCGCGGCCCGTGAAGTCGGCGACCGGCGTCCAGGCCTGCTTGGGCTCGAGCTCGAAGCCGCCGGCCTCGCGCAGCCGGGCGACGGCGGGAGAGGCGGCCGCCACACGCGCCGGCGGGGAGTTCGAGTCGATCTCGAGCTCGGCGTCACCGAGCAGCTCGCGCAGCCGCTCCTCGGCCTCCGAGGGGCTGCGGTGAGGTGCGTAGCGGAAGTTCAGCCGCGCAACGGCGCGATCGGGCACCACGTTCGACGCGATGCCGCCCTCGATCCCCGTCACGCTGAGCACTTCGCGGAAGAGGAGCCCCTCGATTTCGACGTCGTGCGGCTCGAGGCGGGCGACGCCCAGAAGGCTCTCCACCGCGAGGTGGATTGCGTTCGTTGCCAGCCACGGGCGCGCCGAGTGCCCGCTCTCGCCGCGGAATGTGAGGAGCGCATTGAGGTTTCCGAGGCAGCCGGCCTGGATCGCGTTGTCGGTGGGCTCGAGGACGACGACGAGCGAGGCGCGCGGAGGACAACGCTCGAAGAGCGAGGGAAGCGGGCTCTCCTGCGCCGGCAGCTCCTCGCGTCCGAAGAACAGGTAGCCGAAACCGGCAGCGACGCGCGCGAGCTCGATCATGACGGCGACCCCGCCCTTCATGTCGCTGGCGCCTAGGCCGACGACCCACCCGTCCTCGATCGAGCCGGGCAGGTTTCCCTGTGCGGGCACCGTGTCGAGGTGGCCGACGAGGAGCACGCCCGCGTCCGCTCCGGGGTAGAGCAGGACGCCGTCCTCGTCGTGGGCAGGAGCGCGAGGCATGGCCGCCCGCACATAGGCGGTGATCTCGGCCTCACCGCGACTCGGGGAGGCGATGTTCACGAGGTCGAGCGCTCGCTGCGCCAGCCGTTCCGCGTCACCTGCCACGGCGCCATGATCGCAGCCTCCGGCGCGGCATAATCCTTCCTGTGAGCCCACACCAGCCGGATCCCGCCCCCGGGGCCGAAGCGGAGCGCGGGTTCATCGTCGCCGTGCTGGGCCCGGACCGGGACGAGGACGGGGAGATCGCGGAGCTTCGGGAGCTCGCGAGGACCGCGGGCGTCGAGCCTGTCGGCAGCCTCGTGCAGCGCCGCGCGCAGCCGGACCGGCGCACCTACGTCGGCAAGGGCAAACTCGAGGAGCTGAAGGGGTCCTTCGCCGAGAACCGTGCCGACTCCCTGCTCGTCGACGACGAGCTCGATCCTGCCCAGCAGCGGCGGCTCGAGGACGAGCTCGACGCGCGGGTCATCGACCGGACGCAGCTGATCCTTGACATCTTCGCCCAGCACGCGGTGAGCGCGGAGGGCAAGCTCCAGGTCGAGCTCGCACAGCTCGAGTACAACCTGCCGCGCATGCGCGGGCTCTGGAAGCACCTCGAGCGCCTCGGCGGCGGGGTCGGCACGCGCGGCCCCGGCGAGTCGCAGCTCGAAACTGACCGCCGTATCGCGCGGCGGCGCATTTCACTGCTGCGCCGCCGTCTGCGGGAGCTCCGCGGCCGCCGCGACGTCCGCCGCCGCGAGCGCACCCGGTCGGAGGTGCCGACGATCGCGCTGGCCGGTTACACGAACGTCGGCAAGTCCACTCTCCTGAACGCGTTGACGGCGGCGGAGGTCTCAGTTGACAACCGCCTGTTCGAGACGCTCGACCCCACCACACGCGGCTTCGAGCACGAGGGCCGCCGCTACCTCGTCACCGACACCGTCGGCTTCATCCGGCGCCTTCCCCACCAGCTCGTCGAGGGTTTTGCCGCGACGCTCGAGGAGACCCTCGCCGCCGACCTCGTCCTCCACGTCGTCGATGGGTCCGTGCCCGACGATGAGTGGGACAGGATGATCGCCGCCGTCGACGAAGTGCTCACCGAGATCGGGGCGAAGGCGGTGCCGGTTCAGATCGTCCTGAACAAGATCGACCGCCTCGGCGCGCTCGCGCGCCGGCGCCTCGAGAACCGGTTCCCGGACGCGATCCAGGTCTCCGCCGCCACCGGGGAGGGTCTCCTGGAGCTGAAGGCTCGCGTCGCCGAGCGGTTCGCGGCCCGCTTCGTGTCGGTGGAGCTCCTCGTACCCTATGCCGAGGGTGCCGCTTTGGCCGATCTGTATGACCTCGGCGCACCCATCGAGGGCCGTGTCGACGGGCCGGAGGGCGTCGTCATCCGGGCCCGGCTGCCGCAGCGCGACCTGCGGCGATTCGCACGCTTCCTGATCGCGGAGTCCCGCACCGGGCAGGCGTCGTCGGCGCGGTGATCGATCTCCCGATGCGCCGCCTGCGTGACGAGGCGGTGGTGCCGTCCCGCGCCTACGCGGGCGACGCGGGCCTCGACCTCGCCGCCTGCGAGCGGGTCGAGCTCGGGCCGGGGGAGAGAGGGGTCGTCCCGACCGGACTCGCGGTGGCCATCCCCGACGGGCATGCCGGTTTCGTTCTCCGGCGATCGGGCCTGGCGGCGAACCACGGCGTGACCGTGCTGAACGCGCCCGGGCTCGTGGACGCGGGCTACCGCGGCGAGCTGAGGGTGATCCTGCTGAACACCGACCGCAGCGAGCCCTTCGTCGTGGAGCCGGGGATGCGGGTGGCCCAGCTCATCGTCGTACCGCTCGCCGCCGTCCGGGCGCTCGAGGTCGAGGAGCTGCCGGAAAGCGAGCGCGGCCAGGGCGGTTTCGGCTCCTCCGGCGCGTAGCGATGTCCCCCGAGCCGCGCATCCGCGTCTCAGCGCTCCTGCGCTGGCGGGGTCGGATCCTCCTCTGCCGTCACGAGAAGCCGGGGAAGGAGTACTGGCTCCTTCCGGGGGGCGGCGTCAACTTCGGGGAGAGCCTCCTCGACGCCCTCCACCGCGAGCTCGGCGAGGAGCTCGGCGTCGGGGAGGACCTGCCGCTCGAGGGACCCGTCGCGATTGCAGACTCGATCGCACCGGCCCCCAGCTTCGCAGCGAAGCACGTCGTCCAGATCGTCTTCGCGGGCGATCTGGGGGAATGGTCGCTCGAGAGCGTGACGTCCGCCGACGCCGCGGTTCGGGGCCATCGCCTCTTCACCGTCTCCGAACTCGACGAGGTCGTCCTCCATCCGCCGATCCAGCGCTTCCTGGCGCGGTGGGAGCCGGGCGACCCCGTGGTGTACCTTGGCCCCCTCTGGGCGCCCTAAAATCGTCCGCCGCGCGTTTTCGCACGCCCGGCCGAGACGCGATGCGCCTCCTCCTCGAGCTCGTCTGACAGCGGCTCGAGCTCCGCAGGTTCCCCCCCCGCGCGATGTGCCAGGCCCCAGCCGAGCAGCACGTCCGCGAGCCACGGATTGCGGGGGAGGAGCGGGCCGTGAAGGTAGGTGCCGATCACGCGGCCGGACCGGCAGCCCTCGTCGCCCGTCCGGCCGTCGTTGCCGTGGCCCGCAACCACCCGGCCGAGCGGCTCCGCGCCCTTCTCCAGCACCGTACGGCCGGCGTGGTTCTCGAACCCCGCCAAGGTGCGGCCGGCCCACTCGCAGTCGAGGAGAACGTCTCCGATCATCCGGCGCTCGCCGGCGACGGTGTGCAGCGGCAGCAGCCCGGCCCCCGGCAGCTCGGCGCCCGCCCGATCGCGGTAGGAGCGACCGAGCAGCTGATAGCCCCCGCAGACGGCGAGCAGCGCTGCGCCGCCGTCGACGGCGGCCGCCAACTCGTCGCCCTTCGCGGCTAGATCGGATGCCACGAGCGCCTGCTCGCGATCCTGGCCGCCCCCGATGTAGAGAAGGTCGACCTCGCCCACCGGCACCCGCTGACGCATGCCGATCCGATGCACCTCGAGCTCGTGGCCGCGCCATCCGGCCCGTCCGGACAGCACGGCGATGTTGCCGCGATCGGCGTAGATGTTGAGGTAGTCGGGGTAGAGGTGCCCGACCCGGATCCTCACTCTCCCGCGGCCCGGCTCACGCCGCCTCCTGCCAGTACGGGAGGACGTAACCGCGGCGCGCCGTGATCGAGCGCAGCGCGAGCATCGCCGTGTAGGTCGGAAGCACCGTCAGCTCCCCGCCTTCCGGCGTCAGCTCGAGCCCGCGCTCGAGCGCTCTCTCCAAGTCCGCGATGACCTCGATCGACTCCTCCGGCACCGCGGCGTACTTGAACCGCAGCGCAAGCTCCGCCGCTCGCTCGCCGGAGGCGATCACCCGCTCGAGCCCCTCCAGGAGAGGCTCGAAGTCGACGTCCCAGATCCACGAGACGTCCCTCCCGTCCGCGATCGCGTCGTTCAGGGCGACGAGCGCGAGGCGCGGCGGCCCGCCGTCGAGGAGCGTCCGGATCACCTCGTTCGCGCCGGCCGGGTTCTTGATCAGGAGCATGAGCAGCGATCGGGGGCCGGCGCGCATCCGCTCGAAGCGGCCGAAGGCGGCTCCGAAGCGGCCGAGGCCTGCCGACACCTCGTCGGCGCTCGAGCCGAGCGCGCGCGCGAGCGAGGCGGCGGCGAGGGCGTTGTAGACGTTGTAGAGACCGGGCAGGCGGAGGCGGACCCTTCGGGTCTCGGCGCCGAGCACGAGGTCGAAGGAGACGCCTTCGAGCCCGTGGCCTTCGATCCGTCGGGCGACGACGTCGAGGTCGGGGCGCGCGTGGCCGCAGGCGGGGCACTCGTAGTCCCCGAGGTGGCCGATGTAGGCGACCGAATACCGATATGGCGTGCCGCACACGACGCAGTACTTGGAATCGGCGGCGTGCTGCAGGCCGGGACGGCCCTGCGCCGGGTCCTCGACGCCGAAGACGGTGCGCGCCGAGGGCGCGCGGGCACGGGCGAGGTCTCCCACCTGTGGATCGTCGCCGTTCACGATGACGTGGACGTCACCGCCGAGCTCGCCGACGAGGCGCCGCCAGCGCTCGGCGGTCTGCTCCAGCTCCCCGTAGCGGTCGAGCTGATCTCTGAAGAGATTGCCGAGGCAGAGAGCCCGCGGCCGCAGCTGACGGGCGACCGCGGGCAGCGCGGCCTCGTCCACCTCGAAGAGGCCGAGCTCCGCGCCGCGCCCGGCAAGAAGCGCCGAGGCAACGCCGGAGACGAGGTTGGCGCCGGAGCGATTGTGGGCGAGCTGCACCCGCGGGCCGACGATCTCGGCCACCATCGCTGCCGTCGTCGTCTTCCCGTTCGTCGCCGACACGAGGGCGGAGCCCTGTGGCAGCCGGGCGGCCAGCGCCGACATCGCGGCGGGATCGATCGTCGCGAGCAGCTTCCCGGGAATCGTGGTGCCGCCACCCCGACCGGCGAGGCGAGAAAGCCGTCCTGCGACCTGTGCGAGAGCGATCTCGAGCTCGAGGCGCACGGACCGAGTGTAGAGACCGCCCGGCGCTCGATCCCCCATTGGAGTGAATCGTCGATCCGCTACCCCTTTCGGGGGCTGTCCGCCTCGAGGGGCCTACCTAGTCTGGCATTAGAACGTCGAGGGCGATCGAAAACGGCGGCAAGAAGGGAACGACGGATGCGAGACAACGGGGAGCATGGTGTGGGGCCGAGGCGTTCGTCCGGTACCCGCTCGAGCGCCTTGTGGGGAAGGGGCGGCCGCGGGCTGGCACCGGCGGTACTGAGCTTTCTCTGCGCAGCGGCGGCAGTCGCGGGCGTCGCGATCGGCAAAGGCCCTTCATCGTCCGGCAACGCGGCCAATCACCCCTCGGCGTCTGCCGTGCAGAGGCTGACCGCCAAAGCGGTGCCGGCGTCGTGGGCGAGCGTTCCGGACAGGGTTCCGGATGCCTCGTGGGCGAGCGGAGTCGACGACGGCTAGTCCTTGCGGGCTCGAGCCGGCGCCTCGCGAGAGGTGCCGGCCGGCCCTCACTCTCTCCAGCGCCGAAGGTTCATCCGTGTCGCGTGCCCGCGAGAGGGCAGGTAGCCCCGCCCGTAGAGACGTACTTTCCGTGCAGGCGGCGGCGACCCACGAGGTACCAGGCAGCGGGCGGCGCCGGGCGTGGCGCTGCGGCGAGGGAGGTCGCTCGTGAGCGCAGTTGCCGGGGAGGCGCAGCTGGCCGGTGTGGCCTCTCCGGGAGCCGCCAAGCCCCCGGGACTGAGCCGCCCTGCGAAGTTCTACTTCGCTCTCGTGGCGACAGTCACGCTCGGAGTCGTCGTATCGCCGCTCGCCCGCCTCGACGCGGGCACGCGCGGATGGCCCACCTTCCTGGTTCTCGCCGCCTGCGCGGCGGCTGCCCAGCTCGTCGGCGGGGTGACGACGACCAGGAACCAGTCGTACAACACCTCGAGCGTCTTCCTCGTCGCAGGTGCGATCCTTCTGCCGCCTCCCCTGCTCGTGCTGCTCGGCCTCGTCCAGCACCTGCCCGAGTGGCTGAAGATGCGCTACGCCTGGTACATCCAGACGTTCAACATCTGCAACTTCACGCTCGACGTCCTGGCCGCCTCCGCGACCTTCAAGCTCGCCGCCGGCAACTCCTCTCTCGCCGCCGTCGGGCACGCCCGGTGGGCCGGGGCGGCCCTGGCGGCGTGTCTCGTCTTCGTCGCGCTGAACCACTCGCTGCTCGCGACGATGCTCTACCTCGGTCGCGGACACTACCCCCGGGAGACGGGGCTCTTCTCTGCCGAGAGCCTCGCGACCGATCTGGTGCTCGCGGCGCTCGGGATCGCGATCTCGGCCTTCTGGCAGCTCAATCCCTGGTTGATCCTCTTCGGAGTCGCGCCGCTGGCGCTCATCCACCGCTCGCTGCACGTTCCGCAGCTCCAGGAACAGGCCAGAGTCGACCCGAAGACCGGTCTGTTCAACGCCAGGCACTTCTTCGCCGCTCTCACCGAGGAGCTCTCGCGGGCCCAGCGGTTCGATCGGCCGCTCGCCCTGATCATGGCGGACCTCGACCTGCTGCGGGACATCAACAACACCTACGGACACCTCGCAGGGGACGCGGTGCTGGGCGGAATCGCAGACGTCTTCCGGTCGGAGCTGCGGCACTACGACCTGCCGGCCCGCTTCGGGGGCGAGGAGTTCGCGCTGCTCCTCCCGGAGACGACGCCCGAGGAGGCGCACGAGATCGCAGACCGCATCCGTCGTGCCGTCGCGGTCCGCGAGTTCGAGATCGAAACCTCGAGTGAGCCGATCAGGGCGACGATCTCGATGGGCGTCGCCGCGTACCCGCGGGACGCGAAAGATCAGAACGAGCTCGTGCACCGGGCCGATCTCGCCGTCTACCGGGCGAAGCTCCAGGGCCGCAACAGGGTTCTCTTCGCAAGCCCGGAGCCGCTTTCCGAGCGGCCTGATAGACGGAACCCTCTCGTCGCCGTGGCAGCTACGACCGAAGTGGTTCGCGCGGCGGCCCGCCGCGCCGACGCGCGCCGCCCGGTGGGGGTCGAGCGGCGGCAGCCGTTCCCGACCACCACCCGCGGGCCACGCTTCCTCGATCTACCCTCCCCGCTTGCCGCGCTCGTTCTGGCCGTGGCCGCCGCCGGCGTGACGGGCGGTGCACTCGGCGTCGTCTACGGCGGCACGACCCACCTCGCCGGGCTCCTTGCGGTCGTCGGACTCGTTGGCATTGGGCAGATTCTCGCCCTGGAGGTCAAGCACGGGTCGATCTCGGTCGTCTCGGTGGGAGCGATCACCGGGGCGGCGCTCTTCGGGGCGCGGGCGGCTCTCCTTCTCGCTGCGATCCAGGCGATCATCGAGTGGATCGCGCGGCGGGCGCCGCTGCGTCGGTTCGTGTTCAACATCTCGATGCTCACGCTGGCCTTCCTCGCTGCGGCGGGGGTCTTCGCCGCTGCGCAGGCCTCGACGCTCGGCGACACCGGGCTCGTCCTCGGCGGGATCGTCGCCGGCCTCGCCTACTTCGTAGTCGACAGCGGGCTTCTCAGCCTCGCGCTTGCCTTCGAGGGGCGGCAGCGAGCCGCTGCCGTCTGGACAGAGCGCTTCGCCTGGCTTGCCGGGCACTACCTCGGCTATGGACTCCTGGGCGGAGTCGTTGCTCTTGCCTACCACGCTGTCGGCCTGTACGCGCTTCTCGTCGCTGCCGTACCCCTACTCCTGATGCGGAGGACGCAGGCGGACTGCCTCGCACACACGCAGCGAAGTGCGGAGCAGCTCCGTGAGGCGGCCGAGACGATCCAGAGCCAGAACGTCTCGCTCGAGCGCGCGAAGAAGCTTCTGAGAGAGCGCTCGACCGCCATGGACGGCCTCTCGGCCAGCGTCGATGCGCGAGGTCCCCACGCCGCCCGGCTGGCAAGCTCGGCCTCCCGGACGCGGTGCTCCTGAAGGCGGCGCGCCTGAGCGAGTCGGAGTAGAGGCTGATGCAGCGCCACGCCGCGGAGGGGCGCGCGGATCAACGGCCGGCTCGGCTTGCTCCCCGATCCCCGACGTGGCGCGTCAGCGTGCTATGGGCAATCTTGCGCTTTGGTGAGAACGCTCTACTCTCCTAGACATGGGTCGCAAGCGGAGAGCCGGCGCGGCTGCCCGGATCGACCCGGATGCCCTCGCCGCCTTCCAGGCCGGCCTGCGCCGCCGCTATTCGGACGAGTGGATCCTCGAGGAGCTTCGATCTGTCGCCGGCCGCCTAGGGCGATCGCCGACGATGCGCGAGTTCGAGGCCGATCAAGAAGCGGGCATCCATCCCCAGACGGTGATCGAGCGTTTCGGGAGCTGGAACGCCGCCAAGCGCCGGGCCGGCCTCGTCCCGCGCCGCTTCGCGACCCGTGAGGAGCTCCTGTCGCTCCTTCGCGACCTCGGGGAGCAACTGGGGCGCGTGCCCATCGCCCGCGACCTCGACGAGAGGCGCTTCTCGCTGCCCTCGAAGTCCCTCTACTGGCACACGTTCGGCTCGCTTCGCAACGCTCTTCGCGAGGCCGGCTTCGACGTGCCGGTGGGGGAGGAGCGGCTCGAGCGCGCGATCGAGCAGGGCGCGGCGCTCGCGCGGCGGCTGCGGCGGCTCCCGAAGTTCGCCGACTGGGCGGCGGCCCGGCGCTCCGACACGGCACTGCCGACGGAGTGGCAGGTGTACCGGATGTTCGAGGCGAGACGGGGTGCCTGGGCGAGCTTCCAGTTCCTGATCCGGGAGCGCCTCGAGCAGGAAGGCGCGACGGTGGAGGACGACGGCTCGGTGAGTTGACTGCTTTGCGCGGCCTTCAAGTGCGCCGGCTCATCGGCCGGAGCGGCCCCCCGGCTCAGAGAGACGCCGTGGCGGCGAGAGCCTCGAGGCGGCGCAGGCAGACGTCTCCTTCGCCCGGGGCGCGCACGGAGGGGAGCGAGGCCTCCTGGAAGCGGCGGTCGGGCGCGAAGCGCTCGCGCCGCGCGATCCGGCCGCGGGCGAGCACCGCGATCGTCCCCTCGCCGAGCTCGGACTTACGGAGCGTGATCCCCGTATATCGCTCGGCTACCTCGAGCGCCCGCAACGTCGACGCGAAGATCGTCTCGTCCCTGCCCTCGCCGAGCCAGACGGGCCGGCCGACGCCGCGCGCGAGATAGAGGGTAGCGTCGCGTCGCTCGTCGATCCAGGCGGCGGCCATCGAGCCCCGCAGCTGCTCGAGCGCACGCGGGCTCGAGCCGGACACCTCGGCAACGGCGAAGATCGCCTCCGAGTCGACGGTCATGTCAGGTTCGGCGCGCTCGATCGAGTGGGCAGCGAGGAGCTCGTCGTCGTTGAAGATGATCCCGTTGTGAATCCCGACGACGCTGCCGTGGCGGACCGGGTGGTTGTTCGCAGCGATCGTGGGGTGCCCCTTCGTATAGTCGCGGACGTGCAGGAGCGCCTGGGTCGCCGTCTGGGGGATTTCGACCTGCTCGAGGAGCGCGCTGGCTCCTGAACGCTGCTTGTGCACCGTCACCGGTCCGGAGTCTCCCCGGTGGGCGTAGCCGGCCGCGTCGGCGCCGCGCTCCGCGATGGCGGCCAGCAGCGCCTGGGCCGTCAGGCGTCGGCCGACGGTGCTGGCGCTGTTGAGGCTGTATCCCGCGATGCCGCACATGATTCGATCCTAGGAGTGTTTCCGGACGATCGACCCCGGTTCGTGAGGACCAAGTGTAGTCCCTGTTTGTTTGGACGAGCGGGATCTGCCTCGGGTTAGTTCGGAGTTTGTAACACCCGGTGGGCATCCCCCGTTCGAGGGTTCCCCGGCCGGAGGGCGGGCGCCGATACCTCGACCGTGGATCACCAGCCGCTCACCGAGGTTCCGGTCGACGACGAGGGAGCCGCCGAGGCCCGACTCGAGCTCCTTCCTCCGCTCGACGCCGTCGACGAGGAGGAACCCGAGGCCGCCGAGGCGATCGGCGCCGCTCAGACGCAGGATCCTCTCAAGCTCTACGTGCGCCAGATCGGCAATGGCCCCTTGCTCAAACCGGCGGAGGAGCGCGAGCTCGCGCGCCGCAAGGACGAGGGCGACGAGGATGCAAAGCGGCGTCTGATCGAGTCGAACCTGCGGCTCGTGATGTCGATCACGCGCAACTACACGAAGGCGAGCGTCCCGTTGCTCGACCTCATCCAGGAAGGGAACCTCGGTCTCATCCGGGCTGTCGAGAAGTTCGACTACACGATGGGCTACAAGCTCTCCACCTACGCGACCTGGTGGATCCGCCAGGCTGTCACGCGGGCGCTTGCCGACCAAGGGCGCACGATCCGCCTACCGGTTCATGTCGCCGAGCAGGTGAAACGGGTGATGCGCGCACGGCGCGTCCTCGCCCAAAAGCTGAACCGTGAGCCGCTGCTCGAGGAGGTCGCCAAGGAGGCTGGTTTCCCGGAGCGGCGCGTTCAGGAGCTGTTCGACCTGGTCGAGGACCCGGTGAGTCTCGAGACGCCCGTCGGAGACGGCGAGAGCGTCTACGCCGACTTGCTCGAGGACCCCAACGCCGACCGGCCCGACGATGTCACCGCCCTGCGGCTACGGGCGACCGAGCTCGAAGGCGCACTGGAGCAGCTGAACCCACGCATGCGCGAGGTGCTGGCGCTCCGCTTCGGTCTCGACGGTCGGTCTCCCCTGACCCTCGAGCAGGTGGGCAAGGGCCTCGGAATCACCCGCGAACGTGTGCGCCAGCTCGAGTCACGGGCCCTGCGGGAGCTCCGCGTCGTTGCCCCCGACCTGCAGCTCTACCTGCGCTCCTGAGCTACTTTCTCCCGCGCGAGCGGACGGTCTCGCGCAACGTTTCCGGGCCGAGGTAGCTCAGAGCTGGACGGACTCCATCTCGCGCAGCGTGGCGAGGCGGCGGAGGGTCTCGACCTCGATCTGGCGGACCCGCTCGCGCGTCAGGCCCAGGCGGCGGCCGATCTCCTCGAGCGTCTTCGGCTCGTAGTCCGAGAGACCGTAGCGTAGGACGAGCACCTGTCGCTCCCGGTCCGAGAGGGCGGAGAGGGCGTTCGCGAGCGCCTCGCTTCGCAGCGAGAGCTCCACCTGCTCCTCCGGGAGCAAGCCTTCGCCGGCGACGAAGTCGCCGAGGACGGCGTCGTCGGTCTCGCCGACCGGCTGGTCGAGGCTCGCGGCCGCACGCGCCGCCGCCCGAACCTCCCGGGCCTGCTGGATCGGCAGGCTCGCCTCGGCGGCGATCTCGTCGAGGGTCGGTTCGCGCCCGAGTTGCGTCCAGAGGTTCCTCTCGGCACGGTTCATCTTCTGGAGTCGCTCGACGATGTGCACGGGCATCCGGATCGTCCGCGCCTTGTCGGCGAGGGCGCGGGCGACGGCTTGACGGATCCACCAAGTCGCATAGGTCGAGAACTTGTAGCCCCGGCGCCAGTCGAACTTCTCGACTGCTCGGATCAGCCCCAGCGTCCCCTCCTGGATCAGGTCCAGGAAAGGTAGACCCTGGTTGCGGTAGTTCTTCGCGATCGACACGACGAGCCGCAGGTTCGACTGGATCATCCGCTGCTTCGCCTCCGGGTCGCCGCGCTCGATCCGCTTCGCCAGCTCGACCTCCTGCGGAGCCGTGAGCAGAGCATGGCGCCCCGCCTCGCGCAGGAAGAGCTGGAGCGCGTCGGTCGTCGACTCGACCGGAGCGACGGCGGCCGGGGGTGGGGGAGGAGCCTCCGGCAGATCCGTGTCCACGACGTCGATCCCCCGTTGCTCGAACTCGCGGTAAACGGCATCCACCTCGAGCGCGTCGAGCGCCAGCGGCTCCAGGATCTCGGTCAGCTCGGCCTGGCGCACCGACCCGGACTGCTCCGCTGCCTCGAGGAGCTGCACAAGCTCCTCCGTTTGAAATGCGAACGACTCGAGTCCGACCGTCACCGACATCCTCCCGCCTGCTCTGTGGAGCGAATCAAGCTTCGCTGCCCCCTCTCCCGTTTGGCGTGACGATACGCGGTCACTCCTGCCCGTGCCAGCCCCCCGGCGAAACCCGAAGCGCCGGTTCGTCACTTCCTGCGCCCGAAGCTGCGACGCACGATAACCAGTGTTATGTCAAGTCGAGCTGCGGGAGTGGCTTCGGGTCATGCAAGGCCCCTGCCTCCGCCGGATCTCTGCCGCAACGAACGCTTCGGCAGCATGCACGTGCCACCAGGGTTCCGGCCGCGCTAGTCCACAAGTCTCTCCACAGGCTGCAAGAAAGTCTGTGCAAATGTGGAGAATTGAACTTTTCGCAAAGAGCGGCCTTTGCCGTTTCCAAGCTCTTGCCACCGCCGGACGTGTCTCCTACTGTCCCCCTTGCGCCGAGCACGGAGCGCGAGTAGGTCGAAGCCAGTCCCGGGGACCGTACGCGGAAGCGGAAAGTCTGCGAGGCGGGTCGACGAAAGCGAAACCGGCTCGGCGAATTTCTTTGGATCCGGGCCTGCCTCAGGTGCCCGCCTCGTTCGCGCCTCCCGCGGTTACCATCCGCCTGTGCCGCACCTGCCGAAGCCGCCGAGCATCGATCACGGGATCGTTTCCTTCCTCTGGGGCTTCGGGCTCGGGCTGTTCCTCTGGTTGGGAATGCTCGCGGTCGGCGTCTCCGGCGGCACTGCGATCGTGCTCGCGGTCGTCGCGGCGCTCGGGATCTTCCTCTTCGTCCGCCTGCGCGGCGAGGACGAGCCGCGACGTCAGCCGCCGCGCGACCGCGCCGGCTGAGCCCCGAGCGCCAGCAGGAGCCTCTGCGTGAGCTCACCGCCGAGCTTTGTCTCCAGACGCGCGTCCGCAGCGGCACGAAACTCGGCGGCGGTGCGGGCGTCAGGGGCGCACGAGCGCGAGAGACGAGCCGGGAGCTGAGGGTCGGGAGGGCTCATCGGTTCCTGCCGCGGGTATCGGCGCCGCGGCCGATCGCGCTTCATCCCTCCCGGGAGTGAGCACTCTCCTCGGTACCCTCGACCTGATCCCCCGCGGCGCTCGTAGAGACCCGCGTCGCGTCCTCGGAGGGCACGGGCGTGGACACGACCGTCGCCGTCTCGGTAGGCGGGACGACCCACGTCTCGTGCTCCGCAGGAGCGGGCGGCGGCGGCAGAGCGGGCTCGTCGAGCGGCGGTGCGTGCGGTTCGGGGAGCGGCGCCGGAACGGGTTCCGGCCGCGCGCGCGGACCGCTCGTCTCCACGGTCAGACCGAGCAAGGCGCCGAGGCCGAAGGCGAGCATCGCGAGATACTGACCCTGCAGGTGCCGAACGAGACGGCTCACGTGGAGGTCGCCCGACCACGACTCAATGTGCCGCTGGAACCAGTTCGCGTCTGGCTGCGCGGCGAGCAGGACCCAGCCGCCGACGACGAGCGCGGGGAGGAACGCGAGCAGGAGCACCTCGGGCGAGAGGCCTGGCCGGCCCCACTTCGTCCAACCGCCGAAGACCTGGGAGAGCACGAGCGAGAGTCCGGCGGCCGCGACCAAGCCGATCGCGGCCCAGTACCCGTCGGTGCTCTGCGCGTCGAGCTGTGTGGAGAGCCAGATCAGGAACCCGGCTCCGGCGACGCCGACCAGCGTGGAGACACCTCGAATGGGACCCATGCCCGCCTGTCTACCACGGGCGGGTGACTTTCGTCTACTGGAGGTGAAGGCGCCGCGCGTCGAAGCTCGCGGAGTGGAGCTCGGCGTGGAACTCCTCCACGGTCGTCGCGGTGTCCGCAGGAAACACCTGCTCGAGGACGCCGACCTGACGATCGTTGTGGAACGGGAGGTCGAGGTGGTGCGGCGAGACGAGGTTCACCGAGACGCGCGCGCACGCCGGACAGCGGACGGCGACGGCACACGCATCACGCGACGCACCCGGCGAGAGCAGGAAGAAGGAGGACGGGAAGACGGGCCGCGGGCGCTCCTCGGGATAGCAGAAGAAGCTCCAAGGCCACTCCCCCTTCTGGATCAGCGTCGCCGCCCGGTCGCCGAGCTCGAGCGCCGCCGCCTCGATCCTGGCGGTCATGAGATTCAGGAAAACCCCCGAGTCCAGGCCGAGCGGGAGCCAGTCGAGCTCGTCATGGGCGACGAGCCCCACGTGATCCTCTCCGCAGGGGCAGGAGAAGCGGACGCTGTAGACAGCCGGGTGGGCGGCGCCGGGAAGACGCTCGAGCGTTCTGAACGCGGACAGGCGCACCTTCGACTCCCCGTGCGCGGGGCACGAGAACGTGTAGCGCGCTGTCAATGCGTCATACATGGGTGTCTCCCTCCCCGGTGATCGGCATCGCCGCGCGAACTTGAATAGGCAGCTCGCCTTCGAGGTTGTACCCGCCGAAAGATCGGCGAAGCCTTGCGGCCGGAGCCGGGCTTGCCCGGCGGGAGGCCCGGAGCGGCTTGACAAGAGACCGTGCAGAAGGAGGGGATGATTGGGGGAACCGTGGGTTTCCTCACTATTCGTAGTGCAGGAGTGAGTGGAGGTCGTACCCGTCCAGGCGCTCCCGCCCCTTCAGGAAGTCGAGCTCGATCACGAACGCGATCCCGACGACGGTGCCGCCGAGCTGCTCGACGAGGTCGGCGATCGCCCTCGTTGTCCCCCCCGTCGCCAGGACATCGTCATGGACGAGGACGCGCGCGCCGTCTCCGAACGCGTCCGCGTGCACCTCGAGCGCGTTCTCCCCGTATTCGAGTGCATACCGAGCGCTCACCGTCTTCCAGGGCAGCTTTCCGGGCCTCCGGGCAGCGACGAACCCGCAGCCGAGCCGGGTGGCGAGCGCGCCGCCGAGAATGAAGCCGCGCGCCTCCGCGCCGAGGATCACGTCCGGCTTGCGCGGCTCACACCAGACGGCCAGCTCCTCGACCGTCGCCCGTAGGGACTCGGGGTCGGCGAGCAGCGGCATGATGTCCTTGAAGACGATGCCGGGCTCCGGGAAGTCCGGCACGTCGCGGATCTTCTGGTTGAGGTCGACGGTCACGGAGCGGAGCTTAGACGCCTCTCAGGACGAGCGGGCGGCAGCGCCGGAAAGCCGTCGCGCCCTCTTCTTGCGTCGCGGGAGAGAACGCCCGTGCGCGCCGCGGGCGCTCGTCGGGGCCCGCCTGGGTGGTCGCGGCAGGAAAGCTCTCCCGGGCTAGGTGTTCGCCAGGCGCCGAAGATCGCGCCAGAAGAGGAGCTGCGAGAGCTCCTGGGCAGACTCGGCGAGGGTGGCAAGGTCCTCGAGCGCACCCTGCCGCCGCTCGGCACTGCGCGACCGCAACGCCGGCGCCACGAGCTGCTCGAGCAGCGCGGCCGCGCGATCCGCGGAGGTGCGGAACGTGCGCAGGTGCCGGGCGGAGATGCCGAATTGGGCGAGGCGCCCGCAGGCCGCCGCCACCTCTACGTCGCTCTCCCGGTAGTGCTTCTCTCCTCCCTCGGTGCGCCCCACGAGGAGGCCGTACTCCTCGAGCTCCCGCGCGAGCTGGGGCGAGACGCCGGCTCGGGCGCAGAGTTCGTGCAGGTCGAGCTCGTCCTCTTCCGCCGTCAGCCCGGCCGGCCGCCGGCGACGCCGATCCTTGGGTGCCGGCGCCGCGAGCTCTTGGCGGATCACGCGGAGGGGCAGGAACTCGTCCCGCTGGAGCCTCAGGATCCGTTCCAGACGTTCGACGTCGTCCTCGTTGAACAATCTGTAGCCGCCCTGGGTGCGGCGTGGCGCGAGCAGCCCCTGATCCTCGAGGTAGCGGATCTTCGAGATCGAGATGTCTGGAAACGCGGGCTGGAGCCGGCGGCAGACGGCGCCGATCGTGAGCAGGCGCTGAGACGGGTCGGCGGTAGCGGCCAAAGTGGTCAACTCTCCTCCTCGCTCTCCGACCGGACACCCCGACTGGCCCGCGGCGGAGCCGCGTGCCCTGAGACCGGCATCGCAAGCGACGCCTCGGCGCTCATCGAGAGAGGAAGGTCAGTCGGTACTTGCCGATCTGGAGCTCGTCGCCGTCCTCAAGCTCGCCGGACTCGATCCGACGGCGGTTGAGGAAGGTGCCATTCAGGCTGCCGAGATCCTCGATGTAAAACCGGGTGTCCCGCTCGACGACGACGGCGTGCCGCCGCGACACCGTGACGTCGTCGAGGAAGATCTCGCAGTCGGGGGAGCGGCCGATCGTCGTCCGCTCGCTCTGCGGGTGGAAGCTCTCCCCCACGCGACCGCCCCCGGAGCGAACGACCAGCGCCGGGCCGTCGAGGCCGTCGATTGCGAGGGCGCCTTCCTCGTCGATCTCCTGCGGGGTGAGCGCCATGGTCGTCTCGGGCTCCTCCTCACGGATGAGCGCGGCTCCGCACTTCGCGCAGAAGTTGGCCGCCTCGGGATTCTGGAAGCCGCATTCGGGGCAATAGGCATGGCTCACGCGGGCCCCTCGCCGGCGCTGGCCCATCCCGCCCGGCAGAGCCGGACCGCGCCGTCGCCCGATGCCGCCCGCAGCGCCCGGCTCTCCGGCGCCGTACTGTCTCCTCCGGCCGGGCACTGCGAGCGACGCCCGAGGAACGCGCGGACGTGGACGGTCAAGACGGGGCGGCTCACCCGGGCTCCTTCGCCGCCTACCCTTTCCCCGCGCCGGAAGGGCCCTCGAGCGGCGGAGCCGCCTTCGCCGCGAGGATGTCCGTCAGCGAGTCGACGTCGACCTGATCCAAGACGCTCCGGCCTCCTGATTTCTGGAGGCGAGCGACGAGCTCGGCGCGCAGGATGTCGATCTGCCCGTGCAGCATGCGCCGGCGATACGAAACCTCCTGCTCCTGGCGCTTGAGGTCGTCGATCCGTCGCTTGAGATCGTCGTCGGAGAGCTTGTCGAAGTCGGAAAGGTATTCCACCCGAGGCCTTTCGTCGGTTTCTGCCGGCGGCTCACCCAGTAAAGCAGCAGCGCCGCAAAGGGTCAACCTCAACCTGAGATTCGCGCTTCGGCCGGCGAATCCTCCGTCTCCACGATCTGCTCGACCATCCTCTGCAGCTCGCCCTCGAGCTCCTGCGACTCTTCCACGGTCCGCCCCTCCGCATAGACGTGAACGAGCGGCTCGTCGGCGTCCGGAAGCACCTGCGCCCACCCTCGTTCGTCGTGCACCTTGATGCCGTCCACGAGCTCGAGTTCGCGACCTGCGAGCTCCTCGGCGAGAACGCGCATTACGAGCCCCTTGGACGCCCACGGGCAGCGCACCTGCCGGTGGACGAGCGTCGAGCCTGGCAGGTCCGCAACCACCTCCGAGAGCGGCTGCTGCACCGGAGCGAGAAGCTCGAGCAGCTTGCAGAGACTCGCCATCGCATCGAAGGCCGGCAGGAACTCGGGGAAGGCGTAGCGTCCGCCCATCGCGGCGGCGAAGATCACCCCGTCCGACGCCGCGACCCGTGTCAGCTCTGCGAGCGAGGCCGGCGTGCGGACGACCTCGAGAGACTTGCCCTCAACGAGACGATCGACCGCGCTCGTGACGGTGATCGGAAAGGCGAGCTTCCCGGAGTGATCGCTCGAGCCGAGCAGGCGCAGGAAGAGGAGGAGGGTGTGCTCGGCCGGGATCTCATGCCCCTGCTCGTCGACGAGATAGAGCCGTTCGCCGGCCCGGTCGAAAACGGCGCCGAAATCGGCACCGATCGCTGCGACCAGGCGCTTCGCCTGGCCCATGGTCTCGCGGAGCGTGCCGCCGCGATGATCGCCCGAGAACCCGTGCGCCGTCACGGCCTCCACGCCGAGTGGATTGAGCAGGACCGGGAGGACGAACGAAGCTGCGGAGTAGCCGTAGTCGACCACGATCCTGAACCCGCGTGCACGTACGGCCTCGGCGTCGAGGGTTTCGAGGAGGTCCTGGGCGTACTGGTCGCGGACGCGGGCCGGATAGGTCACCGCCCCCACCTCTGAAGCCCCGACCCGGCGGATCTCCTGACGGGAGAAGTGCTTCTCGATCTCCTTCTGGAGGGAGCTCGTGAGCTGGATCCCCGGCTGCTCGGTGAAGCGGATCCTGACGAGCTCCGGATCGTTCTCACCCGTCCCCACGTGGAAGGCGACGTCGTAGCCCTGCACCTTGACGAGGTGGCGGCCGAGCGCGGCGGGTAGCACCCGCAGGTCGGCGACCTCCACTCCCGTTGCGTTGAGGCCGGAGATCATGGCCCGCTTGATCACCCGGCAGACGGGATCGGCCTCGCGGCTCGCGACGACCCGGCCGCCGCGCTTGAGGGCCGTGCCGAGGGCGGCGGCCAGCCGTACCGCGACCTCCGGCGTCAGGTTGACGTTCACGAGCCCCGAGACGCCCTCCTTGCCGAAGAGCCGGGAGGAGGCCCGGGACTCCCAGATCAGGCTCTCGTGGATGTGGGCGCCCGACTCCACCTCCTTGTAGGGGTAGATCCGGACGTTCGGCATCAGGACGCTCTGGGCCCCCAGCGTCACCTGGTCGCCGACTGCGACGCCCTCGTGCAGGCGGACGTGGGAGCGGATGTCGGCCGCTCGCCCGACGACCGAGCCCTCGACGAGCGCGCTGCGCCCGACATGGGTCGAGCCGTCGATCACCGACCGCTCGATCCGTGCCCGCTCGCGCACCGTGACGCTCGCGCCGAGCACCGCGTGCGGCCCGATCTTCGCCGTCGCCGCGATGCGGCAGTAGTTCCCGACGAAGGCCGGGCCCTCGACCTCGGCGACGTCGTCCAGCTCGATCCCCTCCCCCAGCCAGATGTTGCCGCGCAACCGGACGCCGGGCACGTTCAGCCGCACGCGCTCGTCGAGCGCGTCGAAGTTGGCCTGCCGGTACTGGTCGAGATTCCCGATGTCCTGCCAGTAGCCCTCCATCACCCGTCCGTAGATCGGCCGGCCCATCTCGAGCAGCAGCGGGAAGAGCTCCTTCGAGAAGTCGAACGGTCGGTCGGTCGGGACGTGTCGCAGCACCTCGGGCTCGAGGACGTAGATGCCCGTGTTGATCGTGTCTGAGAACACCTGGCCCCAAGAGGGCTTCTCGAAGAAACGCTCGACGCGGCCGTCGTCGTCGGTGACCACGATGCCGAACTCGAGCGGGTTGTCGACCGACTTGAGGCCGATCGTCACGGCGGCGCCCTTCTCGCGGTGGAAGCTGACGAGGTCGCCGAGGTCGACGTCGCAGAGCGCGTCGCCGGAGATGACGAGGAAGGTCTCGTCGAGGCGCCCGGAAGCGCGGCGGACGGAGCCGGCCGTGCCGAGCGGCGACTCCTCCACCGAGTACTCGATCTGAAGCCCGAGCGCCTCCCCGTCCCCGAAGTAGCCGCGAATCGCCTGCGGCAGGAATGCAAGGGTGATGATCACCTCCTCCATCCCGTGGCTTCGGAGGAGCTCGAGGATGTGCTCCATGCACGGCTTGCCGACGATCGGCACCATCGGCTTCGGCTGGTTCGAGGTCAGCGGCCGCAGCCGCGTCCCCTCCCCGCCGGCCATCACGACCGCCCTCACGTCGCCGGCCTCCGCTGCACCGTCTTCCACGCCTCGACGGCGTAGAGCGCGGCCGCGGCCAGGGCACCGGCCACGCCTGACCAGAACACCCACAGCGGCCAGCGCGCGGAGGCGTGGGTCACGAGCACGAACCCGATCGAGGCGTAGAGGATCCAGGTCGCGGCCTTGCCGAGGGTGTTCACGTCGATCTCGACCCCCCGCGGCGCGAACAGCCTGTAGCCGACGAGCAGGAAGGCATCGCGCGCGGCGACGATCGCGAGGGCCGCCCACGGCAGGCGATCGGCGATCACGAGGAGGATGACCGCCGCGTCGATCATCAGCCGGTCGGCCAGCGGATCGACGATCTTTCCGAACTGCGACTCGACCCGCCATCGACGCGCAAGCCAGCCGTCGACCTGATCCGTGACCCCGGCTGTCGCGAAGACGGCACCGGCGAGCCAGCTGTGCCCCCCGTCGGCAGCGAGGACGAGCACGACGAAGATCGGCACGAGCGCGAGGCGGGCGATCGAGAGCGCGTTCGGGAGGCGCGCGAGCGGCGGCGCGACGGCAGGTTTGGCCATCGCGGCAAGGATAGTCGGCGTCGAACGGCGCGAAGACCTGGGAAGATCGCGACGCATGGTTGCGAGCACCGCGTTCTCGATCCCGGGCTTCGTGAACGTCCACAGCCACACGTTCCAGCGCGCACTCCGCGGACGTGGTGCGGGAGACGACTTCTGGGCTTGGCGCGAGTCGATGCTCACCCTCGCTGCGAGTGTCTCCGTCGACGAGATTCGAAGCGGCTACGTCCAGACCTACCGGGAGATGCGCGAATCCGGCTACGTCGCCGTCGGTGAGTTCCACTACCTCGGACTGGAGGAGGCACTGGCGGCACTCGAGGCGGGCGAGGAGGCCGGGCTGCCGGTCGTCCTTCTCCATTCCGCGTACGCCCGCGGCGGGATCGACCGGTTCAGGCAGGACACGGTCGCCGAGTATCTGACCCAGGTGGAGACCCTGCGGGAGAGGGGCTCGGACGTCGCCGTCGCACCCCACTCCGTCCGCGCCTGCCCACCCGAGTGGCTGGAGGAGATCAGTCGTTACGCCGACCGCGAGCGGCTGCCGCTGCACGTGCACGCCGACGAGCAGCCGCTTGAGATCGAGGAGTGCCTCGCCGAGCACGGGGTCCGCCCGATCGAGCTGCTCGCCCGCTGCGGCTGCCTCGGCCCCCGCACGACCGTCGTCCACGCCACCCACGCGAGCGAGGCGGAGCTCGACCTCCTGGCCGATGCGGGCGCGCGGGTCTGCGTCTGCCCCACGACTGAGGCGAGCCTCGGGGACGGATTCGTCCCGGTCGAGCGCCTCTGCGACCGCGAGATCGGGATGTGCATCGGGTCGGATTCGAACGTGCGCATCGACCCGCTGGAGGAGCTGCGCGAGCTCGAGGGAATCGCACGCCGCCGGGCCGGTCGGCGCAACATCATCTCGACGGGATCCTTACTCTGCTTCGGCTCTGACGAGGGCGCGGCCGCGCTCGGCCTCGACCTCGCGCGGCTGCCGGAGGTACGCGTCGACGTCGAGCACCGCTCGCTGCGCGGGGTCGGAGAGGCCGATCTCTTCGAAGCGCTCGTCTCCAGCTGCTCCGCCGAGGTGCTCGCCGCCGTTTAGACGGTTAGGCGCTGTCCGGACAGTGGCCACGGTGGATGACGCCTGTCAGGCGCCCTGTTTCACTTTCCGGACAGGCCCTGAGCCCCCGGCGGCCGCGAAGGAGCCCGCCCAGAAGGCGGTGCGGTCGAGGTAGGCGCCGGCCGCACGGGCACCCCGCTTCCCGTACGCGCCCGAATAGCTCACGTACGAGAAACCCTGTGCCTTCTGCGCCGGGCGCGCCGGCTCGACCTGCGTCCCCTCCTGCCACTCGTTGTAGCTCGTCACCGTCACGACGTCCGGGTGGGCGGCGATGGCTGCGCGCCACATGGCGTCGTAGGTGCCGCCTTGCCGGCGGGAGCGCACGTTCGCGTCACCGAGCGCGCGGCGCGCGTCGTAACCAGGCCCGACCGAGGGAAGGCAGAGGAGTCCGGCGACATGCGCCTGGTTGCAGAATCGTGTGAACGAGTTCCCGTTCCACGTGCGGATGTCGTAGGTGTAGACACCGTCGAACCCCGCCTTCGCGGCGAGGCCGACGAGCGGCGTCTCTGCGAAGAGGCGCACACCCTGCAGGCGCGAGTCGACGCTCGACCAGCCGGCCGGCGAGATGTCGAACGGGTGGTAGACGTAGACGTCGCCGATCCCGAGCGTCTGGAGGTGGGCGACGTCCGACACGACCGTCTCTGCCGTGCGCCCCGCGTACGGTTCGAGATGGACCGCGACCGCGAGGCCGGCGCGGTGCGCTGCAGCGATCACCGCCGGCAGGCGCCCGTCCTCCGACGAGCCCCAGCCCCACCACGAGACGACGATCTCGTCGATTCCCGCTTTTGCGATCTCCGACATCTGGGCCCGCAGGACCGCGGCATCGGTCGAGGAGTAGAGACCGCGCAGGGGGAAATAGCTCGACGCGATGTCGAGAGGCGGTGTGTGGCCGTCCTGCCCCCAGTGCTCGTAGGAGCCGTCGATCGCGGGGCTGCCGTACCACGGATAGAAGAAGATGGCTGTTCGCGGTGACACTGCCGCGGAGCCGCTGGCGCGGGTGGTGGCCAGGGCGCCGACCACGACGGCAACCGCCAGGCAGCCCAGATGAAGGAGGGTGAACCTTCGCATCGGCCGCAGCGTGGTCGGGATCCGGGACGCGTCTCGAGTGGGCTACCCGCGAGAAGCATCCCCCCGGGCCCGTCTATTGTGGCACTGTCCGGGGGCGTTGTGAACCCCCGGAGGAGGCAGTATCCGCTCATCCGCCGCGGCGCCGACGCGGCGAGCAGGCTCCCGACGTGGGGCATCCTCGGCGGGCTCGTCCTTCTCTCGAGCCTCCTGCGCTTCTGGGCAGCCGTTCTGGTGCCGGTCCCGTGGATCGCGCCCGACGAGTTCGTCTACGGCGAGCTCGGGCGGAGCCTGTACCGGTCCGGAGCCCTCGAACTCCTCGGTTCGCCGATCCGCTTCTACACGCTCGTCGTGCCGGCGCTCGTCGGTGGCCCTTTGAGCCTCGCCGATCGGGCGGCGGGCTACGACCTCCTCAAGGGGGTGCAGGCAACCACCATGTCGCTCACGGCCGTTCCGGTCTACCTCTGGGCGCGGTCGCTTGCGTCGCGCAGGGCAGCCCTCGTTGCAGCGGCTCTGACGCTGGCAGTGCCGGGCCTTGCCTACTCCGGCCTGATCATGACCGAGGTCGAGTTCTACCCGCTCGGGCTGCTCGCGCTCCTGGCGATCGCCCGGACGCTCGAACTCCCGAGCCTCCGGCGGCAAGGGCTCGTTCTCGCGGCGATCCTGCTCGCCGCCGCAACCCGTCTGCAGGCGCTCGTCCTGCTGCCGGTCTACGTCACCGCCCTGTGCGTCAAGTCGCTCCTTGATCGCGACCTGAAGACGGCCCGCCGGCTCGGCCCCTCTCTCGCGGGGCTCGCCGCCCTGGCGGGCGGATGGTCGGTCTATCAGCTACGCAAGGGCGGGCCGGCGACGGACGTCCTCGGCGCCTATCGCGCCGCCGGGGAAGCGCACTACAGCGTCCGCGACGCCTTTCGCTTCGTGCTGTACCACCTCGGCGACCTCGTCCTGATGACCGGGCTGTTCCCGGTCTGCGCCGTCGGCGTCCTCCTCGCGGGGGCGGTGGTGCGCCGTCACCCCTCCCCCGCCCTCCGCGCGTATCTCGCGGTCGCTGCCGCGGCCGTGCTCTGGTTCACCGCCGAGGTTGGAGTTTTCGCGTCCAAGCACGTGGGACGCCTCGCCGAGCGGGACCTGCTCGTGCTCGTGCCGCTGCTCTTCGTCGGCTTCGTCGCCTGGCTCGACGAGAGCGCGCCGCGACCGAGGCGGGCGGCGGCGCTGTCGGCGCTCGCCGGCTTCCTGCTCCTGCTCGAGCTCCCGATCGGGAAGCTCGTCTCGCTCGCCGCGATCCCCGACGCCTTCACGCTGATCCCCCTCTACCGCCTGCAAGTCCGGGCTCCCGGGCTCAGCCTCGAGTTGGTGCTCGACGTCGTGGGCGCCGCCGCGGCGCTCGCCTTCGTCCTCGTGCCGCGGCGCCGCGTTTGGTTGCTGCCTGCGGCCATCCTCGTGGTCTTCGCCGGGGTCTCGCTGTCCGCGTCCCGGGTCGTGACCGCGCAGGCGACGCTCGTGCGCCGGTCGACGCTGGCGCCATCGAGGGCGTGGATCGACGACCGGGCGGACGGGCCTGTCGCCTACCTCTACACGGGCGAGATCTTCTGGAACGCCGTCTGGGAGAGCACCTTCTGGAACGGACGCGTCGACGCTCTCTACGACCTGCTGACCTACCAGGTGCCGGGGCCCCTCCCCCAGCCGTCCGTCGGGCCACTCGGGGACGGGCGCCTCGTGCTCGCCGACGGGCAGCCGATCGAGGCGCGCTACGCGGTGGCCGCAAGCCATGTGTCGTTCCGTGGCGTTCGGGTGGCCGAGGCACCGGGCGCCGACCTCTTCCTGTGGCGCCTGGACCCGCCGTTCCGCCTCGACACCTGGATTCAGACGGAGCCGACGAAGGGCGAGGTGCTGCCGGGGACGCGTGTTCACGTCTACGCGTGCCGTCGCGGACGGCTGCTGCTCCGGCTGCGTGCGAGCCGGGACGGGGTCGTGACGTTGTTGCGGAACGGACATGTGTTCCGGGTTCGGCAGCTCCGGGAAGGCGAGATCTGGAGCGTCTCGGTGCCGGCGCTCCCGGCGCCGCTCGGCCGGCGGAAGTGCACCTTCGATATCGCCGACGGAGGATCGACGTACAAGCCCGAGCTGCGTTTCCTTCGGTAGCGGGGCATGACGCCGCCGCGCGGCGGCGGGCACAATCGGAGTTTGCGATGGGCCTCGAGTTGCCGCTTCCGCTGTCGCCCCGGCGCCGCCGGCGGCTCCTCCTGACCGCCGGCCTCCTCGGTCTGTGCGGGGTTGTCGCTCTCGTCGTCGTGCTCGTGCCGGCCTACAGCGGCAAGACGAAGGAGCACTTCACCGAGGCGCCGGTCCAGAAGGTGCCCCGTGACCGGCAGGTGCCTCTCCCCACGCGATCCCGACATGAGATCGGCAAACTCCTAGACGCCTTCGTGATCGACGTGATCGAGCGGCGAGACCTGGCAGCGGGCCTGCGCCTCGCGGGGCCTCCGCTGCTCGCCGGGACCACTCGGAGGGAGTGGCTCGCCGGGAACGTGCCGGTCTACCCGTACCCGGCGCGCGGGACGCACTTCGCCGACGCGTGGCGCCTCGAGGTGTCGCTCCCGGATCACGTGTACATCGAGCTCGACCTCCAACCTCGAGCAGGCGCGAAGGTCGGCCCGATCGCCTACTCGGGCGAGCTGCGTCGCCGGCGTGGGCGGTGGCAGGTCGATGCGATGTACCCGCAGGCGATCCATTCCCAGAGGGGTTGAGTTCGTGACCGCCGAGGCGTAGTGTCTGCACGGCCAAAGGGCGAGGGAAGGCCTAACCATGGAGGACGCGATGAAGAAGCTCGGCCTTCTTATCACCTGTCTGCTTGCACTCGCGATCCCGGCGGGGGCTGCCGCCGTCACGATCACACCGATCATGAGCGGCCTCGACAATCCCCGCGGCCTCGCCTTCGGCCCCGACAGGGCGCTGTACGTGGTGGAGGCTGGGCGCGGCGGCACCGGCCCCTGCGTCGTCGTCATGGGAGCCGAGCAGTGCATCGGCCTGACGGGTGCCGTCAGCCGGCGCGCGTTCCGGGAACAGCAGCAGCGGATAATCACCGGGCTGCCGTCGCTGGCGAGGGTCACGGGCAACGAGGCGAGCGGACCCTCCGACATCTCCTTCCGCGGCGGCGGCGCGTTCGTGACGCTCGGACTCGGCACGGACCCCGCGCAGCGCGCGCTCCTTCCCCCCTACGGCCGGTTCCTCGGTCATCTCATCCGGCTCACGCTCGACGGCGGGCGCTCCGACGTCGCCGACGTGTCGGCCTGGGAGGCCGCCGCGAACCCCGACCGCGGTGCGTTCGACTCGAATCCGTACGGGGTGCTCGCACTCTCCGGCAAGGAGATCGTGACGGACGCAGGCGGGAACGACCTCCTGCAGGTGGACGCGTCCGGGACGGTCTCCACGATCGGCGTCTTCCCGGCCCGCTCCAGCGGGCGTCAGACCGACTCCGTCCCCACGGCCGTGGCGGTTGGTCCCGACGGGGCCTACTACGTCTCCGAGTTGAGCGGCGCGCCCTTCCTGCCCGGCGCGGCGAACATCTACCGGGTGGTGCCGGGCCAGACGCCGACCGTCTTCCAGAGCAGCCTTACGGACGCCATCGACCTCGACTTCGACTCCGCCGGCAACCTCTACGTGCTCGAGCACTCAACCTGCGGCCCGTTCTTCTGCGGCCCGGGCGACCTGCTCAAAATCTCGCCCTCGGGTGTCCGGACGACCGTGGTGGGCGGCCTGAGCCAGCCTACGGCTTTCGCGTTCGCACCGCGGGGATCCTTCGTGATCTCGAACCGCGGCTCCTCTGCCGGAGTGGGCGAGGTGCTGTGGGTGCAGCCCTAGGACGTGCGGAGAGTGTGACGGAGGGCGGAGTCGCGAGGCCCTAGGGGTTCCAGGTTCCCCTGAGGAAGCGCACGACGGGCGTGGCGAAGAGCGCGAGCAGAGCCAGTACGAACAGGCCGAGTGCGACGGTCACCGCGATCCCGGGACCGCTGCTCGCCCCGAGGAGCGTCGAGCTTCCGATAGCGCGGATTTTCATGGCGATGGCGTCGGCGGCGCTGCGAAGTGCCGGTAGCCCGTGCGGTACTGGGGAGATGTCGGCGGCAGGCGCGGCGTCTCGCAGCTTCTCGGCTGAGAACTTCGCGTGTCGGACTTCACCGCCCGCGGTTTTGGTGGCACGCGGCGCCGCAGAGCTCGGGCGGGTTCCCGACGACCGGGCTGAGGTCTTTCCCGGCCCTGCTGAAGTCGCTCTGGGGTCGGTCGAAGTCGCTCCGGGGTCGGTCAGGCACCTCCACGGAACGACCTTCGCGCGACGGGCGCTCAGCGGGTGAACGCGCCCCCGAGGATCGATCGAAACGAGCGCAGAGCCTTCTGCTGACACGGGTCCTGTCCGCGCCGCCGTGATCGAGTAGACGCCGCTGCCGAGCGTGCGCTTGCGGATGTGGCCTGTGAAGACGACCGTGTTGACTCCCCGGTGGCCTCGCACGAGGAGCGAGCCGACCAGGGCGCAGCTCGGCGCGGGACCGCGAACCAGCAGCCGCACCCGCGCACGAGCGCGCAGAGTGACTCGGATGATCGTTCGAGGCACGCCCTTCGGTCCGCGAACGGCGACGACCTTGAGGCGGCCGACGACCCGGTAGGTGGCGCCGGCGAAGCGACCGCGCGCCGGGGGCACGGGGCGGATCCCAGGCCTCCCGGCAGCCGACGTCGGCGGCGGCGGTGGCGGCGGTGGAACACCGGATGACAGCCGTGGGGCCGCGCCGGTGGGCGAAGTCGCGACCGGGACGGCGGCCGGCTGCGGCTCGGTGGTCGCCGCACCGATGGGCTTCGCTGGGTCGCGCCCGATGCGTTGCGCCGACTCGCGCGGCTGACCGCCGGAGGATTGGCGCGGCGTCGGGGGCGGGGCAGCTTTCTCCGTGGGAGCTGGTCGAGCCGTCGGGGGCCGCGAGGAAGTCGGGCGAGCGGTCACAGAGGGTGTCGTGACGGAAACGGTAGTAGTGGCTCTGGGCGGCGAGACGGAGGCCGCCGTCGTGACCCGCGGCGCCGTCACAGCCACGGTCGTCGCCGGCGGGAAGGTGACGCTGACCGTCGTCGCCGGCGTCGTCACGGTCGGCGTGGTCACCGTCGGCGTCGTCACCGTCGGGGCCGTCACCGTCGGGGCCGTCACGGTCGGCGTGGTCACCGTCGGAGTCGTCACCGTCGGAGTCGTCACCGTCGGAGTCGTCACGGTCGGCGTCGTCACCGTCGGAGTCGTCACGGCGATCGTCGTCACGGGCGTAGAAACGGTGGTGGGCAGACCGGTCGAGAGTGGCGCGCCGTCGGCGCGCGCGTGTGGAGTCAGCGCCGTCGCGCTCCAGAAGCCGGCCGCCGCGAGAGCCGTTGTCGCGACGAGGGTGACCTTCCGCCTCGACGACGGTCGGTGTCGTGTTCCGTCGCTATCGCGTGCGGCCATCACAGACCTCTCCCCAGAAACTCACGGCGAGCGTGAACATCCCTTATGCCCGAACCGCGGCCTCATAAACGCGCGCCGGCTAGGCGTGGATCGCGCCCTACCCGCCTACGTCCGGCCGGCGGAATCCCCGCTGAGACGCCGCCGATAGCGGCGGCGGTACCAGCTGGTTCCGCTCGCGACCTCCTCCCAGCCCGCACCCATCAACTTCTGCACGAGGGTGTCGTGTGCCGCGACGATAGGGTCGGTCGACGGCGGCTCCGCCGCACTCCGCCAGCGGAAGGCCGGCGACCTCGCCACCTCCGCCGAGAGCTCGTCCGCCCCCGCCGCCACAGCGTAGAAGTCGGACTTCACGTAACCCCGCCACCAGTCGATCTCGCACGTCTCCCACGCAGCGCCCGCCTGCGGCGCGGGCGCCGTCGGCGGCGGGTGCGCAGGCGGCGACGCCAGACGCTCAGGCACGGGCGGCGTCGGCGGCGGAGGCGGAGCCTGCCGGGGAGTGGGCGGGGCGCGACGCGGAGCCGATCGCGCGGGTGCGGCTGTGGCCGCGGCTCCTCCCGCCCACGCGCGGCGGGTGCCGGCAAGTGCGAGGAAGATGACGGTTGCGCCGAGGAGCAGGCTGAGGATCAGCGTGTAATGCGTGCCGCCGTTGTCGGCCGCGGCGAGCGGCGCGGCCCGGCGCGAAACGGCTGCGAGCGCCGGATTTCGTTTTGCCCGGATCGGTACCCCGGCTGCGGGGGCGGGCTTCGCGATGCTGCGTTGCTTGCCGCCTCTGAAGGCGGCCCACCGGGATCCGATCTTCGATCCCGCCCAGCTGCGGTGCGCGACCGGCGGCCGCGCGCGGGGACGAGGCTTCGGCTTCGCAGGGACCGGTGCCGTCACGGCGCCGCTCGGCGGCGGCGAGTACGAAGGCGGAGGCGGCTGGTAGGCGGGCCGCGCGCGCGCCGGTTCCGGCGGCGCCGGCGGCGGGGTTCGGGGCGCGGGGGCGGGCGGCGGTTGGGGCCGAGGCGCGGGCGCCGGGGGCGCCGGCGGCGCCTGGGTGCGAGGTGCGGGCGCAGGCGCCGTCGGCGGCGCCTGCTTTCGAGGTGCGGGCGGCGGGGCGGCCAGCGGTGGCGTCCGGATCCGAGGTGCGGCGGGCGCAGGCGGGGGAGGCGGCTTCGGCGCAGGCGCCTTCGTTGGCCGTGGCGCCGGGTCGGGTTTGGGCGGCGGCGTGGGTGGCGGTGTCGCGACCGTCGCCACCGGTCCGGTACCCGTCGCGGGCGGGGGCTCCGGAACCGACGGGACGGTTGCCGTCGCGGGCGGGGGCTCCGTCCCGGTCGGAGGTGGTGGAGGATCGTCCGCGAGCGCCTGCGAACAGGCAAAGCCGACGACGGCTACGCAGGCAAGCGCAAGCCCTATGCGCCAACGCTTCGGCGGCCGACAGAGCGGCCGCGTCGCCAGGGAGCTCACGCTACTTCCTCGTCACGAGCGAGAACGTGCTCGGCCCGAGCGCCGGCCCGTACCTGCTCGCAGACCGCGGACCCATCCCGGGGAAGACGTACCAGTGGTAGAGGCCTGGCGTCAGATGCTCGAGATGACCGCCGTAGAGCCATGACGCGGACAGGCGGAGCTGTGTCCTCACCGGCCACGCCGTCAGTATCTTCTTCCTGCCACGGAAGAGCTGTACGTTGTAATAGGTCGCACCGGCGACGGAGCGCCAACGCAGGAGCGGTGCGCGCGTGACGCGTGCGGCATCGGGTGGGCCGATGAGCATCTCGAGCTTCGGCGCAGCGACGATCGCGATGCCGGCCGCGCGGTTGCCCGCACGGTCGTAGCTGACGACGACGTACCGATAGTCGACGCCGTTCTTCAGGTTGCGGTCGGCATAGCGGAGCGCCGGCCCCGCATAGACCCGTCTCTCGGGCGAGCCCCTCGTCGAGCGGCTGACCACCACGTGATCGAAGTCCCCGGCGCGCGGCCGCCGCCAGATCAGAGTCACCATGCGGTCGCTGGACTTCGCGCTCAGGCCGCGGACGTTGTCCGGCGGTGCCCGGTCGAGCGGCTTCGCGGCCGCCACCGACTCCCTCGTGACCGTGACGGTCGACTTGGCCGTGACGGAGTTTCCGGCCATGTCCCTCGCGGTGAAGGTCACGGTCGTCGTGCCGACGGCGAACCCGCCGGGAGCGTCGTTCGTAACCTTCACGACGCCGTCGACGATGTCGCTCGCCGACGCGCCGGCGAGGAAGCCTGCAATCGCAGCGGTGGCGGTGGGCACAGACTCCCCGCCGTGAGAGGAGACGACGATGCGCGCCGGCGCCGTGAGCACGGGCGGCGTCGTGTCGACGATGTCGATCGAGAAGGTCGCCGTGCCGGAGTTGCCTCTCGAATCGCTGGCCCGGCAGGTCACCTGTGTCGATCCGATGGGGTAGTTCGAGCCCGAAGACGGGGAGCAGCTCGTGGGCACCGCCCCGTCGACGGTGTCGACTGCCGTCGGGCGCTGATAGCTGACGGGAGAACCGGCCGGCCCGTTCGCCTCGGAGACAAGATCGGCGGGAACGTCTCTGAAGACAGGAGGCCTGGTGTCCCTGACGGTGACAGAGAAACTCGCGCTTGCGCTCTTCCCCGACGAATCTGTCGCCTTGCAGCTGACGGTCGTCGTCCCGATCCGGAAAAAGCTGCCGGAGGCGGGATCGCAGGTCGGTGTGATGGAGCCGCCGCCTCCGTCAGTCGCTGTGACCCTGTAGCCGACTGTCGCCCCGGAAGGGCCGGTCGCTTCGGCCGTCACGCCGCCCGGAACCGCTAGCGTCGGCGACTTCGCGTCCGTGACGGTGATCGTGAAGCTCGCGCTGCCTTTGTTGCCGGCGGTGTCCGTCGCGCTGCAGGTGACGGTCGTCTTGCCGACGGGGAACGTGCTTCCCGACGGCTTGTCGCAGGTCGGCGTCAGCACGCCGCTGACGGTGTCCTTGGCGGAGACACCGGAGTACGTGACCTTCGCGCCGCCCGGCCCGGTCGCCACGACGCCGTCGATGCTGCTCGGAACGGTGACGACGGGCGGCGTCGTGTCAACGACGATCACCTTGAACGTGGCGCTCCCGTTGTTCCCGGCCCCGTCGGTCGCGCTGCATTCGACCGTGGACGTTCCGAGCGGGAACGGACTGCCCGGGGGCTTGTCGCAGCTCGGCGTCAGCTTTCCGCTGACGAGATCGGTCGCGGAGACGCCGGAGTAGGTGACGACGGCGCCGGCTGCGCCGCTCGCCTCGGTCGTCACGGATTTCGGAACGGTCACGGCTGGCGCGGTCGTGTCGCGGACGGTGACCCGGAACGACGCGGTGGCCGACTGACCGGTCTTTGTATCGACCGCGGTGCAGCCGACTTTCGTCCGGCCGAGCGGCAGCATGCTGCCGTCGGCGGGGCTACACGTGACCTTCGGCGGCCCGTTGTCGTCCTTGGCCGTGATCGTGTAGACGACGACGGCGCCGTTGGCACCGGTGGCCTCGACGACCATGTTCTGAACGGCGAGGGTCGGCTTGTCGGCGATCGCGGCGGGGACGGCGAACAAGGCGGCGAATGACCCCGCAGCAAGAATGCCGAGACGTACGGACCGCCTCACCCCGCCCTACCGCCGTTACTCCGGTTCGAAATCGTGCGACCCCCCTTCGCGCGTCGATCGTATGCGGGACGGCGAAAGTGTCTACTCGACCTTCGGATAGGCTCTGACGGCTGCCGATCCTGGAGCTGCGGATCCTGACCGCAGCGGCTGGTCACGGGCCGCGCCTCGGCGGAGGCTGCCGGCGAGCCGGTCAGCCCGTGACGAGGTGTGTGACGGGAACGGACAGTCGCTTTTGCGCTTCCTCACCGAGCCCGGTCTCGAGCCAGGTGCCCTGCTCGTCGGGCGCCGTGAGAACGACGACCTCCTCCGCGGGAAACAGCCGCAGCGCATCCTCGATCGCCTGCAGCGGATCGACGTCGCCTACGTGCGCCTCGACCTGCTCGCCGGGCACCGCCTCAGATGCGGCCTCGGCGCGATCGGCCGCGTCTGACCGTGCGTCGTCCTCCGCGTTCGTCAACCGGTCGAGCCAGGAGATCTTCGAGGCCGGCGCCACCACGTGAACCTCCGCATCCTCACCGGCATGCGCACGGACGATCGCCCCCACCTGCGCCTCGGGCACGGCGGCCGTTGTCACGACGAGAATGCGGCGAGGCACCACGAAGAGTGTCTCCGACTCGCCGATCGGGAAACAGCGCACGTGCAGCCCCGCACTACGCCAAGTCGGCAGCGTGACCAAGGCGGCGGAGATGGCTTCGAAGTGTTCGCTCAAAGAGTGCGCCGCAGTCGTCGCACCGTTGGCACCACAAGGGCGAGTGGCTCCCTTTCGCGGCTTCTCGCACCGCCCTTCGCGGACGCCGAGCCCGAGGCAGTTCGAGCGTCCTCACTGACACCTGCGTCCTCACTGACACCTGACTGACACCTTGCCCTTGTGGGGACCTCTAATCTCCTACGATTCGAGTCGGGGCGCCGAGATTCGGGTCGCGTCCCAGGAGCCGGGGGGATTGAGTCGGGCGTAGCCTCCGCGTTGACCTGGTAGTCGACGAGGAGGTACGCCCTGATGGCGAGCATAGTCCCGAGCGAGCGGCTGCGCCGCGAGCTCGCAGATGTAGTTGCCGGG
>JBBRYP010000052.1:0-34496 GCA_038237515.1 Gaiellales bacterium
ACGCTGAGTGATCGGTTGGGGCTGGAGCGGTTGGTGGAGGAGACGGTCGACTTGGGTGAGCGTCCGGGTGCGGCGAGGCCGGGGCGCAAGGTGCTCTCGCTCGCGCACGCGTTCGCGGCTGGCGCCGACTCGATCGACGACCGCGATCCCCGGGCGCCTCACCCGCACAGCACGGCGATGGACGCTCCACCTGCCCGCCCGCTGGCCCCGGCAGCGAAGCTTCAGCGAGGCTGACCAAGATCCGGGCGCTCCCCGCCGCCGTCTAAAACGTCCGCACCCTCACGCCGCATCCCGCCGGATCACCGGTACGACCGGCCTTTCCCCCAACCCTCGCGAAACACTCCTCCCGGCTCCCCGCGCGTCATCCCGTCTGCGTGGACACCAATCTCTTCCTCCCACCCGTCCGATCCGGCGCCCAACACGCCGACCTCGGTCGCCACCGCGGAGAAAACGGTGGATTGAGGCTTACTCCCGCCCCTCGCCGCGCCCGCCCCTCGCAGCGCTCCGCAAAGCCGCGCCGTCGACCTCGTGGACTAGTCTCGCTCGGTGTCCTCGGTCGAGAGCTGCTGGCGCTGTGGGGCTCCCATGCACTGGGTGCAGAGCACCTGGCAGTGCCCTCGCTGCCGGTTCAAGCTCGGGTGCTGCGAAGGCGAACCGCAGGACTCCTGCTGGCTTCCCGCGCCTCGCGCGCGCGGGACCAAGAAGACCACGGCCGCCGATAGATAGGCTCGGACGATGGGGGTGATCGAGGCCGTCGACCTGCGTCGGACCTACCGCACCTCGACCGGGATCCTCCGGCGCCGACGCCTCGAGGTCGAGGCGGTGCGAGGGATCACCTTCCACGTCGACGAAGGCGAGCTCTTCGGCCTTCTCGGCCCGAACGGCGCCGGGAAGACGACCACGATCAAGATGCTGATCACGCTCCTGATCCCAACCTCCGGGAGCGCGCGCGTGCTCGGCCACGACGTGGTGAAAGACGCACGCGAAGTTCGCAAGCGGATCGGCTACGTGTTCGGCGGCGAGCGCGGTCTGTACGAGCGGCTTTCGGCGCTCGACAACCTTCGCTACTTCGCCGAGCTCTACTCGGTGCCGCCCCGCGAGCAGAAGCGCCGGATCGCGGAGCTGGTCGAGCTCGTCGGACTCGCCGGCCGCGAGAAGGAGCGCGTTGAGGGTTTCTCACGCGGGATGAAGCAGCGCCTTCACATCGCGCGCGGGCTGCTGCACGACCCTCCCGTCATCTTCCTCGACGAGCCGACGATCGGCCTCGACCCGGTGGGCGCTCGCGAGCTGCGTGCGACGATCGCCTCGCTCGCCGAGCAGGGGAAGACGGTCCTTTTGACGACGCACTACATGTTCGAGGCGGACACGCTCTGCAACCGCATCGCGGTGATCGCGAAGGGGAGGATCGTCGGCGAGGGGACGCCAAGCGACCTCAAGAGCTTCGTCGCCGAGCAGACCGTCGTCGAGGTCGAGGTATTCGGCGCCGGCGAGAGTGAGCTCGAGCGCGTCCGCCGGCTGCCGGGGGTCGCGACCGTCAACGTGGACGAGCGAGAGTCGGCGCAGCTCGTGTCGGTCTCCTCGCGGGCGGGCCTGGAGCTGACCCGCGACATACTCGCCTGCTTCGCCGAGGTCAGGGTCGGCAAGGTCGCGACGCGCGAGCCCACGCTCGAGGACGCGTATGTGGCGCTCGTCAGCGGCGATTCCGACACGTGAGGACGCTCCGCCTGCTCGCGTTCGGCTGGGCGCTGCACGTGAAGATGCTGTCGCGGTCGGCGTTCAACGGCGCACTCGGAGTCATCTGGCCGCTGTTCTTCGCGACCACGGCCTTCTTCATGTTCCGCTCCGGCGGCGGCCGGGACACGCTGGTCTACGCGTCGCTCGGCGCGAGCGTGATGGGTATCTGGTCGGCGACGAGCGTGGCGGCAAGCTCGGCCCTGCAGCGCGAGCGCTGGCAGGGAACGCTCGAGCTCCTCGTCGGCACCCCCGTCCACTTCGCGGTCGTCCTGCTCCCGATCACGATCGCGATGTCCACCATCGGCGTCTACTCGCTCGCAGCGACGCTCCTCTGGGGCCGCTACCTCTTCGGGATCCACCTGCACTTCGTCCACCCCTGGCTCTTCGCCCTCGCCGTACCGACCGCGATCCTCTCGATCGGGATGCTCGGGTTCCTGCTCTCGGTGACCGTCGTCCGCTACCGCACCGCCTGGGCGCTCGGCAACGCAATCGAGTATCCCGTCTGGCTCGTCTGCGGCTTCCTCGTCCCCCTAGCGCTCCTGCCCTCATGGGTACGCCCGATCGCCTGGATCCTCGCACCTACGTGGGGCATCCGCGGCATCCGCGAGGCCGCGCTCGGCGGGCACGCCCTGGCGGACACTGCGATCTGCCTCGGCATCGGCGTCGGCTACGCCGCGGCGGGGGTGCTCCTCGCCGAAACGATCCTCCGCTCCGCTCGTGAGCGCGCGTCCCTCTCCCTGACGTGAAGTCTCTGCGCCTCTTCTTCGTGGGCGGGCTGATGAGCTACCGCGCGCTCTTCAACTGGCTCAGCCCCTGGATCTTCGTTCCCACCTTCCTCGTCGCGCCGCTCTTCCAGATCCTCCTCTTCGCCTATATAGGCCGCGCGGCAGGGCTCGAGTCGGATCGCTTCTACGTCATCGGGAACGGCCTCCAGTACGTGTCGCTTCCCTGCGTGTTCGCGATGGGGAATGCGATCACCGGCGAGCGCTGGCAGCAGACACTCGGGGCGATCCTGGCGACGCCGGCGCGCCGGCTCCCGCTCTTCCTCGGCCGGGCGCTGCCGGTGATCGGGAACGGCGTCCTCGTCACCGCCTTCGCGCTCGCGGCGGGCTCGGTTCTCCTCGGCGTCCACGTTCCCGCGTCGGCGATCCCGGCGCTCGCGCTCGTCATCGTCGTCTCGGCCTTCGCCTGCACCGGCCTGGGGCTCGCCATGGGAGCGGTCGGACTGAGGGTGCGTGAGGTCGCGGTTCTCTCGAACATCGTCTTCGGCGTCCTCCTCGTCTTCTGCGGCGTCAACGTGCCTCTGTCGAGCCTGCCGGGCTGGATGAGCACGACCGCGGAGGGGCTGCCCCTGACGCACGGGATCGCCGCGGCGCGACAGGTCGCGGACGGTGCCGGCCTCCGCAGCGTCGCCGGCCTCCTGGCGGGCGAGGCCGTCGTCGGGATCGCGTACGGCGTGGCCGGCTACTGGCTCCTTCGGTACATGGAGTGGCAGAGCCGGCGCCTCGCGACGCTGCAGACCGCATGAGGCCTCCGATGTCGACCTGCCGCGTCTGCGCGTTCCTCGGGCGTCCCTCGCAGTACCCGGCCGGAAGGGACAGTACATCTGCGTCAGGCGGCGGCGGAGCCCGGCTCTGCGGGGCGGGAGCCGCCGGCGAGGGGCGCGCATGAAGGTTGCGCGCATCGTCTGGAAGAGCTGGGTCTTCCACCTCCTGAACCTGACGCGATCCGGCTTCTTCGTCCTGATCTCGATGCTCCAGCCGCTGATCTTCGCGTCAATCGCCTTCTACGTCTTCCGGGCGGGCCACAAGCCGGGCACGCTCCTCTACGCCGCCATCGGCGCCGGGCTGATGGGGATCTGGTCCGCGACGCTCTTCGGGTCGGGCGGTGCGATCCAGTGGCAGCGCTGGCAGGGGACCCTCGAAAGCCTGATCGTCGCGCCGCCGCCCTTCATCTTCGTGCTCGCGCCCCTCACGGTCGCCACCGCCACGACCGGCCTGTACGCGCTCTGCGGAACGCTCCTGTGGGGACGCCTCCTGTTCGGGGTGCCACTCCACCTGGCGCACCCCTTCCTCTTCGCGGTTGCGATCCCGGCGACGGTGCTGAGCCTCGGCTTCCTCGGGCTCGTGCTCGCGTCGACCTTCGTCCTCTACCGGAACGCGAATGCGCTCTCCAACTTGCTCGAGTACCCGGTCTGGCTCGTCACGGGCCTCCTCGTCCCGCTCTCGCTGCTGCCGGGGTGGGTGCGGCCGATCGGGTGGGTGCTCGCACCGACCTGGGGCGTCCGCGCGATTCGCGAGGCCGCGCTCGGCGGGCGGCCCCTGCCCGCGATCGGCCTGTGCGTGGGGCTCGGGGTCGTGTACCTCCTGCTCGGGACGATCTGCCTCGACCGGTTCGAGCGCCTGGCCCGGGACCAGGCGACGCTGTCGCTGACATGAGCCGCGTCCGCAGTTGGCTGCGGCTCTTCTTCGTCGGCGGGCTGATCTCCTACCGCGCTCTCTTCAACTGGATCCGACCCTCGATCTACATCCCGACGATGCTCGGGGCGCCGCTCTTCCAGATCCTCTTCTTCACCTACCTCGGGCGCTACCGCGGCCTCCAGACCGACGCCTTCTTCGTCGTCGGCAACGCGGTGCAGTCGTGCTCGATGTCGGCGATCTACGCGGGCACGATGACGATCGCGAACGAGCGCTGGATGCAGACGCTCTCGCCGCTCCTCGCCTCCCCGGCAAACCGGATCGCGCTCTTCCTAGGCCGCTCGCTGCCGGTGATCGCGAACGGCATCTTCGTCTCGGCGTTCGGCTTCGGCGCCGGTCGCCTGCTGCTCCGGTTCCACCCGGCTCCCTCCACGCTGCCGCCGCTCGCCCTCGTGGTGATCGCGACCGTCGCCTCCTGCACCGCGCTCGGGCTGCTGCTCGGCGCGCTCGGCCTGCGGGCGCGCGACACGCTCTTCGGGGCGAACCTCGCCTACTTCCTGATGCTCCTCTTCTGCGGCGTCAACGTGCCGCTCGGGGAGCTGCCCGGTTGGATGTCGGCGGTCGGCCGGTGCCTGCCGCTCACACACGGGATCGCCGCAGCCCGCCGCGTCGCCTCGGGTGCCTCCCTCCGGGGAGTGTCGGGGCTCGTGCTGACGGAGCTCGCCGTCGGCGCGGCCTACGCCGCGGCTGCCTACGGGCTCTTTCGCGTGCTGGAGGTGGACAGCCGGCGTCGGGCCTCGCTCGAGAGCCTCTGACCGCGTACAAGCTCCTCGAACGCCCGCTGCAGATCCTAAGGACGGGGTCCGAGCGCTCGCGACGGAGCATCTTCGCGAGCTTGCTCAGCGCGCGGGCGGTCAGGCGGACGCGCGCGGCGGCCGGTTAAGGGCCTGTCCGGAAAGTGGCCACGGTGGATGACACGCGGCAGCGTCTCGAGGCAAGGACGCAGGGAGCGTCGATATGCAGGCATATCTGCGCGACCGAGAACGCCGCATCGAGGCGCGTGACGCCTGTCAGGCGCCCTGGTCACTTTTTGGACAGGCCCTTAAAGTCCGAGCTGAGGTGCTCGGCTCCAGCATTGCGGCGGCCTCGACGATCGCGGCGCGATTCTCGTCGCGGAGCCGGTGGAACTCGCCTTCGAGCTCGTCGAGCTCCTCGTCGGACATCTGCTCCAGCCGGACGAGGTGGGTACGCGCGTCGCCGAGACTTCGGATCAGCTCGTCGAGCTTGAGCTGGATCGCGCGCGTGTCACGGTTTTGGCTGTACTGGAGCAGGAACACGACGAGAAGGCGCTGACCGGGGTTACGGTCGCCGGAATCAGAAGCCAGTTCCCCGAGAAATGCCAGATCGGCCCCGTGAGCAGCCACACAGCGGTTGCCCCGAAGGCGATCAAGAGCGCGAGCGGCGAGCCCACGATGTCGGGCGCGCGCCGAGCGGCCGCCCCCGAGATCCGCTGCAGCGGGTTGTTCTTCCTTCTGTTGCCGACTGGCGATGCGTCAAACGGGCCTCGGCTCGTCGCGACACGTCGTTTTCGCCGCAGCCGTTGGGTCACAATCAAGTGGTGAGTGCTTTGCGCGGGAAACTTCTGATCGCCTCCCCCACCCTTCTTGAGCCGACTTTCCGGCGAACGGTGATCCTCGTCGCCGACCACGGTGAGGAAGGTGCGATGGGGATCGTGCTCAACCGTGTCTCGGAGGCGCCCGTCGCGGACGCCGTGCCGCAGCTCGCGAGCGTCACCGAAGCCGGCGCCTGCATCCACGTCGGCGGGCCCGTGCAGCCGGAGGCCGTGGTCGTCGTCGCGGAGTTCGAGGACGAATCCGCGGCCGCTTCGATCGTCTTCGCCGACGTCGGATTCATGTCGGCGGAGGCAGAGGCTGAGGATCTCGCGGACTCGGCGCGACGCGTCCGCGTCTTCGCCGGCTACGCGGGTTGGGGCGCCGGCCAGCTCGACGCCGAGATCGCCGACGAAGCCTGGATCGTGGAGGCAGCCGAGGTCGCGGATGTCTTCAGCGAGGACCCTGAGGATCTCTGGAGCGCAGTTCTACGGCGCAAGGGCGGCCCGTACGCGCTGGTCGCGACGATGCCGCCCGACCCGTCCGTGAACTAGGGGCCTAGGCTCCCCGCGCGAAGCTGGGGCCGCAACCGCCCGAGGGGGCGGTTGCGGCTCCTTCGACTTCCCTTGCGGACGACGCTCTTCGTCCGCCCTAGGCGGCCGTCGAGTCGCTCTGCCAGAGGTGAAAGGTGTTCCCCTCCGTGTCCTTACAGGCCGCAAACCAGCCGTGGGTCGGAACCGGCACCTTCTGATCGGCGCTCCCGCCGAGCTCGCGCACCTTGGAGGTGGACGCATCGATGTCGTCGGTCGCGAGATAGAAGTTCGGATGACCCCGCTCCTCGGAGGGCATGATCGCAGCGCCCATGCTCTCTCCCGCCTGGGCCATGCGGTAGTCGATTCCGGGCATCCCGGAGTCCTGGAAGCTCCAGCCGAAGAGGCCGCCCCAGAAGCTCTGGGCGCGGTCGGCGTCCTCGGACGGGAACTCGATGTGCACGACCTCGCCGGCCATTGCTACTCCTTCTCCTCGGGATCTAGGGACCTTGGCCGAGGATACCGACGCGAACGAGCGACCCTAGGCGCGCTCACTCTTCGCCGGTGGCGATTGCTTCGGCGGTGGCGATTGCTCGGGTCGCTGACGATTCTTTGGATCGAGCACGGCCTTCTGCGCCTGGCCGATCAGTTTCCTGCCCTGCGGGCTCGCAGCGAGTCGGATCAGACGTCCAAGCAGCGGCATGTGGGTTCTCCTTTGTTCCCGGGCGGCCGGATGCCGCTCGCAAGAACCCTAGTTACTTCACGAGCTGGAGCAGCTTGAACATCGGCAGGTACATGGAGAGAATGATCACGCCGACCATGCAGCCGACGCCGATCATCATGATCGGCTCGATGATCGAGGTGAGGGACGTGATCGACGCGTCGACCTCGTCCTCGTAGAAGTCGGCGATCTTCGAGAGCATCTTCTCGAGCTCGCCCGTCTCCTCCCCGATCTTGACCATGTGCCCCACCATGGGTGGAAAGACGGCGTTCTCGATCAGCGGCTGGGCGATCGGGACGCCCTCGTGGACGCGGTTGCGCACGTCCGCGAGCGCCTCCTCGACGACCCAGTTGCCCGCCGTGTTGCCCGTGATCTCGAGCGCCTTGATGATGTCGACGCCGGCGGCGACGAGCGTCGAGAGCGTCCGCGAGAACCGGGCCATCGTCACCTTCAGGACGACGTCGCCGATCTTCATCGGAATGCGCAGCTTGATCCGGTCCCAAAGCTGGCGGCCCGACTCGGTCTTCTTGTACCTGCGCAGGCCGATCACCGTCGCGATCAGCAACGGGAAGATGATGAACCAGTCGTGCCGGAGAAGATCGGACACGGCGACCACCCACTGCGTGAGCGTCGGCAGTTGGCCGCCGAGCTGGGCGAAGATCTTCGTGAAGACCGGGACGAGGAACATCAGCATCCCGATCAGAGTCAGCGTCGCGAAGACGAGGACGAGGGTCGGGTAGATCATCGCCCCCTTCACGCGCCGCTTGATCCGGGTCTCCTTCTCGATCTGGAAGGCGGCGCGGTCGAGCACCTGGTCGAGGATCCCGGCGGCCTCGCCCGCCTCGACCATGGCCACGTAGAGGCGGCTGAAGACCTTGGGATGCCGCGCCATGGCCTGCGAGAGCAGCGTGCCTCCCTCTACGTCCGTGCGCAGCTCCTGGACGACCGCGGCGAGAGTCGGATCCTCGGTCTGCTCCTCGAGGATCGCGAGCGCGGCGACGACGTTCAACCCGGCTTCGATCATCGTCGCGAACTGGCGGGAGAAGACCTGGAGCGCTTTCGGTTTGACGCCCTTGAAGACTCCCGCCGCAGCGCCCTTCTCTGCGCTGCCAGAGAGCTCCTCGAGCTTCTCCGGGAGGAGGCCGCGCGCACGCAACTGCTCGCGGGCGGCGTCGAGGCTCGGCGCCTGGAGCTCCCCGCTCGCCGGGAGGCCGAGCGCGTTGATCGCCGAGTACGAGTAGGCGGTCACGGCTACGAGATGGAGACGAGCTTCAGCACGTAGCGTGTTCCGTCGGCGGTGTTCATCAGGGTCACCGTCGCGCCGAGCTTCAGCGGCACGGTCGGGGACCCGTCCTCCAGCGAGCCGCCTGCGATACCGATCTGAACGACGTCGGCCTTGATCGAGACGAGACTGAAGACCGGCGTAGCCTTCGGGAACGGGCCACCGACCTGCACGACCTCCGGGACATCGTTGATCGAGATCGTGGCGGCGGTCGGTACCTTCGGCTTGGACGACGCCGGCGGGGCCGTCGCGGGTGGGGCCGTAACGGGCGGGGTGGTCACGGGCGGAGTCGTCGCAGGAGGTGCCGTGGGAGGCGGCGTCGCGGCGGGTGGCGTCGTCACCGGCGGTGTCGTCGCGGGCGGCTCCGAGATGGGCGGTGTCGTCGGCTCGGTCGACGGCGGGCTCGTCGAGGGCGGGCTGGTAGAGGGCGGACTGGTCGACGGCGGCGTCGTGTCCGAAGGAGTCGAGGCGGGCGGTGTGGCGCTGCCGCCGCCGCCCGGCGGGGTCGTCGAAGGCGGTCTGGGCGGCGTCGTGCCGCTACCGCTCGATCCAGCCGTCGGCTTCGTGCCGGAGCCCGCGCCCGGGGATCCGCTCGCTCCGGTGGGCGACTCCGAGCTCAGCTGCTGGACGAAGGGGTCCTTAGTCTTGAAGACGCTGAAGGTGACGAGCTGCCCCTCGCCGGGCGTCGGGGCCAGGTCCGGGGCGGCAAGCTTGGTCGAGCCGGTTCCGGCGTCTCCCGCGCCGGCGCCGGGCCCAGAGGCAGGGGCGCCACCGTTCGGAGGCACGCTGACCGGGGTGCCGCCGGTGGTCGCGGGAGGAGGTCCCGGCGCGGCCGGAGGCGGTGCGGCGGCGGGCGGCTTCGGGTGCAGGCCCTTGAGGGTGTGCGGGATCGACCACGCCATCAGCGGCACCAGGAGAACGGCAGTCGCGATGGCGATCACCTTCACGCGCTTCTGGCGCGCCGCAACTGGGTCGAAGCCGCGCTTCTTGACCGGCTTCACGGCGACACCCCCGCGGCGACGGTTGCGCCGGCCGGGGCCGGAGAGGTCGTCGCCGGCGTCGTCCCGGTCGTGGCGGGGGTCGTGGTCGCGCCCGTCGAGGACGGGGCGGGAGCCGAGCCGTCGGTCGGCGCCGGCACGCCTCCGTAGACGAACGCGTCGATGGTGAGGGAGGCCTGGATGTCGGGGAAGTGCTTCTCGCCCTCGATGTAGGCGAGCGAGTCGACGGTGAACAGGCGACCGCGACTGTCGAGCTCGCCGTGACGCACGTCGACGAGGTTGCGCAGGCGGTAGAGGAAGTCGGAGAGGTCGTAGTAGTTCCCGTCGAAGACGAGGTCGATCGGGGCGATCTGATACCCCGACAGCGTCACCGCCGCGTGCGGCGTGATCGACTTGAACGTCACGCCTGTGTCGGTAGCGACTCGGTTCAGCTGCAGGAGGATGCCCGGCATGTCGAGGTCGTCCGGCATCGCCTTTGTGAGCCGAAAGAGGTCGGCCACCCGGATCTTCTGCTGGGAGCTCGTCGGCCGGGCCGCCTCCCGTGCCTGCGCGATCGCCACCAGCGTCTGGTCGACCTCTTCCTGGATGCTGGCCGCCTTCTTCTTCTGCGGTGAGATCAGCGCCAGGTAGCCGACGAGCGCGAGCAGGATCAGGCCGGCGACGAGACCAACCGGCAATGTCCAGCGCGGCAGATTCTTCTTCTTCTTCACGACGCGCCCGCCGCCGGTCGCAGCTCAGCGCTGATCGAGAACTGGACGACGTCCTGGTTCTGCAGCATCGTCAGCTGGCTGCTCTGGAGGGTGACGCTCCCGAGCTCGGGCACGACCTCGAGGCGAGCGAGAAGGCGCGCGACGCCGTCATGCGAATAGGTGTAGCCCTCCATCGTGAACTGGGCCGGCGCCGCCACGGCGATGGGCGGGGCACCGGGCGTGGACACGGGGGTGGTCGCTGAGAGGGAGGTGGGCGCCTTCGCGTTCAGGTTCTGCAGCCAGACGTCGTCCGGCAGCACGGAGGACAGCTCGCGGAGCAGGCGGTCCCAGGCGACTCGCGCTCGGAGGACTCCCGAGAGCGCCACGACCCGCGCTCCCCGCTCGGCGACGAGACGGCCGTCGTCGACGGACTGCGGCTTGGGCTTCGGCAACGCCGCAAGCTCGTCCCTCACGGTCCTGAGGTCGGCGCGCCGGGCCGACACCACCGAGTGCTCGTGCACGTAGCCGGCGGCGATGAGCATCGTCAGCGCGGTCGCCGACGAGGCACCCGCGAGCGCGACGCGGTTGACGGGCGCGCGACTCTTGGCCTGATCGGACGGGAGGAGGTTGACCGCGCGCACCTAGACCTCGATCCCCAACCCGATCGCTGCGGCGAGCGAGCCGACGGGCTCGTCCTGCTTGATCTTCTTCCCGAGCTTGACGCGCCCGAGCGGATCGCCGACGCGCACCTGCACGCCGATCAGCCGTTCGAGCTCCGCGGCGAACCCGGGGAGCTGCGTCGTTCCGCCAGTGAGGACGATCTCGCCGATGCTGAGAGACTCGGGCTGGCTCTGGTAGAAGCGCAGAGAGGAAACGAGGTCTCGTGCGAACGATTCGAGCTGACGCTTCACCGCCTCCCGCACTACCACGAACTTCTCGGGCGAGACTCCAGCGGGCACGACAGAGGAGTCGGCAAGAGAGAGACCTCGCTTGATGCCTTCCGCCTCCGAGGGGACGAGATCGAGAATGTGGGCGATCGCGACGTTCAGAGCCGACCCGCCCCAGTCGAGCACGCGCGTGAACTGGCAGACCTCGCCATCCGAGACGGCGAAGGTCGAACGGTCGTGGCCGACGGACACGACGACCAGGCCGGCGCCCGCAAGCTGGGGCCGCGACTCGCTCGCCCCGAGCGAGCGGAGAAGCGCGAATGCCTCGAGATCGATCCCGAGGAGCTTGAGCCCGGCCTTGCGGCACGCGGCAACGTAGCGCTCGACCAGGTCGCGGTAGGCGACCACGAGGACGACCTTGTAGACTTTTTGACCCTCCGCCGTGATCGACTCCTCCACGGTCTGGAAGTCGAGGACAGCCTCGTCGAGCGGAATCGGGAGGACCTCCTGGGCCCGGAAGCGGATCGCGTTCCGGAGCTGGTGGACGTCTGGGATCCCCTCGATCTCGAGCACGCGAACCCCGATGCGGTTGTTCGAGATCCCGAGGCGGATGCCGCGCTTGGGCAGGCGATGGCGGCGAAAGAATCCCTTCAACGCCGTCGCGAGCAGGTCGACCTCGCGCAGCTCGCCGCCCACGACGATTCCCGGCTGGAGCGGCTGCCGCGCGACCTGCACGAGCTCCGCCTTGCCGTTGTTCGAGACGTGGGCCGCGGCTATCTGAGACGCGCCGATCTTCAGCCCGACGACGTTCTTGACCTTGTGAGCGCCGCGCGCTCGCTTCGTCTTGCCGTTCGACTGCTGGTCGACGTTAGGAGACCGCTTCGTCTCCGGGCGGCGCAGGAAGGAGAAGCTCTGTCGCTTGGCGGGGCGCGGCGCGGAAGGCTTAGAGGTGTGTTCCTCGGGGGCGACGATTGGAGGGGCGACGGCAGCGGCAGGCACCGGCTCGACCGGGGGGACGGACGCCAGCACGAGCGTCGGCTGCTCGGCTGCGGTAGCCGCGGCCTCCTCGGGCAGCGCCTCTTCTTCGAGCTCGGGTGAAAGCTCCGCCTCGTCCGGAGCGGACCTCGCTGGAGCCATGCCGGCTGCGGGAGCTGCCGCCGCCGCCCCGACGTTCGGCCGAGCAGCGCTCGAGTCGAGCGGGGAGACGTCGACCTGCGGGTCCCGAGCGGCCGGCGCGCCCTCGGCGGGAACCGGCATCGTCAGAACGGCGGGCTCCACGGCGCGCGCGGGTTCCTCCACCGGCTGCGAATCGTGCTCCGGAGTGCGGCTCTCGCTGCGACTGCGACCGAGCGAAACCTCCTTCTTCCACCACGGAGCCCTGGGCGTGGCCTGCTCGGGCTCGAGCGGCGCGGAGGCGACGTCCGAGCCGTGCACCGGCACCCTCTTCCTTCCGAGGGAGAGTTCCTGCTTCCACCAGCGCGACTTCCGCGCGGAGTGCTCAACGGCCGACACAGCGGTGACGACCTGAGGGGCCGGCTCCTTCTTTCGCCCGAACGGGACGCCCTTCTTCCACCAAGGCGCCTGCGGTGCGGGGGGCGCGATGGCTGACGCCTCGCCCGCCGCCGTGAGCTCCGACCCCTTCTTGCGCCGAACCGAGATGTCCTTCTTCCACCAGGGCGGCTTCGACCCGATGGACTGCGCGGCGCGCTCCTCCGCGACCGCGTGCTCCGCCGCGGGTTGCTTACCACCCCGGCGAAACGAGAGCTTTCTCTTCCAGAGAGACGTCTTCGCTCTGCTGTCGGCAGGGGCGGCGTCCGCAGAGATCACCGCAGGAGATGGCGGGGACGGCTTGAGGAAGACTCCGGCTTCGGCGAGCTCGACGTAGGTCTTCGGCTTGCGCCGGATTCGCAGGTCCCGCTTCCACCAGGGCTTCCGATCGGTGGGGCGGCTTGCCGCCTCCGGCGAGAGCAGCCCTGCCCGCGGCTTGCGGCGAAACGGAACGAGGTCCGAGAAATGCAGCTCCTTCTTGAAGTCGACCATCCGTCAGCTCCCCGCCACCCGTAGGGCCGGCAACGAGTCGCCTGCGCTGGAGCCCTGCGCGGTCGCGACGTTGCCGCGCTCGAGGAGCGCTGCGAGCTGATCGGGCCGACTAGAGCAGGTGAGGGCGACCTCGCGGGAGATCATCCCGCGTTTGTGGAGGTCGGTCAGCGACTGCTCCATTGTCTGCATACCACGGCGGGTCCCGGTCTGCATGATCGTGTAGATCTGCTCGATCTTTCCCTGGCGGATCAGGTTCCGGGTAGCGTCGTCCGGCAGGAGGATCTCTGTCGCCGGTGTGCGGCCCGTGCCGTCCGCGGTGGGGAGGAGCGCCTGCGTGACGACTCCCTCGAGCGTCGCGGCGAGCTGAGCGCGAACCTGCTGCTGCTGCTCGGCCGGGAAGACGTCGATGACGCGGTCGATCGTGCCCGGCGCGTTCTGGGTGTGAAGGGTCGCGAAGACGAGATGGCCGGTCTCGGCGGCGGTGAGCGCAGTCGAGATCGTCTCGAGGTCGCGCATCTCGCCGAGGAGGATGACGTCGGGATCCTGCCGGAGGGCGGCGCGAAGTCCTTGGGCGAAATCGATCGCGTCGGTGCCGATCTCGCGCTGGTTGACGATTCCCTTCTTGTGCCAGTGCACGAACTCGATCGGATCCTCGATCGTGAGGATGTGGTCGGCCCGTGTGCGGTTGATCTCGTCGATGATCGCGGCGAGCGTCGTAGACTTCCCCGAGCCCGTCGGGCCGGTGACGAGGACGAGACCGCGGGGCTTCTGGGCGAGCGAGCGCAGGCTCGTCGGCATGCCGAGCTCCTCGAGCGTCTTCAGCTGCTCGGGGATGAGGCGAAACGCGGCCCCCAGGCTGCGCCTCTGGAAATAGACGTTGACGCGGAAGCGGCCCATCCCGGGCAGCGCGTGCGAGAGGTCGATCTGGCGCTTGATCTCGAGGTCCTTCTGCTGCTCCGTTGAGATGATCCGGTAGACGAGCTCGCGCGTGTCCGTCGGGGAGAGCTTCGGGAAGTCCTCGAGGCGCTCGAGCTTGCCGCGCACCCGGACGATCGGCTTCGCCCCGACGCTGATGTGCAGGTCGGAAGCGTTCTGCATGACGACTGCCGAGAGAAGTTCGTCGATCGAGAAAGAAAGCGTGTTTTCCATATCCCTCGGGCGGGCTATCGGCAAGGGCGCGAGGTTCCTTGAGTCGTCGCTCGATGCGGCCGGCACGCCGCTACCGCCCGCCTCCTCGCGCAAGTAAAGCTCTGCCGCCGCCTGCCGATAGAGCAGGCATGAACCTGACAGTCTCCCCTCAGATCCGCCTCGTCGCCCTCGCCGGCTTCGTCGCGGCGCTCGCGCTCGCCGCAGGGATGATCCTCCTCAACGGCCAGCGCCACAGCGCGGCCGCGCCGGCAGCCGTCAAGCCGGTTCACGCGCGCGCGGGCGCGCGAGGCGGAACCTTCTCCGGCGGCAAGGTCTCCACGCCCACGGGCACGCGCACAGCCGCCCCGGGTGCACCTGCAAAGCCCGTCGCGAAGCCTCCGAACCAGGCCGTTCTCGCAGCGGTACGTGCCGGCCTTCCGCCTCGCGTGGCAAAGGCCTTCGGCGCCCACCGAACCGTCGTGCTCAGCCTGTACGCGCCGAACTCGCAGGTCGATCAGCTCGCCGTGCACGAGGCTTCTACGGGAGCCGCGCTCGGGAAGGCCACGTTCGTCCGAATCGACGTCACCCGCGGTCGCGAGAAGGAGCTCAGGATGCTCGCCTCCAACCTCGGCGCGCTCGAGGCGCCCGCGGTCCTCGTCTTTGAGCCCGGAGCCGCACTCTTCGTGCGTCTCACAGGCTTCGCCGACCACGAGCTGGTCGCGCAGGCCGCCCTGAACGCCGCGTCGTGACCGAGGGCGCTCCGGAGTCCCCCGGTTTCGCCGGGACTCCGGAGGTTCCGACCAGCGCTTCGCTCACCCGCGCCGCCGCACCGGAGGCCTCCTCTCCGGCAGCCGACGTCCTCGTCCGCCACATCCGCAGGCACGGCCGCGTGATCGCCATCGTCCGCGCAGTCGGCCTGGCCGACGCCTGCGTGGTCGCCGCCGAGGTCTTCCCGGAGGGCGCGGTCGAGCCGTCGAAGCTCCCGCCCTACCCCTTCGGCGACTGGCACCGAGCGACCGCGTTCGTGCAGGAGGCCGCAGCCGCGTTCCTCTACCTCGGCTGCGAGGTGACGGACGCGTAGGGTGGCTGCGCCCTCCACGGGGCGAGGCGGGCGGCTCGACGGCGCAAGGCCGCACCCGGACGGCGAGCCGATTCCGTCCTCAGAGGGAGACGCGCGCGAGCTCCTCGAGGGAGGTGACGCCGGAGACGACCTTCGCCAGGCCGTCGTCCCAGAGGGGCCGCATCCCCTCCGCGTAGGCGGCGCGCTCGATCTGCTCGCGGCTTGCCTTCTCCGAGGAGAGGCGCTCGACGGTCTCGCTCATCTCCAGCAGCTGGAAGACGCCGATCCGTCCCTTGTAGCCGGTTCCTCCGCACCGGGGGCAGCCCCGTCTTCGCCGGAACGTGACGCCGGCGGCGGCTGCGACCAGCTCCGGGGCCTTGTAGGCCTTCACGAGCTCCTCCTCGGAGGGCTCGTAGGCCTGGGCGCAGTGCACGCAGAGCTTGCGCGCGAGGCGTTGCGCGAGCACCGCCGAGACTGCCGAGCCGGTGAGGAACGGCTCGACGCCCATCTCGTTGAGGCGCGTCAGCACGCTCGGCGCGTCGTTCGTATGCAGGGTCGAGAGGACGAAGTGGCCGGTGAGCGCGGCCTCGATCGAGATCTTCGCAGTCTCGGGGTCGCGGATCTCGCCGACCATCACGACGTCGGGATCGGAGCGCAGGATGGAGCGCAGCGCCGTCGCGAACGTGAGGCCGGCTCGCAGGTTGATCTGGATCTGATTGACGCCGCGAAGGCGAAACTCGACGGGATCCTCCACCGTGATGATGTTGATCTCGGGGCGGTTGATCTGGCTGAGCGCGGCGTAGAGCGTCGTCGACTTGCCTGATCCGGTCGGGCCGGTCACGAGCAGCGCCCCCGTGGGCCGCCGGACGATCTCGCCGAGACGTGCCTGCATCTCCCGCGAGAGCCCGAGATCCTCGAGCGAGGGCTCCTTCTTCGACTTGTCCAGCAGACGCATCACGACCGCTTCCCCTTCCACGGTCGGCAGCGTTGCGACTCGCACGTCGAGGACGCGCCCGGCCGCAGCGGCGTTCATCGAGAAGCGTCCGTCCTGAGGCTTTCGCCGCTCGGCGATGTCGAGCTTCGCCATCACCTTGAGCCGGGTCGTGACGCCGGGGGCCATCCGCTTCGGCACGCGTTGCGTCTCCCGCAGCACGCCGTCGACGCGCACGCGCACTGAGAGTGCGTCCTCGAGCGGGTCGAAGTGGATGTCGCTGGCGCCCTCCTCGGCCGCCTGGAAGATGATCGAGTTCACGAGCCGGACGAGTGGCCCATCCGAGACGTCGACGTCCTCCGTCTCGTAGCCGGGATCGTCGAGGTCGACATCGTCGATCGCGACCACCGCGTTGGCCTCGGAGAGGCGGGTCAGCCGGCGGAGCTCCTCGAGGATGTCGTCCCGGGAGGCGACCGCGAGCTCGAGCTGGAGCCGCGTCGAGAGCCGCAGCTCGTCGATGCCCTGCACGTCTCCGGGGTCCGCGATCGCGACACGCAGGAGATTCCCCTCGAGCTCGTACGGGAGAGCCACCACGCGTTCCAGCACGGCCAGCGGCACGTGCATGGTCGCCTGTGCGGCGACCTTCGCCTCGTGCAGCGCGACGAACGGGAGCCCGTGCCGGTCGGCCAGCGCGTGGGCTACACCCTCGCTCGTGGCGAGGCCCGCGTCGAAGACCGCCTGCGCGAACGAGCCCTCGCCGGCACGCTCGCGAACCTCCTCCGCCTGCTGGCGCGACAGCACGCCGGTGGCGACGAGTAGGTCGGAGACGAACTGCGACGGGGACAGCTCGAGTGGGAGCGCAGGCAGGGAGGCGCGCGCGGCCTCGTCCCCGTCATGCAGGCGGACAGATCGAAGTAGGGCCGGGCGTTGCAGGTTCATCCCTAGTGATGGAGGAAGCCGAGGTACCAGGCCAGGATGGGCCGGCCGGCGAAGAGTGCGAGCAGCGCGCCGAGGGCGAGGAACGGCGCGAAGGGGATCGCCTGCTTGCGGGCGGCGGTGCCGTGGCGTGCGAGCAGGAAGACGCTCGGCACCAGCGCTGCGAACATGCCCGCCATCAGGCCGACGCCGACGGTGCGCCCGAGGCCTGCTCCCAGGAGGAGCGCCAGCTTCACGTCTCCCATTCCCATGCCTTTCGGGTAGGCGAGTACCGCGAGGAGGAGGAAGAGCGAGCCGCCGAGCGCTCCGAGCGCCCACTCGACGCTCGGGTGGAGGACGGTCTGGCCCACGAGCATGATCGCCGCTGCCGGGATCACTATGCGGTTGGGGACGATGCGGTGCTCGAGGTCGATGGCCGAGACGGCGACGAGAACGGCGCAGAAGAAGGCAGCAAGCGCCGCCTCGAACGTGAGGCCGAACCGCAGCACGCACGCCGCGAGAAGCAGCGCCGTCAGCACCTCAACGGCGGGATAGGCGAGACCGATTCCGGTCCGGCAGGCGCGGCACCGTCCGCGCAGCAACACGTAGCTGAGGAGAGGCACGTTGTCGTGCCACGGGATCGTCTGCCCGCAGGCCATACAGGCCGACCGGGGCGTGATCACCGAGCGGCGGAGGGGCACACGTGCGGCGACGACGTTGAGGAAGCTGCCGAGTGCGAGCCCCGGCGCGAGAAGGAATCCGGCGAGCGCGAGCTCCATACCTCCCCTATCGGCAGGCGAAGGCCCTCGGTTGAGCTACCGGTTCGACGATGCCCGGGAGCTCGTCGAGCCGGCTGCAACCGGTCCGTACCACGTACTCTCCCCGGTCATGGAGACCGCTTCGAGCCAGTAGCGCGCCGCCCCGCCTCGGGGAGGACGGCGATCGCGGTAGGCGTAGCCGCTCCCGCGGGAGCCATGCCGCGACGACACGAGGTTGCGGTTGACCCGCACCCGCCGACCGGCCGATTTGCGATAGACGTTGAAACCAAGAACGCCGGCTTCCGAGGCCGTGCGCCAGCGAACGAGGATCCCGGCACTCGATCGCGCGGCCGAGAAGCCGGCCAACATCACCGCAGACGGAACACCGCAGCCGGGCGAGGAGGCGGAGTTCCGGGGCGACGGGTCGACGCTGGAGAAGTCCCCAGAGTTGCTGTTCGTGTCGAGGCAGGCGCTGCGCGAGATCGACTTGGTGGCGTTCGGCAGAGGCGCGGGACCGGGCCCCTCGTAGCAAGGACGGGTGCTGCTGCCGAAGCCGACGAGGTCGATCACCGCCGGGCCCGTCGGGCAGTTCACCGAATCGAGCGCCGGATCCGACACGAGGAAGGCCGACCCCGCGTTCGTGATCCCGAACGGGTTGAGGAAGTCGGGTGCCGGCACGGGAGAGCCGGCCCCCGTGGCGCCGAAGGAGACGAGGTAGTAGTGCCCCCTCCCCAGCGGTCCGGAGAGGAGCGCGCCCTCGTAGTCGGTCTGGGCGGCATTCACGACGTCGAGGTGGACGAAGTCGAGCGACGTCATGGTGTCGCACCGGTTCAGGAGCTCGACGAAGCTGCGGTCGTAGACGGACGAGCCGGTACCGCCCGGGGCATATACCTCGTTCACGAGCAGGCACGGGCTCTGGCTTCCCCCGCAGAGGGGCGAGGCGAGGGTCGAGTTGCGCGGCGACGGCCCGTCTCCGCCGAACGACGAGTCGGTGAGGACGAAGTCGGTGGAGTTGCTGTCGGTGTCGGCGCAGCTCGTTCGCCGCACGGAGTCGACGGCAGAGGGCGCGGGCGCGGCGCTCCCCTCGACGCACGGCGTCGAGCTCGTCCCGTACCCGACGAGGTCCAGGAGGCCGGCCCCGGAGGGACAGCTCGATCCTACGGTCGCGCTCGTCGAGAGAAAGACCTTCCCGGGGGTCGGGAGCGCCACGCTCGCGGACGTCGCATCGGGTGTCGGAAGAGGCGAGCCGGAGCCGGCGCTCCCGTAGGTCACGAGGTAGAAGCGGCCGCCGGACACCGATCCCGAGAGAGGCGTTGCGCTTCCGGTCGAGTTGTCGGAGCTGAGCGTGTGGAGGTACACGCCGGCGAGGGACGTCGAGGAGGCGCACCGGTTCAAGAGCTCCACGAAGCTGCGGTCGTAGACGGACGATCCGGTACCGCCGGGCACGTAGACCTGGTTCACGACGAGGCACTGCGAGCCGGCTTCCGCGCGGTGCGGAGCGGCGACCGCGAGGAACGCCGCGAACGCGAGGACCGTTGCCAGCTTCGGCAATCTTCCCATCGAGCGTCCTCCTCGGTTCGTTGCGCCTGTCGGTGTCATCGGTGCGGTATCGGCAGCTAGCGCAGCGCTCTTGAGCGGAGGGCTTCACCCGACCAGGCTCACCCGTTCGGGTACTGGAGGGAGCGCCGAGCCCCACCGACAATTCTTCTCGTGCGCAAGTGCAAACTTCGCGAGCGCCTCGTCCGGCTGAGGCGAGGTCGCCGTGCCGGCGAGGCCGGCTTCACCCTCGTCGAGATGCTCGTCGCGATGATCCTCTTCCTGACGATCGCGGCCGCGCTCGCGGCGACGCTCACCTCCGCTGTTGCAGCGCACAGCATCGCCCGGGGGCGGACGATCGCCGAGCAGCTCGCCCGGGATCAGGTCGAGTCGATCAGGCGCCTGCCCTACGGCTCGGTCGGCACGACGAACGGGAACCCGCCGGGCGTCGTCGTTCCCTCTCGAACCGTGAACGGCGCCGGCCTGAACGCGATCGTCAAGACGCGGATCACCTTCGTCAGCGATGCGATCCCCGGCGCCTACGTCACAGCGGCGAACTACAAGACGATCGTCGTGTCGATCCTGCGGGCGAGCGACTCGCGGGAGATCACGAAGTCCATCACCTACATCACGCCTCCGTCGCGGGCTGCCTACGGCGGCATCAACAACGCGATCGTCAACGCTCAGGTGGTCGACTACGCGCTGGCGGCCGGTGTGCCCGACGCGACGGTGGACCTCGCTACGGGGCCGGGCGCTCCGCGCACCGACACGACGGACACAGACGGCAAAGTCACCTTCGCCGCGCTGACGCCGAACGACCCGGCCAGCGCCACGCAGGCGTACTACGACCTGACCGCGACCGCACCGGGCTACGTGACGCTCAGCGACGACGCTCCCCCCGCCGGCGCCGCGCACGTGCAGCTCGCGCCGGGCCAGACCTTCACGACGGCGCTGCGCGTCTACAAGCCCGCGACCATCAACGTCGTCGTCAACGACTCGACCAACAACCTCTACGCGGGAACCGCGACCGTGACCGTGGGCTCCTCGCGCGCCACCCAGACCTTCACGGTCACGGGCGGGAGGTTGACCGTCACGACGCTCGGCGGCGAGCCGATCGTGCCGAGCCTTCAGTACACCGTCTCGGCCTCGGCTTCGGGCGGTGCGTTCGCGCCGGCCATCACCCGGACAGTCCCGAACAGCTACCCAACCGACCTTACGTCGACCTTCACGCTGCGGCTGTCGACCTACTCGAAAGGGGTCCTCAAGGTCACCGTCCTGCCGGCCTCGGACGACAGCGTGATCGCGGGGGCGCTCGTGATCGTCAGCGGGGGGCCGGGACCCTTCTTTCTCGCCGGTATCACGGACAGCAGCGGCGTCGTCAGCTTCACCGTTCCAGTGGGCTCCGGCTACACGGTGGCCGCCTACGCCGCGGGGGGCTCCGGGCAAGCCACCGCCACCGTCACGAAGAACAAGACGACCGCCGTGAACGTCTACGTCGCGAGCGGGGGGTGACCGTGCGCCGGCAGGAAGGCTTCACGCTCGTCGAGATGCTCGTCTCGCTCGTGCTGCTCGGCATCCTCTTCGCCGTGTTCTCGCTTCTGCTCGGCTCGACGATCCACCAGAGCGGTGAGATCCAGGAGGAAGACCTCCTCCAGACCGAGGTGCGAGGCGCGACCGACCGGCTGGTGCAGGACCTGCGCCAGGTCTACACCGGCGATGCGACCTCGCCGATCCTCAGCATCGGCCCGAGCCAGATCACCTTCCTCTCGCCCGATCGGGGCAGCCCCACCTTCCACCTGCGCAAGATCCTCTACCAGGTCACGGGCGACCACCTCGACCGCTCGGTCGCGAGAAGCACCACCACGACCGGGCCCCCGTGGACGTTCCCGGCGTACGGCCCGGCCGTCAAGCAGATCACCTCGATCGCCGACCCGGCCGTCTTCTCGTCCCTCGACGCCAACGGCGCCGCGACGACCACCGCAAGTGCCGTTCGGACGGTCACGATCTCCGTTCTGGTCGCGACGGGTACCTCGGCGGGCGGCCGCTTCACCTACCGCACCAGCGTCGGGCTGAGGACCCAGTGACGAAGCGACTCCGTGCAGCCGCTCACCGCGACGAGGGCTTCGCCATGGTTCTCTTCCTCGTCCTCGCCGCGGCGCTCAGCGCCCTCTCGATCACGCTGATCGCAACCGTCGAGAGCGAGGGGACGCGGAGCGTGAGCGCCGTCCGCCGCGACACGGCGTTCCATGCAGCCGAGGCCGGTCTCGACGACTACATCGCCAAGCTCGTGGACGACCCCCTCTACTACGTCCACTACCTGCACCCCGGCGAGTCGACGCGGCTCGCGCCGGACGGGACGATCGTCGCTCCCGGAGCCGCCTGGTCGTTCGGCGCCACGTGGACCTACCCGAGCGGGAAGAACGCCTGGCGCTCCCTCAACAACGGTTACGAGTACAACCTGCAGGTAACACCGCCGAGCGCGACGCAGCAGGCGATCCGGATCGTTGCCACCGGCCGCCGGGCCGGAAGCGGAAACCTCAGCGAGATGCGCGCGATCGACTCTCTCATCCGCCCTTCCTCGGTCGCCGACTTCCAGATGCTCGCGAACAGGGACATCTCGTACGGATCGTCGGCGACGACCTACGGGAAGATCTACGCCGGCATCGACGAGAACGGCGCCGCCCACAGCGTCTGGCACGACGGCACCGCCTACGGCGACATCTACGCCGAGGGCTCGGTCAACGGGTCGACCACCCTGATGGGCGGCGCGCAGACCTACAACAGCACGACTATCCGGAGCGTGGTCAAGAACCCGATCAACTTCAGCAGCTTCCTCACCTCGCTCGTCGACATCCAGCGTGCCTCGAGCGCCGGCGGCGTCTACCTCGACAATCCTTCGGTCGACGGCTGGCGTTTGACGTTCCAGTCGGACGGCACCTTCCGCGTCCAGTCGTGCACCCGCAACACGGGCCGCGACATCGCCGACTGGGCCCCCGTCTGCGGCGCGGTGTCGGCGCGCACCGTCCCGTCGAACGGCGCCATCTACGCCGCGCAGAGCGTCATCGTCTCCGGCGTCGTCAAGGGCCGTGTGACTGTTGCCTCCAACGGCAACGTCGTCGTCTGCGGTGACATCACCTACACCTCGCCTGGAAACGACGTGCTAGGGCTCGTCGCCCGGAACGACATGTACGTCGCGCAGTGGGCGCCGACGAACGTGTCCTGGCGTGCGGCGACGATCGCCCAGAGCGGTATCTGGCGATCGTGGAGCTCCGACGGGAGCCACGGGACGATGACGTTCACAGGCTCGACCGCGACCAACCTCGGCGGCTACATGTCGATGTTCAACACGCGCGTGTACCAGTACGACCAGACGCTGCTCTACCTGCCGCCACCGTGGTTCCCGACGATCGGCGACGCGTACACGATGCTCCTGTTCCGCGAAGTCGCTCCGTAGCTGCGGGGCTGAGTCGCTCCACCGGGCCCGTCGCGGCGTGATCCCAGTCGCCGTCCGCGACGATGGAGAACCCGACCCAGACGGTGATGGAGAGCATCTGTGCCCAGAGAACCTCCTCGGCGTCGAGGAACCAGCCGTTGGTATGCACGAGCCGGTAGGCGAGTGCATGTGCCCGGAGGGGGCGAAGGGGGGAACTCCGTTCCCCTCTTGGAGCGGAGGCGAAGCCGCAGCGATAACTCCTCGAAGGGTGTAGGCAGCCGGGGGGTCTCGGGGGGCGAGAGCCCCCCCGGAGAGCAAAGCGTCGTAATTCCCGCCCCTCGCGTTCCTCGCCCCTCGCGTTCGCCGCCCCTCGGTGCGCTCCGAAAAGCCGCCCGCCCCGCCCGGCCGAGGCGAACGACACCCGCCCCTTCCACGCCAGCGCCCCTCGCCGCGGCCGGTCGGACTCGTTGCGGTCAGCAAGGCCGCTGTTGGTATGCACGAGCCGGAAGGCGAGTGCACGTGCCCGGAGGGGGCGAAGGGGGAACTCCGTTCCCCCCTTGGAGCGGAGGCGAAGCCGCAGCGATAACTCCAACCTCCGCAACGCCGCCGGGGGGTCTCGGGGGGCGAGAGCCCCCCGGAAGAGCGCAGCGCTAGATCCGCAGCCCTCGCTTCCCCCGCCCCTCGCTTTCCTCGGCCTTCGCCGCGCCCTCGGTCGCACTCCGTGCGCCCAGACACCCACCTCGGCGTTGATGGAGAACCGTTGGTATGCACGAGCCGGAAGGCGAGTGCACGTGCCCGGAGGGGGCGAAGGGGGGAACCCCGTTCCCCCGTTGGAGCGGAGGCGAAGCCGCAGCGATAACTCCTCGAAGGGTGTAGGCGGCCGGGGGGTCTCGGGGGGCGAGAGCCCCCCGGAAAGCGCAGCGACCTAATCCGCGCCCCTCGCCGCGCCCCGGTCGGACCCGTTGCGCTCAGCGAGGCCCCTTGCCTTGCGGCTCGTGCTGGACGATCTAGCGCTCGGCGAGCACTGCCGAGAGCGCGGCTCGTGCAACGGCCTCGCTCTTGGTGCCGAGGCCCCAAAGCATCTCGGCGCGGCGATCGACGGCGATCAGGATCCGCAGCGCGTCGGCGCCGTGCCACCAGCCGAACTTCGCGCCGGCGACGACCCAGGCATGCTGGTACGACCAGTGCTCGATGTCTCCGGGAGTCGCCTCCCGATGAGCTCCGAGCCAGCGGCCGAGGAGACGCGCGCGGTCCGGAAGGGGCATCTCGTCGAGCGGCTCCGTCGGAGCGCCGGCGAGCGAGAAGGCGGGCGGGCGCCGCGCAGGCCATCCGTCCCGCGCCGGCGCACGACGCGACGGCTTGACTGCGGTTCTCTTGGTTGCGGCCTTCGAGCCACGCGCGACCGGCTTCTTCGGCGTAGCGACGGCAGGTTTCCCGGTGGGCTTCGGCTTCGTCCCCACCTTCTTGCGGCGCGGCGAGCTCGGCGCGTTCGCAAGCACGATCCGCGTCCCCGCGTACGGCGAGACCTCTTCTGGGGCTCCGTGCTCCACGTAATGCGCGTTGCGCGCCAGCACGAGGACGAGGGCCGGCGCCCCGTTCGCCTCGACCTGCGTCTGCGGAGCCGGAACCTGGCGCACGACGAGGTTGGCGGGATATCCGTGCACCTTTCCGGAGACGCGCCAGGAGAAGCCTGCGTCCTCGAGGATGCCCTTGGCGAAGACGTAGGCCTGGCCGCGGACATCCGGCACGGCCACGAGCTTGCGCGCCTGCTTCGCGCGTGCTGCGGCGCGAAGCGGCACCTGCGCTTGCTTCACGGCCGCAAAGGTCAGCGTCGCGCTCGCGAGCAGCGCGAGGGCAAGTCCCGCGACGACGACGCGGGGAACGAGAGCAAGGATTCGGGAACTCATCGAAGACCCTTTCGGCAGAAGCGGCGGCAGAGTTGAGGGCTTACGTCCCGCTCACGCCAGCGACGGCGAACGTGGATCCGGCGCGCGGCTCGCCGGCCACGTCCTGCCACCGGAAGGCCTTTCCGGCGAACGCGCCGAACCAGCTCTCGTCCTGCGGGTAGGAGGCCGCTGGTTGGAGCTGCAGGTGGAGATGCGGGCCGGTGGCGTCACCGGTCTGGCCGACGAGGCCGACGTGAGCGCCGGCGGCGAGTGCGGCGCCGACAGTCACGCCGGCGTCAAGGTAGGACAGGTGGCAGTAGGTCCAGGCTCGGCCGTCCTTCGTCTGCAGGGTCGCGCCGATCCCGCAGCTCCCCTGCGGGAGCGCCCACGCGCGGAGGACGATTGCGTTCCCGAGCGCGTAGACGGGCGTCCCGGCTGGGGCGGCGATGTCTGCGGCGGGGTAATCGTGGTGGGCACGCGAGACGGAGACGAGCGACGGGCCTCCTCCTACCGGGAAGACCCAGTCCCCGTTGAAGGACGGGGCCCCGAGCAGCGAGGACGAGTTGGGATCGAAGGCGGCACCTTGGGAGCGGTCGCGTGCCCCGGCGAGCGCGGAACGCGCGTCGTCGAGTGTCGCGCGGAGGGCGTCCACCTGCGCCTGCGCTTCCTCGCGATCCGCGCCGAGCTGGGCGGCGCGCTGCTGTGCGTCGAGCTGGTCGGAGAGCAGCCCGGAGCCGATGCCGTCGGCGACGGCCTGCTCGCGTGCCTGGTCGAGCTCGGCGACGCGGGCGACAGCGTCGTCGAGCTGTGAGTTCGCATCGCTGACGGCGCGTTCGTCGTCCGTCAGAGTCTGCTGGAGCCCGTCGAGGGCCGCGAGGCCGTCACTGCCGCCTCGGTCGTAGACGCTGGCGAGATCGAGCACCTCCTGCACGTACCACTCGGCATGGTTGTAGGAGAAGATCGCGCCGTGGAGGTCGTGCGCCGCGCCGGCCGCGGCGAGGTAACGCGCAGCGGCGTAGACGGCGTCCGCCGGCGTCCAGGGATTCGCGACGCCGTCGCCGTCCGCGTCGGTGCCCCACGAGAGCCAGGTCGACGGCATGAACTGCATCCACCCGATCGCTCCGGCCGAGCTCGGCCCCATGTTGCGCCCGAAGTCGGATTCCACCTTGTTGATCGCAGCAAGCACCTCCCAGGGGACGCCGTAGGTGGCGCCTGCTCCCTGCCAAAGACGTCTGAGCTCCTGAAAGGGAAGCTCCTGCGGGGTCGCCGGGGCAAGCGCCAGCGCCTCCGGAAGCGAGGCTCCGGTCGGGTTCTCGGCCCCCGCGCTCGGGAGCGACACGTTCGGCACGACGACGAAGGTGTCGCCGCTGGCCGCGCCCACGCTCGCCGCGAGCACGACAGCGGCGACGATGAGGAGACGCTTCATCCGGTCGCCACGCGAAGGCCGGAGATCTCCGGCTCGTCGTCGTCCGCCTTCGCCTCGTCCGCAGCCTTCTGCTTGACCGCGTGATCGATAGCGACGACGAAGTCGTGACGGTTCGTGGCGGCGTTCGCCGCGACCTCGCGGTCGATCGAGCCGTCGAGCACCAGATCGATCAGCGCCTGCTTGAACGTCTGCATCTCGTAGAACGCTCCCTGGGCGATGGCGTCGGCAATCTCGTCGGAGCGGTTCTCACGGATGAGGTCGGCGATGCGTGCGTTACGCACCATCACCTCGACCGCCGCGATCCGACCACCGCCGATCTTGGGCAGGAGCCGCTGGCTGACAGCGCCCCGCAGCACCCCCGCGAGGATCGTCCTGATCTGTTGCTGCTTGGCAGGCGGGAAGAACTCGATCATTCGCCCGATCGTCTCGGAGGCGTCGATCGTGTGCATCGTCGAGAGGACGAGATGGCCCGACTCTGCGGCATGGATGGCGGTCTGAGCCGTCTCCGCGTCCCGGAGCTCGCCGAGCAGGATCACATCCGGGTCCTGGCGGAGCGCGCGTCGTAGCGCCTGCTGGTAGCTCTCGGTGTCGACGCCGACCTCGCGCTGATTGACGATGCACGCCTCGTCCGAGTGGAGGATCTCGATCGGATCCTCGATCGTCACGATGTGCTGCCGGCGAGTGCGGTTGATGTGGCCGACGATCGCAGCAAGGGTCGTCGTCTTGCCGGAACCGGTCGCGCCCGTGACCAGGATCAGCCCTCGATGCTCCTCGGCGATCCGCTTCACGCCGGGAGGCAGGTGGAGATCGCCGAAGGTCGGCACCTTCGTGGGGATGACCCGGAACGCGAACGACACCGCCCCCCGCTGGCGGAACCCATTGACGCGGAAGCGGGGAAGATCGGAGCTGCTGTACGCCGTGTCGAGCTCTCCGGTCTCGCGAAACGACGCCAGGCGTAGCGGCACCGGGTTCGTGACGACCTGCAGCACCTGCTCGAGGTCGGCGTCGTTCAGCGGCAGCTCTCCGTCCAGAGGCTCGAGCTCCCCGTCCACCCGAACGACGGGCGGCCGGCCGAGCTTCAGGTGGACGTCGGTCGCTCCGAGATCGACGATCCGGCGTAGCAGCGCGTGCAGGTCGATCACGGCGAGACCTGCATCGGCCTCACCGAGCTACTCCTTTAGGGGCGGCCTACGAGTGCCTTCGAGCCGGTACGGCCGTCCGGGATCTCCCGCAGCGCGCGCGAGCCCCTCGACCACGCGCATGCCGGCGCGGGCGACTCCCCGGGCCGCGCCAGGATGGCTGATGTCTCCGCGGATGAGCCGCTCGACGACCGGCCAGACGAAGGGAGCGCGGGCGACTGCGAAGACGAGTCGGGGGAAGCGGTCGAGGGCGAGCTTCGCCCCCCAGGACGCCGAAGCCTGCGGCGCGAGAGAACGCGCGACCGCGGTCGCATAGGGTTCCAGCGATCCGACCCGACCCTCGAGCAGGTCCAGAACGGCGGTGGCGGCGAGCCGGGAGCTCACGAACGCTTCGTACATGCCATCCCCGGTGAGCGGGTCGACGAGCCCGGCCGCGTCGCCGATGAGGAGCACCCGCCGGCGAGCCGGTATCGAGCCCGCGCGCCGGAGCGGGAGCCTGTGCCCCCGAAGCTGCTCCACCGCCGATTCGTCGATCCCGTGCTCGGCGCACAGTCGGCTGAGGTGCTCGCGCAGGCGCGGCCCTTCGCGCTGCCAGCCGCCGACGCCGACGTTGACGTGGTCTCCTTTCGGGAATACCCAGCCGTAGCCGCCCGCAACGGTCGCGAGCTCGATGACGGCACGTCCGCGGTAGCGGGTCTTCGGAACGTTCTCGTAGCTGACGTTTCCCTCATAGGCAACGCCGTGGACATATTCCGCGGAGATGCCCGCGGAACGTGCGACCGGCCCGTTCGCGCCATCGGCACCGATGACGACCGCCGCGCTCAACCGGTCTCCCGCAACGGTGACCGTGACCGCGTCAGCCGCCTCGTCGTCCTCGAGCGCCTCGACCTTGGCGCCGTCACGAAACTCGGCGCCCGCTTCCACGGCACGCTCCGCGAGAAACGCGTCGAGCCGGCGGCGCTGAGTCATCAGCACGAGCGGCCGCCCGCCGCCGCGCGCGAAGCTCCAGCCGTAGCGCAGGCGAAGCTCCATGCGGTCGACGACGTCCTCCACCACGGCCTCGACCGAAAACGGCAGCTCGCGAACGGCCCGGTACGTGAGCCCGCCGCCGCAGGGCTTGTCGCGCGGGAAACGCGCCCGGTCGAGCAGGACCACGCGCGCGCCCGCGCGCGCGAGGCGGTAGGCGGCGGTCGACCCGGCCGGGCCGGCGCCGACCACGATGACGTCGAATCGCTCCACCGCTGGCCAAGGCTACAATCCGCCGCCCAGGGGGTGTGCCCGAGCGGCCAAAGGGAACGGGCTGTAAACCCGTCGGCTCAGCCTACGGAGGTTCGAATCCTCCCGCCCCCATTCGCTTGATGTCGTAACTACAACGGAAATGCCTGCAAACAAGCACATGCCGCTATTCCGATCGCTCGCGACGAAGGAAGCGGACGCAAACCCCGCGGCGGCAGGACTATGACGAGTCACGCCCCACACAGGGCGGACGAGCTCCCCGGGAGGGGACGTGTACGATCAGCCGCCGCGCAGCTGTCCGACGAGGTCGGCCGCGACGTTCCCGATCGTTGCGTCGATGACGGCAGGATCGACGCGGCGGGGGGGTATCGCGAGGGTGTCTGGCGTGTCTCGCCGAGCTGGGATTGCCTGGGATTCCGCGCGTTGCAAAGGACCGCTCGCGGGTCCTAACTCCCGACTGAGGGAGTACGCCGCTAGTCCTCGTCCTCCCAATATTCGAGCTCGGGCCCCGGGCGAGCGAACATGATCCGCTCGCCGGCGACGCTCCGCGCGCTGATCTTGCCGGTGTCGAGGTACTCGACGATGTCCGGCGCGATCAGCGTGGAGAGCATGAGGACGCGGATGGGCGCGTCCGTGTCGTTGCGGATCTGGTGCGCGCCCTTCTTGCCGCGCGGGAACGCGACGACGTCGCCCTGGCGCAGCTGCTGCTCGCCCTCGTGCGTGCGCAGTGTCGGCTCGCCGCGGAGGACGATCGCCCATTCCTCGTTCGCGTGGTGGGTGTGAAATGGCCCCTGCTTGTTGCCCGGCTCGACCTCGTACATGCTCGCGCCGATCAGCTCGGCGTCGGTGTGCGCGCCGACCCAGGCGTCCTTGAAGCGCCAGCCCTCGCGCTCTTCCGTGCGATCCCACTCGTCTGCGTTGAGATTGAAGATCTTCACGCCGCAAGCCTAGTAGGCCGATGTGAGCGAGGCTCACGCTTTCCCTGGAGGCATGTTCGGTCTCGGCTCGACCTGCTACTGCTCGATGTTCGTGCGCTGGGCAAGCGTTCGGGAATGACGCCTGAGGGGTACCGACGAACGGCTCTAGCCCCAGGGCAGGCGGGACCAGTACGGCGGCCGCTCTCGCCGGAAGCGCTCGGCCGTCGCATAGACCTGCTCCGGATCGGATGTCTCCCTTTCGACGCTCGCGCCGTAGCGCGCCGCGAGTTCCGATACCGGGTAGCGCACCTCTGGGCCTACGTGTGCACCCACCATCAGGATCACGCACGGGCTCTCGCCAGCTCCCACGAAGGCGTGCTCCGTCCAGGGAGGCGAGTGGAAGAAGTCCCAGGCTCGAAGGCGTCGCTCCTCGCCCTCGACCAGCAACCTGCACTCGCCCGCGAGAACGAGGAACGCCTCCTGATTCGACTCGGCGTGATAGACGGTGCTCTGGCCAGGCTCGAGGACGGTCACGTTGATCCCAAACTGGGGGAATTCCACTGGAGGTTCGCCGTACTCATTCGCGAACCAGCACGCCGCGCCTCTCGTCTGCGAAGAGAACCACTCGGCATCACGGACGTTGACGACGAACCAGCCCTCCGTGACGGGCGCAAGCCCGGAGCCAGCGTCCTCAAGCCGCGCTTCGGTCACGACCGGATTCTCGCAGCCAAGCGACGCGTTCCTGCCGTGAGCGAGCGTGCTCCCGTCTGACACGTAGCTCGTGTCCCGGGGGCCAGCGCCTTCTGTCGATCTGGCAGGACTTTTCACTGCGCTCGAGCCGTGAGAGACTGGAGGAGAGCCTGAAACCGCGGGTTTAAAAGCTGTCCGGTTAGGTCCTCCATTCGGTTCCAAAATGCTCCGCTGTCTATGACCCTGGGCGTCAGGTACGAACCCCTCGGGGAGGGCGGGCGAGTCGGAGTGGTATTCACGGGCGGGTCTATGAAACCGCCTGGAGGGAGCGACGGCTGCGCCCTCGATGGGGAAGCCGAGGAGTCACAAGGCCATCTACGCGGGCGCGGTCGTCGTCACATCTGGAGACCGGGAAGCGCCGGCGGTTCTCTAGCCCATAGAGAAGGCGAGGGCGCCACTTGTTGAGCTGCTGGCCTTTCCCGGCAGGACAACGAGAGGGCAGTGACTGGCGTCCAGAGGCGTAATCGGGGCTGGCCTCGCCGCCTCGTTGGCTTACGGCTGCAGCCAGTCCGTGTCGGGGCGAGCGAGCTGCCGCGCGTTGTTGTAGGCCATGTCGAGCGTGAGGCAGGTTGACGCGCGGTAGAAACCCTCGAACCTCTCGACGACGAGCGCCAGATCAGCGCGGGTCGGCGTCTCCAGGCGCAGCGGCAACAGGAGCTGGACACGCCCGCGGTAGTCACTGCGGCACCGCCGCCTTGTAAATTGCGCCGCACCCGCTCCTTGGCGTTCTCAATCGCCCCGCGCACGACCGTCTGCAACTGGTAATCCGACATCGCGCGGTAGTGCTCCGGGAAGTGGTCGCGGTTCTCGGCGATCACGTGCTCGATGTTGGGGCGGAGATCGAAGCGCGTGTCGAACACGAGGCAGGTCGGGTCTCGAAGTAGTGCGCCATTTCTGGCAACGACTCGAAGTAGTTCAGGTGGTGCTCGCCTTCCGATAGAAGTCGCGCAGATGGCAGGGACGCGAGTCGTTCGGGAAGAGGTTGCGGTCGAGGAGCGCGTAGATCGGCTCCTGGTGGACGGTTACGAGACCGGTGTTCCAGCAGGAATGCTCGCGGTCCCTGGATACGGCGATCGTGCCCTCCTCTTCTAGACGTTCGAACGTATGGTGGAGGTAGTTGAAGAGGACAGGCAGGTTGTGATCGCTTGGCGTGTGGCGGTAGTTCCAGCCCTCGGGCTCGGCCAGCGCCGCTAGGCGCGTGAGCTGCTCCGGCAGGTTCGGCACGATTGCGAATCGGTAGAGCGGGCGCGTCGATAGCGTCGGCTCGGGCCGGGTCTCAGGGACGTCGCCCGCCTCGGGTGGCATCACGCGGTCAATCTAACCGTGTTCCCGCCACGAGCGCTTCGGGGCGGCGAGGGGAACGGCAGAGGGTCGAGCAGGAACGCGCCTGGAAGTCGAAGCCGTATGACGGTCAGTGGTAGAGCCCTCCCGATGGCTCGCGGGCCAGGCGGTCGGATCAACCCGAACGACGAGCCGTTTGTAGAGCCGGCGCAGCTTCTTCATCTCGACCCCGACTTGAGGGTTCGAGGATGCTCCGCTTAGTTATCGCCTGTGAGCCGTGATGCCGCTCTGGCGGCCGTGTTGAACGCGCGCCGACGCGACGCGAGCGGACGAGCGGGCGGACACGAGCGCGAGGGGCTCACGACTTCCTCCGCGTCCGCCCGACCGGGGCGTCACCGCCGCCTCTCTCCTCGCGGCCGCTCCTCGGTCGTGAGGAAACGGCCTGCCTCAGGTGCGAGTGACGCTCACGAGGACCTTGACTGGTTGTCAGAGAGCGCCATAGTCTCCTCTGGACACCCGTCGACGCAACGCACGGCAAACGCAGGAGGTCGTCGTGGCATCAGACATCTTCGCGAAGATTGGCGACATCAAGGGCGAGTCGCAGGACGACAAGCACAAGGACGAGATCGAGGTGCTCAGCTGGTCGTGGGGTGTGACGAACGCCGGTGCGACGCCGACGGGAGGCGGAAGTTGGGCGGGGAAGGCGAGCTTCCACGATTTTTCGTTCACCCACAAGATCGACAAGGCCTCCCCGGTGCTGATGAAAGGGTGCGCCACCGGTCAGCATTTGAAGGAAGCGACGATCACGCGTCGCAAGGCGGGCAAGGGCCAGCACGACTTCCTCGTCATCAAGATGAACGACGTGCTCATCACTGCCGTGACGGATGTCGACAGTAACGAAGGAAGTGATCTGGAGACCGTGAGCTTGGCGTTTGCGAAGGTCGATCTCGAATACAGGCCGCAAAAGGCCGATGGGTCTCTGGCTGCCGGCATTCACTTCAAGTACGACATCAAGGCCAGCAAGGAAGCGTAGTCCGGACGACGGAGCTGGCAAGCAACGACCGCGCGCTGAGCCTCGACGAAGCGCTGTCGCTCGCGATCGTGCTGCAGCGGACCGAGCAGTGGGCGGCCGCTGCAGAGATCTACCGCCGCATCCTCGAAGTGGCGCCCGACCATGCCGACGCGCTGCACTTCTCGGGAGTTCTCGCCCATCAGCAGGCGCGAAGCGAGCAGGCCGTCGCTCTGATCGAGAGAAGTCTCGAGCACGAGCCCGATCGGGCGGACTGGTACAGCAATCTCGGGATCGTCCTGCAGGATCGGCTCAAGCTGGACGAGGCGATCGCGGCGTACGAGCATGCGATTGCACTCGATCCGAATCACGCCAATGCTCACAACAATCTCGGCGTGGTGCTCAGAGCCAAGGGAAGGGTCGTCGAAGCGGAAGCGGCGTATCGAGCCGCCATTCGCATAGATCCCGACCACTCGGACGCGTACAACAACCTCGGCGTTCTGCTGAACGGCCAGAAGCGGCAACGCGAAGCGGCTCTCTGCTTCTCCAAGGTCATCACGCTCAGGCCGAAGCATCCCGAAGCGCGAAGGCTGCTGGCGCTCGCGCACCACACGCTCGGTGAAGTCGACAAGGCGGTGGAAGTCTTCGAGGAATGGCTGCGAGATGAGCCGGGCGATCCCGTCGCTCGCCACATGCTCGCGGCTTGTTCCGGCCGCGATGTCCCGCCGCGGGCGTCGGACGCATTCATCGAGAAGACATTCGACAGCTTTGCCGCCAGCTTCGATGCGAAGCTCGCGAAGCTGTTGTATCGAGCGCCGACGCTGGTGACGGAGATGCTTGCGGAGGCGGACGTCGGCGCGTCGAGAAGCCTCGATGTGCTCGATGCGGGATGCGGCACCGGGCTGTGCGGTCCGCTCATCGCACCGTACGCGCGGCGCTTGGTTGGAGTCGACCTGTCGGAACGGATGATCGATCAGGCCCGCGCGAGGAATGTCTATGACGAACTGGTCCGAAGTGAGTTGACCGCATACCTGCGCGACTCCACCGGCGCGTTCGACGTGATCGTCTCGGCAGACGCTCTCGTCTATTTCGGGCCGCTCGAGGAGGTTGTTGCGGCTGCCGGGAACGCGCTGCGTGCCGGCGGACGGCTCGTCTTCACCGTCGAAGAACTACGCGGCGCCGGGCGGAGCACGGAGTACTCCATCAGCCCGAACGGGCGTTACCGCCATGCGCGCGCGTACGTCGAGCGCGTGCTGGCGCATGCGAGTCTGCGGTCGGAGATCGTCCCGGCTGAGCTGCGCCTCGAGGCCGGCGAGCCGGTGCCGGGGCTGGTGGTGCGAGGAGCGAAAGGGGCTCGGGGCTCGTGCCCGCGTGGTTGACGTCCTCGGAACCGTCCTCAGGCCGCCGGCGGTGGAGCAGGTCGGCGATTCATAGCTCGCATCGCTCAGGCGCGAAACTTGCCGCAGCGGGTAGACCCCTAAGAGGCTGGCGGGTGTGGTCAAGACGAGGAGGGCGGTCGGGCGTCGCAAAGCCCTCTGCCTTGCCGTTTCTCCACTGCTAGTGCGCAACCGTCCCGACCGCGAGCTGCGGTTCGAGGACAGGTGCAATGAGTTTCCGGGTCGCTGCGGGTCTTATGTCGTGTTCCCGGTAGCGTCCGATCCGAAGATCGGCTCGGCTTGCGCGGGAACTCTTTGAGTCCGATGAGAGGAGATGAGATGCCTGAACACAAGATCGGAAGCCGCGAGGAATGGCAGGCGGCCCGGGACGAGCTCGCCAAGCTCGAGGCGGAGCAGGCAGAGCGAAACGAGGAGATCAAGAGTAAGCGCCTCGATCTCCCCTGGGTCCCGGTCGAGAAGGAGTACGAGTTCGACACCGAGGACGGCAAGAAGACGCTCGCCGAGCTCTTCGACGGGCGCTCACAGCTTCTCGCCTACAACATCATGTTCGGCCCTGACTACACGCTCGGCGCCTGCCCCGGTTGCACCAGCCTGGGCGACGGGCTCGACGGCTCGCTCGTCCACCTGAACCACCGCGATGTGACGCTGCTCTGCTTCTCGCGGGCGCCGATCGAGCGGCTGACCGCCTACAAGCGGCGGATGGGCTGGCAGTTCCCCTACGTCTCCACCTACAACACCGACTTCGCCTTCGACTTCGGCCTTGCGATGACCGAGGAGCAGGCGCAG
>JBBRYP010000053.1:0-33551 GCA_038237515.1 Gaiellales bacterium
AATGTTTGACCGGAAACGAAGGGGCAGGTGGAGGCCGCACTACTCGGCCGCTTCGCGGCCGCCGGCCGCAGAGCGGCCGGAATAGTGCGGCGTCGGCGAACCGTCGGTTTCGAGTGAAACGTTGGGAGACGCCGCACTAGATGCCGAGCCGCTCCAGCATGGCCTCGTCCCGGCGCCAGCGCGGGCGAACCTTCACCTGCAGCTCGAGAAAGACATGCCGACCGAGGAGGAGCTCGATCTCGGGGCGGGCACGCGTACCGATCTCGCGGACCATCGCCCCGCCTTTGCCGACGAGGATCTGCTTCTGGGACTCGGTCTCGACGAGAACGTAGGCCCGCACGAACTTCTCCGTGAGCTCCTCCACCTCGACCGAAACGGAGTGCGGGACCTCGTCGCGCGTCAGCTGGAGCGCCTTCTCACGGACGAGCTCGGCAATCTGAAGCTCCGGTGAGAGATCGGTCCGCTGCTCCTCGCCGAAGAATCGCGGCCCCTCCGGCAGCAACCCGACGAGTTCGCGCCTGAGCTCGTCGACACCGTCCCCCGTCTTCGCGCTCACCGGGTGGAGCGCGTGGAAGAGGCCGAGCTGAGCCGCGGTCTGCATCTGCGACGCGATGTGCCCGCCCTTCAGCCGGTCGACCTTGTTGAGCGCGATCACGACCGGGGCCTCGAGCGCGAAGACGCGGCTCGCGATGAACCGGTCGCCGGCCCCGATCCGATCACGCGCGTCGAGCACGAAGAGGACCGCCTCGACGTCCTCGAAGGCCGAGTCCACCGTGCGCTGCATTCGCTCGGTCAGCGGATCGCGCGGCCGCTGGAACCCCGGGAGGTCGACGAGGACGAGCTGGAAATCGTCCGCGTTCGCGATCCCGAAGATGCGGCGCCGCGTTGTCTGCGGCTTGTCCGAGACGATCGCCACCTTGCCGCCGGCGAGCGCGTTGACGAGCGTGGACTTGCCGACGTTCGGCCGCCCGGCGACGGCGACAAAGCCGCTTCTCATGCGAGGCCGACGCTCATGACGGCGCACGCCCTTTCCGGGCGAGCGCGACCTCGCAGAGCCGCACCTCGTCCACGTGCCGCGCCGGGCGGATCAGAAGTCCCACGTCTCGGGCAGCAGGTCGGCCGGCGCGTAGGTGACCACTTCGCCCTTCGCATTTCGGAACGTCACTCGCTCGAGCTTGAACTCGTAGAGCCACTGGCGACACCCGCCGCACGGCGAGGCGGTGATCCCGATCGACTCCAGGTCGCCCGGCCGGCACCCCTCGGTCACCGCCCTCACGATCGCGCTCTTCTCGGCGCAGACCCCGAGCGGGTAGGCGGCGTTCTCGACGTTGACGCCCTCGAACTCGCGTCCGTCGCGGGCGGCGACGACGGCGCCGACGAGATAGTTCGAGTACGGCGCATAGGCGCGCGCAGCGACCGCGACCGCGCGGTCGTAGAGCTCGCGGTCGCTCAAAGGAGCTGGAAGACGGCGAGGGTGACGAGCGCGCCGAGAACGCCGCCGTAGGCGACCTCGAGCGCGGAGTGCACGCCGGATTCGACCCGTGTCTGCGCCACCAGCAGGGCCATGATGAACGTCAGCGACGAGATCAGGAAGCGATGCCTGTCGCCGCCGAGCACGTAGGTGGCGGCCATCCACCCGGCGAAGGCGATCGCCGAGTGCCCGGAGGGGAGGCCCCCGCGCAGCGGCGTCCCGCGACCCGTCCACGCCTTGGTCGCGATTACGATGATGATCGTCAGTACGAGCGCGATCAACGTCAGCTCCGCGGGCGCGTCTCGCAGCCGGTCGAGGAGATGGGCGCTGCGACGACCGGCCTCGGCCGAGAAGACGAGGTAGCCGACCGCTACCGCGTTGATGCTCGCGATCAGGACCGCGCCTGCCGCGATGTCCTTCGCGAGCTTCGCAAGCGGATCGAACGACGTCGTCGCAACGTCGATCGCCTGCTCGATCGCCGAATTCACCATCTCGGCGCTCAGGACGAAGGCGATCGCGAGCAGCAGCGCGATCAACTCGAGCCGGCTGACGCCGAGCACCACTCCGAGGACAAGCACGCTGACCGCGATCGCGAAATGGATGCGCATGTTGCGCTGCGTGCGAAGGACGTGGAGGATCCCTTCGAGCGCGAAGTTGAAGCTCTCGAGGACCGATGACGCCGAGATGCCGCGGCGCCGGACGCTCATACGCGCCATGACGTCTCCCGCTCTTCCATTCGAGGCCCGTGCTCGTACCCGAGCAGGTGGAGAAGGCCGTGGACCAGCGGCTCCTGCCACGCCTCGCCGACGACCTGAGGGCACAGGAAGGCGTCGCCGAGCTGCCGCGGGAGCCCTGGCGGCAGCTCCTCGCGGCAGTCGATCGGGAACGAGAGCACGTCTGTCGACTCGTCGATCCCCAGGTGGTCGCGCTTCAGCGCGCGCATCTCCTCGGAGCCGACGAAGGCGAGGCCGAGATCGGCATCGGCGATGCCCTCCGCGGCCAGAAGCCGGCGAGCGAGCGCGACGGCCGCCTCCTCGTCCACCTCGACACCACTGCGATTCGAGACTTCGACTTCGATCACGGTCGTTACCTGCGGCGCTGCGTGCCCGTCTCCTCCGTGTGCAGCTTGTACGCCTCCACGATCCGCTGAACGAGCTTGTGGCGGACGACGTCCTTGTGGCTGAATTCGACGAAAGCTATGTCCTCGATCGCATCGAGGATGTCGCGCACCTGGATCAGTCCGGACGCCTGATCGCGAGGGAGGTCGATCTGCGTGACGTCACCGGTCACGACGACCCTCGACCCGAAGCCGAGGCGCGTCAGGAACATCTGCATCTGCTCCGGGCTCGTGTTCTGCGCCTCGTCGAGAATGATGAACGAGTCGTTGAGGGTGCGCCCGCGCATGAAGGCGAGCGGCGCGACCTCGACGATGCCGCGCTCCATGTAGCCCGCGAGCTTGTCGGCGTCGATCATGTCGTAGAGGGCGTCGAAGAGCGGTCGCAGGTACGGGTCGACCTTCGCGAGCATGTCTCCAGGCAGGAAGCCGAGCCGCTCGCCCGCCTCGACGGCGGGGCGGGTGAGGATGATGCGCCCCACCTGACGCTCCGAGAGCGCCGCCACGGCGAGCGCCATCGCGAGATAGGTCTTGCCCGTGCCCGCGGGCCCGATCGCAAAGGTGACGGTGTGGCGGCGGATCGCGTCGACGTATTGCTTCTGCATGACCGTCTTCGGGGAGATCTTCTTGCCGCGGTGGCTCCAGACGACATGGTCGAGCACCTCTCGAAGGTCGGCGCCGTCATGGAGTGCCCCGAAGACCGCGTCCACGGTCCCGGGACCGATCTCGTGCCCTGCCTCGACCAGCTCCACCAGCTCGCCGACGACCGTTCGCGCTTCCTGCACGTACGGCTCGTCGCCCTCGATCGTCAGGCGGTTGCCTCTCAGCAGGATCGTGCACCGAAGCCGGTCGCGCAGTGCGTCGAGCACGCCATCGCCGACACCTGCGAGCTCGGCCGCCACGTCGTTCGACACCGACAGAACCTCCTGCACGCAGCCAGTGTAGGCGCTCGCCTCGCCGTCACACTTTCGTCTCGAAGCCGTCGCAGAGGCGTTCGCGTTTCGCAGTTACGATCGCATCGGGGAGGAGGCTAGGGGCACCTTGGGATCGCCCAACCGAGACATGTCTCGCCGGTACGACGAAGCGGTGGCGCCCGCTCAGGCGAGCTTCTCGCGCACGAGCTGGCTGACCGCTGAGCCGTCGGCTCGGCCGGCCACCTGCGGCATCACGTCGGCCATCACCCGCCCCAGATCGCGCAGGCTGGTCGCACCTGTCTCGGCGATGGCGTCGTCGACGATGCGCTCCAGCTCCTCCTCCCCGAGCGGGTCCGGCATGAACTCCTCCAGGACGGCGAGCTCGGCCTCCTCGCCCGCCGCCTGCTCCGTTCGACCGCCGGCCCGGAAGGCCTCCGCGGCCTCCGCTCGCCGCTTCCGCTCACGCTGGAGCACCTGGAGCTCCTCGTCGTCCGATAGAGGTCGCTGCAGTTCCTTCTCCGCGCTTCGGAGGCTCGAGAGGATCAGGCGCAGCGCATCGCGCCTCGCAGCATCGCGGTCCTTGATCGCGGCGGTCAGCTCGGTCTCCAGGCGCGCGATGAGGCTCATGCCGGCGTCCCGGTGACGCGGCCCCCGAGGATGTGCCAGTGCAGGTGAAACACGGTCTGACCCGCGCCCGCGCCCACAAAGACCATCAGCCGGTACTCCTCGAGGCCAGCCTTGGCGGCCGTCTCCGCGACGAAATCGAGCATTCGCTTCGCCTCGTCCGCGGGGAAGTCCACGACGTCGCGAAACGTCTCGACGTGCCGTTCCGGCAGCACGAGCAGGTGGACGTCCGCCTTCGGATCGATGTCTTCGATCGCGAGGAACCCCTCTGCTCGATTGACGATCGTCGCCGGAAGGTTGCCCTCGACGATCCGGCAGAAGATGCATTCGTCAGGCACGGACAGCGACGATCCCCTCCTCGACGACCGCGGCGCCGCGGACGCGGACGAGCTCGCCGATCCGCCCGCCGACGAGCCATGGTGAGTAGTCGTCGCCGTAGCCGCGGCCCGGCCGGTCGACGAGGACGACGTCCTCCCGGCCGACCTTCTGCTGCCAGCGGCGGCGGCAGGCCGCCCGCGAGTGCTCCCGCAGCAGCGCACTCCGCTCCTTCTTCACCGCGGCAGGGACGGAATCGACCTGGCCGGTCGCGGTTCCCGGCCGCGGCGAGTACGGGAAGACGTGCACCTTCGTCACGCCCGAGGCCTCGACGACCGCCCGCGTCCGCTCGAAAGCGCGGTCGTCCTCGGCGGGGAAGCCGACGAGCACGTCGGTCGTCAGGTTGAAGTCGGAGAGGAGGCTCGTCCGCCGAAGGTACGTGGCGGCGGAGTAGCGCCGGCGCATCGCGGCCAGCACCCCGTCGTCGCCCGACTGGAGCGGGACGTGGAGGTGCCGGGCGACGGTCGGCGTCTCGCGCAGCGCCGACACCAGCTCGGCGTCCACATGGTTGACCTCGATGGACGAGAGCCGCAGCCGCCCGAGCCCCGGTGTCGCACCGGCTTCACGCACCAGCCGCGGAAGCGAGTAGCCGGCGCCCCGGTCGCGATAGCAACCGAGGTTGATCCCGGTGAGGACGACCTCGCGGTGCCCCTGCGCGACGCGGCGCCGCACCTCCGCGAGCACGAGCTCCGCTGCGCGGCTGCGCGACGCTCCCCGAACGAGCGGGATGACGCAGAAGCTGCACGAGAAGCTGCAGCCGTCCTGCACTTTGACGAAGGCGCGGACGCGATCGAGGCCGTGATCCGCACGGCTGCATGCGAGCGCGCCGACCTCACCGGCGACTGCGTCGGGCGTGCCCTCGCTCCGGCTGGGGACGACGACGACATTTTCGGGAAGACCGGCGAACGGATCTCCTTCGAGGCTCGCACCGCACCCGGTGACGAAGACGCGTGAATGCGTGCGTGCAGCACGCGCGGCCGCCTTGCGAGATTTCCGGATGGCCTCGTGGGTGACGCAGCAGGTGTTGACGATCGCCACATCCGCTTGGTCGTCGCGCTCCTCGTGGCCGTCCGCGAGCAGGCGCTCGCGCAGCGCCTGGGCGTCGGAGTGCGAAACCTTGCAGCCGAGAAAGGCGGTGGAGAAAGTCGCCACGACGGCCGAGTTTACTTCGCCCGCTGCTCCCAGAGATCGGCGCGCCAGCCCTCCCTGGAGCGCTCCTCGATGTGCCGGAAGTCACTCAACGGCGGCGCGTCGACGGCAAAGTACCCGGAGGTGACGAAGCGCCTCGCCGGAAGGTTGTCGCCCACGAGGGCAACGGCGCCCAAGGCGATATTGGCGACTGCTACATCGGCCGCGGGCAGCGGGGTCGAGGTCGCGTCCAGAGAGCGCACCTCCACGGCGACTCCGTTCGCCTGCGCGTTGGCGCGGGTGGTGTCCACCGCAACCGGATCGATGTCGACCGCGCTGACCGGCGCGAATCCGAGCTTCGCCGCCGCGATGGCGAGGACGCCAGAGCCGCACCCGATGTCGAGCAGCGACCCGCCCGAAAGCTCCTGCAGCAGCTCGAGGCAGAGGAGCGTCGTCGCGTGGCTGCCGGTTCCGAAGGCACGCCCCGGCTCGATCACGACCGCGAGGGAGCCCTCCGGTGGCTGCTCCCAGGGCGGCCCGACCCACAGCGATCCGACCCGAACGGGTCGGTGGAAACGCTTCCACCGGTCTTCCCAATTGTCGGCGACCTCCTCACTGCGCGCCCCGCCGAACGCGAACCAGAGTCGCTCCTCGCCGCCGGGGTCGGTGTACGCGGCGAGCTCGACCGCGCCAGCCTGCTCCGACTCCTCGAAACCCGCGGGGAAGAGGTCGAGCATGGTCGCCCGGGCCTCCTCAGCGCGTGAAGCCGGCACGGTCACAGCGACGCGGCGCAGCCCGCTCAGCGGAACGCGCTCTTCAGCTTCTCGAAAAATCCCTCGTCGACGCGGTAGGTGTCGCTGTCGGACGACTGATCGAACTGCTCGAGGAGCCGGCGCTGCTCGTCGGTCAGCCGCCGCGGCACCGCAACGCTCACGAGCACGCGGTGGTCGCCTCGCCCGAACCCCTGCAGTACCGGCATCCCCCGCCCGCGCAGCACGCGGACGGCGCCTGGCTGCGTTCCCGGCTCGAACGACAGCTCCGCGTCGCCTTCCAACGTCGGCACCGCCACGCTTGCCCCGAGCGCTGCCTGGGTGATGGTCAGGTCGACGGTCGAGAAGATGTCGTTCCCCTCGCGGACGAAGCGGGGATCTGGCTTGACGCGCACGAGCACGTACAGGTCGCCGGCACGGCCGCCGAACGAGCCGGAATGTCCTTCCCCCGAGAGGCGGATCCGCTGGCCGTCGTGAATCCCGGGAGGGATCTCGACCTCGAGTGTCCGGCTCTCGACGACGCGCCCCTCGCCGGCACAACTCTGGCAGGGGTCGGCGACCACTCGACCGGTCCCCTCGCAGCGCGGGCACGGCTGGCTGCGCACGAACTCGCCGAAGACGCTGCGAGTCACCTGCTGGAAACGCCCGCTCCCGCCGCAGACCGCACACGTAGTCGGGCTCGTCCCCGGCGCGGCGCCGCTGCCCTCGCAGGTCGAGCAAGGGGCGGCGACACGGAACGGCACGTCGCGCTTGACTCCCCGCGCCGCCTCGACAAGCTCGAGCTCGAGCTCCGCCGCCACGTCGGCTCCCCGTGAGCCGCCGGCGCGCGCGACACCGAAAAGGTCGTCGCCGAAGAACGCGGAGAAGAGGTCGCTGAGGTTCCCGAAGTCGACGTGCGTCGACCGGAAGCCACCGCTGCGCAGCCCGGCGTGCCCGTACCGGTCGTAGAGCTGCCGAGTCTCCGCCTTCGAGAGCACCTCGTAGGCCTCGACGACCTCCCGGAACCGCACCTCGGCGTCCGGGGCCTCGGAGACGTCCGGGTGCAGCTCGCGCGCGAGCCGGCGGAACGCCTTCTTGATCTCGCCGTCGCCCGCCGAGCGCTGGATACCCAGCACCTCGTAGAAGTCTCGCTCCGCCGTCGCCATCCTCAAAGGGTACCCCTGGCCACCCGTGTGGACGAACCAGGACTTTCAAGGCTGGGCTACCCGAGACAAACCGTTGAAGTCCGCAAAACGGTCGCGGCCGGAGCCGGGCTTACCCGGCGGGAGGCCAAGCGCGGCTCGCAAAGCGGGAGCGCAGAAGGAAGGGGTCCGCGGGGGAACCCTGGGTTTCCCCCGCGCTATTCGCCGTAGAGGCCCTCGACGAAGCGCGACAGCTCCAGCGCCGCCCCGCGCACGGACCGGATCGCCTTGTCGTAGTCCATGCGCAGCGGGCCGAGCAGGCTGACGGACCCGAGCGACTGGTGGGTGAGGCCGTAGGAGGCACCGACGAGCGAGAGCTCCCGTAGCTCGGGCACGTCGAGCTCGTCGCCGACGCGGACGAGCAGACGCCCGGGATCGAGCGTCCATGCGAGTAGGTCGAGCACCGCGGCGCGCTGCTCGAGGATCTCGAGCAGCCCCCGATATGAGCCGGCCTCCTCGGCGCGCAACTCGTCGAGAAGGCCGGCGGCGCCTCCGACGAACAGGCGCTGCTCCTCGCGCGCCGTGGCCGTGAACGCCGGCCGGAGCGTCGCCAGGAAGTCGCGCTCCCGCTCGGACAGGCTCGGATCGTCGAAGCGCCGGCGCAACGTGCGCGTGCCGAGGCGCTCGCCCTCGAGCTCTTCCGACAGGTACTCGCCTGCCCAGCGGACGAGGCCTGGATCGATGGGTGCACCCAGGCCGTACGTCCCCTTGTTGACGCCGCCGGTCGAGGTGATGACGACCACCATCACGACCTGGGGCTGGAGCAGCAGCACCTCGACGTGACGCACTGTCGCGCCCTCGATCGGCGGCGCGGACGCGAGCGCGAGCAGACGCGTGACCCGCGACAGCATGTCCGTCGTCTCCCGCAGCGCGTCCTCGACCTCCCGCCGCGGTTGGCTGAGCTCGAGCGGCGGCTCCGGGGGCCGCGGCTCGAGCCGGTCGAGCAGCTCGTCGACGTAGAAGCGGTAACCCCGCTCCGTGGGCACCCGGCCGGCGGACGTGTGCGGGTGCGTCAGCAGGCCGTGCTGCTCGAGCTCGGCGAGCTCGCTCCTGACCGTGGAGGGCGAGACGGGGAGCCGCGTTCGCTCGACGAGGGCCTTCGAGCCGACGGGCTGGCTCGAGTGCACGTACTCTTCGACCACGATCTTCAGGATCGCGCGCTGGCGATCGGTGAGCATAGATCTTGCGCTGACATTCATCGGCTTTACAGGAAACTTTAGGTCAGAAGCTCGGCGGTGACACCGCCGCCGAGAAACCGACCGCGCCGGGTCAGCGAGATCGTCCGGGACGCGCGCAGCCCCGCCGTATCGACCGCTGCGAGCCCAAGGCTCACCAGCCGCCGGAGAGCATCGTCGTCGACCTCGTCCGCGACCTCCGCGAGCGGCAGCCCCTCCTCGAGGCGCAGGCCGAGCAACAAACGCTCCCGCCTGCGCGTCTCCTCCGTCAGCGGCTCGAGCTCCCTCGGCGGCTTCTCGCGCCGGCCGAGGGCTGCGACGTAGGTGGGGAGCCGCGGGGTGTTCCGGCGCCGGAGGCCGTCGACGGTGGAGACAGCGCCGACGCCGAGGCCGACGTAGTCGCGCCCGAGCCAGTAGCCGAGGTTGTGCCGTGCCCGCAGGTCGCGCCGGTCGCCTGCTCGAGGCTCGCGGCAGAAGTTCGCGGTCTCGTACCAACGGTAACCGCTGCCGGTGAGGACATCCACCACGACCTCGAAGTAGGATTCCATCGACTCGGCCTGCCTCGCGAGCTCCTGCCCGTGGCCAAGGGTGAAGCGCGTGCCGGGCTTCGCCTCCAGCTCGTAGCAGGAGAGATGCTCGGGATCGAGCCCGAGAGCCTCGCGCAGGTCGTGCTCGAGGTCGGCTCTGCTCTGCCCGGGGATGCCGTAGACGAGATCGAGGGAGATGTTGGCAATCCCGCCGACATCCCGCAGAGTGTGGACCGCTCGCCGAACGTCCCCCGGCCCACCCCGGCGCTCGAGCACCTCGAGGAGGTGCGGCTGGAAGCTCTGGGCGCCGAGCGAGACGCGGTTGACGCCGGTCTCGCGGAGCAGCTCGGCGAGCTCCGACGTCACCGTTTCCGGGTTCGCCTCGACCGTCACCTCGTCGGCAGGCGGCAGTGCGGCGAGCAGGCGTCGCAGAGCGGCGGGCGCGGTGAAGGTCGGCGTGCCGCCGCCGAGGGACACCGTCTCGAGTCTTCCTGCGAGGGTGCTCCGCTCGAGCTCCAGCTCGGCCAGCACCGCGGCCACGTATGGCTCGTGCTCGGCCGGGCGCCCGACGACGGTGACGAAGTCGCAGTAGCCGCACCGGTGCGCGCAGAAGGGCAGGTGCACGTAGACGTGGCGGACGCCGCTCACCGCTGGGGATTCCGGGCTGCGTCGTAGGCAGCCACCGCCCGCTTCCCCGCGACGAGGCGCCAGGCCTCCTCGACGAGCTCCGCGAGCTCGTCGCAATCGACCAAGTCGAGCCGGACGAGGACGAAGGGGTAGTCCTCGTAATGCGGTGTCACGTAGAAGATCTCCGGCTGCTCGTGCACGAGCGCGAGCCGCTCCTCCGGATCGACCCTCAGCACCAGCGTCTCCCCCTCGTCGCGCAGCCGCGCGAGCAGCGACTTGCGAACGCGCAACGCCGGCGTTCCGTACGAGGCGCCGTCCTCGGTGCCGGGCAGCCGGAGCGCGAGCCTGCGAACGTCCTCCCAACCCGGCACGTCTAGCGCCGCCCCTCGTCCAGGTTGAGCACGGCGAGGAAGGCCTCCTGCGGTACCTCGACCGCGCCCACGTGCTTCATCCGCTTCTTACCGGCCTTCTGCTTCTCGAGCAGCTTCCGCTTGCGCGTGATGTCTCCCCCGTAGCACTTCGCAAGCACGTCCTTGCGCTTGGCCTTGATCGTCTCGCGCGCGATCACGCGCGCGCCGATCGCCGCCTGCACCGGCACGTCGAAGAACTGGCGCGGGATCTCCTCACGTAGCCTCTCGACGAGCGCCTTCCCCCGCGCGTACGCACCGCTTCGATGGATGATCAGGCTGAGCGCGTCGACCGGTTCTCCGGCGATCAGGATGTCCACGCGCGCGAGGTCGCCCTCGCGGAAGCCGGCGAAGTCGTAGTCGAAGCTCGCGTACCCGCGCGTGCGCGACTTCAACTGGTCGTAGTAGTCGAGCACGATCTCGCCGAGGGGAAGGTCGTAGATCAGGAGCACGCGCTCCTCGGACAGGTACTCGAGGTGGTCGAACCGGCCCCGGCGATCGTTGCAGAGCTCCATGACGGCCCCGACGTAGTCCTTGGGCACGATCACCGAGGCCCTCACGTACGGCTCCTCGACCCGTTCGACCTCCCGCGGCATCTCGGCGGGGTTGTGCACCTCCACCTCCTCCCCGGTCGGCGTCACGACGCGGTACGCGACGTTCGGCGCAGTGACGAGCAGATCGAGGTCGAACTCCCGCTCGAGACGCTCCCGCACGATCTCCATGTGGAGCAGGCCGAGGAAGCCGCACCGGAAGCCGAAGCCGAGCGCATTCGAGCTCTCCGGCTCGTAGAAGAGCGAGGCATCCGAGAGCTTGAGCCTCTCGAGCGCGTCGCGAAGCTCGGGGTACTGGTCGGAGTCCGTCGGGAAGAGGCCCGCGAACACCATCGGCTTCACGTCCTTGTAACCCGGCAGCGGCTCCTGCGCAGGCCCGCGCTGCGACGTCAGCGTGTCGCCGACTCGAAGCTTTGCCACATCCTTGAGGCCTGTCATGACGTAGCCGACCTCGCCTGCGACGAGGCTCGGCACGGCCCGCAGCGTCGGTGCGAAGAACCCGAGCTCCTCCGCCTCGAAGCGGGTGCCCTGGGCCATCGCCCGCAGCGGCTCCCGCGCGGTGAAGGACCCGTCGACCACCCGCACAAACGCGACGACGCCCCGGTACTGGTCGTACGAGGAATCGAACACGAGCGCCCTCGCGGCGCCGTCGCGCCGACCCGAGGGCGCGGGGACGCGCTCGACGACCGCGTCGAGCACCGCGTCGATGCCGGTCCCGGTCTTCGCCGAGATTCGGATGACCTCCTCGGGGGCGACGCCGACGAGGTTCGCCACCTCCGCCGCGACCCGGTCCGGGTCTGCCTGGGGGAGGTCGATCTTGTTGACCACGGGCACTATCTCAAGGTCGTTCTCGATCGCGAGATAGGCGTTCGCGAGCGTCTGCGCCTCGATCCCCTGGGCCGCGTCGACGACCAGGACCGCACCCTCGCACGCCTGCAGCGACCTCGAGACCTCGTAGGTGAAGTCGACGTGGCCGGGCGTGTCGATCAGGTTGAGCTGGTGCCCCCGCCAGCTCACCCGGACGGCCTGCGCCTTGATCGTGATCCCGCGCTCGCGCTCGAGGTCCATCGAGTCGAGCAGCTGGTCGCGCATCTCGCGGCCGGAAACCGCTCCCGTCACCTCGAGGATGCGGTCGGCGAGCGTCGACTTGCCGTGGTCGATGTGCGCGATGATCGAGAAGTTGCGGATGCGGCTCTGGTCCACGGGCGACCGCCGATCGTAGCTAGCGACTTCCCCGGAGGATTGCTGTCGACAGCGCGGAACGACCGGTGAGGGAAGTCGCTTTCCCCAGGGGTGCGCCTCGGGATCTCTTCCCGGCGCCGCGCGCGCGGTAGAATACGCGGCGCAGAGGCGGTTCGACCGCTACGCGCGCCGAAAGCGATCGCGCAAAGACAGTAGCGTCTCGAGCTCGCGGACGCGGAGCAATCGACAGACGATCAGGTAGACGGCGCCGCCGGCGGTGAGCGCGGCGCCGAGGGAAAGGACCTGTCCGCCGAGGGAGCGACCCGCGAGGCGGTCGAAGGCGTACCAGACGCCGTAGGACACGGCGGCTAGGCCCCCGGCGGCAGCGGCGACGCGTGCTAGCGCCCGAAGCGTCTCCCCGAGCTCGATCCGCTCGATCCGGCGTCGGAGGAACACGAGGAGCGCCGCCGTCGCGGCGACGTTCGCGAGCGATGTCGACAGAGGGATGCCCCACGTTCCGACGCGGTAGAAGGCGGCGTCCAGAGCCGCGTTCAGCGCCAGGTTCGCGAGCGCGATCGCCGTCGGCACCCAGTTCGACTGGAGACTGAAGAACGCTCGGTTCAGCATCAGCATCACGCCGTTGAACGTGAGGCCCGCGGAGAACGCTGCGAGCGCGGCCGCGACGACCGGGGTCTGGTTCGGCTCGAAGCGACCGCGCTGGTAGAGGAGGCGCACGATCGGCTCCGCGAGCAGGGCGCAGACGACGCTCGCGGGAACGAGGAGGAACGCGATCTGGCGCAGGCCGACGCCGACGGTGCGGCGGAACCCCTCGAGGTCGCCACGGGCGGCGAGCCGCGCGAGCGACGGGAACAGCACCGTCGCGACCGCGACCGAGAACATCCCCTGCGGGAGCATGTAGATCCGGAATGCCTTGTCGATCGCGTTCGGGGACAGCTGCGGGTCGATCAGGCGGGAGGCGAAGAGCGAGTCGATGACTGCGTTGACGTTGATGAGGCCAAGGCCGAGCGTCACCGGCACCATCAGCGCGAAGACGCGCCGGACGGCCGGGTCGCGCCAGTCGACGACGAGCTGAAGCCGGCCGTCCCGGCCGCGCAGCCACGGGAGCGGGAGCAGCACCTGGATCACCGTTCCGGCGAGGATCGCAACCGCGTAGACGTAGAGCTTCGCGTCGATCGAGCCCGCGTGCGGGACGCCCAGGGCGAGGCCCGCGATGATCGCGAGATTCCAGAAGACCGGAGTCAGCGCGGGCACCGTGAAGTGCTCGTAGCTGTTGAGGATTCCGACGACGATCCCCGAGACTCCGAGGAGCGCCACGATCGGAAAGAGCACACGCGAGAGGCCGACGGCAAGGGATCTGTCGCCGCCGGGATCTCCAAACGGGGCGATCACGAGCGGCGCGATCACGATGAAGAGCGCCGTCAGCGCGCCGAGCCCGAGCAGCATCAGCCAGAAGAGGCTGGAGGCGACCCGCCACGCCCGTTTCCGCTCGCCCTTCTCGAGGAGCTCGCTGAAGACGGGGACGAATGCCGACGACAGCGCCGCGTCGGCCACGAGAGCTCGCACCAGATTGGGAACCTGGAACGCCACCGTGAAGGCGTTGATGCGGCCCGCTGCACCGAAGTAGTAGGCGGCGACGATCTCGCGGACGAGCCCGAGGACGCGGGAGAGCCCGGTGGCGAGGGAGAAGATCGCGGTCGACCACACGAGTCGACGACCCGCTCCGGCCTCGTCCACGCGGCGAGTATAGGGAGGGGCTCGGCCGCCTCCGCCAGGCGATCCCGCTTGTGCTCCCGCTTTGGTACGATCGTTCCAGCCCGCGCTTCAGCGGGCGTTTTCACGCCATGCCGAACATCAAGCAGCAAGAGAAACGGGTCCGTACAGCCGCGCGCGAACGGCTCCAGAACCTGCGCTACCGCTCCACGGTCAAGACGCTGACGAAGCGTCTCGAGGCGGCGGTTGCGGAGGGCGACGCGGGAACGATCGCGAACGAGCATCGAGAGCTCGTTCGCTGGATCGACAAGGCCGCGTCCCGAGGTGCGATGCACCGGAACACCGCGTCGCGCAAGAAGTCCGGCGCCGCGCGGCTCGTGCGGCCCTCCTCCTAGCGCGATCCCTCTCGCGGCCCGGCCGCGACAGGTCGGTCGCCAGTCAGCTCGACGAGAGCCCGTTCCAGCTCGAGCTCTCCCGCAAGGCGGCTCCCACCTTTCAGCGCCCGGTCGAGAGCAGCCAGGCGCACGACCGCCCCACGCAGCTCCTCGACCCCGAAGTTGCGCGCCTGCGAATACAGCCTCTCCACGTAGAAACGGTGCCGCTTCAGTCGTGTGGCCGCGTCTCGCGGAGCGATGCCCTGCTCCTCGAGAGCCTGGCAGGCGCGCACGCGCGAGACGTGGCTTCCGAGGGTCCCTGCCATCCGCGTCAGCTCCCGTCTCGCGTCACTCGCCTGCTCGAGCTGACCCTCGGCGGCGCGGAGCACACCAGCGATGTCGCGCTTGCCCCAGGCGTCGGTGAGGGCAAACGACGAGGTTCCAGGCCGCGCCGCCACGAGCGCCTGGACATCCGCCTCCGTCAGCGGGTCGTCCCCGGCCCAGGTGGCGAGCTTGTGGATCTCGCTCGACAGCTCGTCGAGGTTCTCGCCGGCCAGCTCCACGAGTACCTCCGCGACGTCGCGGCTGACCTTGATGCCCAGGCGATCGAAGTGCTCGACGACCCAGTGCGGCAGCTTGCCCTTCGCGACGTCGTAGGCCAGCACCTCGCCGCCCTTGGCGCACGTCCTGGCAAGGGCCGAGTCGATCTTCAGCTCGGCCGCGACGAGCGCCACGACCGTCGCGGGAGCTGGGGTCACCATGTAAGCGGCGAGGGCTTTCGTGTCGGCAGCCTTCCACGCCTCGGCCTGCTCAACGACGAGGAGTCGACCCCGATCGGCGAAGAGACCCAGGGCGTTGCAGGCTGCCACCAGCGCCTCGCCGCTCGTCTCGTTCGCGAGGAGGACCTCGACGGCGTCTGGTGCGAACCGTCCACGGAGTCGCTCGAGCGCTCGCGCGATCTTCGGCCGGTCGCTTCCGCAGAGGAGGTAGACGGGCTTCAGCTCATCCGGCACCGCCTCCAAGCATAGGCTGCGGCACCGCCGGCTCCGATCGCCACGAGTGCGCCGGCTTGGGCGCCGCGGAGCTGGGCGAGGGGGAGGCCTCCCACGAGTCGTGCACACCAAGCCAGGTAGCTCGCGCACACTCCCGCGAGGGCAGCCGACAGAATGGCCGCGCCTGGAGCGAGAGGATGGATCGCTGCCGCGAGGAAGGCGAGGCCGAGCAACGGAACCATCGCGGGAGCGGCGAGAACGTTCGCCGGGACGGCGAGGAGGGGCAGCGCCCGGAACTGGAGCCAGACGATCGGCGCGGTGACGATGCTGCACGCGATCGTCACCGCGAGAACCTCGGCCAGGGGCCCGGGGACGGGATAGCCGTCGAGCCGGCGCCGGATCCGCGGGGCGACCGTGAAGATCGCGAGGACGGCCGCGAACGACAGCTCGAACCCCGCGTCGAGGACGGTGTAGGGGTTCCACGCGAGCAGCGCGAGTGCGCCGAGCAACAGGAAGTACCAGCGGTCACGCTGCCGTGCGGTCAGCCACGCGAGCGATCCGAGGACGCCCACGATGCCGGCGCGAACGACCGAAGGCTGCGCACCGACGGCGAGTACATAGGCGGCGATGGCGGCAATCGCCGCAAGCTCAGCTACCCACCGAGAGAGCCCCAGCAGCCACGCCAGCCCGAGTGCGCCACCTGCGAGGAGCGCGACGTTCTGACCCGAGACCGCCAGAAGGTGATAGAGGCCCGAGGCGCGGAAGCGGTCGCGAAGATCGCGCGAGAGGCCGCTGTCGTCGCCGAGGACGATGCCGACGAGGAGGGCTCGGCGCTCACCGCTCGTCCCGGAGCGAAGTGCACCCGCGATGCTCGAGCGGATCCCGTCGGCGACCCCTCCGAGGCCCGTCCGCCGACCCGCCAGGTGCCAGCGATCGACCCGCACCACGACGTGGATCCCGCGGCGCCACAGATAGCGCCGCTCGTCGAAGCCGTGTGACGGGCCGCGTGGAAGCGCGATCTGGGCAAGCACGCGCAGGCGGGCCCCTTGCGGAGGAAGGCGCCCGCGCGGGAGCTCGAGCAGGACCGACTCCCTGAGCCTGTGCGCGTGCCAGACGAGCATCTCACCGGGGGCGCGCAGCTCGAATCGCCCAGGCTTCGCCGGACCGGTGACCACCACGAGCCCGCGCTCCGCTCGTCCAACCTCGTCCAGAAGCGGGCTACGGTCGATCGCGTCGAGCCGCGCGCTCCCCCACGCCCAACCGGTCACCGCCAGGCCGAACGCGAGCACCCCAAATCGCATCTCGTCCGGCCACACGATTCCCACTACCAGGGACGCCGCTGCGACGCCGCCCGCGGCGAGGAGATGCCCCGCTCGCACGACGTTCGCCGTCGCGATACCCGCGCAGAGTGCGGCGACGAGGACGTGCGGAGACGCCCAGGAGCGGCCGGCGCCGGTCACGGGGCTACGAGATCCCGGAGCTGATCGAGCCGCGCAGGACCGATACCGGGAACGGCGTCGAGCTCATCCACGGACGAGAAGGCCCCGTGGGCGGTGCGGTAGTCGACGATCCTCTGGGCGGTGACCGGGCCGACACCCGGCAGCACGTCGAGATCCTCCACCGTGGCCGTGCTGAGGTGCACGGGGCCTGAGGGCGTCGCGGCCGCAACGGCTCCCGTGTGGCCCGAGCCGGTGGCGGCACCGGCCGGGGCATGCCGGGGGACGACCACCTGCTCACCGTCCGCGAGAGGGGCCGCGAGATTGACGAGCTCGACGTCCGCCGCCCTGGTCGGTCCACCGGCGCGCCGCACGGCGTCGGCGATCCGACCGCCCTGGCGGAGGTGGTACAGGCCGGGCCGCCTCACAGCGCCCACCACGTGCACGACGACGGGCGGCTGTCGAATCGCAGCGGGCGCAGGAGCCACGCGCGCAGTCCCGTGCGACGGCTCCGCCGTGCCGGCATTCGTGAGGTATCGACCGGCGAAGAACAGGACGACCGCTGCAGCCGCCAGGATGGCCAGTAGCGTCGATCGCGAGACGGGAAGGCGTTCCATGTCGTCCATCTTGACAACGGAGACGTACCGTCTTCGTGACGAATCTGTAACAAAAGTGAACGGCGGGCCGGGGTCCGGCATCATGTATGCATGCGCTGGCCCGCGACGCTCTCGACTCTCGCCGTGCTGGCTCTGCCTGCCGCGGATGTAGCCGCGGCGGGCGGCTCCGGCGCAGCGGGTGTCTCAGTGCAACGCACCGGCCTCCACGGTGTCGTGACGCGAGGGCCGATCACACCGGTGTGCCGCACAGACGTGCCATGCGACGCGCCTGCGAGGAACGTGATGCTGACCTTCGTTTCGCCGGGGATGCCGCCGCTTCGGGTGCGCACCGATGGGGACGGCGCATATCGGATCCTTCTCCCGGTGGCGACCTACACCGTTTCCGCGGCACCGAGCGGCTTGAAGAGGAGCCCCTATCCTGCACACGTGAGGGTGCGGGCCGGGCACCTCGACCGCATCGACTTCTCGATCGACACCGGCATCCGCTGAGCGCGCCGCCCGGCGGCACCGCACCTTGCTCTTCTCGAGGCTGGGAACTCGTAACGCCGTAACGCGTTTCCTTCAGAAGGACTTCTCAGCTCGGCCGAGGAGGCAAGGCCGCAAGGATCCGCAAAAACCGTCGCGGCCGGAGCCTGGCTTTTAAGGGCCTGTCCAAAAAGTGAACCAGGGCGCCTGACAGGCGTCACGCCGAGAGCGCAGAAGGACAGGCCCGCGAGGGAACCCTGAGTCGCCAAAGCTAGAGGACGAAGTTGACGAGCTTGCGAGGCACGACGATCGTGCGCCGCACCGCGTGGTCGTCGAGATGCGCCCGGACCCGCGGAGAGGCCTCCGCACGGGCTATCAGCGCTTCGTCCGAGAGGTCCGCCGGCACGCTGATCCGATCGCGCGTCTTCCCGTTCACCTGCACGACGAGCTCATAGCTGTCGCGCTCGAGGAAGGCCGGGTCGGCGACCGGCCACGGCTGCTCCCACAGCCGTTCTCCGCCCAGTCGCTGCCAGAGCTCTTCGGCCACGTGCGGCGCGTACGGCTGGACGAGCGAGACGGCGGTCTCGGCGGCGAAGCGCGCCGCGGGATCCGCGGGCGCCCGGCTCAGCTCGTTGACGAGCTCCATGATCGCGGCGATGGGCGTGTTGAACTGGAACCGGCGACCGACGTCGTCGGTCACCTTGGCGATCGTGGCGTGCGCCTTGCGGGCGAGCGGGCTCTCCGCGGCAGCGTCGCCTGCCGGGCTTGCTGCGGCCTCGTTGACGACCCGCCAGAGTCTGCGGACGAACCGCGCCATGCCTTCGATCCCGTTCTCGTTCCACTCCATGTCCTCGTCGGCGGGGCCCATGAAGAGGATGTAGAGCCGCACCGCGTCCGCCCCGTATGCCTCGACCAGGTCGTCGGGGCCGATGACATTCCCCTTCGATTTCGACATCTTCGACCCGTCGAACTGCACCCAGCCCTGGTGGAACAGGCGCGCGAACGGCTCACGGAAGCCGACGAGGCCGAGCTCGTTCAGCGCCTTGACGAAGAACCTGGAGTAGAGGAGGTGCCCCGTCGCATGGTCGATGCCGCCGATGTACTGGCTGACCGGCAGCCAGTAGTCGACGAGCTCGCGCTCGAAGGGCGCCTCGGCGTCGTCCGGGTCGGTGTAGCGCAGGAAGTACCAGGCGGAGTCGACGAAGGTGTCCATCGTCTCGGCCTCGCGGCGCCCTGGCTCTCCGCAGGCCGGGCACGGCACGTGCAGCCAGGCCTCGTTCGACGCGAGCGGCGGCTCGCCCTTCGGGCGGTAGTTCTCGACCTCGGGAAGGAGGACCGGGAGCTCGGAATCGGGGACGGGGACGATGCCGCACGCAGCGCAGTAGACGACGGGGATCGGGCACCCCCAGTAGCGCTGCCGCGAAAACGACCAGTCGCGGAGGCGAAAGCTGACGGACGGCGCCCCGCATCCGAGCCCCCGGAGCCACTCGACGATCGCGCTCCTCCCCTGCTCCGCAGGAAGGCCCGAGAAGTCGCCGGACTCGACGAGAACCTCGTCGCTGCCGTGCGGCACGTACCCTCCGCCATCCGACGGCTCGGCGTCACGAGCCGCGAGGGCCTGTCGCACCGGGAGCCAGAAGCGCTGCGCGAAGGCGAAATCCCGCTCGTCGTGGGCGGGGACGGCCATGATCGCCCCGGTCCCGTACTCCATCAGGACGTAGTCCGAGACCCACACGGGCACCGGTTCGCCGGTTGCCGGGTTCGTCACGTGGCGGCCGGTGAAGACACCCGTTTTCTCCTCGTCGGGGTCGATCCGCTCCGCCGCGCTCCTGGCGGCGTTCCGCCTGACGTAACGCATCACCTCCTCCTCCGCATGAGTGCCTACGACGAGCCGTGGGACGAGTGGGTGCTCCGGCGCGAGGACGAAGAACGTCGCGCCGAAGAGCGTGTCTGCGCGCGTCGTGAACACGGGGAGGTCGAGGTCGAGCTCGTCGAGCCGGAAGAGGATCTCGGCCCCCTCCGAGCGCCCGATCCAGTTCCGCTGGATCGCCTTCGTCCGCTCGGGCCAGTCGATCGTGTCGAGATCCGCCAGCAGCTCGTCGGCGTAGGCCGTGATCCGGAAGAACCACTGCTCGAGCTGGCGCGCCTCGACCTCGGCGCCGCAGCGCTCGCACCGCCCGTCCACGACCTGCTCCCTCGCGAGCACGGTCTGGTCGTTCGGACACCAGTTGACGGGCGCCTCGCGGCGGTAGGCGTGGCCTGCCTCGAGCAGGCGCAGGAAGAGCCACTGCGTCCATCGGTAGTACTCGGGCTCGTGGGCGGCGAGCTCGCGATCCCAGTCGATCGCCCAGCCGAGCCGGTGCATCTGGCGGCGGATGTTGACGATGTTCCGCTCGACGATCTCCCGCGGATGCCCGCGCTCGCGGATGGCGGCGTTCTCGGCCGGCAGGCCGAACGAGTCGTAGCCCATCGGGCGAAGCACCGTCCAGCCCGTGCGGCGGCGAAAGTGCGTGACGACGTCACCGAGCGTGTAGTTGAGGACGTGCCCCATGTGCAGCTCGCCGGAGGGGTAGGGCAGCATCTCGAGCATGTAGAAGTGCCGTTCCGGAGGTGTCTCACCGAGCACCGGGTTCGGCACCGAGAACGCGCCCGCGTCCTCCCAGACGCTCTGCCACTTCGCCTCGATCGCTTGCGATTCGTAGTACTCCATCTCGCCCTCCGCCAATAAAAAAAGCCTCTCGATCGAGAGGCTTTTGGGAAGCCGGCGCGGCGCCCGCCGCGGTCGCTTCCCCCTACAGAAGCAGCTCCTCCACGAGCGGGATCCTAGCAAGCGTCCGCCGCGGTGAGTTCGTGCATGTTACGCTAGAAAATGCATAATACGCGAACTGTGACACTTTCCACCGCCATCCTCGGCTGCTCCGGCTACACGGGTCGAGAGACGCTCGACCGCGTCCTCGGCCATCCGGAGCTCGACGTCGTCGCGCTCGGCTCCGACTCGCTCGCAGGAGAGCCGGCAAGCACGCTCGACCCGCGGCTCTCGGGCCTCGACCTCCCCTCTCTCGTGCATGTCGACGAGGCGCTCGAGAGCGGCGCCGACCTCTTCTTCCTCTGCCTCGGCCACCCCCGTGCAGCCGCTCTCCTGCCGCCGCCGGGCGCAACGGTTGTCGACCTCTCCGGCGCCCACCGGCTCCAGGACGCGTCGCTCTATGCCGACTGGTACGGCTTCGAGCACCCTCTACCCGCTGAGCTTCCCGCCTGGACTTACAGCCTCCCCGAGCTCTACCCGCCGGACGGCTCGCTCGTCGCGAACCCGGGCTGCTACGCAACGGCCGCGCTCCTTGCGCTCGCGCCGCTCGCGGACGCACTCGACCCCGCGAGCGTCGTCGTCGACGCGAAGTCCGGGGTGTCGGGCGCGGGCCACACGCCCAGTACCCGCGCGCATGCCGGCTCGGTCCTCGAGAACCTCTCGCCCTACCGAATCGGCTCGCATCAGCACGCCCCCGAGATCGAGCAGGCGCTCGGCTACCCGGTCTGCTTCGTCCCGCACCTGCTCCCGGTCCGCCGCGGGCTGCTCGTCACCTGCTACGCGCACCCGCTCGAGACCGATCTCCGCGACCGCCTCGAAGCGGCCTACGCCGCGGCGCCTGCCGTCCGGGTCCTGCCGGAGGGCTTCACGCCCGACCTCTCGCGGCTCCAGAGGACGGACGCGGCGGAAATCGCGCTGTACGAGGACCGCTCGACCGGGCGGGCGATCATCGTCTGCGCGCTGGACAACCTCGGTAAGGGCGCCGCAGGTCAGGCGATGCAGAACGCGAATCTCGCCCTCGGGCTCGACGAGACCCTGGGGCTCCGACTGGCCGGGGTGCTCGTGTGAGCGCACGAAATGGGTGCAGAGTCGTCACAGGCTCGTGCGGGTTCGGCGGCTATCCCGCCTGCAGGGGTCTCGGGGATCCCTTGGGGGCAGTGGGGGGTCGGACGCCCCGGCCGCCGGCGCGGAGGCGCGGCTCGTGAGCGTCACCGCACCCGCCGGATTCCTCGCGAGCGGCGTCCACTGCGGGATCCGCCGCAGCCGGCTCGACCTCGCGGTCGTCCGCTCGCGCGAGCGTGCGACGGGAGCCGCCATGTTCACCGCGAACAGGGCGCAGGCGGCGCCCGTGACGCTGTCGCGGCGCCATCTCGAGCTCGCCGACCCCCAGGCAGTCGTCCTCAACTCGGGCAATGCGAACGCGGCCACCGGCCCGGCCGGGAACGACGACGCCTGCGCGACCGCAGCGGAGACTGCCCGACTGCTGGGCCTCGAGCCGGAGGAGATCCTCGTGCTCTCGACGGGCGTCATCGGCGAGCGGCTCCCGATCGGCCGCCTCCTCGCAGGCCTTCCCGGAGCCGTCGCCACGCTCTCTCCGGCCGGAGGCGACACGGCCGCCGAGGCGATCCTGACGACGGACACGCATCGCAAAGAGGCGGTCGCAGGCGGCCCCGGCTTCACGGTGGGCGGCATGGCCAAGGGGTCGGGAATGATTCACCCCGACCTCGCGACGATGCTCGCGGTCGTCACGACCGACTACCCGCTGGAGCGGGGCGAAGCGGCTCAGTTCTTGCGGGCGCCGGTGCAGGCGAGCTTCAACTCGATCTCCGTCGACGGCGAGTGCTCGACGAACGACACGGTCGTACTGCTCGCGAACGGTGCGGGCGGCGCCCGTCGAAGCGCGGCGAGCGACCTGGCCTTCGGCGCCGCCCTCGCGGACGTCTGCCAGAGCCTCGCGGCGCAGATCGTCGCCGACGGCGAGGGCGCGACGCTCGTCGCCGAGATCGCCGTCGCCGGGGCGGCGAGCACGGCCGAGGCGAAGGCGATCGCCCGGCGCGTCGCCACCTCCCCGCTCGTCAAGACGGCGCTCTTCGGCCGCGACGCGAACTGGGGCAGGGTGGTGGCCGCAGCCGGTTCCGCTCCTTTCGAGGGCGGCTTCGCCCATCTCGATCTCGACCTTCTGACCCTTCGCTACAACGGGACGACCGTCCTCGACCGAGGCGTGCTCCAGGCCGGCGACGCCGACGGTGCGGCCGCCGATTGCCGCATCGAGCTCGACCTGGGCCTCGGCGACGGCGAGGGCCGCTACTTGACGAGCGACCTGTCTCACGACTACGTCCGCATCAACGCGGACTACCGGACCTAACGTGGGGGAACCCAGGGTTCCCCCACCGGCCCCCTCCTTCTGCGCTCCCGCTTGTCGAGCGGCGCCTGGCCTCCCGCCGGGCAAGCCCGGCTCCGGCCGCGATTGTTCGCGGCTCCTGGGACGTTCCCTCGCCGGCCAAGTGTTGAAGTCCCGCGGTCACGACGTCACGAGTTTCCGCCCCCGAGAAGAGCCCAGGCATCCCCGAAAGTGCCTGCACTTTCGGGCATCCGAAGAATCAAGGGCGCAGCCCAAAAGGGGGGGCTACTTCCCCCTCTACACCGTCCCGTCCTTCGTTCGGCGTTCTTGCGGGGGAAGTAGCTAGATGCCACGCATAGTCGTCAAATGCGGTGGGGCGGTCGCGCAGAGTGCGGCGCCGGCGATCCTCGCGCTCGCGGGCGAGGGTCACGAGGTGTGCGTCGTGCACGGGGCCGGCCCCCAGATCTCACGCGAGATGGAGGCGCTCGGGCTACCGGTGCAGTGGGTCGGCGGGCGGCGGGTCACCTCCGCAGCCGGCCTCGAGGTGGTACGGCGCTCGCTGGTGGAGGTGAACGAGGCGCTGTGCGTCGCGCTCGGTGGGCGCGCGGTCGGTCTGATCGGCGACGAGATCGGCCTCGAGGCGAGCCAGGTCGCCGCCCTCGGCTTCGTCGGCGACCCCACGCCGAGCTGCCCCGCAGCCGTCGAGGAGGCGTTCGCCACCGCTCTTGTTCCGGTCGTGGCACCAATTGCCCGCGGGCCTCTGAACGTCAATGCCGACGAGGCGGCGGCCGCGCTCGCCGTCGGACTCGACGCGGAGAGGATCTTCTTCCTGACCGACGTCCCGGGGCTCCTGCTCTCCGGCCGGGTCGTTCCGGTCGTCGATGCCGAGGAGGCCGAGCGCCTGCTGACCGGGCGACGGCTCGACGGCGGCATCGTCCCGAAGCTGCGCGCAGCTGTGACGGCCGCGCGCCTCGGGATCCGCGCCGAGATCGGCGAGACGGCGGTCGTCGCATGAACATGCTCACCCACGCGCCCCTCCTCCCCACCTACGCCCGCCAGGAAGTGACCTTCGTTCGCGGCCAGGGGTCATGGCTCTTCGACGACAAGGGGGAGCGCTACCTCGATCTCGTCGGCGGCATCGCGGTGATCCCGCTCGGGCACTGCCATCCGGCACCGCTCGCGGCCGCGACAGCACAGCTCGAGCGGCTCTGGCACGTCTCGAACCTCTACTGGAGCGAGCCCATGGAGCAGCTGGCGGCGCGGCTGTCCCGGCGCTTCGGCGGGGCCGGCGCATTCTTCTGCAACTCCGGAGCGGAGGCGATCGAGGCGGCGCTGAAGTACGCGCGGCGCGCCACGGGCAAGCCGGGGGTCGTCGCGCTGGAGGGCAGCTTCCACGGCCGGACGCTCGGCGCGCTCTCCGTCACGGGTCAGCCGGCGAAGCGCGAGGCCTTCGAGCCGCTCGTGCCGGGAGTGCGCTTCGCCCGCCTGAACGACATCGCGTCGCTCCTGGCCGCGGTCGAAGCAAACGTCGGTTGCATCCTCCTCGAGCCGATCCAGGGCGAGGGCGGCGTCCACGCGGCAACACCCGCGTTCCTGGCCGCGGCGCGGGAGCTAGCGGACGAGGTGGGAGCGGTGCTGGTCCTGGACGAGATCCAGACGGGCGTCGGCCGGACGGGCGCGTTCTTCTGCTTCGAGTCGCTCGGGATGAGGCCCGATGCGGTGACGCTCGCCAAGGGTCTTGCAAACGGGCTGCCGATCGGCTGCCTGCTCGTCGGCGACGAGGCTCCCTCCGGCTTCGTCCCGGGCGACCACGGCAGCACCTTCGGCGGGAACCCGGTCGCCTGTGCGGCCGCCTGCGCCGTTGTCGACGAGCTGACTGAGGAGCTGCTCGTGCAGGTGCGCGCGAAGGAGCGGCTCGTCCGCGCGGCGCTGCCGCGGGCACGCGGGCGTGGGCTGCTGCTCGCGATCGACGTCGACTGTCCTGCCGCCGAGGTCGTGACCGAAGCACGCAGACGGGGAGTGCTGATCTCGACCGCCGGTGACCGAGCGGTGCGCCTGACTCCGCCGCTGACGATCGCCGAGAGCGAGCTCGCCCACGGTCTCTCGATCCTCGAGGAGGTGATCCCATGAGCAAGTTCGACCGTCAGGGAGCGATCCTGCGTCTCGTGCAGGCACAGCCGCTCGCCACGCAGACCGACGTCGCGGAAGCTCTGCGACGCGAGGGATTCGACGCTGTGCAGACGACGGTCTCCCGGGACATTGCCCAGCTGGGGCTCGTCAAGGTGCGAAACGACGAGGGGCGGCTCGTCTACGCGCTTCCCGGCGCCGCCGACCTCAGGAGATCGAGCGAGCTGACGGCGGCTCTGCGACGCTGGACGCTGGATCTCACGACGAGCGCCAACCTCGTGATCGTCCGGACCCCGCCCGGCCACGCGAACGCGCTCGCGCAGGCGGTCGACGAAGCTCGCCTTACCGAGGTCGCCGGGACGATCGCGGGCGACAACACGATCCTCGTCGTCGCGCGCGACGGCATGACCGGCGCCGAGCTTGCCCTGGAGCTTCGCCACCATCTGGAAGGAGACACATGACTGCCATGAACGGAACCGCCGTCCTCGCCTACTCGGGCGGTCTCGACACGAGCTGCGCCATCGGCTGGCTGAAGGAGGACTACGGCTTCGAAGAGGTCGTCGCCGTCCTTGTCGACGTCGGCCAGGACGTGGACTTCGAGCCGGCCCTCGAGCGAGGGCGCCGCGCCGGCGCCGACGACGTGCTCGTGGTCGACCGCAAGGATGCGTTCGCCGACGACCAGGTCGCGAAGGCGCTGCTCGCGAATGCCCTCTACGAAGGCCGCTACCCCCTCGTGTCTGCCCTCTCGCGGCCGGTGATCGCCGAGGCCGTCGCAGAGCTGGCGCTCGAGCTCGGGGCCGAGGCGGTCGTCCACGGCTGCACCGGGAAGGGGAACGACCAGCTCCGGTTCGAGCTCGCCTTCAAGGCGCGCTACCCGGGCGTCCGGGTGATCGCGCCGCTGCGCGACCGCGTCTGGACGCGCGACGAGGAGATGGCCTACGCGCGCGAGCGCGGCATCCCTGTCGAGGCGAAGCCGGAGTCGCCGTTCTCGATCGACGACAACCTCTTCGGGCGCGCGATCGAGGCCGGGATCCTCGAGGATCCGTGGGCGCCGCCCCCCGAAGAGGCATTCGTCCTCACCTCCGCGCCTGCCTCCGCTCCCGCGCCGGAGGAGATCGTCCTCGCCTTCGAGTCCGGGCTGCCGGTGGCGCTCGAGGGAGAGGCGCTTTCGCTCTCGGGTCTCATCCGGGTCCTGAACGAGCGTGCCGGGCCGTACGGGATCGGCCGGATCGACATGATCGAGAATCGGGCGATCGGGATCAAGAGCCGGGAGCTCTACGAGGCGCCGGCGGCGATCCTTCTGATCGAGGCGCACCGCGCCCTCGAGGAGCTCGTGCTGACGAAGGGCGAGCTGCACGCGAAGCGGGAGCTCGAGCCCCGCTGGGCGAAGCTCGTCTACGACGGACAGTGGTTCGCCCCCGTCCGCCGGGCCTACGACGCGTTCTTCGCGCAGACGCAGGAGTTCGTCGACGGCGAGGCGCGTGTGGTCTTGCAGGCCGGAGCGGCCGTCGTCACGGGCCGCCGCTCGCCGAACGCCCTCTATGCCGAGACGCTCGCCTCTTACGGGACGGGCGAGACCTTCCCGCACGACGCCGCAGAGGGCTTCATCCGCCTGACCGCGCTCGAGGTCGAGCTCGCGGCAGCGCGCGAGGCACGCCAGGCGGTCGCATGAGGCTCTGGTCGGGACGCGTCGAGGCGGGCCTCGACCGCGAGGTCTGGGAGTTCCTGCGCAGCGAGGACGAGGAGCTCCTGCCCTACGACGTCCTGGGGACGATCCAGCATGCGCACCGGCTCGCCGCCGCCGGTCTGCTCACGTTCGACGAGCTCGCCGAGGTCGAGACGACCCTGTCCACGATCTCCGTCGAGGACGTCGAAGCGGAGGACGAGGACGTGCACGCGGCGATCGAGCGGCTCCTCGGACCGGTCGGCCGGAAGATCCAGGCCGGCCGCTCGCGCAACGACCAGGTCGCCGCCGCGCTGCGGCTGTTCGCACTCGACGCCTGCGAGGAGGCCGGCGCCGCAATCGTCCGGCTCGGCCGCGTGATCCTCGACCGCGCCGAGGAGGAAGCCGCCACGCCGCTGCCGGGATACACGCACCTCCAGCGCGCGCAGACCGTCACCGTCGGCCACCATCTCCTCGCCTGGCTGGAGATGCTCGAGCGCGATCTGGTGCGCTTCGAGGCAGCTCGCGCGCAGGCGGAGCCGTCGCCGCTCGGAGCCGGGGCGCTGGCCGGCTCGACCCTCGACCTGCCGCGCCCCGACGGTGGAGTCCGGAACTCGCTCGACGCCGTCGCCGATCGGGACTTCGCGCTCGACTACCTCTACGCCTGCGCCGTCCTCTTCGGCCACCTGTCGCGGATCGGCGAGGAGATCTGCCTGTGGGCGAGCTCCGAGTTCGGGTTCCTGCGCCTTCCCGAGGAGGCGGCCACGGGCTCCTCGATGATGCCCCAGAAGCTGAACCCGGACGTGGCCGAGCTCGTGCGCGGCAAGGCCGCGACCGCGCTCGGACGCCTCACCGGCGCACTCGCGCTCGTGAAGGGGCTGCCGCTCGCCTACAACCGCGACCTCCAGGCCGGCAATCGCGCGCTCTACGACGCCCGGCGAGACGTCCTCGGTGCGCTCGGCGCCCTGACAGTCCTGGTGGCGGGTCTCGAACTCGACCGCGACCGCCTGGCGGCCGCCTGCGGCGACGCCCTCCTGTACGCGACGGACGCGGCCGAGCAGCTCGTCCGCGAGGGCGTCCCGTTTCGCGACGCCCACGAGCAGGTCGCGAAGGAGGTTCGGCATGGCCTCGTCCGGCCGCCCAGGGGACGGGCGGCGCGACCCGCTCCCGGGCCGGGAGGCGTCGTCGCGGCACTCGAGGCGGCAAGATCCCGCCTGGATGCTCGACCTCTTTCCTGACAGCGCGGCGGCGCCCGGAGGGGAGCTCGCGGTCGGCGGCGTTGCGGCGAGCGCCCTGGCGGCCGAGTTCGGCACGCCGCTTCTCGTCTACTGCGAGCAGACCCTGCGGGCGCGGGCGCGGGCGTACCGCGAAGCAGCTCCGCGGGCGCGCATCCTCTACAGCGTCAAGGCCTTCCCGAGCGTCGCGCTCCTACGGCTGTTCGCCGAGGAGGGCCTCGGGGCGGAGGTCTCCGCCCTCGGCGAGCTCGAGTTCGCAGAGCGCGCCGGGATCTCCGGAGCTCAGATCCTCGTTGACGGCAACAACAAGTCGGACGAGGAGATCTCTGCCGCGGCCCGCGCGGGCGCGGCGCTCGTCGTCGACGCGTTCGACGACCTCGACCGCGCCGCCGCGGCCGGGGTGTCGAGCCTCCTCGTCCGGGTCACGCCGGGCGTGGACGCGGAGACCCACGACGCCATCCGCACCGGCCACACGGGCTCGAAGTTCGGGCTGCCGCCGGAGGATGCCCTGGCGGCGATCGCGCGCGGCGGGATCGACGGCCTGCACGTCCACATTGGTTCGCAGCTGCTCGCGCTCGGCGCGCTGCGGATGACGGTCGACTGGCTGACCGCGTTCATGGCGAGGGCGAGGGCGGAGCTCGGCTGGGCGCCCGGGACGGTCGACTTCGGCGGCGGGCTCGGCATCCGCCACGTGGACGGCGACCCGGCCCTCCCGGTGGATCGCTTCGTCGGGGCGATCGTGGACGGCCTCGAGCAGGGCTGCCGGCTCCACGGCCTGCCCCTCCCGGAGCTGATCCTCGAGCCCGGTCGCTCCCTCGTCGGAGACGGCGGGGTCACCCTCTACCGGATCGGCGTCGTCAAGCGGACGGGCGACGCGACGACCTACGTCGCGATCGACGGCGGCATGTCGGACAACCCGCGCCCGCAGCTCTACGGAGCGCACTTCACCGGCGTCCTCGCCACGCGGGTCGTCGACCCGCCGGCAGGCACGTTCACCATCTGCGGGAAGCACTGCGAGTCGGGCGACGTTTTGATCGACCGCCTCGCGCTCCCGCAGCCACGGCGCGGCGACCTGCTCGCCGTTCCGGCGACGGGCGCCTACACGCTCGGGATGAGCTCGAACTACAACGGCGTGCCGCGGCCGGCGGCCGTCCTCGTCAGGGCGGGCGAGGCGCGCCTCATCCGCCGCCGCGAGAGCCTGGACGACCTGCTCGCGCTGGAGGCGTAGGAACCGCGAGCCCCTCCGCGCCGAGCGCGGAGGTCGACGGCTCGTAGCCCGACCGGGCAAGGAGCTCGAGGCCGAGTCGCGCCCGTCGCACGCGCTCGCGCGAGAGCGCCACGGTCGTCGCCTCGAGGTGCGTGCCGGCGGGGTAGACGTCGGGCGCGTTGCGCAGGCCGAACTTGACGTAGACGGGCGAGGAGACGCGCACGAGCTCCGGGATCTCGTGGTGCCGGACGAACCCCCCGACGTTGTCCGGCGCCTCGACGTAGACGTCGAGCGGGCACCCGACAGCGGCGCGGATGGCTGCGATCTGCGGCAGGCTCAGGTCGGTCGGGAGGTTGATCGTGCTCGCACCGAGCTGCTCGAGCGCTCTCGCGGACGCGGGATTCGCGGCCGGGAGCATGACGGAGACCTTCGCCTGCATGTCTTCCGGAAGCTCGCCGGCGGCTCGCATGGCGCCGAAGACCGCGAGCACGCCGAGGTCGGCGATCAGGACGCTGCGGAAGCCGTGCGCGGCGGCGCGGCGGACGTCCTCGAGCACCGCGACGACCTGCTCCTGCCCGCGCGCCGCCGGCGCGAGGACAGCACCAGCCGGCGACCGGGCCATCGCGGAGACGTCCCAGCCGGCGTTGGGTCGCGCGAACAGGCTGACCTCGACGCGCGCCTCGGCTGCGCGGCGCGCGAACTCGTCGAGCTCGGCGTCTGTCTGCAGGAAGACACCGCTCCCCTGCGAGACGCGGTGGACGAGCACGTCGAGCCGCTCCGCCTCCTCGAGCACGGCCTCGAGGCAGCGCGGTCCCTCGACGCTCGGGATCTCGACCCGGTACTGGGCCCCGTCGGGGAAGCGCTTCGGCGAGTCCGGCAGCTCGTTCAGATCGCCGGGTGGCAGGCCGATCGACTCGAGGAACCGACGCGTGCCGATCACGCGCGGAGGGTAACGGGAAGGAGATGAGCGAGCACAGCGTCGTCGTCTTCTCCGACTACATCTGACCGTTCTGCCGCGTCGGCCAGCCTCTGGCCGACTGGCTCGCGCGCCGGTTCGACGCGCACGTGTCCTGGCGTCCCTTCGATCTCCATCCCGAGTACCCATCGCACGGGATCCCGCGGGCGGAGCTGACCGCGCGCTACGGCGAGCGTTTCCACGCGAGCATGCGCGAGCTGTTCGAGCGCGCCGGCCAGGCGTACAACCCACCGCCGGACGTCGTCCCGAATTCGCGCGCGGCCCTCCGGCTGACCGAGCTGGCGCGCGATCGTGGGCTGCACGAGCGGATGCACGACCGCCTGATGGATGCCTACTGGAGCGAGGCGCGCGACATCGGCGACCCGCCGGTGCTGCTCGAGCTCGCGGCCGAGGTGGGCCTGCCCTCGGAGGTGGTCCGGGCGCTTCTGGCGGGCGACCAGCATCTCGACACCGTCTCCCGGTCGACGCTGCAGGCACAGTCGATCGGCGTCACCGGCGTGCCTGCCTGGCTCCTCGACGGGCGGCTGCTGGTCCTCGGCGCGCAGCCGCGGGAGGTCTTCGAGCAGGCCTTCGCGCGAATCGCAGCGGCGGAGGATCCGTGAGGGGAACACCTCGACCCACGTGCCCCTTTCCGTGAACGAGGACGATGGCTCGCAACGCCCATCCGGGGCGATTCGAATGACCGGTGATGCCGTTTGGTTCAATGCCGGTGTGAAGCGCGCTGCAGTTCTCGCCGTCACCGTCGCGGCTCTCCTGGGTCTAGCCTCGCGTGCCCAAGCGGCCGCGCCGAACTACATCCTCGTGAGCGGGCCCGGCCTCGCGCGGCCCATTCTTCTGGCCAACTGGAATGAGAACCTCGAGCTGCTGCTTGCAGTCGCGAACGCGCCGACGGCGAGCCGAGTCGCGGTTCGAGGGCTGGCCCACCGTCCGCGCCTCGACGTGGCGGAGTTCTGGGGTTGGTCGGGTCGGCCACGCCCGAGCACCCCCAGGCAAGCGAACCAACACGGACAGTTCTATCCAGCCCGCCGCTCGCGGCCGGCCGTCATTGTCCTGACTGCAAGCGGCATCACGGTGCCGCGGCTCGCAACAGCCCATCTGCTCGAGATCCTGGCAGGCCACGGCGTTCCCACACGCTTATAGGCGCGTGGATTCTCGGCTTGACCGGTCGCTGCCGTGACCTGCGGAAGGTGGTGCCGTGAGGGCGCGGGCAACGATTGTGGTGAAAGGTCAGCTTCGATGCCATCTGCTCGACGAGCAAGCGACGCAACGTGAGCCAGGCCGAGCGACTCGCGCGAGCCTGCGGCAGGCACCCGTGGCGCGCGGCGGCGGCCTGGATCCTCGCCATCGCCCTGGCGATCGCCTGTGTGGCCGGCTTCCTACCCGGGAATCTGACCTCGAACAGCCACGTCACCGGCAATCCGGAGTCGAGCCGCGCCGAGAACCTCGTCTACGGGAGCTTCCCTCCCGATCCGAATACGCCCGACGAGATCGTGGTCGTTCGCTCCGACACGCGCACCGTCGATGACCCGGCGTTCAGGCGCTTCGTGGCTTCGCTGTACCGGCAGGGCAGGCAGACGGGCGTCGTTCGCAACGCGCACAGCTACCTGAGCGGCGACTCGCGCCTGGTCTCCCGGGACCGCCACGCGACGATGATCCCGATCCAGCGGCAGCGGGACGTCGACGCGCTGCTCCCAGTGATCGACCGGAACGACGGCCGCGACGGCTTTCGGGTCACCATCACGGGCGGCGGCACGCTCGACCACGACTTCAACGACCTCTCGCAGCACGACCTGAAGTCCGGCGAGCTCCAGGTCGGCTTGCCCGCGGCTCTCGTCGTCCTCGTGCTCGTGTTCGGGGCGATCGTCGGAGGCCTCGTGCCGCTCCTGATGGCGATCGTCTCGATCGCGGTGGCGCTCGGGCTCACCGCGATCGTCGCAGAAGGGTTCACGCTCTCGATCTTCGTCGTGAACATGCTCACGGGGATGGGCCTCGCGCTCGGAATCGACTACTCGCTGTTCGTCGTCTCCCGGTACCGCGAGGAGCGCACGCGAGGCCTACCGAAGCTGGATGCGATCGCCGCCTCGGGTGCGACCGCCAGCCGCGCCGTCTTGTTCAGCGGCTCCGTGTTCGTCGTCGCCCTGACCGGGATGTTCCTCGTCCCGTCGAACGTGATGCGGAGCCTGGCGGTCGGCGCGATCCTCGTCGGGATCGTCTCCGTCGCCGCGGCACTGACGCTGCTGCCGGCGCTGCTCGGCCTTCTCGGCGACCGGGTGAACGCGTTGCGGGTGCCGGTTGCCGGCCGCAGCGTCGGCCGCTCCGAGTCGGAGAAGGGACGGTTCTGGGGGGCGATCGTCCACTGGGTCATGCGGCGTCCGGCGCTCAGCCTCGCCGGCTCCGTCGCGATCCTGCTCCTTGCGGCCTCGCCGCTCCTCGGCCTGCATCTCGGCGCGAACGGCGTCAGCACGCTGCCGAACCGGCTCGCCAGCAAGCAGGGCTACGATGCGCTCGCGCGCGACTTCCCGCGCGCGAGCGCGAGCCCGGTGCTGGTCGCGATCACGGGTGACGTCCGGTCCCGCTCCGGACACGCTGCGCTCGAGCGGCTCCGCACGCGGATCGGACGCGATCACGCGTTCGGCGGTCGCGGCGACCTGCTCGTGGCGAGGGACGGCAGCCTCGCGGCCCTCACCGTTCCGCTCCGCGGCGACAAGACGAGCAACGCAGCCCTCGACGCCGTGCGGCGCTTGCGCGAGAGCGAGATCCCGCAGGCCTTCCGGGGTAGCGACCTGCGGGCCTTGGTCGGTGGAGACACGGCCGACAACGTCGCCTTCATCGACGCGGTCCACCGCTGGCTGCCGTACGTCTTCGCCTTCGTGCTCGGCCTGAGCCTCGTCCTGCTCACGGTCGTCTTTCGCTCGGTCGTGATCGCTGCGACGGCGATCGTCCTCAACCTGCTCTCGGTCGGCGCCGCCTACGGCCTCCTCGTCCTCGTCTTCCAGAAGGGCGTCGCGACCGGCCTGCTCGGCTTCCAGCACGTCTCGATCATCGAAGCATGGGTGCCGCTCTTCCTCTTCTCGGTGCTGTTCGGCCTGTCGATGGACTACCAGGTCTTCCTGCTCAGCCGGATCAAGGAGCGCCACGACCAGACAGAGTCGACCGACGACGCGGTCGGCTACGGCGTCGGGTCGACGGCCCGGATCATCACCGGCGCCGCACTCATCATCGTCGCGGTCTTCAGCGGCTTCGCCATGGGCGATCTCGTCATGTTCCAGCAGATGGGCTTCGGAATCGCCGCCGCGCTGCTCATCGACGCGACGATCATCCGGTCAGTCCTGCTCCCGGCCGCGATGAAGTTGCTCGGGCGCTGGAACTGGTACCTGCCCGGCTGGCTCGTGTGGCTGCCGCGGCTCGACGTGGAGGGCGCGCGACACGCGCCGCCGCCTGCCGCCGTCTAGTGCGGCGTCTCCCAACGTTTCGCTCGAAACTGACGGTTCGCCGACGCCGCACTATTCCGGCCGCTCTGCGGCCGGCGGCCGCG
>JBBRYP010000054.1:0-33017 GCA_038237515.1 Gaiellales bacterium
CAACGTTTCACTCGAAACCGACGGTTCGCCGACGCCGCACTATTCCGGCCGCTCTGCGGCCGGCGGCCGCGAAGCGGCCGAGTAGTGCGGCCTCCACCTGCCCCTTCGTTTCCGGTCAAACATTTCGAGAGGCCGCACTAGATGGTCGATCGGTGATTCTCGCACTGTCGGGGATGGTTCAGACCAAGCAGGGCAGTGCGACTGCTCGCCGTTCGTAGCAGCGCCACGGAGGGTGGCGGGCGTGCTGATCCTTCGCCGCGTCCGGGCCACCACCCCGCTCGCGTGAATTATCGATCAGCCATCCAGGCCCTGGGCGGACGAGGGTGATCGGCCTCGATCATCGCCTCGACCGGTGGGTCGTGACCCACCGGAGCGGCGTGCTGAACGTGCTCTTCGAAGGCCTCACCTACGCGGGGACGCAGGGGCTCGTGTGGATCGTGATCGCGATCGCGATCGCCGTCGTGCGCCGCCGGCCCGACGTGCTGCTGCTCGTGGTCGGTGCAGACGCCGCGGCGCAGCTCAGCGCCTACGCCCTGAAGGCGCTCGTCGGGCGCGACCGCCCGCCCGTCCACCACCCCCGGCCGCGGCCGCTCGTCCACGTGCCCCATAGCGGTTCGTTCCCCTCGGGCCACGCAGCCACCAGCTTCGCCTGCGCGGCGATCCTGGCCTCGGCGGAGCCGCGCCTCACGGCACCGTTCCTCGTGCTGGCGGCGGCGATCGCGTTCTCCCGGATCTACGTCGGCGTCCATTACCCGCTCGACGTGGTCGGTGGCGCCGTGCTGGGCCTCGCCGTCGCTACAGCTCTTCGCCGGCTCGCAGGACGCCTGCGACGAGCAGCGCCAGCCCGGCCGCCAGGCTGATCCAGATGCCGATGCCCCGGCCCGCATCGACGAAGGGCTCGGGAATCGAGATCAGGCGCACGAGGACGAAGGTGGTCGCGAGGAGGCCGATCCCGACGACGACGAGGCTCTCGGGAACGCTCGGCGGCAGCTCCAGACCCACCAGGCGGAGCGCGTGGAGCGCAAGGACGACGAGGCCGGCGAAGAAGACGAGTTTGCCGAGAACGCCCGTGTGCCAGCCGATCACGGCGGTAGGGGGGATACCGCCCGACGCGTGCCCGGTGTACCACCCGGTGAAAGCCGAGACCGAGAGCACGAGCGCTGAGACCCAGCCGGCGCGCTCCGCGATCGCGAAGAGCCGGGCGGCTCGTATCCGGACGTCCGTCGCCGGTGGACGAACAGCTGCAGGCGGACGGGCGCGGCCAGGGGTTTGCACGTTCGAAGTATGGGGCACTCTCCCTCCACGTTCTGCCGCCAGGAGGGGTCGCATGCCCGATCCGTTGCTCATCTCCAGTGCCGACGAGTCGGAGTACGTGGAGTTCCTGGAGGCCGGTGTCGCCGCGAAGGGAGAGTTTCACTGTTCCGGCTGCGGCTACGGCGTGACGATCTACAGCGAGCTTCCGGTCTGCCCGATGTGCGCAGGCGGTTCCTGGGAGCGCAGCAGCTGGGCGCCCTTCACCCGCGCGACCGCCGCGCCGTAACGGTCACAGCCCGAACAGCCGCTGAACCTCGTGCCACACGGTCACGGCGAGGGCAACCGTCGCGCCGACGAGGACGAGCAGGACGAGCCAGAACCTGACCCGCGCGTGACGCCTGGCACGCGTCGCCTCGATGCGCGCACGGCGGCGGGCGCGGTGGACGGAGTAGGCACGATCGACCGCCGAAGGGTCGATCGGTGGATCCTCCACGGCGAGCGTCGATCGGCGCGCGCGCTCGGCCATCAGCTGATTCTAGTGCGTTTTGGCTGCAACTCGCGACCGCGACCCCGCTTCCTCCAGAGGCGGAGGAGCGCCATACTGGGCGGGGTGGCGGTCATCGAGCAACGCCCGCAGCGCTCACCGGGGGCGCCGTGGTGGGAGCGGGCGGAGCGGCTGGCCGAGTCGGCGGCGGCCACGGCTTCGGCAGCCTCGCTCCACGAGGCCCTGGCAGCCATCGCGCAGGCCGCGGCGAGCGGAACGGGTGCGGACGTCGCGGCCGTGCGTGTAGCCGACTCGACCGGAGCCCTCACCGTGCAGGCCGTGGTGGCCGGCTCCAGGTCACGCGCCGCGGAGGTCGAGGGGTCTCGGCTCGCGCCCGAGGACGTGGTCGACGGCTCGGCGCTCCCCGAGGGAAACGTGCCGGCGGAGGTGCGCCGCCTCGCGGATCGCCTCGGTGCTGAGGGAGCGTTGTATGTTCCCGCGACACTCGAAGGTCACGCCGTCGGCGCCGTCGACCTCTACAGCGTCGATGCTCGTTTCGGCGCGAGCGACCTCGCCGTGGCGCGGCTCGCCGCGGGTCAGATCGCGCTGGCCGTGCGGCTCCTGGGCGCAACGGCGAACGGGGGTGAGCCCCGCCCCGCCGCCCTCGACCCCATCGCCCTAGCCGGCGGCGTGCTCGGAGCAATCTCCGGCGACGACGTCCCCGCGCAGCTCGCGGGCGTCGCCGCGGAGGCCGCGCGCGCCCGCGCAGGCCGGCTGTGGCGGCAGTGCGCGGACGGCACGCTCGTGCTCTGGAGCCGCGACGAGTCCGATGTCGAGGGGGAGGACGCTCTTCGCGCCGACGCAGAAGCCGCTCTCACTTCCTTCGAGGCGCTCCTGACGATCGCCGAGCGTGAGACCTGTCTGTCGATTCCCCTCGGCAGACCGCCGTCCGGCGTCCTCCAGCTCGTCTTCGCGGATCGCGCGACGGCCGAGTCGGCGTCGGGGCGGCTCCCGGCGTTCGCCGCTCAGGCGTCCCGGGCGCTTCGCTCCGGGGATCGCGCCAGGAGCGAGCATCGCGAGCTCGAGCGCAGCCGGGCGCTTCTGGCCGCGCTCGAGCAGGCGATTGCGCAGCTCTCGCTTCCCCATGTGCTCGAGACGGTCGTCGCGCGCGCAGCCTCGCTGCTCGCCGTCGAACGCCTAGCTCTGTACTTGAAGGAGCCCGAGGGGCTGGTGGTCGCGTCGGCGCGCGGCCTCGAGGACCCGCAGACGGCGATCGCCGACCACCTGCTCGAGGTCGCGCTCGGCCCCTTCCGCGGGCGCGGCGTGCTGACGGTCGCCCAGGTTTCCTCCGACGAGCGTCTGTCGGAACTTCGGAGGGAGCTTGCCGAGGCGGAGCTCGGGGCGGCGCTCGCGGCGCCGCTCGTCGCGAACGAGGAGGTGATCGGACTGCTGGCCCTCTATCCCGAGCGGGATCGGACGGTCTCGGAGGAGGAGGAGGACTTGCTCTCGATGCTCGCCGCGCAACTCTCGGCGGTGGTACAGAACGCTCGGCTGCACGAGCAGGCGAAGGAGCTCGGTGTCGAGCTCGAGGCAGCACTGGACGCGGAGCGGCTGGCGTCTCGCCGGTTGCGGGCACTCTTCGAGATCTCGCACTCCTTCGCCGAGAGCCTCTCGCTCGAGGCGACGCTCGAGGCGATGGCCCGGACCGTTGTCGAGAATCTGGAGCTCGACGCGGCCGTGATTCGGGTTCCGGACGCCCGGGGGGACGCGCTCGTGATCCAGGCCCTCCACGTTGCGAACCCGCGGCTCGTGGAAGGTTTGACGACGATGTTCTCGCACGCCGAGGTCTTCTCGAAGGTCGAGCTCGCCCGGCGCTTCCGGCGCGGGCGGCCGCTCGTGCTCGACCCGGTTTCGGCCGCTTCGCTCGGCGGATCGTTCGCGCTGCTCGTCCCGTTCCTCGACAAGGGATCGACGGGCGCGGTGGTACCGCTCGCCACGCCCACCGCCGTGCTCGCCACGCTGACGCTGCTCTCGCTGAACCCGGCCCGGCCGGTCGGCCGGGAGACGATCGACGCCGCCGCGTCGATCGCCAGCCAGGCCGCGCTCGCGCTCGAGAACGCGCACCTCTACCAGCAGCAGAAGCAGTTCGCCGAGGAGATGCAGCGCGCGCTGCTTCCCCGTCGACAGCCCGAGGTTCCGGGGCTCGAGCTGGGGATCGTCTACGAATCGTCGGGCCAGATGGAGCTCGGCGGCGACGTCTACGACTTCATGGCGCTCGAGGACGGCCGGTTCGCAGTCATCCTCGGGGACGTTACGGGCCACGGCATCGATGCGGCGGCCGACATGGCGATGGCGAAGTTCGTCTTCCGCTCGATCGTGCGCGAGCATCCCGAGCCGGCGGAGTTCCTCGCCCAGGCGAACGAGGTGGTGACGGGGGAGATCGCGGTGGGGAAGTTCATCACTCTCCTCTACCTGACGATCGACGCCGATCGCGGCGGCCTGGCGTGCGCGGGCGCCGGGCACCCGCCGCCGCGCCTCGTGCGTCCCGATGGCGCGGTCGTCCCTCTCGAGGTCTCGGGGCTGGCGCTCGGCATCGACGGCGGCCAGAGCTACGCGGAGCTTCGAGAGACCCTCGAGCCCGGAGCCGCCGTCGTCCTCTACACCGACGGCGTGATCGAGGCGCGATCGGGTGGCGAGCTCTACGGCATGGCCCGCCTGGACGAGGCCCTCGCGCGCCTCCACGATCGCCCGCCCCAGGCGCTCGCGCGCGCGCTGATCGACGACTGCCGGCGTTTCGGCGGCGGCGAGCTCACCGATGACTGTGCAGTCGTCGTCGTCCGGCGGTGCCGGCCGGGTCGATGAGGAGTGGTTCGGGAGCCAGCCGGCGACCGGGCGGGATGGATCGACTTTCTGGTGGTGGGCGACCGCGCACGGGGCACCAAGAGGCCTGTGCGGGTCGCCTGGGCCGCCGCGGACGCGCCTGGCGCCGCGCAGATCACCGAGCCGGGACAGCGGCAGGCTTCGGTGGGCCATCCACTACACTCGGAACGTGAGGCGAGCCGGTCTCCTCGTGCTTCCGGTGTGCGTCGGCCTCGCCGGTGCTCTTGCCGCGAGCGCCGCGGCGGGTGCCGCGACCTTCCCGGCCGGCTCGCAGGGTGCCTCTAGCGCCGTCGACACGGCTGTCGCGCGCAAGCCTTCGCCGAAGCCCTTCCGGATCGCTGCGCGGGTGACGGTGGCGGGCGTCGGCATCGGGCGAATGAAGCCGCCGGCGGCGCAGGAGAAGGTGCGGGCTGCGCTCGCGCGTCCGCTCGTGCTGGAGGCGGGGAGCCTGCGGCGCTCCGTCGACCCGGCGCGACTTGGTTTTCACCCGCGCCTCGCGTCGGCCATCGCGCGCGCAAGGAAGGCGCGTCCCGGCGCACACGTCAAGCTCCTCGTCGTGGTGGAGACCGGTGCCGTGCGACGCTTCGTCGACGATCTCGCCGGTCGCTTCTACCGTGCTCCCGTCGACTCGCAGCTGTCGCTGCGCGGCCTGCGGCCTTTCCTCACCGAGGGCTCCCCGGGGCGGGAGGTCGTGCGCAAGAGTGCGGTGACCCGCATCGTCTACAGCCTCCTCCACAACCAGCGGCGGCCCGTGAAGCTGCCCGTACGACGCACGAAGCAGGCGGTCGGCCGGTCGAACTTCGGGCCGGTGATCGTCATCCTCCGCGGCTCGAACGAGCTTCAGCTCTACGACGGGATGCGCCCGTGGCGGAGCTTCGGTGTCGCCACGGGGCAGACGAGCTATCGGACGCCGCTCGGCCGGTTCTCGATCGCGGTCAGGTGGCGCTATCCCTGGTGGTATCCACCCGACTCGGCCTGGGCGAAGGGACTGAAGCCAGTGCCGCCCGGCCCCGGCAACCCGCTCGGGACGCGCTGGATGGGGCTGACGGCGCCCGGCGTCGGGATCCACGGAACGCCTGACGACGCATCGATCGGATACTCCCTCTCGCACGGCTGCATCCGGATGCACATCCCGGACGCCGAATGGCTGTTCGACCGGGTCTCGATCGGGGCGCCCGTCTTCATCCTCGGGTAGCTGGAGTGTCCCGGCAGCTGAAGCTCGGGGGCCAGGCGCTCGCTCTGGCGCTCGTGGCCGGGCTGCTCGCGCTGCTCGTGTGGACGGTGGCGCACCCGAATCACGTCCCGAAGGGTGCGGCGCCGAACTTCACGCTCCCCCGTCTGAGCGGCGGCGGCGACATCGAGCTGGCGTCTCTGCGCGGCAAGGCCGTCGTCCTCAACTTCGCGGCCTCCTGGTGCGTGCCCTGCAAGCAGGAGGCGCCGCTCTTCGAGGGTCTCTGGCAGCGCTACCGCTCGCGCGGGGTGGTCGTCCTCGGCATCGACGCGAAGGACTTCAGGGGTGACGGCCGCCGGTTCGTCAGCCGCCACGGGATCACCTATCCCTTCGCCTACGACGGCCCGGGGCGGATGTACGACCGTTACGGGTTGACCGGGTTTCCGGAGACGTTCTTCGTCGGGCGAAGCGGCAAGCTCGTCGCGCACATCCCCGGAGCCGTCGGCAAGGGCGACCTGCCGCAGGTCGTGCGCTACATCCGTCGGGCGCTGAGCTCGTGAGGACGCTCCTCGTCGCCGCCGCGTGCGTCGCGGCGCTCGCGGTGGCCGCTCCGGCGATGAGCAGCGAGCGCCACCCGACGCTGCAGGAGCTCGAGACGATGCTCATCTGCCCGACCTGCCACACCACCCTCGATCAGTCCGACGCGCCGATCGCCCGGCGGATGAAGCGCTTCATCGTCGCCCGGATCGCCGCGGGCGACTCGGCGAGTCAGATCAAGGCGAAGCTCGTGGCGCAGTTCGGCGAAGCCGTGCTCGCCGCGCCGCCGAAGAACGGGTTCGACCTGCTCGCGTGGTGGCTGCCCCTCGCCGGCATCGCAGCCGGGGCAGGCGTCCTCGGGATCGCCGCCTGGCGCTGGAGCTCGCGCCGCGGCGGAACGTCGCCGCCGGCCCTTGCGGGAGGGCCTCCGCTCGCCCCGGAGCTCGAGCGAAGGCTCGACGAGGAGCTGCGCCGCTACGACCGCTGACGCGGCTCCCCGTGCTGACCCGCATACCGATTGCCCTGTTCGCCGGCCTCGCCTCGATCGTGACGCCGTGCGTCCTCCCGCTCGTGCCCGGGTACCTGTCGGCCGTGTCGGCGGTCGAGGCGGGGCGGCTGGGCGAGCGGGGAGTGGCGCGGCGGGTCACCGTCGCGACGATCCCGTTCATCCTCGGCTTCACCGTCGTCTTCGTGCTCCTGGGAGCGGGGGCGGCGGCCGTCGCGGGCATCGTCGACCGGCGCTCCCAGACGGCGATCGCGGGCTTCGTCCTCGTCGTGCTCGGCCTCGCGTTCGTGGGCTTGCTGCCCTGGCCGGAGCGAGCCGTCGCGCCGGGACTGCTGACGCGCGCGCGTGCGCGGGGCTCGAACGCGCTTCTCGGCGCCGCCTTCGCCGTTTGCGCGGCTCCCTGCATCGGCACCGTGCTCGCCGCCGTCCTCGTCCTCGCCAGCAACACAGGCACCATCCTGCGCGGTTCCATCCTCCTCGCCGCCTACTCGCTCGGCCTCGGCCTCGGCTTCCTGCTCGCGGGGCTCGCCTTCGCCCGTGCGATGGGCGCGTTCCGGTGGGTGCGCGACCATTACCGGATCATCCGGGCCGCGAGCGGCGTTACCCTGATCGCGCTCGGGCTGCTCCTCTTCCTCGACCGGGACTGGTGGCTACGCATTCTCCTGAACCGGGCGCTCGAGCGGGTCGGCCTCGAGAACGTCTAGCGACTCGTCGGCAAGAAGGGCAGAGGATTCTCCCGGGCCGAACGGCTCGGGCAGTGCGAGGTCGCCGCCCGCGACGCTCGCCCGGGCCTCTGCGAGCCGATCGAGTAGCGGCCCGAGCTCGAGGTCGCGGTGGCGGGGAGCGTAGGGGCCGAGACGCCGCTGCGCCTTCTCGAGCTGCCGATCGCAGCCGGCGTGGTTGCCGCGACCAGCCTGATACCAGGCAACCGCGACATGGACGAGCCCCTGGAAGAAGTCGCGTTCTTGCAGCGTGGCGGCCCGCCAGGCCACCTCGAGCTCCTCGTGCGCCGCGAAGTACTCGCCGCGCCGGATCAGGTCGAAGCCGCGCGCGAGGAGATCCTCAGACGACGACCTGCACCTCGCCCGGCTCGGTGGTGACGCTGCCGGGAGCCGCTGCCTCCGCCCGGCCCATGGTGACGAACCGGTCTCGCCTCACCGCGGGCGAGGCTAGCAGAGGCTCCCGGGGTTCAACGCGGCGCGGGAAGAGACGGTACGCTCCGCCCGTGGCAACGATCCTGCTGGTGGGGGTCGACCTCTTCTTCCGCGGCAAGTTGGAGGCACTTCTCCCGGGGCACCGCCTCGTGACGGCCGATAGCGTCGACCCGCCCGATCTCGTCATCACCGACATCGCCCGCGTCGACCCGGACGAGGTCGCCGACACCTACCCGGATGTGCCGATCGTGGGCTTCGGAGGCCATGCGGACACCGCCGGTCTGCGACGCGCGCACGCCGCCGGGTTCGATCAGGTCGTGGTCAAGGCGGCGCTCCAGGAGCGGGCTGCGCAGGTCGTGGACGAGCTGATTGCCTCAGTAGACTCCGAAGCGTGACGTACATCATCGCGGAGCCCTGCATCGACATCAAAGACCGTTCCTGCGTGGATGTCTGCCCGGTCGACTGCATCCACGAGGCCGACCGGATCCTCGTCATCGATCCGGAGGAGTGCATCGACTGCGGCGCATGCGAGCCGGAGTGCCCGGTCGAGGCGATCTTCCCCGAGGACGCGCTCCCCGACAAGTGGGAGCCGTTCGTGAAGATCAACTACGCCTACAGCGACGGCATACCGCTCGTGAACGATCTGACGCAGCGCTACGCCGACGAGAACAACGTTCACAACGAGCCTCTTCCCTAGGGCCTGACGCGGGGCGCGCGCCTCGAACCGGATTCGGCCTCCGCCCGAACGGTTACAAGTAGGGAGGCAAACGCCGATGGCCGATGCAGAAGTCCACCAACTCGCCGCCGCATATGCGCTGAACGCTCTCGACGAGTCCGAGCGTCGGGACTTCGAGGCGCATCTGGAGGCGTGTGAGACCTGCCGAACGGAGGTGGGCTCCTACGGCGACGTCACGGCCGCCCTCGCGCTTCTGGCGGCGCCCGCAGACCCGCCGGCGGAGCTTCGCTCCCGCATCCTCGCGCAGGCGCGCGGCGACGGGAACGTCGTGCAGTTACGACCTCGGAGAGCGTCCCGTCTCGTCCCGGCGCTCGCGGCCGCGGCCGCCGTCGCGGCGATCGGCCTCGGGATCTGGGCCGCCTCGCTCTCGAGCTCGTTGACGCGCGAGCGCGACGCCCGGCGCGCGCGCGAGTCGGCGCTCGCCGTGCTCGCCGATCCGACCGCCCGCCGCATCCCGCTGCGGGGGCGTCGCGGGGTGCTCGCCGTCGCCGCCGACGGCCGTGCCGCCCTCGCCGTTCTGCATCTGCCGCGTGCTCCAAGCGGCAAGGCCTACGAGGCGTGGGTGATTGGTGGGAAGAAGGTTCTGCCTGCCGGCACCTTCGACGCCTCACGGGCGGCGACGGTGTTCAGACTCGGACGGGCAGTTCCCACCTCGGCGCAGGTCGCGGTGACGATCGAGCGGAAGGGCGGGGTGTCGCGACCGAGCGGCCACCCTCTGATCACCGCTTCGGTCTAGGCTCCTCTAGCCCAGCTTCTGAGCTTCGAGCCTCGCCCGGCGAGGCGGAGTGATCCGCGAGCGCGTGGACAATCTGGACGAGGTCCGGCTTCGCGATCCTGCTCGAGAGACGGATCCAGCGCGAGCTCGAGGCGCCGGTCGCCGGCCCGGTCAGCACCTCGACGACGGGAACACCGTTCGAGGCGAGGATGGCGGCCTGGTTGCGCCCGATCAGGCGGCCGCGGAAGACAACCGCGACGTCGGCTCCGACCGGTTCGCCGTCGAGGGGTCGGGTTCTCACCTCGACCTCGAAGCCGGCGTCCTCGAGCAGCGCCGCGAACTCGGGCTGACGCGCTGCGAGGACGATGGCCTTCGGCATGTGTCGAAACTCTACGGCCCGGGCAGGTTTTCCACAGGTTCAACCGCCAACGGAGGTCGAATGCCACAAAAACCCTGGAGCGCGAAGCGCGAGCGCCAGTATGAGCACGTCAAGGAGAGCGAGGAGGAGGCGGGCCGCTCGACGAAGCGGGCGAAGGAGATCGCTGCCCGCACCGTGAACAAGCAGCGCGCCGAGAGCGGGGAGACGAAGTCGTCCGCGCGCGCCTCCAAGAGCTCCGGCTCGAAGAGCGCGTCGAGCAAGAACAGCTCCTCGCGCACCTCCGGCTCGAAATCCTCCGCGAGCAAGAGCGCGGCCTGGAAGGGTTCCTCCGCCAAGGGTTCCTCCGCCAAGGGTTCCTCCGCCAAGGGTTCCTCCGCCAAGGGCTCCTCCGCCAAGGGCTCCTCCGCCAAGGGTTCCTCCGCCAAGAGCTCCACCTCGAAGACGTCGGGCTCGAAGACCCCGGCGGCCAAGAGCTCCACCACGAAAGGCACGGGGTCGAAGACCACGGCTTCGCCGAGGGCATCGAGCGCCGGAACCTCGCGTTCGAAAGCGTCGAGTTCGTCGGTCCGGAGCTCCGGGACGAAGTCGAGCTCGGCACGCAGCTCCGGTTCGGCCAAGAGCGCCGGAGCGAAGTCCGCGTCCGCGAGGAGCTCCGGCTCCGCGAAGAGCTCCGGGGCCAAGTCCTCCTCGACGAAGAGCGCTGGTACGAAGTCCGCCTCGACTCGCGGCTCCGGCGCGGGGAAGAGCACCGGCGGCAGGTCGGCCGCGACGCCGAGTTCCCGCGCGAAGTCCGCTTCGGCGAAGAGCTCCGGATCGCCGAAGAGCGGCTCTTCGCGCGCGGCATCCAAGACTACGAGCTCCCCGAGGTCTGCCTCCTCGCGGGGCTCCGCCTCCAGGAGTAGCCACGCGAAGAGGACTTTCTCCTCGGCCGGCTCGTCCGGCAAGGGCGCTTCCGGCTCCAAGTCGAAGTCGGCCAGGTAGCAAACGAACCTCGAGGGCTTCGTTCGTGAAACCCAAGACTCTCGATCACGTTGCCTTCTGGGTCGACGACCGCGCCTCGGCTGCGCTGCTCGCGACGACGCACCTGGGCATGCATGTCATCGAGGAGACGGAACGCTTCACGCTCGTCGGCTCCGACGCGCGGCGGGGAAAGCTGACGCTCTTCGACGCCGAGGGGCCTCGCCAGCAGGGGGCGCTCAGGCATGTCGCGCTACGCGTCTCCAGCCTCGAGCGCGCGCGGGCGGCACTTCCGGCGGGTGCGGGCGAGTCGGTGGAGCTCTCCAGGGGGCTGCAGGTGAGGCTCGTCGAGGCCGAGACGGACGTCGACTACGACCTGGACCACGTCGCGCTCTACACGCCGAACCCCGAGTCGACGGCGCGGGAGTACGAGCGGTTCGGGTTCGCGCCGGCGGGTGATAGGCGCGTCGAGGTCGGCGGTGCTTTCGTGGAGCTGGAGGAGGGCGATCCGGGAGCGCCCGAGCGTCCCCTCCTGAACCATCTGGCGGTTCTGGTCGACTCGGCGCAGGAGCACATCGCCGGCGCCGGCGAGGCGGGCATCGAGGTGGAGAGCGTGGTGGATGCGCCGAACACGTACGCGGTGTTTCTCTGGGGGCCCGACCGTGTGCGGATCGAGTACGTCGAGCACAAGCCGGGCTTCTCCTTGCGCTGACATGCTCCGCGGGCTCGGCGCGACTGCTCTTCCACCTCGCTTCCTTCGGAGATAGGTCTGCTCAGCATTCTCGGTGGGGGGATGGCGGGCCTCTGCGCGGCCGCGCGTGCCCGAGAGCTCGGCCTTCCGGCGGTCGTGTACGAGAAGGGCGAGCGGGTGGGCGGGTCGATGCTGCTCTCCAGCTGCGTCGTCTGGCGCTACCACGATTTGGCGGCCTTCCGTGCGGAGTGCCCCGCCGGGGATGCCTCGCTGCAGCGCCAGATCGTCGAGCGCCTCGACGAGGGGCTCGAGTGGCTGCGCTCGCTCGGTGCGCCGGTGGTCTGGGAGGAGACCGGCAACGAGCGCACCGTCGGTGTGCGCTTCGAACCGCGCGGGCTGACCGAGGCGCTCGCGCGCGCGGCGGGTGAGGTGCGTCTAGGCGCCGATCGTTCCGCGGCGCGTGGCCCGGCAGCAGCCTCGTTCGAAGGCCCGCTCTTGCTCGCGACGGGCGGGTTTCAGGGCTCGCCCGCGCTCGTCGGACGACACGTGCGACCGGCCGCCCCGCTTCGGCTGCGAGCGAATCCCTGGAGCGACGGCGAAGGGCTTCGGCTCGGGGCGGAGCGGGGGGCGTCCGTTTCGGCCGGGATGGAGCAGTTCTACGGCCGCAACATGCCGGACGCCGACTTCGGGGAGGCCGACTTCGTGCCGCAGGCACAGCTCTACGGCCGTCATGCGCGGGTGTACAACGAGCGCGGGGAGGAGTTCTTCGGGGGCGAGGTTTCCTGGTCTGAGAACGACCTCGTGCAGGCGACGGCCCGCCAGCCCGGGGCGCGAGCCTGGTATGTGCTCGACGAGCCCGCGCTCGCCCGGCTCGTGCGCGAGCGCACGGTCCGGGAGTTGGTTGCGGCTGCGCCGACGCGTCTCGAGCCTCGTGAGCTCCCGTTTCCGCCGCCCTCGGGCGCGGTGGTGGCGGTGCGGGTCAAACCAGGGATCACGCACACGATCGGGGGGCTGAGGATCGACGCGCGCGCCCGAGTCCTCGGCGCCGACGGGGCGCCCATCCCCGCTCTTCATGCCGCCGGCGCCGACGTCGGTGGAATCTCGACGGGCGGATATGCCAGCGGCCTCGCCGCCGCGCTCGTGTTCGGACGCCTCGCGGCCGAGACCGCCGCGGCCGAGCGGTAGGCTGGACGCCTTCGGCCGCGGCTCCCAACCGCGTCCTGCCCTGGTCCGGCTGATCTGGCGCCTGTAACACTGGGTGTGGTGCTGGACAGTCGCCCTGCGATGGGTTCGATCGACGAACCGGGGCGGCAGGAGCGGTTTGATCGCATCTACCGCCGCCACGGCGTCGACGTGCTGGCGTACTGTCGGCGGCGCACGTCAGCCGACGTCGCTGACGAGGTGTTGGCGGAGACCTTCCTGGTTCTCTGGCGGCGCCTTGACGAGGTGCCGGGACAGCCGCGCGGCTGGCTGCTCGGGGTCGCTCGTCGTCTGCTCGCAAACCAGCGCCGTAGCGCGCGTAGGCGAGGTGCGCTCCGTTGAGCGCCTGATCGTCGAGCGGCCGCTTCTCGTTGCAACGCAGTTCGAGCCGGAGCCGGTGGTCCGAGGCGCTGGGAAGGCTTTCGCCGGCGGACCGGGAGGTACTGCTGCTTGCGGCGTGGGACGGCTTGACCTCGGACGAGGCCGGGCAGGTCCTGGGGTGTAGCGCAGTCGCCTTCCGGCTGCGCCTGCACAGGGCGCGACGCCGACTTGCGCGGTCGCTCGACGTTCCCGAGCCACGCCTCGGGATCCGACTTCGACCGGAGGAGCTGACGTGAGCCGCATTCGTCCCGACGCCTTCGAGCTGCTCGCGCGGCGGAACCCCGGGACTCGACTTCTTCCACGGTGAGCAGGCGCCGCCGGGCATCGAGCGCGACTTCGCCTCTCTCAGCGCCGGCGCGCCGCCGGGAATGGACCCCAACGTGATCGCGGTTGAGACCCGAAAGGTCGAGGCCGTCACTGTCGGCGGCCACTCCCACACCCTCTGGGTGGCGCCGACGCGATCCGGCGGCCTCTGTTACGTCTGGACGAACCTCGGCGGTGGCTGCGACCGACTCGGCACCGTGCCTCTCGACGTCGTCTGGGCTGGTGGCGGAGCTGTCCCTGTCGGAAGCGACGGTCTGCCCGATATCAACGCCGAGGCCTTCGGCCGCATCAGCGTCCACGTCAGCGCTGCTTACGTCGACCGGGTCGCGATTCGCTTCGCCGACGGCACGACCGTCCAGCCCGAGATCACCTGGGTGTCGGCGCCGATCGACGCCGGGTTCTTCCTCTACTCCTTCAGCCGCGAGCAGCAGCGGCCTGGCCACCAGGTCGTGTCGGTCGTTGCGCTCAAGAGTGGCGATGTCATCACCGAAGAGCCTGCGTCCGGCACGGCGCAGCGACCAGTGGCGCCTCCAGCGGATGCGATCGTGTCGCAGCGCACCGTGGCCTTTTCAGCACCGACCTCCCGTGGCAACGCGCTCATCTGGACAGCTCCGACCCGCTATGACGGCAAGTGCGCGTGGCTGGAGTTTGAGGGGAAGCTCGCGTCGATCGCTCCCTGCCAGCCGAAGGGTTACGACTGGAACGAGGGACTCGCGACCGGTTTCTACCCGACAAGCGACGCCGTTCTCTTCTTCGGCACCGCCGAGCGCTACGAGCAGATCGACCTCGTCTACGAGGACGGCGGGGTCACACACGTCATTCCGAAGAACCACGTCTTCGTCGCGTCGATTCCCGACCGGCACTTCGAAGCCGGCCACCAGGTCGAGCGCATCGACGCACGTGGGCCGGACGGACGGGTGATCCCGTCGGCGAGCTACTCGCCGCGGCACGACTCGCCGAGCGGCTGCGCCCAGGTCGTTCCCAGCCTTGCCTGCGGGCGGTGACAGCCCGTGGCTTCGTGCTCGCGACCAGGAACCGGGCGACGTCAGGAAGGGATCAGGTAGGCGCAGCGCCGCGGGTCGCCCGGAAGCGGCGAGGGTGCGACCTTGGCGACGCGCATCCTGCCGCCGTCCTCTTCGTTCACCTCGCTGCCGGCCGGGGGAGGCTCGCCCTCGCGCTCCCGGAGCTCGTAACCCGTCGGCTTCGACACGAAGAGGATGTGCGTGTCCTCCGCCACGGCGGCCGATCCTAAGCTACTTGCCGCGGACGAGCACAGTGGAGAGGCGCAAGCATCGTCGCGGGGAAGTAGCTCGAGAGCCTCGCCGGTCAGATTCTTTGGGTTTCGGGTCGGTGCCTGCACCTCGGACGATCCGCAGTAGCCGAAGGCGTAGCCTGAAGGCATAGCTATTTCCCAACCGTGTCGTTCCGCGCTGCCTGCGGCAATCTCCAGGGGAAATAGCTAGCGACTCACACGATGCGCCGGAAGCGTGACCCGGACGATCGTGCCGCCGTCCGGGCCGGGTACGGCGGCAACCTCGCCGTCGAGCGTGCGAGCGCGCTCCTGGAGCATCTGGAGCCCCCCTCGCCGGCGCTCGTCGGCGCCATCGTCGGCGACGACCGTCTGGACGTCGCCCGCCTCGTCGCGGGTCACCTCGACGACGACGCTCCCCGGACTCCGGCGCATGGCCTGGTTGAGCGCCTCCCGGATGATCTGGTAGAGCGCCACCTGCGCTTGCTCGGCGATCTCCTCCGCCGCGTCGAGCGAGAGCTCGATCCTGACGCCCTGCTGGATCCCGACGTGGTCGGCGAGCGCCTGGACGGCCGGGCCGAACCCCTGGTCGCGCAGCACCACCGGCTCCAGGTCGAAGGAGAGGTCGCGCAGGGAACGGATCGCCTGCCGCTGGCGCTCGAGCGCGGTGTCGAGCACCCGCCTCGCATCTTCGAGGCGCCCGGCCTCGACCGCGTGGCCGACGGCGTCGAGCATCAGCGCGATCCCCGCGAGCGTCTGCACCGGGCCGTCGTGGAGGAAGAGGGCGAGCCGACGTCGTTCCTCCTGCTCCGCCGTGATCAGCTGGTCGGCGAGGACCGAACGCTCCCGCTCGTCGCGCCGTCGCTCGTAACGCCGCCGTTCCATCGGAAGCGCTAGTCGATGATCGCCTCGCGAAGCGCGATCGCGACGGCGTGGGTGCGGGTGTCCGCCTCGAGCTTCGTGAGGATGTGCCGCACGTGGCTCTTCACCGTCTCCTGGCTGATGAAGAGCTTCGCCGCCACGTCGGCGTTCGACATTCCGTCTGCCAGCAGTTGCAGGATCTCCCGCTCGCGGCCGGTAAGCATCTCGTCGCGGTCCTTCGAGGAGAGGAACGCCGGCATCAGCGCGGGGTCGACGTAGCCGTCGCCGGAGTGCACCTTCTCGATCGCTCGCAGGAGCGTCTGGTGCGGCGCTTCCTTCAGGATGTAGCCCTTCGCACCCGAGTCGAGCCCGCGGCCGAGGAGCGAGCGCTCGCTGTAGGCGGTGAAGATGAGAACGGCGGCGGAAGGCACCTTCTCCGTCAGCTGCTTGGTCGCCTCGAGCCCGTCCATGCCTGGCATCCGGACGTCCATGATCACGACGTCCGGGCGCCGCCGCTCGGCGAGCGCTACGGCGCCCGCTCCGTCGGAGGCCTCGCCGATCACCCGGATGTGCGGGGCGCGGGAGAGAGAAAGGCGCAGCCCCTCGCGGACGACCTCGTGATCGTCGACGATGAGCACCGTGATCTCGGCTGCCATGGGGGGCGGATTCTATTCTCGGGCTCGGTCGCTCCGTCAGACGCCGAGGTGAAGCTGCTCGGGCTCGCGGGGCGGTCGGAGCGGGGTGGGGCGCCGGTCGCGGACGCCTGCTTCCCTCGCGAGCCTTGCGACCTCCGCCCGGACCGGCTTCACCTGGGCGCTGCCGAGGTAGGCGCGGCGTCCGTACAGCCGCTCGTAGCGCTCGAGCTCCTCGGGCCAGTCCCGCGCGAGGTGGTCGAGGAAGTGCTCTCGCGTACCGGGCTTGAGGTACAGCAGGCTGGTCCAGATGCCGCACGCTCCGGCTTCGCGGGCGGCGCGGACGACCTCCCCGAGCTGCTCGGGACGATCCGACAGGCCCGGCAGGATCGGAGCCATGCCGACGCAGGCCCGGATCCCGGCGTCCACGAGGACGCGGAGCGCGCGCAGGCGCTGGCGCGGGTGGGCGGTAGACGGCTCGGTCTTCCTCCAGACCTCCTCGTCGAGCGTCGGGATCGAGAAGGTGACCGAGACGTCTGCCCGGCGCGCCGCCTCCGCCAGGACGTCGGCGTCGCGGACGATCAGGGGCCCTCGCGTGATGATGCTGAACGGGTTCGACGCCCGCGCGAGCTCCTCCAGGCAGGCGCGGGTGAGGCGAAAGCGTCCCTCGGCCGGCTGGTAGGGATCGGTGGCGGCGCCGATCGCAACCGGCTCGCGCTCCCACGACCGCCGCCCGAGCTCGTTCCGGAGCACCTCGGCGACGTTCACCTTCACCCTGATCGAGCGGCCGTAGCGCTCATCGGAAGGCCGCTCCGCCCGCTGCTCGAACGCCCGGACGTAGCAGAACGTGCACCGGTGGGCGCACCCCATGTACGGGTTCAGCGACCACCTGAAACCCATGCCCTCGACGCGGTTGAGCGCGGTCCTGCAGGGCTCCTCGCGGTACTCGACCCGCATCGCAGGATCATAGAACATATGTTCGCTTCCGGGGTTTCGCCACCCGAACGGTTGCCTATACTGATCCGCAGAAGCCTTGTTGGACGACGACGAACGACCTCCTGACCGTTCGGCCGACGGGGCAGCTCGATGAACCTCTTCCTCGAACTCGTCGCCGTCGGCGTGCTGATCCTGCTGAACGGCTTCTTCGTCGCCGCGGAGTACGGGCTCGTGACAGCCCGGCGGACGCGGATCGCCGAGCTCGAGCACCAGGGCAACCGGCGCGCTCGCGCCGTCCAGACGCTGCTCTCGAACCCTCCGCGGTTCATCGCCGCCATGCAGCTGGGCGTGACGGCGACGAGCCTCGCCATCGGCGCCCTGGGGGAACCGGTGCTCGCGCGCGTGTTCGACCCGATCCTCGCCTCCGCGATCTCCTTCGTGCTCGCCTTCCTGATCATCACCTTCCTGCACGTCGTGATCGGGGAGCTCGTCCCGAAGGGAGCTGCGCTCGGGCATGCGGAGCGGGTCGCGCTGCTCGCGTCGGCTCCCGTCCGCGGCTTCTTCTTCGTGCTCGGCCCGCTGATCTGGATCCTCCTCCGGTCGACCGACTTCGTCCTGCGCCTCCTCCATCTCGAGCCACCCGGCGCGGAGGGCTCGGTGCACTCTGAGGCGGAGCTGAAGCTCCTCCTGTCGCAGTCGACCGAGCACGGCGAGATCGAGTACGACGAGCGGGAGATGCTCTACAAGGTCTTCGACTTCGCCGACAAGGAGGTCTCGGACGTGATGGTCCCGCGGCCGGAGGTCGTGGCGCTCTCGGTCGACCTCCCGCCCGAGGAGTGCCTCGCGGCCGTGATCGACTCGCCGTACACGCGCTACCCGGTCTACCGCGGCACGCCCGACGACATCGTGGGCATCCTCCACGTCCGCGACCTTTTCTCGGCGATGAACGAGAAGGGGCTCGAGCAGGTGCGGGTCGAGGAGCTCGTCCGGCCCACGCACATGGTTCCCGAGACGAAGGACCTCGCCGCGCTCCTCGCCGAGTTCCGGCGGACGAGCCAGCACATGGCGATCGTCATCGACGAGTACGGCGCCATGGAGGGCATCGTCACCCTCGAGGACCTGCTCGAGGAGATCGTCGGCGACATCGAGGACGAGTTCGACCTGCCGGACGAGTCGATCGAGCGCGTCGACGAGAACACGATCCGCATCGACGGGACCTTCCCGATCGACGACTTCAACGAGGAGTTCAAGACCGACCTGCCGATCGAGGACTACCACACGATCGCCGGGTTCGTGTTCGGCCTCCTCGGCCGGGCACCCGAGGCGGGCGACGAGATCTCCCACGACGGCCTCGTCTTCCAGGTCGTCGAGACGGAGGGCTCGCGCATCGACCGGCTGGCCGTCACGTTCGTGCCGCATGTTGCTTCCCAGAAGGAGGGGCCGGAGGGGGCGCGGTAGGCGATGCGGCGCGGCGCGCTCGCCGTGGCGGTTGCCGTCTCGCTCTGCGGGGCTGTCGCGACGGGAAGCTGCTCTTCCGCATCCGGGATCCGGAGATCCGGTCGAACGACGCGGATCCCCGGGCGGCGGGCGCTTCGCCTACATCTCCGAGTACAGCCCTCATCGCCGGACGCGGGTTCTCCTGATCGACCTCCGCGCGCGCCGCGTCGTCGCTCGGACGTGGCTCGCGCGAGACACGCTCCTGATCACACCCGACGGCTGAGCTGGAAGCCGGCCCTCAGGCGCAGCCACCGGTGCCACAGGTGGCGACGAACAGGAAGAAGACGACGACGAGCGGCCAGAGGGCCAGGATGCAGGCGAGCGTTCCTCGCGCCGCTGCGCGACGCCACGTCAGGCCGCGCGTGGCGGCGTAGTACGCGCCGGCCAGACCTGCGGCGACGGGGCCGAGGCCGATCCCGGCCGCCCAGCTGAGGTGCGTGGCGTAGACCGCCGCGATCATCACGAATCCGCCGATGAGGGGAAGCAGCACGAGGAGGACGAGGTTCAGGGAGCGAGGGACGGGCTGTGAGCTGTGTGTGTCAAGGTCGGTTATGTCCCGACCGTACGTGCGAACCGGCGAGGGCGAAAGCGGCGGATCCGTCGAAGGGTCGCAGGCGTCGGTGAGCGGCGCGAATCGTTCGGCTTTCGTGCCGATCTCGGTGCAGATTCGTGCGCAGTGGTGGCCTACCGTGGGACGATGGCCCGGCGGTCAACGCGTCCATCCGCCCCCGCCGCTAAGGTGCCCTACGCGGTGAACGAGCGCCATTTTCTCGAGATCGACGCCGTCATGCTCTTCGTCGAAGAGGCGCGGCGACGAACTGAGCGGGCCGTCGACGCGCTCCGCCGAGACGATGCCGAACCTCACCTCGTGCAGGCGCTCGAGGCGGCTCAGGAGGAGCTGTCGGATCTCGCGCGCCGGCTCCGTCAAGGCACATTCTTCGCGGTTCCCGATCCCCAGCTGACGCTCTAACCTCGGCGCCATGCAGATCTCCCACGCGGAGATTCGCGGGCGTCTCGAGCGCTTCGTCGTCCGCTGGGAGGGCTACTCAGGCTCGGAGAAGGCGGAGGCGATCCCGTTTCTCGGCGAGCTGCTCGAGTGCTACGGCACCGATCGGCATGCCACAGGCATCCGGTTCGAGTTCCGGACGCCGTCGGGCGGGTTCATCGACATGCTCTGGCCCTCGGTCTGCCTCGCGGAGATGAAGGCCCCGGCGGAGGCGAGACGGCTGGCAACGCATCGCGAGCAGGCCTTCAGATACTGGTTGGAGGTCGGCACGGACGAGCACCCGCCCCCGCCGTTCGTCCTTCTCTGCGCGTTCCGCCGTTTCCAGGTCTGGCAACCAGGCTACGCGGGAGCGCGTGCGGACTTCTCGCTCGAGGAGCTTCCAGAGAAGCTCGAGGCGCTCGGGTTCCTCGGCGGGCTCGACACCTTCTTCCCGGACGATCAGGCGGAGCTGACACGCGAGGCCGTCGCGCTCGTCACCGACCTCTACAAGCGCCTCGGAGATCGCCTGGCTGCGGGTGCCGACGTCCTGCGCGACTTCATCCTCCAGTGCGTCTGGTGCATGTTCGCCGAGGACCTGGCGATGATCCCGGGCCACGTCTTCACACGAACCGTCGAGCTGCTGATCCGCGATCCGTCTCGCTCGAGCCGCGACGACCTCGGGACGCTCTTTCGTTATCTCGGCGACCCCACTGACCGTCCGACGCAGGGCCTGTTCGCCGGCACGCCGTACGCGGACGGGCAGCTCTTCGAGAAGCCCGCGGTCGTGCACCTCGAGCCGGAGGAGCTGACCCTGCTTCGGGAGGCATGCGCGTACCCCTGGCAGGACGTGCAGCCGTCGATCTTCGGCTCGCTGCTGCAGGGCGCGCTCGGGCGGGAGCGGCAGTGGGCGCTCGGCGCCCACTACACCGCCGTCGAGGACATCCTCGAGGTTGTCCGGCCGACGATCGTCGAGCCCTGGAGCGAGCGGATCGAGGCGTGCACCACGATCGACGACGTCGATCGGGCGACGGCCGATCTGGCGGAGTACGTCGTCCTCGATCCCGCCTGCGGCTCGGGCAACTTTCTCTACGTCGCGTACCGGGAGCTGCGGCGCCTAGAACAGCGGCTCGTCGAGCGCGAGCGAGACATTCGCGTCGCCGGCGGTCTGCCGCCGGTAAAGCGCGAACAGATCTTCAAGCTGACGAACCTGCGCGGCATCGAGATCGAGCCGTTCGCCGTGAAGCTCGCGCGGGTGACGCTGTGGATGGGACACAAGCTCGCCGTCGACGAGCTGAGGCTCGAGGAGGCGGTGCTCCCGCTCGAGAATCTGTCCGGCATCCAGCCCGGCGACGCGCTTCGGCTGCCCTGGCCAAAGGCGGACGCGATCATCGGTAATCCTCCCTACCACGGCTCGCAGCGCATCCGACGAGAGCTCGGAGACAAGTACGCAGACTGGCTGATCGAGGAGTTCGGCATCGGTCTCAAGGACTACGCGGTCTACTGGTTTCGGAAGGCCCATGAGCGCCTAGGCCCGGGGGGACGTGCGGGTCTGGTCGCCACGAACTCGATCTCCCAGAACCGGAACCGCGGGCCGAGCCTTGAATGGATCGTCGAGAACGGCGGCGTGATTACGGACGCCGTGTCATCGAAAGATTGGTCAGGGCATGCCGCCGTAGATGTCAGCATCATCAACTGGGTCAAACAGTCGTCGCAGGAGGCTCGGCCGTTTCTCTTGGACGGGCGGGAAGTCGCTGGTATTTCTCCGTCTCTTCGACCTTTCGACGTTGATGTATCGGCCGCGAGTCGGCTTGTTCAGAACACAAGGAGGTCATTCCAGGGTCCGATTCCGGCAGGGGACGGGTTTGTTCTCAACCCTGAGCAAGCGGCGACTCTGCTGCTGAGAGACGATTCTGATTACTCGCGCGTCGTGCGTCCCTACCTGATCGGTGACGATATCGCGAATGAACCCACGCAGGCCCCGACGCGCTGGGTCATCGACTTCGCTCTGATGCCACTTGAGGAAGCCGCACGATGGCCCGCCGCCCTTGAGATCGTCCGCACGCGCGTGAAGCCAGCGCGCGAGCAAAATCGCCGAAAGCTCTATCGGGAGCGGTGGTGGCAGTTCGCAGAGCCGCGGCCGGGAATGCGTGCTGCTCTCGATTCTCGGCCGCGTTACGTTGCATCGGTGGCTCAAGGCAAGCGCATCTTCTTCACCTGGCAGGCCGTGAACACGTGTCCGAGCAACCTAACGAACGTCTTCGCCTTCGACGATGACTTTTCGATGGGCGTGTTGTCATCGACGATTCATCACGAATGGGCTCGGGCGCAATCGTCAACCCTGGAAGACCGTTTTCGCTATACGCCCACGTCAGCGTTCGAGACATTTCCGTGGCCGTTGCCGAAGACAGGCCTGAGCGAAGCGGTTTCGGACGGGACTCGTGCAGTGATCGCGCGGCGCCAGCAGATCTGCGTCGAGTGCCAGATTGGCTTAACAAAGCTCTATAACGAGGTCGACGAGGGCGCGTACCGCGACCTCCGCGAGCTCCACATCGCGCTCGACGAGGCGGTCGCCGCGGCCTACGGCTGGCCGGTAGTCGCGGCGCACGACTCCGCGGACTCGAACCGGCGCCTCCTCGAGCTGAACCGTCAGATCGTCGCGGGTGAGGTCGAATACCGGCCGTTCGACTCGTCGTCGTAGACTCGCCACCGTGAAGGCCGTGGTCATCGAGCGGCCGCGTGAGGCCAGCTTTCGCGAGGTCGAGGAGCCCGTCTGCGGGCCCGACGACGTCGTCGTCGCGAGCCGCAGCGCCGGCGTTTGCCGCACCGACCTCGAGGTGCTCGCGGGTGAGCTCGAACCCGGCTGGGTGCGCTACCCCGTGATTCCCGGCCACGAGTGGGCCGGCGAGGTCGCCGAGGTCGGCGCGAACGTCGACGGCTTCGCGCCGGGCGACCGCGTCGTCTGCGAGGGGATGATCCCCTGCCACCGCTGCCGGCGCTGCCGGCTCGGGCGCTCGAACCTCTGCGAGAACTACCAGGCGCTCGGCTTCACGCGGCCCGGCGGCTACGCCGAGCGGGTGCTCGCGCCGAGGCACGTCGTCCACCGGCTGCCCGAGCACGTCTCCTACGACGCCGGGGTGCTGATCGAGCCCGGGTCGGTCGTCCTGCGCGCGCTCGAGCGCGCGCGGCCGCAGGCGGGGGAGACGGTCGGCGTCGTCGGCGTCGGGACGCTCGGGTCGCTCGCGATCTCGCTCGCGCGCCTGTTCGGCCCTTCCGCGATCGTCGCGTTCGGGCTGCGCGACGAGGAGCTCGAGCTCGCGCGGAGCCTCGGCGCGACCGAGGTCGTCAACACGGCCGGCGACGAGCGCTTCCTGGGCGAGCTCGACCTCGTCGTCGAGACGGCCGGGGCGGTTCCCGCCGTCGAGCTCGCGACGCGGCTGGCCCGCCCGGGCGGGCGCGTCGTCCTGCTCGGAATCGCAGGTGTCGGTCGCATGCTGGAGCTCCCGGCCGACCGGCTCGCTCTGCGCGACCTCGACGTGATCGGTTCGGTCGGCTACACGAGCGCCGTGTGGACGAGAATGGTCGACCTCGTGTCGGCGCGGACCCTCGACCTCGGCCCGATCGTCACGCACCGGTTCCCGGCCGCCGAGTTCGAGGCGGCGTTCGCGCTGATGGACAACCGCGAGGGCGTCGTCGCCAAGATCGTCCTCGTGCACGAGCTCGACGAATGAACGCACCGCACCAGGTGTGGGCCGCGAGACTTCGGGGATGGGGCCGCTATTCAGTCGCGGCCGGATCCCTCGTCGCGGCTGTCGTCTCGGTCGCGGCAATCGCGAGCTCCTACGACATCTCCGGCTCGATCCTCTTCGGCATCGGAGTTGGATTCTGGATCGCCGTGACCGTCTTCGCGCTCGGCACCCTCGACACGGCCCTTCGAGGGCGCTGATGTCGACCTTCCGCAACCTCCCGCACTCCGGGAACGGCGGCCGCCGCAGCGACGAGTGGCTCGCACGCGACGACCTCGACGGGTTCCTCCACCGGTCGTGGCTGAAGGCCGAGGGCTTCTCGGACGCCTCCTTCCGCGGCAAGCCGGTGATCGGGATCTGCAACTCCTGGTCGGAGCTCGTCAACTGCAACGTCCATCTGCGCGGGCTCGCCGAGTCCGTCAAGCGCGGCGTCCTCGAGGCCGGCGGCTTCCCGCTCGAGTTTCCGGTCATGTCGCTCGGCGAGGTGTTCATGAAGCCGACGACGATGCTCTACCGGAACCTGATGGCGATGGACGTCGAGGAGTCGATCCGCGCCAACCCGCTCGACGGCGTCGTCCTCCTCACCGGCTGCGACAAGACGAACCCGGCCTCGATCCTCGGCGCCGCGAGCGCGAACGTGCCCTCGCTCGTCGTCACCGGCGGGCCGATGCTCTCCGGCCACTGGCGCGGCCGCGAGCTCGGCTCGTGCTCCGACTGCTGGCACTTCCACGAGGAGCTGCGCGCCGGGCGGCTGACCGAGGCCGAGTGGGGCGAGATCGAGGACTCGCTCTCGCGCTCGAACGGCCACTGCCAGACGATGGGGACGGCCTCGACGATGGCCTGCGTGACCGAGGCGCTCGGGCTGACGCTGCCCGGAGGCGCGGCCATTCCGGCCGTCGACTCGCGCCGCCGCGCGCTCTGCGAGGCGGCCGGCCGGCGGATCGTGGCGATGGTCGAGGAGGATCTGAAGCCCTCGGACATCCTCACGCGCGAGGCGTTCGAGAACGCGATCCGCGTGCTGCACGCGATCTCCGGCTCGACGAACGCGATCCTCCACCTGATCGCCTACGCGGGCCGGGTCGGCGTCGAGCTGCCGCTGCAGCTCTTCGACGAGCTCTGCGCGTCCACGCCCTGGCTCGTGAACCTGAAGCCGGCGGGGGACTTCCTGATGGAGGACTTCTACTACGCAGGCGGCCTGCCGGCGGTGATGGCGCAGATCTCCGACCTCCTGCACCTGGACGCGGTCACGGTGTCCGGGCGCACGGTCGGCGAGAACGTCGAGGGCGCCCAGATCGTGAACCCGGAGGTGATCCACCCGCGCGAAGAGCCACTCGACGCCGGCGGGTCGCTCGTCGTCCTCCACGGCTCCCTGTGCCCCGACGGGGCGGTCATGAAGATCTCGGCGGCCGACCCCGCGCTGCTCCGGCACGAGGGCCGCGCCGTCGTCTTCGACGACATCCGGGATCTGGCCGCGCGGGTCGACGATCCCGACCTCGACCTGGACGAGCGTTCGGTGATGGTCCTCCGAAACGCAGGCCCAGTGGGAGGCCCGGGGATGCCGGAGTGGGGGCACCTGCCGATCCCGGCGAAGCTCCTGAAGCGCGGCGTCACCGACCTGCTCCGCATCTCCGACGCGCGCATGAGCGGCACCTCCTACGGGGCGGTCGTCCTCCACGTCGCGCCGGAGGCGGCGGTCGGCGGGCCACTGGCGCTCGTGCAGACCGGCGACCTGATCCGGCTCGACGTGGACGGGCGGCGGCTCGATCTCGTGGTCGAGGAGGCTGAGCTCGCCCGGCGCCGGGCGGCGTGGAGCCCGCCGGACCTTCAGGACTCGAGGGGGTATCGCCGCCTGCACGAGGAGCACGTGCTCCAGGCGAACGAGGGCTGTGATCTGGACTTCCTGCGCGGCCGCTCGGCGGTCGTCCAGGAGTCGATCACCTACCTCTAGCCAAGCGCCCGCCAGGACTCTGAACCCGGCGTTTGCGACATCGAGCTCTTACGTCATAGACTCCTGGCTCCCCCACTGGAGCCCCTTCAAGCATGGGAGGAACGATGAGCAGAAGAAGAGCGTTCGTCGCCGCCGCGCTCGCGCTGACGGTGGTCGCGGCCGCCGTCGCCGGCACGAGCCTTGGCGGCGCCAAGAAGCACCATGGCGCGTCCGGGACGGTCGTGCTCTCGGGTTGGGCCGCCAACCCCGACGAGCTGAAGCTCCTCAAGCAGGTGATCCGTGGGTTTCAGAAGACGTACCCGCAGATCAAGGTCGACTACCAGCCGATCACCGGCGACTACGTCGCGACGATGCTGGCGAAGTTCTCGGCCCGGCAGCCTCCGGACGTCTTCTACATCGACTCGAACGTCTTCCTCGACTGGGTGACCCAGGGCCTCCTCGACCCGCTTGACAGCTATGCAGCGGCGAGCAAGTTCTCGTCGAAGCCGTTCTTCCCGTCGCTGCTGAACGGCTTCAAGTACAAGGGCAAGATCTACGGCTACCCGAAGGACTGGTCGCCGCTCGCGATGGAGGTCAACACCGCACTCGCGGCGAAGGCCGGCGTCAACCCGGCGAAGATCAAGACCTGGAACGACCTGACGGCGGCGGCCAAGAAGCTGAAGCCCGTCATGGGCGGGGACGCCAAGCCGATCTGCCTGAACCCGAGCTGGGACCGCGCGCTCGCGTTCGTCTACCAGAACGGCGGCTCGTTCCTGAACCCGTCGAAGACGAAGTCGACGATCGACTCGCCTGCGGCGGCGGCGGCGATGAACTACTACGTCGGCCTGGTCAAGCAGGGGCTGGCCGACATCCCGGCCAAGCTCAGCGTCGGCTGGTGCGGCGAGGCGCTCGGCAAGCAGAAGGCCGCGATCATCTTCGAGGGGAACTGGCTGTTCCCGTTCATGGCGTCGACGTTCCCGGACGTCCAGTTCGTCACGGAGCGGATGATCATGAACAAACAGCACGGCAACCTCGCGTTCACAGTCTCCTACTCGATGGCGAAGGACTCGAAGAACAAGCCGGCGGCTTGGCAGCTGATCCGCTACCTCGTCAGCAAGCCTGGCATGAAGACGTGGACGTCCAAGGGGTTGGCGCTGCCGTCCCGCAGTGACGTCCCGCCGGTCGCGGGCCGCTCGGCATTCCTGCAGGACGCTCCCGCGGCGCATCCGTGGCAGTTCGCGCCACGCTTCAGCCAGGTGATCGACACCGCGAACAACGACCTCTCGGCGGTGATCGAAGGCAAGAAGTCGGTCTCCGACATGCTGAAGCACATCCAGGACACCGCGAACAGCACGCTCGGTCACTAGGACGTAGGTAGCTTCCCGCGCGCCGGAACGCCCCGGCGCGCGGGAACCCTCCGAAGGAAGAGGTATGGCGGCAACGGCGACGACCAGCAGTGCGACCGGCGCGAGGAGCATCGGCGGAGAGCGCCTGAAGGAAACGCTCGTCGGGTACGGGTTCATCGCCGGGCCGATGCTCGTCTACGGCCTTCTCTTCTTCTACCCAATCGCCTACTCGATCTACATCAGCCGCTACGACTGGGGCGCGCTCGGGAAGATCAGCTCGCGCGGCTCGGGAAACTACCGCGACCTCCTCCACGACCACCGCTTCGGGCTCGCGGTCAAGAACGGCCTCAAGTTCACGATCGGCTTCGCGGTCTTCTCGATGGCGCTCGGCCTCTTCGTGGCGGTCGTCGTGAACAATGCGGTGCGCGCCCGGACTTTCTTTCGCTCCGCGTACTACTTCCCGTCGATCGCTTCGTCGGCCGCGATCACCGCGATCGCGCTCTTCGTGCTGTCGGCCGACGGGATCTTCAACAAGCTCACCGGCCTCCACCACGCGTGGTTCGGCGAGTCGGGAACGGCGCTGTGGGCGATCGTCGGCCTGAACTCGTGGACGACGTCGGGGACCGTGATGCTCTTTTACCTCGCCTACCTGCAGGCGATCCCGACCGAGGTCTACGAGGCGGCGGCGATCGACGGCGCCGGCGCCTGGCGAACGTTCTGGAAGGTCACGTTCCCGCTGCTCAAGCCCGGCCACTTCTTCGTGTCGACGCTGCTCGTGATCGGGGGTCTGAAGATGTTCGACCAGGCTTTTATCGCCTCGGGCGGATCGGGAGGGCCGAACAACTCGACGCTCGTTCCTGTGCTGTACCTGTACCGAGTCGCGTTCTACGACGTCCGCTTCGGGTACGCAGCCGCGATCGGGCTCGCGCTGATGCTCCTGATGTTCACGCTGACGCTGATCCAGCGGCTGACGTTCGGCCGGGCGGAGGCAGCCTGATGGCTGGCGGCGACGTCCCGACCGAGAAAGGCTTCGTACCACCCGCCGAGGCGCCGCTCGTCCCGCCGTCGCCGCCCGCGGTCGAGGAGCTCGCATTCGCCGGCGAGGCCGCCGCCGGCGTCCTCGCGGGGATCCCGGGCCGCACCGGCGTCGAGCGCACTCGCACGATCGTCGTCTACACACTTCTGGGGGCGATCGCGCTGGTCTACTTCGTCCCGTTCCTGTGGACGATCTCGACGTCACTCAAGTCGCTGCCCGAGACGGAACAGTTCAACCTGCTCCCGCATCACCCCACCTTGCACGCGTACCACGACGTGCTGACGACGTTCCACTTCCTGCGCTACGCAGCGAACAGCGCGGGGCTCGCGGCGACCGTGACGGTCCTCAACGTCTTCCTCTGCTCGCTCGGAGGCTACGCCTTCGCGCGCCTCAGGTTCCCCGGCCGCGAGGTCCTCTTCATGGCCGTGCTCGCGACGCTGATGATCCCCGACCAGCTGCGGCTGGTACCGATCTTCGTGAAGTTCAGCCAGTGGCATCTGCTCGGCCACTACCACGCTTACGTGCTGATCAAGCTGGCGTCGGCCGCGCAGCTCTTCCTGATGCGGCAGTACTTCCTGACGATCCCCCGCGACCTCGAGGAGGCCGCGAAGCTCGACGGCGCCGGCTACTTCAAGACGTTCTGGAAGGTGATGCTCCCGCTCGCCGGCCCGGCGATCGCCGCGGTCGCGATCCTCGAGTTCGAGGGGACCTGGAACGACTTCTTCTGGCCGCTGATCATCTTCACGACCGCGCCGAGCCACTTCACGCTGCCGGTCGGGATCTTCTCGTTCGTGACCACGTACCAGACGCAGTGGCCGCAGCTGATGGCGGGCAGCGCGATCGCGATCGCGCCGATCGCGGTGATCTACCTCTTCTTCCAGCGCTACTTCGTCGCCGGCGTGGCCTCCGCAGGCGTGAAGGGATGACCGTGCGCCACGCGTTGACGGCAGCGCTCCGCCACCTGTACGAGAACGGCTGGCGGCTGGTCGTGCCGAACCTCGTGCTCGCCGTCCCTGCGGTCGCGGCGCTCATCGCTGCCACCTACACGGAAGCGGCGCTGCTTCTCCTCGTCGCCGCCGGACCGCTCGCTGCAGCTCTGATGCATTGCGCCGTGACCGTGCAGCAGACGGATGGGCTCCGGCTCGCCGACGTCGTGGACGGACTGCGCCTGCACTGGCGACGCGGGCTCGTGCTCGGCGCGCTCGGCGCGGCGGCGGCTATCCTCGTCGTCACGGCCGTGTCGTTCTACGCGCGCCTCGGCGCGCTTGCGTGGCCGTTCGCGGTCGTCGCCTTCTACGTCGCCTTCACGTTCGCGCTCTGGCAGATCCACGTGTGGCCGCTCGCCGTCGCGCGGCGCCGCGCCGACCTTGGCGACGTCCTACGCGAGGCCGCAATCGCGCTCCTACGGAGACCGCTCGCGACCTGCGGGCTCGCATTCGCGCTGTTGCTCGTGAACCTCGTCGGCGCGATCGGAATCCTGCCCGTGCTGACGTTCACGATCGCGTTCTCGGCCCTCGCTGCCGCGCACTTCGTCCTCCCCCCGCCGTCCGAGGACGCGACCACCTGATGGCAGGCGTCACCTTCGACCACGTGACGAAGACGTATGCGGGCGGCACCCACGCCGTCGACGACCTTCAACTCGAGATCGCCGACAAGGAGTTCCTCGTGCTCGTCGGGCCCTCGGGGTGCGGCAAGTCGACCGCGCTCCGGATGGTCGCCGGGCTCGAGCGGATCTCGGACGGCCGTGTCCTCATCGGCGACCGCGTCGTCAACAACGTCGCGCCCATGTCGCGCGACGTCGCCATGGTGTTCCAGTCGTACGCGCTCTACCCGCACATGACGGTGTTCGACAACCTCGCCTTCGGACTGCGGAACAAGCACACGCCGAAAGGCGAGGTCGAGCGGCGTGTTCGCGACGCGGCGAGGATCCTCGATCTCGAGCAGCTCTTGAAGCGGAAGCCGAAGCAGCTCTCCGGCGGTCAGCGGCAGCGCGTGGCGCTCGGCCGAGCGATCGTCCGCGAGCCGGCCGTCTTCCTGATGGACGAGCCGCTCTCGAACCTCGATGCCGCTCTGCGGGTGGCGACGCGCGCGGAGATCTTGAAGCTCCACCAGCGCGTCGGGGTGACGACGCTCTACGTCACGCACGACCAGGTCGAGGCGATGACCATGGGTGACAGGATCGCGGTCATGCGCCTCGGCGTCCTCCAGCAGGTCGGGACGCCGCAGGACCTCTATACGAACCCTCAGAACCTCTTCGTCGCCCGCTTCATCGGCTCTCCGGCGATGAACACCGTCTCGGTCGAGCCGGCATCTTCGAACGGGAACGCGATCCTGCGGAGCGGCGATTTCGTCGTGCACGTGCCGGAACGCTTCGCCGCGGCCACCGCGGCGCGCGGTCGGCGCGCGCTGGTCGTCGGACTCCGGCCAGAGCACCTGGAGGTCGCGAACGGCCCCGCTCCAGACGCAGCCACGATTCCGGCAGTCGTCGACGTCGTCGAGTACCTCGGCGACGAGCAGCTCGTGCACCTGCACTCCGGCGAAATCAATCTGGTCGCCAAGCTCCCGGTCGACCGACAGCTGACGGCCGGCCAGCCGGTGACGCTCGCCGTGCCGGCCGAGAAGCTGTACCTGTTCGACTCCGAGAGCGAACAGACGCTCGACGTCGTCACCTGACGCCGCGCTCCCGCCCTCACTCCCCCGGCCGCTGCATCGCCGCGTCGAAGGCGACCTCCGACGGGGCGAAGTCGGTGCGCCGCACGAAGGCGAGGGCGTCTTGGGCACCCCACTCCCGGTCCATACCGGAGTCCTCCCACTCGATCGAGAGGGGTCCCGCGTAGCCGATGCGGTTCAGGGCGCGGAAGAGATCCTCGAAGTCGACGTCGCCGTGGCCGGGAGAGACGAAGTCCCAGCCGCGCTCGCGCTCGCCGAAATTGAGGTGGCCGCCGAGGATCGACCTCCGCCCGTCGAGCGAGCGCTTCGAGTCCTTGACGTGAACGTGGTAGATCCGATCGCCGAACTCGAGCACGAACGCGGCGGAGTCGAGGAATTGGTGGGCGAAGTGGCTCGGATCGAAGTTGATCCCGAAGCCCTCGCGGCGCCCGAGCGCGTCGAGCGCTCTGCGCGTCGTCACGAAGTCGTAGGCAATCTCGGTCGGGTGCACCTCGAGCCCGAACCGGACCCCCTCCCGGTCGAAGACGTCGAGGATCGGCTCCCAGCGCTCCGCGAAATCGGCATAGCCGCGATCGATCTCGCCGAAGTCGTTCGGCGGGAACGAGTACAGCAGATGCCAGATCGAGGAGCCGGTGAACCCGTTCACCTGGCGGACGCCGAGCTTCGCGGCCGCGCGCGCCGTGTCCTTCATGCGCTCGGCAGCACGCCGCCGCACCCCTTCCGGCTCGCCGTCGCCGAAGACCTCCGGCGGCAGGATGGCGCGGTGGCGCTCGTCGATCCGGTCGCAGACCGCTTGGCCGACGAGGTGGGCGCCGACGGCCCAGCACTCGAGGCCGCGTCTCTTCAGGAGCTCGCGCCGCGACTCGACGTATCCCTCCTCGGCGAGCGCCCGGTCGACCTCGAAGTGATCGCCCCAGCAGCCGAGCTCGAGGCCGTCGAAGCCCCAGGAGCCGGCCTTCTCTGCCAGCACCTCCACGGGCAGGTCGGCCCACTGGCCGGTGAAGAGCGTCACTGGTCGCGGCATCTGCGTCCTCCTTCTCTATGTTGCTAGCCGAACAGCGCCTTCAGATGCGCGAGGCCGTCGCGGGCGAAGGCGTCTGGGTCGTCGTAGGCCGGGCGCCACATCGAGACGGCGGTGGCGAGCTCCGGGATCGTCGGCACGAACGACTCGAGCGAGGCAACGTCGTCGTAGCCGGCGTCCCGAAGGGCGTCCCGAACCTCGCTCCAGTCGACGTGCGCCGAGCCCGGTGCGCTGCGGTCGTTCTCGCAGGCGTGGAAGTGGACGAGGAGCGAGCCGGCGCTGCGGATCGCGTCCCCGATCCGCTTCTCCTCGATGTTCATGTGGAACGTGTCGAGCAGGAGCCCCACGTTGTCCCGGTCGATCGCGGCGCAGAGGTCGGTGCCCTGGTCGACGGTGTTCAGCATGTCGTTCTCCCACCGGTTCAGGGGCTCGAGAGCGAGCTTGATCCCTCGCTCGCCGGCGTAGTCGGCGACCTCGCGCAGGCCTTCGACGGCGCGCTGTCGCTCGCTCCGGCGGTCGTCGGGCGAGAGCATCCTCGCCTTCCCGACAGCCGAGTTCAGCGGCCCGGCGAGAACTTTTGCACCGGCCCTCGCGGCCAGGTCGACGCAGAACTTCGCGTACTCGAGACCGGAGCTCCGAACGCCTTCGTCGTCGCTCGAGAGGTCGCGGTCGGCGGTTCCGAAGCCGATCACGAGCGCCTCGATCCCGGCCTCGTCGAGCGCGTCACGAAGGGCTGCCCCCTCGAGGAGCCCCGGCTGCTCGACGGCGACCTCGATCGCGTCGAAGCCGAGGTCGGCGACCCGCCGGACGAGGCCGAGCTCGCCAGTCGTGAACGGACTCGTCCAGACGAAGGTGATCGCTCCGTAGCGCACGGGTGAGGGATACTAGGACGTCGTGAGGCCGTCACACTCTCGTCACTGCCTCTGGGGCACCTCTGAGGTTCCTCTGGGGCGCCCCAGAGGAGGGACACAGTGAAAACGAGCCTCGGCATCTGGGCGCTCGGGTCGATGGTGACCCGCTTCATGCCCGGCGGTTACCGCCCCGAAGGGGCCGGCGAGGACACGGCCGCCCGCGTCCGCCGGGCCGTGGAGGGACTGGGGGACCTGATCGACGACTACGAGTTCCACTACCCGCAGGAACTCTCCGAGTCGAACGTCGAGGCCGTGCAGGAGGCGCTCGGCGGGCACGGGATCTACTGCCTCGCCGGCGGGCTGCACCTCGATCCTCGCTTCGGCCGCGGGGGTCTGGTCTCGCCGGTGCCGGAGACCCGCGCCGAGGCGCTTCGCATCTGCCTCGGCGCCGCGGATCTCGCGGGCGAGCTCGGCGTCCACCTGATCGTGTGGCCGGGGATCGAGGGGTACAACTACCCGTTCCAGACGCCCTATGCCGACAGCTGGCGCTGGCTCGTCGAAGGCCTCGGGCAGGTCGCCCACCGCCTGGGGGAGCGCGGGTCCCTGCTCTTCCTCGAGCACAAGAACTCGGAGCCGGCGATGAAGATCCTGATGCGCAACATCGGGATGACGCTCCACGTGATCCACAAGCTGCGGGCCCAGGGGATCGAGAACGTCAAGGTCAACATGGACTGGCAGCACCTGATCATGAACGGTGAGGCGCTCGGGGAGTACGCGGCGCTGCTCGCGGCGGAGGGACTGCTCGGGCACCAGCACGCGAACTCCGGCTGGGGCACCTTCGACGACGACAACATGGTGGGCGCGACCGCGTTCATGGAGACGCTCGAGCTGGCGC
>JBBRYP010000055.1:0-31898 GCA_038237515.1 Gaiellales bacterium
CGTTCATCTACGTGCCGCCGGGGGTCAAGATCGAGATGCCGCTCCAGGCCTACTTCCGGATCAACGCAGAGAACATGGGCCAGTTCGAGCGCACGATGATCATCGTCGACGAGGGCGCCTACGTGCACTACGTCGAGGGCTGCACCGCTCCCATCTACTCGTCCGACTCGCTGCACTCGGCGGTGGTCGAGATCATCGTCAAGCCGGGCGGCCGCTGCCGCTACACGACGATCCAGAACTGGTCGAACAACGTCTTCAACCTCGTCACGAAGCGCGCCGTGGCCTATGAGAACTCAACGATGGAGTGGGTCGACGGGAACCTCGGCTCGAAGCTGACGATGAAGTACCCCGCGATCTGGCTGATGGGCGAGGGCGCCCACGGCGAGGTGCTCTCGATCGCCTTTGCAGGGAAGGGCCAGCACCAGGACGCCGGAGGGAAGTGCGTGCACGTCGCGCCCAACACGTCGTCCGTGATCACGTCGAAGTCGATCTCGAAGAACGGCGGCCGCGCCGGTTACCGCGGTCTGCTCGAGGTCGCGAAGGGTGCCGGAGGCGCTCGCTCGAAGGTCGTCTGCGACGCGCTGATCCTCGACGAGGAGTCGCGCTCCGACACCTACCCCTACATCCGCGTGGACGAGTCGAACGTCGACATCGGGCACGAGGCCACCGTCTCGAAGATCGGCGAGGAGCAGCTCTTCTACCTCATGTCGCGCGGACTCTCCGAGGCGGAAGCCTCAGCGATGGTCGTGTCGGGCTTCGTCGAGCCGATCACGAAGGAGCTCCCGCTCGAGTACGCCGTCGAGATGAACCGGCTGATCCAGCTCCAGATGGAAGGTTCCGTCGGATAACGGGGGAAACCGTGTTTCCCCCGTTGGCCCCCTTCTTCTTGCCACCTTCCCCCCAGCGTCAGCCTCGGCTCCGCCTGCGACCGGCGTGCCATAGCGACTGCCAAGCAACTTGATTCGCGTCGAAAGAGTCGACTTCATCTCGATCGTCTCGCGGGATCTCGAGCGGTCTCGGCGGTTCTACACCGAGACGCTCGGGCTGCCGTTCGAGAGTGAGACTCCCGTCGGGTTCGAGGTCACGGCGGGGCAGGTAACGCTGAGCGTGTGGGAGCCCGAGAAGATGGGGATTCCTTTCGCGCCGAACCCGAACGACATCGCGCTGCGGGTGGACGACGTGGCGGCGCGCCGGGCCGATCTCGAGGCGAAGGGTGTCGAGTTCAGGGGCGAGGTCCTGGACACGGGCGTCTGCCACATGGCGTTCTTCCACGACCCCGACGGGAACGCGCTGATGCTGCACCGCCGCTACGCCCCTCGTGCCTAGGGCAGCCCTCCTCGAGCGCTACCGCGCGCTGCCGCTGCCGACCACCTCGGAGGAGTCGTGGCGGTTCACCGATCTCCGCGGCTTCGACCCCGAGAGCTACGTCCCGGCTGGGCCCGGCCGGGGACAGGCCCCGGACGGGGCGGGCGCGACCATGGTCGACATCGACGTCGCCGCGATGGCCACGGTCTCCGAGGAAGGCATCGAGATCAAGCGCGCGCCCGAGGGCATCACCTTTGAGGCGCTGGACGCGCACGAGCGCCTCGGCGGGCTTGTCGGCGCCGAGGAGAAGTTCGCGGCGCACAACGCGGCCAGCTGGCAGCACGGGCTGCTCGTGCACGTGCCGCGGAACGTCGAGCTCGAGCGGCCGCTCTTCGTGCGGATCGCGAACTCCGTGGAGGGCGGTTCCCTCTTCTGGCGCCTGCTCGTCGTCGCCGAGGAGGGCTCACGGTTCAGCCTCATCGAGGAGTACGCCTCCGGAAGCCCCGACCTGCGCGGGTACTCGAACGCCGTCGCCGAGCTCTACGTGGAGCAGGGCGCGAGGCTCGAGTACGTCTCGCTGCAGAACCTCTCGCGTGAGACGTGGCACTTCGCCAGCCACCACGCACGAGTCGAGCGCGACGCGAAGCTCGACTGGGTCGCGGGCGGCTTCGGCTCGAAGAAGGGGAAGATCCGCATCCAGAACGACCTCGCGGGCCAGGGCGCGGAGTCGAAGGTCACCGGCGCCTACTTCGCGGACGGGACCCAGCATCTGGACTACGACACCTTCCAGGAGCACATCGCCCCCAACACGACGTCGGACTTCGCCTTCAAGGGTGCTTTGCGCGACCGCGCGAGCACCGTGTGGCGCGGGATGATCCGCGTCGAGCCCGACGCCCAGCGGACGAATGCCTACCAGGAGAACCGCAACCTCCTGCTCTCGGCCAAGGCTCACGCCGACTCGATCCCGGGGCTGGAGATCCTCGCCAACGACGTCCGCTGCACCCACGGCGCCACCCTCGGCCAGGTCGATCGCGACCAGCTCTTCTACCTGATGGCCCGTGGTCTCCCACGAAGCGAAGCCGAGCGTCTGATCGTGCGCGGCTTCTTCCAGGACGTCCTCGACCGGATCGAGCTCGAGCCGGTGCGGGAGGCCCTCGGTGCCGCGCTCGAGGCGCGGATCCCCGAGGCGGCGCGAGTAGACTGACGGTGCGGATGGGGTTTCGTACGGTCGCCTTGGCCAGGATCGCGGTCCTCGCTGCGCTCGCCTGCCTCGCGGCAGCGGGCGGCGCCCAGGGGGCTCCGCTCGAGACGTGCCAGGGCTTGACGGCGACGGTCGTGGGCACGGCCGGCGACGACGTGCTCCGCGGGACGCCCGGCGACGACGTCATCGACGCCGGCGCGGGGAACGACGTCGTCTTCGGCAACGACGGGAACGACACGATCTGCGGCGGCGACGGGGACGACACCCTTTTCGGCGGCAGCGGCAACGACGCGCTCGACGGCGGCGCGGGCGGCGACGGCATGGTCGGCGGCACCGGCGACGACCGCCTGGTCGGGGGCGACGGGAACGATCTGGTCGCCTTCCTCGACACGCCTGGCCCGGAGAACGCGAACCTCACAACGGGGATCGCGACGGGTGCCGACGGAACGGACACGCTCTCCGGCGTCGAGTCGCTCGTCGGCACGCAGTTCGACGACACGCTGACGGGCGACGCGAACGGCAACGTCTTCGCCGGCCTCGGCGGCAACGACACGATCGACGGCGGCGCCGGCCTGGACGGGCTCACTCTCCTCTTCAGCGACGCACCCGTGAGCGTAAACCTCGCCACCGGGACGGCGACCGGGGAGGGCACCGACCGGCTGATCAGCATCGACGGCCTCAGCGGTTCGAACTTCGACGACACCCTGATCGGCAGCGACGGGATCAACTTCATCGACGGCGGCTCCGGGTCGGACACGATCAGCGGCCTCGGCGACACCGACCTGCTGCTCGGCGACTCGTCTACGGCGAAGACGCCCGGCAACGACCGGATCGACGGCGGAGCGGGCGACGACTTCCTCGAGCCGAGCCCCGGCAACGACGTGCTCGACGGCGGGCCGGGGCGCCTGGACCGCCTCGACCTGGCGCTCGCGCCCGCGGGCGTCAAGGCGAACCTCGCCACGGGTGAGGTCACGGGATACGGCAAGGCGACGATCAGGAACGTGGAGGGGATCTTCGGCTCCCCCTTCGGCGACACGCTGATCGGCAGTAAGGGCCCGGACATACTCAGCGGCGGCGCCGGCGACGACCTGCTGCTCGGCGGGGCCGGAGACGACTTCCTCGAGGGAGGGGCGGGAACGAACACCTTCATCGGCGGCCCCGGCACAGACTATTGCCTCGACGGGCGGGGCCGGAGTTGTGAGCTGAGCGGCGTGCCCGGCAGCAGCCGCACCGCGGGCGGCGGGCGCGTCGGCCGCAACCTCGCGGCGACGGGATCGGAGCTGCGCGCGCTCGAGCACCCGCTGGCTCGTCGGCCGGCGGTTCCCGCCTCCAGCGCCGCCGTCGCGGGCGACAACACGCAGCTTGGCGACGCTGCCTGCACCGGGTCCACCGGCGCACGAGCCACGCAGGGAACCCGTGGGTCGACGGCCCGTCGCGTGGCGTCGCTCGGCGCTCCCCACAACGTCCACCCGCCGCCTCCGAAGCACCGTCCGCACCTGACCTCGCCCTTCGTGCCAGTCTGGCTCCAGGGCAGCGCGAGCCTCAACCCGGCCGCGCCGACCCTGACCTGGCAGGGAACGCTCCTCCGGTTCGATCCCAAGCGCCACGCCTGGGTGACCTACCTGCAGACCTCGCTCCTCCGCGGGCAACTCGACCCGTCGGGAGCCGCGATCTGGACAGATGCGCGCGGCCGCCCGGTCGACACCTTCACGCGCGCGCTCCCGAAGGGCACGTTCGCCTGGAAGGCGCGGCTGGGGTTCGCCGACGGTCAGTCGCTCTTCGACTGGGCGGAGCCGCACAGCGACTACTCGCGCGCCTCCGGCGTCTTCGCGCCCTCCTGCAGCTTCAGGTAGAGCCCGCAGCGGCGCGGCGAAAACAGCGGCCGATAGCATGGGTCGTGTGGCCGTCACCCTGAAGCCGAAGCTCGACGCGCGGAAGCTTCGCGCCGACTTCCCGATCTTCGAGCAGCTGATCCACGGCAAGCCGCTCGCCTACCTCGACTCGGCGGTCAGCACCCACAAGCCGCGGCAGGTGCTCGACAAGTTGCGCACCTTCTACGAGACCTCCTACGCGAACGTCCACCGGGGTGTCTACACGCTCTCCGAGCGGGCCACGGCCGAGTACGAGGGAGCGCGTGAGAAGGTGGCTGCGCTGATCAACGCTCCCGCCTCGCGCGAGGTGATCTTCACGCGCGGCGCGACCGAGAGCCTGAACCTCGTCGCCTACGCATGGGGGCTCGACAACCTCGGCCCGGGCGACGTGGTCGCGGTCACCGAGCTCGAGCACCACTCGAACTTCGTCCCCTGGCAGTACATCGCCAGGCGAGCGGGGGCCGAGCTGCGGCTGATCCCGATCGACGACTCGGGCGAGCTGGAGCTCGACGGCCTCGACGCGATCGCCGCCTCCGGCCGGGTGAGGGTGGTCGCAGGGAACCTCGTCTCGAACGCGCTCGGCACGATCAACCCGATCGAGCGCCTCTCGACCTGGGCGCACGAGCAGGGCGCGATCATGGTCGTCGACGCGGCTCAGGCCGCTCCACACCACGCGATCGACGTCCAGGCGCTCGACTGCGACTTCCTCGCCTTCTCGTCCCACAAGATGTGTGGGCCGACGAGCGTCGGCGCGCTCTGGGGTCGCGCCGCCCTCCTCGAGCGGATGGAGCCCTTCAACCTCGGCGGCCACATGATCCGCTCCGTCACCCTCGAGCGGACGACCTGGGGCGAGCTGCCGTACAAGTTCGAGGCGGGGACGCAGCCGATCGCCGAGGCCGTGGGCTTCGGCGCCGCCGTCGACTACCTGACCGCGATCGGGATCGACGCGATCGAGGAGCACGAGCGCGAGCTGGCGGCGTACGCGCTGGAGCGCCTCGGCGAGGTTCCCGGCGTGACGCTCTACGGGCCCCCGGTCGAGCGGCGGGCCGGCATCGTCTCCTTCAACGTCGACGGCGTTCATCCCCACGACGTCGCGCAGATCCTCGACCTCGACGGCGTCGCCATCCGCGCCGGCCACCATTGCTGCCAGCCGCTGATGACGCGCCTCGGCGTCGCGGCGACGAACCGCGCGAGCTTCTACCTCTACTCGCTCCCCGAGGAGGTCGACCGGCTCGTCGACGGCGTCGTCAAGGCGAAGAAGCTCCTCGGCTAGCGTGCGCGTGAGGTGACCGAGTTCGATCAGCTCTACCGCGAGGTGATCCTGGATCACTACCGGAACCCGCGAGGGCACGGGACGATCGAGGCCGCCGATGCGCAGGCCGACGGGCAAAACCCACTCTGCGGCGACGAGGTCTCGATCTTCGTCGCCTTCGCGCCCGACGGCGAGACGATCGAGGACGTCAAGTTCTCGGGCCGCGGCTGCGCGATCAGCCAGGCGGCCACGTCGATGCTCACCGAGCTGGTCTCCGGCCGGCGAGCGAGCGAGGTGGCGGCAATGGAGAAGGACGAGCTCCTCGAGGAGATCGGCATCCCGCTCACGCCCGTGCGGCTCAAGTGCGCGCTCCTCGGCCTCTCGACTCTGAAGCTCGCCCTCCACAAGGGCAAGGGCACGCCTCTTCCGCAGGAGTGGGCGGGCTTCGACGAGCTCGAGCTCAAATAGCCTTGGCGGAGATCGAGGTCGGGCCGCTCGAGGAGCTGCCGCCGGGGGAGGTCAAGATCGTGCACGCGGGCGAGATCTCCGTCGGCGTCTACAACCTGGACGGCGAGCTCTACGCGCTCGAGGATCGCTGCTCCCACGACGACGGCCCTCTCTGCGAGGGCGACTTTGACCTCGAGGAGGGTTACGCGGTGTGCCCCCGCCATGGCGCGCACATCGACATCCGGACGGGAAGGGCGCTCACGCTCCCCGCCTACCTCCCGGTTGAGACATTTCCGGTGCGAGTGGAGGATGGGCGGGTCAAGGTCGATCTCGGTCAGTAGGAGGAAGCGATGACGGGTACTGCCACTGCTCAGGGGCCTCTCTGGGGCTCCCGGGCCCGCGACTGGGCGGACATCCAGGAAGGCACCGTTCGACCGCTCTACGAGCGGGTGCTGAGCGTCGTCGGCATCGGCGGCTCGACGAAGCTCCTCGACGCCGGCTGCGGGGCCGGGATGTTCTGTGTGCTCGCCCACGAGCGCGGCGCGGAGGTGAGTGGCCTGGACGCCTCCGAAGGGCTGATCGCCGTTGCGCGGGAGCGGGTCCCCGGCGGCGACTTCCGGCTCGGCGAGATCGAGGAGCTTCCGTACGAGGTCGACTCGTTCGACGTCGTGACGGGCTTCAACTCCTTCCAGTTCGCGGCCGACCCCGAGAACGCGCTCCGCGGGGCGGCACGCGTCCTCCGTGCGGAGGGGACGATGTCGGTCGCTGTCTGGGGTGCCCCGGAGGAGTGCGAGGCCGTCGCGACGCTGAAGGCGATAGGGTCGCTCTTGCCGCCGCCGCCCGAGGGAGCGCCCGGGCCGTTCGCGCTCTCCGCGCCGGGTGCCCTCGAGCGGTTCGTCGAGGCAGCCGGTCTCGTTCCGCAGGAGACCCACGACGTGCCGTGCCCTTGGGTGTACGAGGACCTGGACACGGCCGTCCGCGGGCTCGGCTCCTCCGGGCCGGCCACGCTCGCGCGCCGTCAGGTCGGCGACGAGGCCGTCGACCAGGCACTTGCCGAGTCAGTCCAGCCGCACCTCGACGTCGCAACCGGGATCGTCCGTCTCGAGAACGTCTTCCGCTTCGTCGTCGCGACGCCGCGGTGATCGACGAGCGCGTCGGAACGTGCTTGGGCGGTGCTCGAGCTCGGCGGCTCGCGTGGCTGCCGCTCGATCGCGGGCTCGAACTGCCGGTCGTGGCTCGGTAGGCAACAGCATCACCGTGGCGCCGCTCCGACCGCTAGGATGCGCGCAACGCGGAAAGGAGGTGGTCCGATAGTGGAAAGTTCCTGTACGGGCAGCGGAGGTACCAGCGGGTAGAGGCGTGTCCCCGGCACCCACGGGGAATCGCCTAGCCAGCGTAGGGGACTCGCGCCTCGCGCCGCCGGCCGGAACGGTCGAGCTGGAAGCGCCTCTACCACTTCAACGCTGGTCACCGAAGAAAAGAGGGGCCGCCACGGCGGCCCCTCTTTCTTTGCCCCGCCGCAGCGGCGAGACGGGCTTTCACGGCCCTCTCGCTTCCGGTACAACCTCTGAGGTTCATCTGGGGCAGCTCTGAGGTTCCCTTGAGGTCGGGACGCGGCTCGGAAGCTGCCGCCGGCCCTCTCCGCATCGTAAGATCGCGCGGATGGCGACGGCGCTCCAGCAGCTCCCGCCGAGCATGCTCGAAGACGCCGCGCTCGCGGAGGAAGGCGCGGCCCGCATCGCCTGGGCGCGCGCGAACATGCCGGTGCTCGCCACCCTGCGCGAGGAGTTCGAGCGCGAGCGACCGCTCGAGGGACGGCGGATCGGGATGTGCCTGCACGTCGAGTCGAAGACGGCCGTGCTCGTCGAGGTCCTGAGCGCCGGGGGAGCCGAGCTCGTGCTCACGGGCAGCCCCGCGACCACCGACGACGGTGTCGCCGCGGCGCTGGCACGCGCCCCAGGAATCCGGGCCTATGCGCGCCGCGCCGACACGATCACCGACCACTACGAGCACGTCGAGCGCGTGCTCGAGGCCGACCCGGACCTCCTGCTCGACAACGGCGCGGACCTGATCGCCGGGACGATCGAGCGGGGCGGCGGGCGGGTCGTGGCCGCGACGGAGGAGACGACCTCCGGCGCCAACCGGCTGCGGGAGGAGCTCACCGGGAAGATCCCGTTCCCGGTCGTCGTCATCAACGACAGCCCCGTGAAGCAGCTCTTCGAGAACCAGTACGGGATCGGCCCCGCGGTCGTCGACGGGTTCCTGCGGGCAACGAACTCGCTCGTGGCCGCAACCACCTTCTGCGTCGTCGGCTACGGCTCGTGCGGGCGGAGCCTCGCTCGGACGCTGCGCGCCCTCAGTGCGACGGTGGTCGTCGTGGAACGAAACCCGCTGCGCGCCCTCGAGGCAGCCTTCGACGGGATGCTCGTGCGCGACCTCCGCGCCGGAGTCTCGGAGGCGGACGTGGTCGTCACGGTCACCGGCCGCCCAGGCGTTCTCCGCCGGGACGAGCTGCTCGCGCTCCGCGACGGGGCGATGCTCGCGAACGTCGGCCACTTCGGCACCGAGATCGACGTCGAGGCACTCGCGGAGCTCTCCGAGGAGCACCGCCGGCTGGCTCCGCACGTCGAGGAGTTCCGGCTCGCGGACGGCCGCCGGGTACGGCTCCTCGCGCGCGGCGAGATGTTGAACCTGTCGGCCGCGACCGGCCACCAGATCCAGATCATGGATCTAGGCTTTGCGCTCCAGGCACACTCGCTGCGCGCGCTCGCGCACGCCCCGGGCGACTTCTCCGCTGGGCCGCAGCCCGTGCCGCACGAGATCGACGCCCGGATCGCCGCGCAGGCGCTCCGGACGCTCTCCCCCGTCGAGGTCGCCTGATGGCGCGCGCCAGCGCCGCCACCGCCGCCCGTGTCAGCCTCCTGCGGTGGCTGCGCCGCCAGCTCGCGCAACCCACACCTACCCGCGAGCACCTCGAGGCTGCGGTGCGGGGAGACGATCCGGCGGAAGTCCGGCGCCTCCTCGCGGCGGCCGCGTTCACCGATGGCCAGCGGCGTCATGTCGAGGGCCTGCTCGCGGCGTGGGAGCGGGACCGGAGCGCGCGCTGAAGGACCAGAACTCGAGGACACAGATGATTCGCAGCCTCGTCCGGCGGCGGTAGCACTCGGATGCCGCCCCGCCGCAACCGCGTCCTGCCCGGCACGGCAAAGCCGCGGCGCTTCCGGCCTCGGTTCCACTACGAGCTGCTGGCCTGCGGCGTCCGCGGGCACGAGCTGGTCGGGATCGACGCGGCGCATCTCCGCGCAGAGGACGCCCTCTTCGCGCGCGAGATGGCGGGTGCCCGCTGGCATCGCTGCTTGCGCTGCGACAGCTGGCTTCCGCTTGCGCCGCCGCGTGAGCCGACGCGGGAATACCCGCCGCCGGCCGCCGAGATCCGGCTGCCGCTTCGCGGCAAGACACTCAGGGACAAGGTCGTGCTGCGCGTGATCGCGGTCGACCGCGCGCTCCACTTCGTCATCCTGGGGCTGCTTGCGGCCGCGATCTTCCTCTTCGCGGCGCACGAGGACTCGCTGCGGCGCGGGTTCTACCGCATCTTCACGGACCTGCAGCGCGGAGTCGGCGGCGGCCCGGTCCAGACGAGCCACATCGGCCTCGTTCGGGAACTCGATCGGCTCTTCTCGCTCAGCTCCGGAAGGATCAAGCTCGTTGGCCTCGGAGTCTCCGCGTATGCGCTGCTGGAGGGCGTCGAGGCGATCGGACTCTGGCTCCAGAAACGCTGGGCCGAATATCTCACCTTCCTCGCGACGACGATCTTCCTGCCGCTCGAGGTGTACGAGCTGACGAAGCGGCTCTCGTGGTTCAAGATCGTCGCGCTGGTCGTCAACCTTGCGATCGTCCTCTACCTGCTGCTCGCCAAGCGCCTTTTCGGCCTGCGTGGCGGTGCGGGAGCCGAGCGCGCCGACCGCGACGCCGATCTTGCCTGGTCGGTGCTGCAGGAGACCGCGCCGGAGCGGCTCGCACCCGTCGCGGGCTAGAGGCGGCGCGCGCGGCGTCCGTGATGGGACGCTCGTCAGGAGCGGTTGAATCTAGGCTCGCGCGCACCTGCCCATCGGTGGGCGCGTCGGCTCCGCAGCGGCGGGAGAGCGAGAGGCACGTAGCGTCGCCTCGCTCTCGTCGGCCCATTGGAGCGTGGCGCGAGCTCGGATGATCCAGTGTCGCAGGGCGATCCGCGAGTGGGGCGGCTCGTCCTCGGCCAAGCCCGCTCTCCAGCTGCTCGAATTCCGCGAGGCGGCGTTCGAGCAGCGCCCGATATGCGCGCAGCTGGCCGAGGACTGCGGCGGGCGACGCCGTCCACCCGAGGAACAGCTTGAGGAGGAAGATCGCCGCGCCAGCGGGCGGATCCTCCCGGCGCGACGAAGATCTTCCTGATCGGCGCCTCCTTCGGCGGAGCAGCTGCACTGACCTACGCACCGGGTCTTCCAGTCGACGGCGTCGTGAGCCTCTCCGGGGAGACGGCCTTGCCGGGGGGGCGCGGCTGAACGCGCTCGCCGCAATGCCGCGCCTGCGCTCTCCACTGCTGATCGTCGGTTCTCGCCCCACGACCGCTACCTCTCCGTCCCTGAGGCCCTGCTGCTCCTCCGCCGCGCGGGAGCCCGCGACAAGCGAACCGCCCTCTACCCCGGCGGCTTCCACGGCTGGGAGATCGTCGAGGACGCACCGTACGCAGCGAAGGCAAGAGGTCTCGTGCTCTCCTGGATCCAGGCTCACTAGCGGACCGGCTCCCTGAGCTGGGTGATCGGAAAGGAGAAGCGCGGAGGGCCTCGAGATTCGCTGGCCGGCGCCGGTGCGCTTCTCGGCGCCGAGCACGCGCCTCCGGCGCCTCCGGCGGCTGGACGTCCGCGGCTTACGACGCTCGGCGGATCTGCTCGTCGAGCGGGACGAGCGGAAGCCCGAACGTCTCGATTGCGTCGTCGTTCGAGACGACGTTGTCGCCGTGCGCCAGCATCGTCAGCTGGTCGCGCGTGATCGGGGCGCGCGGGAGACGCTCGGCGAGCGTCGCGGCGGCGCGGACGAGTCCGAGCGGGAGGTGGATCGTCGTCCGCGACTTTCCGAGCACATTCCTGATCCGGTCGTACAGCTCGTTCCAGGTGACCTGGTCAGGCCCGCCCAGCTCGAAGGTCCGATTCGCAGCTTCAGGCAGGTCGACCGCACGCGCGAAGTAGTCAGCCACGTCCTCCACCCAGATCGGCTGCAGGCGCTGGCTTCCCGGCCCGATCACGGTGGTCACCGGCGACCAGCGGACCTGACGCACGAAGGTCGGGAGGACGCCGCCGTTGCGGCCGAACACGAAGCTCGGTCGGAAGATCACGTGCTCGAGGCCGGAGGCCTGCACGGCCTGCTCCATCTCCCACTTGGCGCCGTAGTAGTGGACGAGGTCGCGCGTCTCCGACGCGGTGCCGAGAGCGCTCATGAGGACGAACCGCTGCACCCCCGCGGCCCGCGCGGCCTCCACCAGGTCGCGCGTCCCGCGGCTCATGATCCGCTCGAAGTCGTCCGGGCGCCCGACGATGATCGACACGAGGTGGACGACTGCGTCGCAGCCCCCCACCGCCCGCCGGAGGCTCGCTACGTCCGTCATGTCCCCCTGAGCGGCCTCTTCGCAGGCGAGACCCGCACGCTGCCAGGCTCCGGCGGTTCGCTCGAGCACACGGACGCTGCGACCGGATGCCTGCAGCGCCTGGACGATCTTAGGACCGATGAACCCCGTGGCGCCGGTGACGAGGACTCTCACCGGGCGAAATTCTGCCAGTAGCGGCTCGGGGTTGGCCCCTGCTGATCCTGGTACTTCGAGCCGAGCTCGCCGCTTCCGTACGGCGTCTCCGCCGGCTCCGTGAGCTGGACGAAGGACAGCTGCCCGATCTTCATCCCGTAGTAGATCGTGATCGGCAAGTTCGCCACGTTCGAGAGCTCGAGCGTCACGTGGCCGTTCCAGCCGGGATCGATGAAGCCGGCCGTCGAGTGGATCAGGAGCCCGAGACGGCCGAGCGAGCTCTTCCCCTCCAGGCGTGCGACGTGGTCGTCCGGGAGGCGGATGCGCTCGAGCGTCGACCCGAGGACGAATTCGCCGGGATGAAGGATGAAGGGGCTCTCGCCCGCGATCTCGACGAGTTCGGTCAGCTCCTCCTGCGGCTCCTTGACGTCGATGAAGGGATAGCGGGCGTTATGGAAGACCCGAAAGAAGCGGTCGGCCCGCACGTCGACGCTCGCAGGTTGGAGGAGCGTCTCGTCGTACGGATCGATCTCGACCCTGCCCTCCTCAAGCAGCCGCCGGATCGTGCGATCGGAGCACACCACCGGGCGATTCTATGGCCGCTCGTCGTGCGGGAGCCCTTGCCGAGGACCGGGCGGATGGCCTTGCGGAGAGCAATGAGCCCGACTCGGGGCGCGGCGAGGGGCGGGCGCTGCGAGTGGCGCGGATTAGGTCGCTTCGCTTGCCGGGGGCTCTCGCCCCGCGAGACCCCCGCTCAGAAGCCGGCCGCGTACCCATCCTTGCGCTGGTCAGAACCGCCGACGAGCGACTCGCCTTCGACGAGGATCGCCTGGCCGCCGCCGAAGCCCTCCTCTTCCCGAACCGTCCGGTAGCCCGCCCGCTCGAGGCGCTCGGCTTCCGGCCACAGTCCCTCTTCCAGGCTGACGAGGGGGCCGTCGACCCTGAAGCGCGGCCGGTCGAGCGCCGCCTGCGGATCGAGCCCCTCGTCGACGAGCGCCGACACGAGCTGGACGTGCGCCTGGGCCTGGATGAAACCGCCCATGACCCCGAACGGCCCGAGCAGTGCGCCGTCGCGCAAGAGCATCCCGGGGATGATCGTGTGGTAGGGCCGGCGCCCGGGCTCGACCCGGCCGGAGACAGCGAAGCAGGCTCCGCGGTTCTGGAGGACGACGCCGGTGCCGGGTGCGAGCACGCGCGAGCCGAAGCCGTGGAAGAGGCTCTGGATGAACGAGACTGCCATGCGATTCGAATCGACCGCGCAGAGGTAGACGGTTCCCCCGCCGGCCTCCCGGGCGCCCGTCGGGCGATCGGCGCGCCGGCCGGCGAGGAATGCAGGCTCGAGGAGCGGGCGAACGTCCCCACCGTCGCGAACGCGGGCGAAAGCGTCCTCTAGCGCTAGGCGGACGCAGTCGATCCGGGCTTCCAGCGTCGGCTCGAGCCCCTCGAGGAGGCCCAGCGCCTCGAGTGCGGCCACGCCCTGCGTCGGGGGCGGCAGCTCCAGCACCTCCACGCCCCGGTAGGAGAGCCGCAGCGGATCCACCAGCCGCGCTTCGAAGCGCGCAAGATCCTCCTCCTCGAGCCAGGAAGCCGCCGCGATCGACCGCGCCACGGAGCCCTCGTAGAACGCGCGCGATCCCTCGCCGGCGATCCGCCGCAGCGTCGCCGCGAGCTCGGGCGCACGAAAGGGCTCCCCGATGCGCGGCGGCGGGCCGAGCTCGGCCGGCGGAGCGAGCGACGCCCACGCGCGAGAGACCACCGCGCCCGCGGCGACCCCGCGTTCGGCCGCGTCGATCGCGTCCGCGAGGCAGGAGTCCAGGCCGAGCCGTCCAAAGCGCTCCGAGAGCAGCTGCCAGCCGGCAACCGAACCGGGAACCGTCACCGAACGAGGCCCGACCTCCTCGACCGGCTCCGCCGGATCGGCCCGTGCAGGGGCGGGGCCCGCAGCGTCGAGGCCGATCACCTCGTCCCCTCGATGGACGATCGCGAAGGCGTCGCCGCCGATCCCGGTCGACATGGGCTCGGCCACGCAGAGCACTGAGGCCGCGGCGATCGCCGCGTCGGCGGCGTTGCCTCCGCGCTCGAGCGCGCGCAGCCCCGCGCGGGTCGCCAGCGGGTGGCTCGTCGCCACCATCGCTGCCGCCGCGACCGCCGGTGGGCGCGCGGGGGCGAAGCGGAACCGCGCCACCTAAGGGCCTAGCCGGGCGGCGAGAGGACGCCGGTGTACGAGACGCGGATCCCGCGGCTGCCGAAGTCCTCGCGCGAGAGCGACCGGACGACGCCGTGCGCCGCCTCGGCCGGGTCGCGCTCGGGAAGCCCGCTGCCGACGAGGTGCACCGGCAGGAGGTTGCCCCGCACCCACGTGCCGTCGCCGCGCAGGGTGACGCGGAGGATTCCGCTGATGCCGAGGATGCCGGCGGTGCTCAGCGTGTGGGCGCCCTCGAAGTTGCCGAGGCTGTAGGCGATCAGGCGTCCGTGGTACCACTCCATCGCGCGCAGCACGTGCGGCCCGCTGCCGGCCACGAGGTCGGCGCCCGCGTCGACGACCGCATGCGTGAAGTCGATCGAGTCGCCGCGGTTCTCGCCGAGGAAGTATTCGGCCGACGGCATGACATGCGTATGGTCGCTGCCCTCCGCGCCGGCGTGCATGGTCACGATCACGACGTCGGCGAGGGCGTCGGCACGCCGCACGAGGCGCTTCGCCGCTGCGATGTCGGTGAGGCTCTGGGCCCACGGGTAGGGTGCGAAGCCGACGAGCGCGACCCTCAGGTCGTGCACGTGGAGCACGGCGATCTCCCCGGGGCGTCCCGTGTGCCTCAGACCGAGCCCGTCGAGCGTCGCGACGGTGTCGGCCTGCCCGATCGACCCGAAGTCGTAGGCGTGATTGTTCGCGAGGTTCAGGACCGTGAACCCAGCCGAGCGCAGCAGCTGGCCGTACGAGGGCGAGGCGTGGAAGGCGAAGCAGCTCGAGCTGCCGGAGCCGCACTTGGACGAACCGCGGTCGGTGAGGGTCCCTTCCAGGTTGCCCATCACCACGTCGCCGACGAGGTAGCGGGCGACGCCGGCGAAGTAGCCGGCCGACTCGGAGGAGTCGACCATCGCGATGTCGCCGGTGGCGGCGAAGGTGAAGGACTTGCCGGCGGCCGCGGCTCGCACCGGCCGCGCAACCGGGCGAGCCCGGGTGGGAACCGCCGAGGCCTTCGCGCCCGGCTTCGAGGCGGCGCGATCGGGCGAGGCCAGCTTCGTCAGCGCGAAGATCCCGGCGCCCGCGAGCACGGCGACGAGGAAGAGCGAGGGTCTGCGCATCGGGAAGATCAAATCACGCACGGGGGCGACACCGGCGACTTCGCCGGATCGGCATCGCTTCCTCTTCGATGCCGATTCGACCGAGCGATGTATGGCGACTATTCACTATGCACTCGGCCAGCCGCTGCGATATCGTGCGTTCAGTGGCGATGACGCGCTCGATCGATGTGCGGACGGAGATCCCGGGGCCGCGGTCGAGGGAGATTCTCGAGCGGAAGGCGCGCGTGGTGCCCGACGCGCTCTCGATCTGCTTGCCGATCGTGATCGCGGAGGGCCGCGGCGCGACGATCACCGACGTCGACGGAAACACCTTCGTCGACTTCACCGGCGGTGTCGGCTGCCTGAACGTCGGACACTCGCACCCGCGGGTGGTGGAGGCGGCGCAGGACCAGCTCAGCCGCTTCGCCCACACCGACTTCACGATCGTCCCCTACGAGAGCTACGTCGAGCTCGCCGAGCGGCTGTGCGAGCTTGCGCCCGTCCGTAAGCCCGCCAAGGCGGCCTTCTTCAACGCCGGCACCGAGGCGGTCGAGAACGCCGTCAAGTTCGCCCGGCTGTACACCGGCCGGCCGGCGGTCATCGCTTTCGAGGGCGGCTTCCACGGCCGCACCTTCCTCTCCCTCAGCCTGACCTCCAAGACGCACCCCTACAAGGCCGGCCTCGGCCCGTTCGCGCCTGAGATCTACCGGGTGCCCTTCGCGCAGGACTACCGCGGCCCCGACTCGAGTACGGCGCTGGCGGCGCTCGAGCGCGCGCTGATTACACAGGTCGCGGTCGAGCAGGTGGCGGCGATCGTGATCGAGCCTGTGCAGGGTGAGGGCGGGTTCGTCCCGGCGCCTCGCGACTTCCTCGCCGGGATCCGCCGGATCTGCGACGAGCACGGGATCGTGCTCGTGCTCGACGAGGTGCAGACCGGCTTCGGACGGACGGGCAAGCTGTTCGCGACCGAGCACTACGGGATCGAGGCCGACCTCATGACGGTCGCCAAGTCGATCGCGGCCGGACTGCCGCTCTCAGGGGTCGTCGGCCGGCGCGAGATCCTGGACGCAGCGCCCGACTCGACGATCGGGGGCACCTACGTCGGCAACCCGGTCGCCCAGGCGGCGGCGCTCGCCGTGCTCGACGTGATCGAGGAGGAGAACCTCGTCGCGCGCAGCTGCGCGATCGGCGAGACGATCCGTACGCGGATGGTCGCGTGGCAGGAGCGCTTCCCGACGATCGGTGACGTCCGCGGCCTCGGGGCGATGCTGGGGATGGAGTTCGTGCTCGACCGCGAAACCAAGGCCCCGGCGCCGGAGCTCGCGACAGCCGTCGTCGAGGAGGCGGCGCGGAACGGCCTGCTGCTCCTCAAGTGCGGCCTCTACTCGAACGTCATCCGCGTGCTCGTCCCGCTCGTGATCTCCGACGCGGAGCTCGACGAGGCTCTCGCGGGCTGGGAGCACGCCCTGCAGACCGCGCTCGCGTAGTCGACCCCACGGCCCGCGCGCGGGCACAATCTCCCGCAATGCTCGGCGAATGCATCGCGGATCGGTACGAGCTCGAGGAGCTCGTCGGCCGCGGTGGAATGTCGAGCGTCTTCCGGGCGCACGACACCCTGCTCGAGCGGAACGTCGCGCTGAAGGTGCTCCACGAGCACTACGGAGAGGACGCCGACCAGATCGAGCGCTTCCGCCGCGAGGCGCGCGCCGTCGCGCAGCTCTCGCACCCGAACATCGTCACCGTCATCGACCGGGGCGAGCGCGACGGGCGCCAGTACATCGTCTTCGAGTTCGTCGAGGGCGAGAACCTGAAGCAGCTCGTGCTGCGCGAGGGGCCGCTGCCGGTTCGGCAGGCGGTGGAGATCGGGCTCCAGGTCGCGGAGGCGCTCGCCTTCGCTCACCGCCAGGGGCTCGTCCACCGCGACGTCAAGCCGCAGAACATCCTCCTGACCCGGGACGGCGAGGCCAAGGTGACGGATTTTGGGATCGCGCGTGCGGTCGACGTCCATGGCTTGACGCAGACGGGCAGCGTGGTCGGCACGAGCCACTACATCGCGCCGGAGCAGGCGAGCGGCCGCGCGGTCGACTCGCAGTCCGACGTGTATTCGCTCGGGACCGTTCTCTACGAGCTGCTCACCGGCGATGTGCCCTTTCAGGGAGAGAACTTCATCGCCGTCGCACTGAAGCACGTGAGCGAGCCGGCCCCGAGTGCCGCGGCACGGAGGGGCGACGTGCCGCCGCGGCTCGACGGCGCGCTCCGGAGGGCGATGGCGAAGGAGCCCTCGGAACGGTTCGACTCGATGGAGGCCTTCGCCGACGAGCTCGAGCGCTGCCTGGCCGAGCTCGGGCCGGACAGCCCGAACGAGGCGACGATGGTCGTACCGGCGCCGGCCGCGACGCCTGCCCCCGCCGCCCCGCCGGAAGCGCTTCCGGAGCTTGTGTCAACGCCGGCGGCGGGACGCGGCCGGCGGCGCCTCTGGGTTCCGCTCGTATTGGCCGGCCTCGTGGCCGCTGGCGTGGTCACTGCCCTCTTCGCCCTCGGCACGATCGACCTTCGCCGCGGTTCCGGCTCGGCCGGAACGAGGTCGACCGGCGAGACCACGACCTCCGCGAACCTCCAGCCGGTGCCGCTGCGGGCGGTGGCTACGGACGACCCGGCGAACGACGGAGAGCACGACGTGGACGTCCCGAAGGCCACGGACGGGGATCCGAACACGTTCTGGTCGACGGAGGGCTACGACGCGGATCTGCCCGAGATCGGCAAGGCCGGCGTCGGCATCGTGCTCGCGGCCGGCGCCCGCCGCGTCGCCGAGGTGCGCGTGACCTCCGACACGCCAGGCTTCACGGCCCGAATCCAGGCCGGTGCGAACGACCACGGCCCGTTTCACGACGTCTCGAAGCCGGCGATTGTCGGGTCGGCGCACACGTTTGCTCTCGACGGGACGGCGCACCCTCGCTACCTCGTGATCTGGATCACGAAGCTGGCCCATCCGGACAAGTACCGGGCCCACGTGAACGAGGTGACGGCGAGAGGCTAGTAGCGGAGCCGCGAGCGCCTCTCGTGGCGCTCGAGGGCGAGCTCGACCAGGCGGTCGAGGAGCTCCGGGTAGGGAATGCCGGTCGCCTCGAACAGCTTCGCGTAGACGCTCGTCGCGGTGAAGCCGGGAATGGTGTTCAGCTCGTTCACGAGCACCTCACCGTCCTTGCGGACGAAGCAGTCGGCTCGCGCCATCCCCTCGCACTCGGTCGCGACGAACGCCTGCACCGCGAGCTCCTGGACACGCCCTAGCTGGGCCTTCGTGACGCGGGCCGGGACGATCAGGTCCATCTCGCCCTGCTCGTACTTCGCCGAGTAGTCGTACCACTCGTTGCGGGTCACGAGGATCTCGCCGGGTAGCGAGGCAATCGGGCGGCGGTTCCCGAGGACGCCCACCTCGACCTCGATGCCGCGGACGAACTCCTCGACGAGCACCTTCTCGTCGTGCTCGAAGGCGAGCGCGACGCCCTGCCGCAGCTCAGCCTCGTCGTGGGCCTTGGTGATCCCGACCGACGAGCCCAGCCGTGCCGGTTTGACAAACACCGGGTAGCCGTACGGGTTCCGCAGCTCCTCCGGAGCTCTCAGGGTGACGTTGCGCGTGACCGGGATGCCCTGGTCCCGCATGATCGCCTTGAAGCGATCCTTGTCCATGCAGAGCGCGGAGGCGAGGACGCCCGCGCCGACGTAGGCGACCCCCGCGAGCTCGAGCAGGCCCTGGACCGTCCCGTCCTCCCCGAGGGGGCCGTGGAGGATCGGGAGCACGACGTCCACCTCCGCCAGGGTGGCCGGGGCGTTCGCGGCCGGGATCGGCAGCGTTTCGGCGGGAGAGGTGTCCCCGGCCGTCAACGCAGTCCCACCGTCGCCGGACCCGAGTTCCCAGCGGCCGTCCCGCCCGATCGCCACCGCGACCGCCTCGTAGCGGGCGGGATCGAGTGCGGCCAGCACCGACCGCGCGGACGCCAGGGAGATCTCGTGCTCGCTCGAGCGACCGCCCATGAGGACGGCCACCCGGCGTCTCACGGCACCGTCACCGTCGTCGAGACGCCGGTGGTCGCAACGGTCGTCGTCGCTGCGGTCGTGGTGGTCGGCGCTGTCGTCGTCGTCGGTGCGGTCGTCGTAGCGGGCGCAGTGGTCGTGGTGAGCGCCGTCGTCGTGGGCGCAGTGGTCGTCGCGGGAGCCGTCGTCGTGATCGCCGTGGTGGTGAGGTCGGTCGTCGTGGGAGCGGTGGTCGTCGGCGCGATCAGCTTGCCCGAGACGATGGTGACCTCCGTGCGGGGCTTGGCCTTCGTCCCGCCCTGCGGGTCCTGCGAGATCACGATCCCGTCGAGCGCAGGGTCGTTCGTGTCCTGGATCTGGACCGCGACGCGGAAGCCGGACTCGCGCAGCGTCGCAATCGCGGTCGCCCGGTCGAGGCTCGTCACGTCGGGTATCGCGAGCGTCTTTGGCCCCTTCGAGACCGTGAGCGTCACGGTCGATCCAGGCGGCTGGAGGGTGTTTGCGGCTGGGTCCTGCCCGATCACCGTCTCCTTCGGCTGGTCGGAGTCGCGCTCGTCGCGCGCGACGGCGAAGCCGGAGCCCTGAAGCTGTGCGAGGGCCTGAGCGTAGGGGAGGCCCCCGACCGAAGGCACCGCGACGGGCTCCGGGCCCTGCGAGACGTTGATCCGGACGCTCGTGCCCTCGACGACCCGCTCGCCCGGCTTCGGATCCTGGCCGGTGATCGTGTTGGAGGGCTCCGAGGAGTGGAGGTAGAAGACCTTGGGCGCGAGCTGCGCATCCTTCAGCGCCGACACCGCCTCGTCGAGCGGTTTGCCGCGCACGTCGGGCACGATCGTCCTCGGCTTGCCGCTCGACACGACGATCGTCACCCGGTTCCCCCTGTCGATGCGGTCGCCCTCGGGCGGTGCCTGGCGGATCACGAAGCCGAAGGGCACCGTCCGGCTCGGCTCACGCTCCAGGCGGGGCGTCAGGCCCGCGTCCTCGATCTTCTGGACCGCGAGCTGTGATCGGATTCCCTCCACCAGGGGCACCGCCACCGGCTTGTTCGCGTTCAGCTGGTTCTGGATCTTGCCCCACAGGAGCCAGGCGGCGATCCCGGCCCCTACGACGAGCCCGAGGGCGAGCAGCCACGGCCAGACCGGCCGACGGCGCTGCGGCGGCTCGTCGTAGCCGTAGAACGTGCCGCCCGGCGGCACCGCCGGTGGCGCCGGGCGAGCGGGTCCGGGGCGCGTGATCACCGTGGCGGCGCGGGTGATCGAGGTCGGGGCGATCACCGCCGTTCCCGCGCCTGCGAGGACGTGCGTCGCCGCCGTCGCAGTCTCCGGCGCGACCGTCGAGCCGCGCGAGACGCGGGCGAGGTCGGCGTCCATCTCCTCCGCCGACTGATAACGCTCCGCGGGATCCTTGGCGAGCGCCCGGAGGACGATCAGGTCGAGGTCGCGGGGAATGTCGGGCCGCTTCGCCGACGGCGGCTCGGGCACCGAGGAGAGATGCTTCATCGCGATCTCGAGTGGGGTGTCCCCGGTGAAGGGGACGTTCCCCGTCAGCATCTCGAAGAGGACGATCCCGACCGAGTAGATATCGGACGCGGGGGTGACCGGCGCGCCTCGAGCCTGTTCGGGGGATAGGTACTGCGCGGTCCCGATGATCGACCCCGCCTCGGTCATCTGGCTCGCACCGGAGCGGGCGATTCCGAAATCCGTGACCTTCAGCCGCCCGTCCGGGGCGACGATCACGTTGTGCGGCTTGATGTCGCGGTGCACGATTCCATGGCGGTGGGCGAAGCCGACCGCGGCCAGGATCTGCCGTGTGTAATCGATCGCGACCCCGACCGGACTCGGGCCGCGCGTGAGGATCAGCTCCTTCAGCGTGCGGCCCTCGAGGTATTCCATCGCGATGTAGTAGGTGCCCTCCGCCTCGCCGCGGTCGTAGATCGAGACGATGTTCGGGTGCGAGAGACCAGCCGCGTTCTTCGCCTCCCGGCGGAAGCGCTCGACGAATTGCTCGTCGTGGGCGTGGCGGTCGTTCAGGATCTTGATCGCGACGCGGCGCCCGAGCTCCTGGTCCAAGGCGAGGTAGACGTTCGCCATCCCCCCGGAGCCCAGCCGGCTCTTCACGCGGTAACGGCCGTCGAAGACCTGGTCGATGAGGGTGTCGGAGATCGCCACTAGCGCGCCACTGCCTTAGGAGTTCGCGCTCTCCGAGAGGATCGCCTCCATGATGCGCTTTGCGATCGGCGCCGCAGTCTCGCCGCCGGTCGCGTGCTGGTTCTCGAGGACGACGGCGACGGCGACGCGCGGCGCGTCCGCGGGTGCGAAGGCGATGAACCAGGTCGTGTTCGTGTGCTCGATCCCTGTCTCGGCGGTTCCCGTCTTGCCGGCGACGCGCACGCCCGAGATCTGTGCGGCGGTGCCCGTGCCGCCCGTCACCACGGCCTCCATCATCCCGCTCAGATCGGCTGCGGTCTGCGGCTTGATCGCGCGGCCGAGCTCCTGCGGGCGCGTTCGCGCCAGCGTCTTACGGTCGGGGCCGACGATGCGCTGCACGACGTACGGGCGCATCACGGCACCGCCGTTGCCGATCGCGCCGGTCACCATCGCCATCTGGAGCGGCGTCACCAGCATCCGCTCTTGGCCAAACGCGAGCCGTCCCGGATCGACCTGGAAGCGGTTCTTCGGGAAGAACAGGTGCGTTCCGTTGTACAGGCCGCTCGGGGCCCGCTCGTTCACGGGCGTCTCGAGCGGGGGCACCGAGTAGAGGCCGAAGCGCTTCGCGTAGTCGAGCACGAGGATCGGGCCGAGCCGTTTCCCGATCTCGCAGAAGACGGCGTTGATCGAGTGCTGGAGCGCCTGGGTGAAATCGACTCGACCGAACTGCTCAGGGCCGTTCTGGTCGGAGAAGTTCGTGACGTGCTTGCCGTACTCGACGCAGTAGCCGGGGTCGTCGAACATCGAGTCGAGGTGGAAGCGGCCGGTGTCGAGGGCGGCGGCGGCGGTGATCACCTTGAAGCTCGAGCCCGGCGTGAAGAGACCGTCCGTGGCGCGATTCAGGAGCGGCGCAGAGGGCTTGCACGGCGCCGTGATCCGCGTGATCGCGCTGAAGTTGCGCTCGACGAGGCTCGGGTCGTAGGTCGGCGCCGAGGCCATGACGAGCACCTTCCCGGTCGCCGGGTCGAGGGCCACGGCGGCGCCGCACTGGCCTCGGAGCGCGTCGTTCGCCACCCGCTGCGCCTTCGCGTCGAGGGTCAGCACGACGTTGTTGCCAGTGATCGTCACGCCCTTCAGGCGGTCGAGCGTCGTCCGGAAGACGGTCTTCAGGCTCTTGTTCGTTGCCGTCAGGTAGTCGTTCTCGGAGCGCTCGATGCCGGCCCGTGAACGAACCTGCGTCGAGTAGCCGACGACGTGCGGCGCGAGGTCGCCGCTCGGGTAGCGTCGGAAGTAGAAGGTCTTGTCCCCGACCCGCTTGACCCGGTTCGAGGCGAGCACCGTTCGCCCATCCGCCGCGTAGATCAGCCCGCGCTTGATCGTGAACTGCGCGACGCGCTCGATGGCGTTGTCCTGCCGGTCGGCAAGGCCGGCGGCGGCCCACGTCTGCCAGTAGGTCGTCGCCACGATCAGCGCCGCGAGGAGGATCATCGAGCCGACGGCCACTCGGATGATCTGCTTGTTCAACGAACTTTTCCGAAAAGTTCGATCAAAAGGCTGGGTGCGAGCGTAAGACGGTAGCCACGGCCGCGTACGAGGGCGCTGCATTCATCTTCCGCTCCCCTTTAGCCTTTCCCCGCCGAGCGGGGAAAGAGTGTTTGCCCGGTGCGAGATGAGCAGGAGGCCCGCGAGCAGGATGAAGTTCGCGACGACGCTCGAGCCCCCGTAGCTGACGAAGGGAAGTGTGATCCCCGTCAGCGGGATCACGCGCAGGACCCCTCCGACGATGATGAACGTCTGCAGCGCGAAGCCGAAGGTGAGCCCGAGCGCCAGCAGCTTCGAGAAACCGTCCTGCGCGAGGAGCGCGATCCGGAAGCCGCGCAGCGCGAAGAGCATGTACACGAGGAGCAGCGCCGCGACGCCGGCGAGCCCGAGCTCCTGTGCGAGGGCGGAGTAGATGAAGTCCGTCTTGAGGTCGGGGATCAGCGGAGTCCCGTTCGTGTAGACGAAGGTGCCCTCGCCGAGGCCGGTCCCGCCGTAATGGCCGTTCGCGATCGAGTAGAGCGACTTGACGAGCTGGTAGCTCGCACAATCCTGCCGCAACGCGGGCTTTCCCGTCAGCGCGCAGTGGACGGCGTGGTCGGTCCAAGGCTGGCGCCAGATCGTGACGCGCGAGCGGACGTGCGAGACCTTCGTGTACGCAGCGGTCGCCCCGGCCACGAAGAGGCCCAGGCCGACGAGGACGAAGGTGATCCGGGACGTCGCCACGTACAGGAGCGCGAGGAAGATCCCGAAGTAGAGGAGCGCGCTGCCGAGGTCCTTCGTCTCGACGAGGACGAGCATGGCCGCCCCCCAGATCACGAGCAGGGGGCCGAGATCCTTGGGCCGACCCTGCGCGAGCACCTCGCGCTTCTCGCGCAGGTAGGCGGCGAGGAAGACGATCAGCAGGATCTTCGCCAGCTCGCCGGGCTGGAACTGGAGCGAACCCACGTGCACCCACAGCCGCGCGCCGTTGATCGTCTGGCCGACCCCTGGCAGCGCCGGCAGCGCCAGCAGGACGAGCGCGCCGAGGCCGAACAGGTACTTGTAGCTTTCGAGCCGACGGTAGTCCCGGCGCAGGACGACGAGCGTCAGGACGAGGAAACCGAGGGCGATCACGATCCAGAGGCCCTGCTTGAAGGCCGCCTTGTCGTCCAGCCGGTAGATCTCGGTGATCCCGATCGCTGTCAGAAGAGCGCCCATCGGCATCAGGAAGGGGTCGGCCTCCGGCACGGTGAGACGCTCGACGACGTGTCCGATCAGGTACAGGACGAGGAAGAACAGTCCGTAGGAGAGCGAGCCTGTCGAGACGACGTGCTGCCGGGCGATGTAGACGCTCGCGAAGCCGACGCCGGTCAGGACCCCGACGACGAGGAGCGCGAACAGCTCCCGGTTCCGGGGGCTCACGGGACGATGCCCCCCTCGTAGCGGGCGATCTCGGCCCGGGCGGCGTCGTAGCCGACGAGGTGGTGGTCGAAGAGCCTCCTCCGCTCGGCGAGGGAGAGCTCGCCGGCGCGGATCCGGCTGACGTAGACCGTGCGGTAGAGGTGCAGGCTGCCGACGACGTCGTAGGGGAAGCCCTGGTAGACGGCGAGGTGACCGTCGGGCTCCGCACCGACGAAGTGCGCCCGGGAGAGCGCCCACAGTCCGAGTGCCGCGGCGATCGCGAGCAGCGCCAGAGCCGCCGCTCCCGCAAGCAGGAGGCGCTTCGAGCGAGAGCGGCGGCTCGGCCGCGGCGGCGCCTCCACCCAGTCGTCGTCCCAGCCCGGCTCCGGCTCGGCGGTGAGGACGGGCACGCCGTCGAGCCCAGAGAGTGTGTCTTCCTCGTCCTGCGCAGCCACAGCGGGGGGAGCCTCGCGTAGCTCGGCGGTCTCCTTCAGGCCGCCGCCGATCTCGAAGAGGACGACGGTGATGTTGTCCTCGCCGCCGTTCCGGTTGGCGGCGCTCACGAGCGCCCGCGCGACGGCGTCCAGCCGCGGGCGCTCCTTCTCGACGATCGAGAGGATCGCCGAGTCGTCGACCATGGTCGTCAGCCCGTCTGAGCAGAGCAGGAAGACGTCGCCGGCCTTGGCCTCGACGGTGAAGGTGTCGACGTCGATGTCGGCCTCGGTCCCGAGGGCGCGCGTGATCACCGAGCGCTGCGGGTGCACCTCCGCCTCCTCGGGCGAGAGCTTCCCGCTGCGCACGAGCTCCGCCACCAGCGAGTGATCCTGCGTGAGCTGCTCGAGGCGGCCGTCGCGGGCGAGGTAGGCGCGCGAGTCGCCGACGTGGCCGAGCGCGACCGTCCCGTCGCCGGCGAGGGCGACGGTCATTGTCGTGCCCATGCCGGCGACCCGGTCGTCCTCGCTCGACCGGCGGTGGACACGGCGGTTCGCCTCCTCGATCAGCGCCCGCACGCGGTCTTCGCCGGCCGCGCCCCCGGCCGCCGCGCGCTCGCTCACGGCTGCGGCGGCCAGGCGCGAGGCGACCTCGCCGGCCTGGGCGCCTCCCATGCCGTCGGCGATCGCGAAGAACGGCGGCTCGCAGACGAAGGAGTCCTCGTTGCGGCGCCGCTTGCGGCCCGGGTCGGTATGGCTGGCGCTGCGGACGACGATCAAGGTTCGAACCTCAGGTCGGTTTGGCCGATTCGCACCACGTCGCCGGCACGCAGCTTGTGCGGCGCGCGCAGGCGCATCCCGTTGACGTAGGTGCCGTTCGTCGAGCCCACGTCCTGCACCCAAACGCCGTCCCGCCTCGGCTCGAAGCGCGCATGCGTGGCGGAGGCGAACTCGTCGGCGTCGAGCGGCACGTCGTTCTGGGTGCCGCGGCCGACGCTGAGCGCGCGCGCGTCCAGGACGTGCTCGCCGCCCGAGTCGAGGGCCGGGCTCTGCAGGACGACGAGCCGCGCCGGCCGCGCCGGCGTCGCCGCGAGCTGCCTGGCCTGCTGCGGGGCGAGCACGAAGCTCTCCTGGGGAACCCGAAGATCGCGGCTTGCGCTTCGGACGATGCGCCAGATGAAGAGGTAGAGCAGGACGATGAAGGCGATCTTGAGGAGGAGCAGCGCCTCCTCGACCGCGATCGAGGCGATCATCCGGGCAGTTCGCGGCCGAAGACCAGCTCGGTCGAGCCCACCGTCACCGTGTCGCCGTTCTCGAGCTTCGCGCGCCGCTCCCGGCGGCCGTTCACGAGCATGCCGTTCGTGGAGTCGAGGTCGACGGCCCAGTAGGACGTTCCCTCCTGGCGAACCTCGGCATGCCGGCGCGAGACGTTCGGGTCGGCGAGCTGGAGGTCGCATTCCCGCGAGCGGCCGATGACGACGCGCCGCTTGTCGAGCTCGTGGCGCTTGCCGTCGACGGTCAGCGTCACCACCTCCCGCTCCAGCCCGAGCTCCTCCGGCGAGGCCGCCTCGGTCGCCTGCGGCCTCGGCTTGTAGATCATCGTCGCCCCTGCCTCGACCTGCGGCCCCGGGCCGATCCCGTCGCGTTGAGGGCCCTGCGCCATGCGCGTCGCGATCCCGAACTCGCCGACCTCGAGATCGTCGTCCGTCTCCAGCAGCACCACCGGCTCCGTGAGGAGCGCATACCCCTCGCGCCGCGCATGCTCGGAGAGGTAGTCCTGCAGCTCCCCCTGCAGCTCTGCCTCGTAGTCTTCGAACTGGTCGCGGTCCGAGGTGGAGAGGTACACCGTGTACTCGTTCGGGACGTACACGCGCGAGACCGAGATCATCCTGTGGTCGTCCATCTCCTTCACCAGCTTGCGTGCCAGCTCCACGGGCTGGACGTGCGTCCGGAATGCGCGGCCGAAGACGCCCTCGAAGATCGATTCGATCTTCTGCTCGATGTTGCGCAGCACGCTCACGCCGACGGGGTTCCCCCGCCTTCGAGTGTAGTGATGTGGTCTGTGATGTTGCCCGGTTCCTGGGACTCTGGCGCTGCGCGATCGCGGCAGGGGCCTGGCGAACATTGCCGGCTACATCACTGGCTCTCGGATCTGAGCGATCGTTCGTGCGTCTGGACGCGCAAGCGCTCGGCTAGGGAGCGGAGCGCAGCCGCCTCCTGTAGGGCTCCGAGGACGAGGCAGGTGATCCAGGCGCACGCGACGAGCGGCGCGACCTGGGCGTCGGGGCTCGGGATCAGGGTTGCGCCGAGCAGCACGGCGCCCAGCAGCGCGACCCCCCAGGCTCCGCGGTTGCGGAAGAGGGGGACCGCGGCCGCGACGGCTGCGAGGACGGCTGCCTCACGGGCCGGAGTCGGCCGCGCAGCGAGCGCGTGGAGGAGTGCGTGTGCCGCCTCGGTCGGCCCTCCGACTCCCGCGAGCACGGCCCCGGGCACCTGCCCGCCGACGAAGGGAAGGGCGCTTCCGGAGATGCCCGCGACCGCCTCGGCGGCGAGCACCGCGGTGGCAGCATGGAGCGCTCTCCGCAGACGATCGGGCACGAGTTGGACGGCGAGCGGCAGCACCGCCAGCGCGCCGAGAGGACCGAGAAGCGGTCCGACGACGAAAAAGAGGCCGGCGCGGGGCGCCCGCCACGAGAGCGCGAGCCAGCCGGCGGCAAAGGCGCAGTACAGGAGCGAGAGGCCGAGGGAGAGGTTCCCGAGCGGGAGGATCGGGACGGCGAGCGCGAAGGCGAGCCCGACACGGGGCCACACGAGGGACAGGCCCGCCGCTGTCGCCGCGAGCGCGGGCGCGCCCCCCTGCGGGAAGAACGGCACCGCCGCCGCCGCATAGCCGGCGTAGAGCGCAGCGGCTCCAGCCGCCGCCGCTGTCTCTTTCGGCCAGGTCCGGGGGACAGGCCCCCGGACCTGGCCCTTCGGGCCGCGGCTGCTTCGCCAGGTCCGTGGGAGAATCTTTCGGCCACGTCCCCTGGAGACGCCATTGCGGCGAGATCGGCCCGACCGCCGCAGCGAGGCTGCCAGCTTCGCAGCGCTCGGGCGCCGTCGAGGGTCGAGCGAGAGCGCGCCCGCGAGGAGCTCGGAGGTGCCGCGCGGCAGGTCCGGGCGGGTGGACGAGAGCGGCGGAGGGCCTTTTTCGATCGCGCGTGCCGTCTCGAGCAGCGAGGGCTCCCAGAACGGATGGCGTCCAGCCAGGGCCTCCCAGAGCATCACCCCGACCGACCACACGTCGGCCGCCGATGTCGCGGTCCGTCCGCGGAGTCGCTCGGGAGAGATGTATGCGAGGGTTCCCGGCACGTCGCCGACCGCGGTCAGCGTCTCTTCCTCCTTGATCAGTGCGAGCCCGAAGTCGAGGAGCCGCACCGAGGGCTCCGCTCCTTCGGCGAGCAGCACGTTGGAGGGCTTCACGTCGCGGTGGACGATTCCGTGCGCGTGCGCGTGCGCGAGGCCCTCGAGCACTTGGGCTGCGAGCTCGAGGATCGTCCCGTCGTCCAGCCCCCCGCTACGAAGCGCCTCGCGCAGCGTCCGCCCGGGGACGTACTCGTACGCGATGTAGACGTGCTCGGAGTCCCGCGCGAGCGCGTAGGCCCGCAGGCAGCGCTCGTGGCGGAGCCGCGCGGCCGTCGCCGCCTCCCGCTCCGCGCGGGACCCGGCGTTTCCCTCGCGCGGGACGATCTTCAGCGCGATCTGCCGGCCCGTGGGCTCGTCGCGCGCGAGCCAGACCGACCCCGACCCGCCGCTCCCGAGCGGCCGCAGAGGGCGGTAGCGTCCGAGTACCAGCTTCGGCGACGCGGACGCGGCGGCGGCTTCGCCCATCCGGAGGAAGGTTGGCCGCGGCAGGAGAAACTCCTTTGCAAGCCGAACAGACCGCTACAGTGGCCGCGGGGTTCGCCCCGGAGCGCGAGATGACCGAGCGCGACGACGATATCGAGTTCGATTTCTTCGACGATCCCGAGCCGACGGAGATTCGACCGGCCCCTCAGGCGCGACGGTCGGCCACGCCGGCGCCTGCGCAGCCTCAACGCGGAGGGTCAGGGCCTCGCGGGCCGAGGCGACCGCAGTTCCGGACGCCCTCCGGCGGCGCTCCGCTCGCACGCCTGATCGGCCTCGTTGCCCTCGCGATCCTGATCATCGTCCTGCTCGTCTTCTGGGTGAACAGCTGCTCGGGCTCTGGCAAGAAGAACTCCTACAGGCATTACCTTGAGAAGGTCGGCGCGGTCGGCCACGACTCGCAGCAGATCGGGCGCGAGCTGAACGACCTCCTGGTCTCGCAGGGTGTCCGCTTCTCGGAGCTGAACCAGAAGCTTGTCGGGCTCTCACAGCAGCAGCAGCAGGACGTCGCGCGTGCCCGGGCGATCGCTCCGCCAGGGCCGCTCCGGATCGAGCAGGATCACGTGATCGACGCGATGCAGCTGCGGGTGAGCGGCCTCAACGGGCTGATCAGCGAGCTCAAGCGCGCACAGCTCTCGGCCAACGACGCGGCGAACGCGAACCGGCTGGCCCAGCAGGCGCAGCGGCTCGTCGCGAGCGACGTCCTCTGGGACGACTTCTTCCGTGGCTCGACGGTGACGGAGCTCCAGCGGCAGGGGGTGGGCGACCTCTCCTCGACCGTGCCCGACTCGAACTTCGTGCAGTTCCCGGACTTCGCGAGCACCCGCGCCTGGACCGAGTTCCTCAGCCGTCTGAAGCAGCGTGCCGGAAGCGGCGACGGCCGCTTGCACGGCACCGGCCTGATCCTCACGCGGGCGCTGCCGAGCGGCAAGGAGCTCTCCACCGACACGGACAACATCGTCGTCTCCTCCACCAAGCTCGGCTTCGAGGTCGTCGTCAAGGACACGGGCGACTCGCAGGAGGTGCAGGTGCAGGTGACGCTGACGATCCAGCAGAACCCCACGCCGATCGTGAAGAGGCAGACGATCCCGCTGATCAACGCCGGCGAGGAGAAGACGGTGACCTTCACGCACATCGGCCAGGTCGCCTTCTCGACGCGCGTGATGGTGAAGGTCGACATCAAGCCCGTGCCGGGCGAGTCGAACCCCGACAACAACTCCGCGCAGTACCCGGTCATCTTCTCGCTCACTCCGTAGCTCATTTCTCGCGCGGCCGAATCTCGTGATGCCGCGGTGAGTTCTGGGTTCCCCTGCGCACGCTTATTAGGATGGGGCGATGGTCGTGGCTGTGGACGCGATCTGGTTCGCCGCCGGCGCAGTTGCGATCGCGTGCGCGGCAGCGGGGGTCGCGGTCGCCGTTGCGCTGCGGCTGGCGCGCGTGCGGAGCGCCCAGGATGTGCTGCTCGGCGGCTCGAAGCAGGACCTGGTCGAGTTCGCGGTCTCGCTCCAGGGGCGGATCGACGACCTTCATCGCGCGGTCGACGAGGTCGCCGCCGGCCTCGCACGGGTCGACCGCCGCGTCGACGGCTCGCTCTCGAATGCGGCCATCGTTCGCTTCGACGCCTTCTCCGGCACCGGCGGCCAGCAGTCCGCCGCAGTGGCCCTGCTCGACTCGGCCCGCTCGGGAATCGTCCTGAGCGCGATCCAGGGGCGCGACCACGCGCGCATCTACGTGAAGGAGGTCGATCACGGTCGCGCGCCCGTCGCGCTCTCCCCCGAGGAGCAGAAGGCGGTCGAGCGGGCGATGTCGCCGTGAAGCCCGGGGGCCCGACGTGGCTCCCCGGCGGGGCGCCCACCCGATGGAACCGGCAAGGTTCGCCGGGCGACGTCACCGGCCACATCACTAGCATCTAGTCGAGGAGGATGGAGCAGGTTCTCGTGCTGAACGCGAGCTACGAGCCGCTGAACGTGTGCTCTGTTCGCCGTGCCCACGTCCTCGTGTTCAAGAGGAAGGCCGAGGTGATCGAGGAGCTCGACCAGCCGCTTCGGACCTCGACCTCGATCTATCCGTGGCCGCACGTGATCCGGCTGGTCGCGTACGTGCAGGTGCCGCGTTCGGCGCAGAGGAAGATCTCGCGGCGGGCACTCTTCGCCCGCGACGGCTGGCGGTGCGTCTACTGCGGCACCTCGACGACCCGCCTGACGCTCGACCACGTGATCCCCCGTAGCCGCGGGGGCGATTCGGTCTGGGAGAACGTCGTCACCTCGTGTGCCCCGTGCAACCTGCGCAAGGGAAACCGGCTGCCCGAGGAGGTCTCGATGATCCTGACCGCGCCGCCCAGGCCGCCGGCACCCGTTCTCTTCATCCGCCTGGCGGCGCCGCGGATCCCGAGCGGGTGGCAGCCGTACCTGCGCCAGTTCGGCGCGACCGCCGCCTGAGGAGCCGCCGCAGCGCGTGACGCGCCGGCCGGCGGCGGCGTATCAGCTCTACAACTCGACTGGAGGATCAGATGAAGCTCAGGTACGTGCTCGTGCTCGCGCTGGCCGCGCTCGCGGCCGCTCTCCTCGCAGGTGTCGGCACTCCTGCGCGCGCGAGAGGCGAGACCCCGGCACCCGGCCGGACGACCACCGTCAGCGGCACCGGCTTCGTCAGCGCCGTTCCGAACCGGGCCGGCTTCTCCTTCGGCGTGGACACCCAGTCGAAGACGGCGTCGGGCGCCCTCGCCGACAACGGCGCAGCGATGCGCAAGGTGATCGCCGCCCTCAAGACCTCCGGCGTCGCCTCCGCCGACATCCAGACCCAGCATGTGACGCTCTCGCCACGCTACTCGGACGACGGAGCGACGATCCTGGGCTACACCGCCTCGAACTCTGTCTCGGTCAGCGTCACGAGGCTCGAGCAGGCGGGCGCGCTCGTCGATGCCGCCGTCGCGGCCGGCGCGAACGACGTGTCGGGGCCGTCACTCTTCCGCGCCGACCAGCAGGCGCTCGTGCGCCAGGCGCTGAAGAGCGCCGTCGCCGACGCCCGCGCCAACGCGCAGGCGCTGGCGGAGGCCGCGGGCGTCACGCTCGGCGACGTTGAGTCGATCGCCGTGGACGACGCTCCGCAGCCGATCGCGAGCGATGCCAAGGTGGCTGCCTCGGCGGCGCCGACGCCGATCGAGCCCGGAACGGAGTCGCTGCAGGCGACCGTGACGGTGACGTTCGCGGTGAGCTAGTGCGGCGTCTCCCAACGTTTCGCTCGAAACTGAGGGTTCGCCGACGCCGCACTATTCCGACCGCTCTGCGGCCGGCGGCCGCGAAGCGGCCGAGTAGTGCGGCCTCCACCTGCCCTTCGTTTCCGGTCGAACGTTA
>JBBRYP010000056.1:0-31053 GCA_038237515.1 Gaiellales bacterium
CGGCTTCTTCTTGCCCTTCAGCGCCCCCACGACGCCTTTCGCCTGCAGCTCGCCAACGATCTCGTTGTTGAACGAGACATAGACGTCCGCGACGCCGCCGATCACCTGACGGTCGTAGTCGATCGACTTCGCGCCTTTGGCAGCGGCGTCCTTCTCGATCGCCGACGCCGAGCCGGCGTCGAGGGCCGTCTCGATGACGACCTTGGCGCCCGCCGCCAGGCACGCGTCTGCCTGTGCCTTCTGCTTCTGCGGATCGTTGAGTGCGTTTGTGATCGAGTACGTGACGCCCGCCGCCTTCAGCGCCTTGGCGATGTCGGGCTTGTCGAACTGCTCCCAGCGGACGGACGACTTCGTGTCCGGCAGCAGGACGCAGACCTGGATGTTCGCGGCCTTCCTCGCCGTGCCGGCACCGCCGCCGGCGGCTACAACGGCCGCGACAATGACGGCAACGGCGATGAGGCCGCTCAACATTGGAATCCGAAACCTCTTCAAACCATCCTCCTTTTGCATTCCCCGGTCGAGAGTCATGCAAGGCTAGGGACTTCTGCTTGAGCTTGCAAGGTGCGAAAGTGTGCAAGGTGCGCAAGTCTGACCGGGCCCCGCGCAGCGTCTCCTGCCGAGGAGCGCGCGTCAACGTGGGTCGCGACGCCCGCTCGGTCGCAAGCACGCTTCGGACGCCCGAAGCGGCCGTCTGATCTTCCCCCGTGGGCGACACGAACGCCCGGGCCGGACGTCGGTGCAAGCGTGCTCGGAGGCGAACGCCACCTCGGCCTCACCGGCATCTCGTTCCGGTCGCCGGCCAACAAGCACGCGATTCGTAGTGCGATTTGCGCTACGCTACGCGCCTGGCATCCCCAGCAGCACCTCTGTCGCTGCGGCTTGGCCACGACGGCTTGCGCTCGCTTGATGAGATCGCCCGCCGGCGAGGCATCAGCCGCTCCGAGGCGGCGCGCCAGGCGATCGCGGAGACGGCAGAGCGCGAACGGCGCCGCACCGGCCTGGCTGCGGAAGCAGCAGCGCTTGCGCAGCACCCCGCCTACGTGCGGGAGGCCCGCCAGGTCGCCGCGCTGATGGAAGAGCTTCATGGTACGGGGTGACGTTCATGAGATCAAGCTGCCGCGCGGCCGCGGCCGGGTCCAGCATGGTCGCCGCTTCGCGGTAGTCGTTCAGGCCGACGATCTCCTAGCGCTCTCGACCATCGTCGTCTGCCCTACCTCTACCTCGACCCCGGCGGCAAGCTTCCATCCCGAGGTGACGATCGCTGAAGAGCAGACGCGGATCATGTGCGAGATGGTTGGAGCCGTCGATGCGCGCGCCCTCGGGGGGCTCATCGGACACCTCACGTTCGACGAGCTGCGAGGGGTCGACGACGCTCTCGAGTTGGTGCTCGATCTTCGCTGACCGGGTCGGCGGCCGGCCTCCGCCTGCCGACAGCGGGCAACCGGATCGACCGCCACCGCGAAGAGCAGCATGCCGCTGACGCCCGAGCTATAGCCGAAGGTGGTGAGGCCGTTGTAGATCATCGAGATCACGGCCGCGGCGAGCAACGCGCTCCGCACCTCGCCGCGGTTGCCGAAGAGGCTCCTGCCACCGATCACCGCCGCCGCGATCGCGTCGAGCAGCAGCGTCCCGCCCCCGCGTTCAGGTCGACCGAGCGGAGCCGGCGGCCAGCACGACGCCGCCGAGCCCGGCCAGCACGACGGCCGTGGAGGTGCCCGGCGGTCACTGTGACCGACCCCCTCCGATCGGCCGTCGTTCGTCAAGCGCCCGGTCCGAAGCCGGACCGGAGGCTGCTAGCCTCGCCGTGTCCCGCCAAAGCCGCTGGAGGCCCGATGCCGAACACCTTCTCGATTCCGTACGAGTCGCTCGACCCGCTGACGATCGGGGCCGCGGACGACGAGTCGAAGGTCTACCGCGAGACGCTCGAGCTGGAGATCCCCGCCGGCAACCTCCTGGCCGCCGTCTACCCGGAGGAGCCCGACCCGGTCGCGAGCGCAACGGAGGCGGCGCGCGAGGCGCTCGAGTCTCCGGTCGCCGGTCCCAGGTTCTCCGAGCTCCTCGCCGGCGCCTCGAGCGTCGCGATCGTGATCGACAACCAGTTTCGCCCCACCCCCGCGTCGAAGCTCCTCCCTCCCGTGCTCGACGCGATCGAGGCGGCCGGGATCACAGACGCGTGCGTGACGACCGCGAACGGCAAGGTCTTCCCCCTCTCCGACTCGGACGTCGAGCAGAAGGTCGGGCGTGAGAATCTCGACCGGATGGAGCGGCTCGGCATCCCGCTCTTCCAGAACGAGCCACGGAACGCGGAGGCCTACACCTACGTCGGCGTCTCCTCGCGCGGCACGCCGGTCTGGCTCCACGCCGAGGTCGCGAAGCGCGAGGTGCGGGTCGCGATCGGCCAGGCGCAGGCGAACCACTGGGGCTACGGCGGCGGCGGCAAGCTGATCATGCCGGGCGTCGTGGCCGACGAGACGATCGAGGCGAATCACTGCAACTTCGTCCCCTCGCCCCAGACCCACTACGGCGCCCTCGCCGGGCCGATGCGCTCCGACATCGACGAGATCGCTTCGATGTGCGGCCTCTCTGGAACGCTGAACGTGCTCCTCGACACGCGCGGTCGCGTGCTCGAGATCAACTTCGGCGCCCATCCCGTCGCCCACCGGCAGTCGATCGAGCGCTTCAACGAGATCTACGCTTACGAGCATCCGGGCGAGCGGGCGGACATCGCGATCTGCGGAGTCTTCGCACCCACCGACCACCTCTTCTTCCACACCGGCTGGGGCTGCATGTCGGCGGACTTCGTCCTGAAGGACGGCGGCTCGCTCATCTACTGCTCCCCGTCGCCGGGCGTCTCCACGGCCATGGGCGACTTCCCGGGCCTCGCGCTCATGGACCTGATGAAGCCCTACATGCCGCCGACCCCGGAGAGCTACCAGACCATCCTGCGCGACATCCACGCGCGCAAGATCCAGATGTGGGCCGGCTGCATCTGGGTGCCGATCTACGAGGTGATGACGCGTAAGCACCTGACGATGGTGACCCTCGAGGAGAACCTGGAGATGGCGGCCGACATCGGCATCGAAGCCACGACCTCCCTCGGCGAGGCCTTCGCCGCCGCGATGGAGCGCCACGGCCCGGACGCAAAGGTGATCGTGCTCCCGTTCGCGCGCTACCAGCTCCCGCGAAACGCGATCCGCCTCGACGCCGAGCCGCTGCGGTTCCCGCAGGAAGCGGCCGCGGGCTGACCGGCCGGAGCGTCCCCGGGCTCGCCGCCCGCGGCGCCGCCGCCGGCGGTGAGCAGACCCGCGAGATCAGGGGCTCGACGACGATCGTCGAGCTCCTGAGGATGTTCCCGGGCGGCGAGGCCGCGCGCCTCATGTCGCGCCTCCATTGGGCATGCGCCCACTGCGGCGGCGCCTTCCACGAGCCCCTGACGATGGCCGCGAAGCGTCACGCGAACGACCCGCGCCCGGTGCTGGAAGCCTTCCGCGCTCTCGGGACTCCGTCAGGCCCGTCAGCCGAGCAGGTGGAGGAGGCAGCGCGGAAGGTCGACTAGCATGCCGCGCGTGTCCGAGCCGCACTACGCACGTTACGAGGAGCTCCGCACCCGTCTCGCGGAGATCTGGGACCTGACGAAGGCGGGGGGCCTCCTCGCCTGGGATCAGCAGACGATGATGCCGGCCCGGGGCGCGGCCGTTCGCGCCGACCAGATCGGGACGATCGTGAAGATCGCCCATGAGCGCTTCGTCTCGGACGAGATCGGGCGCCTGCTCGAGGACCTGCGCGACTTCGAGGAGTCGCGCCCCTACGACTCCGACGAGGCCAGCCTCGTCCGTGTCGCCCGCCGTGACTGGGAGAAGGAGCGGAGAGTCCCAGGGGAGCTGCGCCAGCAGATGGCCCGGTGCGCCTGGCAGGCCTTCCCCCTCTGGGTCGAGGCCCGCCGCGACTCCGACTTCGCGAAGTTCCTGCCCGCGCTCGAGCGCAACGTCGAGCTGCGTCGGCGCTACGCGGACTGCTTCGAGGTGGAGGAGCCCTACGACGCCCTCCTCGACGACTTCGAGCCGGGCATGAAGACAGCCGAGGTCCGCACCGTCTTCGAGCGTCTGAAGGAGGGCCTCGTCCCGCTGATCGCGCGAGCCGCGGAGCAGGAGATCGACGATTCGTGTCTGCGCGGGCACTTCCCCGCGGAACGGCAGCGCCGGCTCGACCCGCTGATCGTCGAGACGTTCGGCTTCGAGCCGGGCACCTGGCGGGTCGACCCGACGGAGCATCCGTTCGCCACGAGCTTCGCGACGGACGACATCCGCCTGACCGCGCGCTACCCCGAGAACCAGCTGATGGGCCCCTTCGCGACGATGCACGAGACGGGCCACGGCCTCTACGAGAACGGTGTCGACCCGGCGCTCGAGCGCACCCCACTCTGCCGCGGCGCCTCCCTTGCCCTCCACGAGTCGCAGAGCCGGATGTGGGAGAACCTCGTGGGGCGCAGCCGACAGTGGTGGAGCTTCTTCTTCCCCCAGCTCCAGCGCATCTTCCCCGAGCAGCTCGGCTCGGTGGGGCTGGACACCTTCTACCGGGCGATCAACAAGGTGAAGCCGTCCCTCGTCCGGATCGAGGCCGACGAGGCCACCTACAGCCTCCACATCATCCTCCGCTTCGAGCTCGAGCAGCAGATCATCGCCGGCGAGATCGACTTGCGAGAGCTTCCTGAGGCCTGGAACGAGCGGATGTACGAGTACCTCGGGGTGGAGGTGCGAGACGACGCGCAGGGCGTCCTCCAGGACGTCCACTGGTCGCGAAACTCGTTCGGCTACTTCCCGACCTACGCCCTCGGCAACGTGATCTCCGTGCAGATCTGGGACCGGATCCTCGACGAGCTGCCCGACGTCTACGACCGGATCGCCGCCGGCGAGCTCCGGCCGCTGCGCGAGTGGCTGCGCGAGAACCTCCACCGCCACGGCCGCAAGTTCACCCCCGCCGAGACGCTCGAGCGCCTCGTCGGCGGCGGGCTCGACCCGGAGCCGTACCTCCGCTACCTGGAGGGAAAGCTGACGGAGCTCGTGCCGGCCGCCTGAGCCGCGGCCGGCACGTGCGAACGCCTCGTCCTACCGCGTAGTCGCCAGGCGAACCCAGGCGCGGGTGCCATCCAGGTTCACGGCCTGGAGGCGGTAGGTGGCACGAGCGCCGCGCTGCGCTGCGCGATCCATGAAGGCGTACGCCGAGCCCCGGGCCTCGCCCGCACGCTTGGCCGCGATCAGCGGCCGGTTCACCTTGACGGCCCCTCGACCGGTGACCCGGTAGAGGTTGAAGCCTGCGAGCGTCGCCTCCTGGGCCGTACGCCACGAGAGATGGACGCCGCCCGCCAGGCGGCGCGCCGAGAAGGCGGTGACGCTCACCGCCGTCGCAGTTCCGCACTTCTGCGTGCCGTTGATCGTCAGGCACCAGTTGCTCAGGGTGCCGCCGCCGTCGCCGCCGCAGTCGTCGACGATGTAGAGCTTCCAGTCGCCGTTCGCAGCCTGGCCGTTGAAGGCCGAGAGCGCCGTCATGTACCCGCTCTGCGGAGCCGGCGCCGGGAAGGAATCCCCGGCGTCCGACGTGATGAAGCAGTCGCTATTCGCAAGATTGCCGGGGTGGTAGGTGTGGCCGTTGATGAAGCTCAGGCCGTTCTGGCTGCCATCCCCCGGTAGCGCCTCTCCACTGTCGGAGAAGGAGATCGAGATGCCCGGGCTGGTCGACTGCGAATCCCCCGCGTCGGACATGAGCATCACGCTCGTCGTGCCGTTCGGGCCGACCAGAAGCATGTCCACGTCGTCGGGGTTGTTCAGCGATAGGCCCGTCAGCTGAACGGTCACGGAGCTCACCGTGGAGGGTGAGATCCCGCTGACGGTCAGCGTCGAGGGGTACGGCGTAGCGGTCGCGGCGGTGCACGTCGTCGAGCACGACGGCGGATCGTTGATCGTGATCGAGCCGGCTCCCGCGGCGGCGGCGGCAAATGCAAGTGCCGCTGCACCAGCCGTCGTCACGAGCAGCCGGAGCTTGGTTCTCTGTCGAGTCAATCTCATCCCCTCCCTCGTTGTCCGCGGCATGTTAACCCGCGCCCGTGCCGACAATCGTTTTGCTGACCCGGCTCCACCGCCAGGCGACGGAGCGGCCGGAAAGATGGACACCGCCAAGCCAGCGATCCGCGCCGGCCTCCTCGACGAAGTCGGCTTCTCCCGCGACGAGCCTGCGGCCGAGATCGGTCAGCTTCAAAGAGTCCCGCTCGTCGAGGGCGCCCCGGCCCCGAAGCCGCTCGACGTGGAGCAGGAACGACAGGTCGCCCAGGAACATCCACTCCTCATACTCCTGCGTCGCGGCGAACGCCTCCCGCCAGGTTCGGGCTCCGGCGGCGACGGCCTCGAGGATCTGCCGCTCCGTCCGCGCGAGCCCGTCGACCGAGCCCGGCAGCTGTTCGAGATGTCGGCGCAGCGCCGGCAGCAGGTGGCGGAGAGCGCCCGCGTCGAGTTCGAGGAGGCTCTCGACGGCGGTGGGATCGGCAGCGCGGAACGCTGCCCACGCCCGCAGCCCCAGCTCGAGCTCGTCCTCGCCGAGCACCGTGCGCGTCTCGAGGAGCGCCGCCAGCTCCTCCGGTTCGAGGCGGCCGAGATAGGCGTCCGGCGCGACAAGACTCACCGGGGTCGACTCCGCGAGCTCCCGCAGCCGGTCGAGCACCTGGAGGATCTGGAGCTGGTCGAAGAGATCCGGCTCGAACCAGAGCACCACCTCCTGGTGCTGGGCGGCGCCGGCGAGCACCCGCTCCCGAACGTCCAGGCGCTCGAGCGCGTCGTCGTAGGAGGCCCAGCCGCACCCGGCGATGAAGCGTGCGCGGATCGACGCGAGCTCGGCGGGCGGAACGGCCGCCGGTACCGGTCCCTCGTGCAAGGGGTCGTCCCAGGAGATGACCGGACCGTCGAGGCGCGAGCGCCGGAGCGCGTCGGCGACGACATCGCCGTTCGTGACGTGCAGCATCCGCTCTATTGTCGGCGCGATGGATCGACCGCGCGTCGTCGTCGTGGGCGAGCTCATGCTGGACCTCTCGATCGCCGGAAGGGGCCACGACGCGCGGATCAGCGTTCGAGCCGGAGGCTCGGCGGCGAACGTCGCCGTGTGGGCGGCCGCCTGCCGGGCGCGTGCCCGCGTGATCTCCCGCCTCGGCGGCGACCTCGCCGGCACGGCGATCCGGCGCGCGCTCGAGGCCAGAGGCGTGGAGGTCGATGCGCCGACCCTCGAAGGCGGCCACACCGGGACGTTCGCATCCGTCGACGGCGAGACCCGGGTCGACCGAGGCGTCGCCGCGAGCCTGCTCCTCGAGGAGGCGCCGGGAGCGCTGGACGCGGAGGTCGTCGTCATCTCGGCGTACCTCGACGCCGCGGCCGCCGTCGCAGTGGCGAGGGAAGCCCGCGTGCCGCGGGTCGCCGCCCTCGGCCGGCCACTCGACGGCGCCGACGCCGTCTGCCTCAATCGCGAGGAGGCCGTGCGGTACACCGGCGCGGAGCCGGCGGGTGCGGCCCGCGCCCTCGGCGAGCGCTTCCGCCTCGCATGCGTGACCGACAGCGCCGCCGGGGCGTTCGCGGTGCTCGACGGCGAGCCCGCGCAGATTGCCCCGGGCACCACCGCCGGCGGCGACGCGACCGGCGCCGGTGACGCCTTCGCGGCGGGGCTCCTGGTCGCTCTCGCTCGCGGGGCCAGTCTCGACGAAGCCCTCGCCGAGGGCGCCCGCTGCGGCGCCGGCTGCGTCGCGTCCGCCGACGGGTGGCCGGCGATAAGCTCAGCCGGGTGAGCGTCGCGACCCGCCAGGAGACGTGGGTCGGCCGGGCCGTCCCGCGGCTCGAGGACGAGGCGCTCCTGCGCGGTGAAGGGCAGTTCATGGACGACCTCGCCCCGATCCCGAACGCGGGTCATGCCGCGATCCTTCGCTCCCAGCTCGCGCACGCGCGGATCACGCGCCTCGACGCCTCCCGCGCGCTCGCGGCGCCCGGTGTCGCGGGCGTGCTCACAGGCCAGGACGTCCGGGCGATGTCGCGGCCCTTCCCGGTGGGGGTCGAGGGCGCTCGGCCCTACTACGCAGCCGCCGGCGAGGTGGCGCGCTACGCCGGAGAGCCGCTCGCCGTCGTCGTCGCGAAGAACCGCTATCTCGCCGAGGACGCTCTCGAGCTGATCGAGGTGGACTACGAGCCGCTCGAGCCGGTGCTCGACGCCCGGGTCGGGGAGGTCGTCTCCGAGCGAGCGTTCAGCTACGGCGATCCTGCCGCCGCCTTCGCCGCCGCCGACCTGGTGGTGCGCCAGCGCTTCCGCTTCCCCCGCTGGAGCTGCACGCCGGTCGAGTGCTACGGCGTCGTCGCCGACTGGAACGGCGCGACGGGATCCCTCACCGCCTGGGCGAACTTCCAGGGGCCGTTCACGCTCCACTCCGTCGCGGCCGGGGCCCTCGGCCTGCGCGGCTCGAAGCTCCGGCTGATCACGCCGCCCGACTCCGGCGGCAGCTTCGGCATCAAGGCGACGGTCTACGTCTATGTCGTCCTGCTCGGGCTCGCCTCACGGAAGCTCGGGATCCCCGTTCGGTGGACGGAGGACCGGCTCGAGCACCTCGCCGGGAGCGCGACGGCCACCGCGCGGGAGACGGAGGTCGAGGCGGCCTTCGCCGCCGACGGCGAGCTGCTCGCGCTGTGCTACGACGCGATCGACGACGTCGGCGCGTACCTGCGCGCACCCGAGCCCGCGACCACCTACCGCATGCACGGCTCGCTCTCCGGCGCCTACCGCGTGCGCAACGTCGCGGCACGAAATCGGGTCGTCCTCACGAACCGGTGCCCCTCAGGCCTCAACCGCGGCTTCGGGGGGCCGCAGCTCTACTTCCCGCTCGAGCGCACGATGGCGATCGCTGCGGGGCGCCTCGGCCTCGATCCGGCCGAGCTCGTCCGCCGAAATCTCGTCGGCGCGGACGAATTCCCCTACCGCACGCCGAGCGGCGGCCTCTACGATTCGGGCGACTACGAGGGCGCGCTCGACGAGGCCCTGGAGCTCTCGCGGTACGCCGAGCGCCGCGAAGAGCAGCACCACGCCCGTGCCGAGGGCAGGCTGTTCGGGATCGGGCTCGCGATCGTCGTCGAGCCCTCGATCTCAAATATGGGCTACATCACGCTCGCGCAGACCCCCGAGGAGCGGGCGCAGACCCTGCCGAAATCCGGCAACGCCGAGGGTGCGACCATCGCAGTCTCACCCCTCGGCGGCATCACCGTCCGTATCGGCACGACGCCGCAAGGTCAGGGACATGCGACGGTGTGCGCTCAGGTCGCGGCAGACGCGCTCGGCGTGGAACCTGACGACGTCGAGGTGCTGACGAGTGTGGACACCTCGACGAGCGCGTGGACCGTGGCGTCGGGGAACTACTCGTCGCGATTCTCGGGCGTCGGCGCCGGCGCAGTGCACCTGGCTGCCCAGAAGCTCGCCGCCAAGCTGAGGGCGATCGCGGCGCACGAGCTCGGCGTCGAGGCGCACGAGGTCGAGCTGCGGGAGGGAAAGGCCTGGGCGGGCGAGGCCTCGGTTTCGCTGCGGCGGCTCGCCGGGCTCGCGCACTGGAACCCGGACGCTCTGCCTCCCGGAGTCGAGCCGGGACTCGTCGAGAACGCGTTCTACGCTGCCCCGAACCTGGCTCCCCCGGACGCGCAGGATCGTGTGGCGTCCTCCGCCGCGCACGGCTTCATCGCCGACGTCGCGGTGGTCGAGGTCGACCGCGAGACCGGTCAGGTTGTCGTTCTCGACTACACGACCGTCCACGACGCCGGCCGGCTCCTCAACCCGCTCCTCGTCGAGGGCCAGGTGCGCGGCGGTTTCGCCCACGGCGTCGGGCCGGCACTGTTCGAGCGGGTCGAGCACGACGAGGACGGCAACCTCCTCACGGGTAGCTTCATGGACTACCTCTGCCCCACCGCGCCGGATCTCCCGCCCCTCACGATTGGACATCGAGAGACGCCTTCGCCCTTCACCGCGCTCGGCGCGAAGGGCCTCGGCGAGGGGAACACGATGAGCGTGCCGGCCGCGATCGCGAACGCCGTCGCCGACGCGCTCGGGATCGACGAGCTGGAGCTGCCGCTGACACCGCCGCGTGTGTGGGAGTTGCTCGGCCGATGAAGCCGGCGCCGTTCCGCTACGAGCGACCCGAGACGCTCGGGGAGGCGGTTTCGGTGCTCAGAGAGTACGGCGAGGACGCGAAGGTGCTGGCCGGAGGGCAGAGCCTCGTCCCGCTCCTGAACATGCGCATGGCCCGTCCGGCGGTTCTGGTAGACATCAATCGTGTTGTCGGATTGGACAACAGCGAGATCGAGAAGGGCACTCGCCGCATCGGTGCGCTGGTGCGCCAGTCGGCTGCGCAGGACATCTCGCCGCTCGTGCGCTCCTGCCTCCCCTACGTCGGCCACTTCGCGACGCGCAACCGCGGCACCGTCGGCGGGTCGATCGCCCACGCCGACGCGAGTGCCGAGCTGCCCCTCGCCCTGCTCGTCTCCGGCGGCGCGGTCGTCGCCGCCTCGTCGCGAGGGAGGCGCGAGATCGCCGCCTCGGAGTTCTTCGTCACCCACTTCACGACAGTGCTCGAGCCCGACGAGCTCGTCGTCGAGACGATCTGGCCGGAGACCGGCGGCGGCGTCGCCTTCGAGGAGCTCGCCCAGAGGCGGGGCGACTACGCCCTGTGTATGGCTGCGGCGGTCGTCCGCGACGGCGAGTTGCGAGTCGGGATCGGCTCGGTCGTCGATCGCCCGACGCTGCTCGGGGTCGACCCCGACCGCCCCGGCGCCTCGGCCGCGGAGCAGGTCGAGCCCTACGACGGCCTGCACGCCTCCGCGGAGTACCTGCGCCATCTCGTCCGGGTGCTGGTCGATCGCGCGGTCGCCGTTGCGCGCGCGAGGGCTGCGTGATCGTGCTCGAGCTCGTCGTCAACGGCCGCTCATGCCGCGAGACGGTCGAACCGAGATTGCTGCTGTCAGATTTCCTGCGCCACAACCTCGGGCTTATGGGGACTCACGTCGGCTGCGAGCACGGCGTCTGCGGCGCCTGCACGGTGCTCGTCGACGGCGCCGCCGTCCGCTCGTGCCTCCTCCTGGCGGTTCAGCTGGAGGGGTCGCGGGTCGAGACGGTCGAGTCCCTAGCCGCCGACGGCAAACTAAGCCCGCTCCAACGGGCCTTCCACGAGTGTCACGCGCTCCAGTGCGGGTTCTGCACCCCCGGAATCCTGCTGGGCGCCACCGACCTCCTTAGCCGCGGCAAGCCGTCACGAGCTGAGATCGAGGACTTCCTGTCCGGTCATCTCTGCCGCTGCACCGGCTACACGCCGATCGTCGACGCGATCGCCCGCGCCGCCGGAGTGGATGCCGCATGAACCTCGCGTTGAGCCTCCTGTACGCGGCTGAGCGGACCCCTCACGCGGAGGCGCTCGTGGATGGCGAGTTGCGGCTCACCTACCGCGAGCTGCGCGAGCGGGCAGCGCGGCTGGCAGGCGCGCTCGCGGGCCTGGGGGTTCGCCCGGGCGAGCGGGTCGCCGCCGTCCTCGACAACGGCCACGAGGCTGTTGAGCTCTACTGGGCGTCTCAGTGGCTCGGCGCGACCTTCGTCCCGCTCTCTTGGCGCATCAGCGAGAGCGAGAGTGAGTACTGCATCGAGGACGCAGGCGCCCGCGTCGTGGCGCGTCTGAGCGAGGCGCTCGGTGGCCCGGGCGCGGATCGTTGCGTCGAGGTGGCGGGGCAGCCGTTCGCCGGTCTCCTCGAGGCGGACGAACATAGGGATGTTCCCGGTGTGGCCGATCGGAAGGAGAGCCTGCTGCTCTACACCTCCGGCACGACCGGCCGGCCGAAGGGCGTCCCCCGGTCGCACGCCGCCGACCGCGCGGGCGGGCTCTCACAGGTGATTCAGCACGGCTTGGGCCATGGCGACCGCACTCTCGGGGTGATGCCCCTCTACCACACGATGGGCCTCCACTCGCTCCTCGCGATGTCGCTCGTCGGCGGCTGCTTCGTCTGCCAACCGCGCTGGGACGCAGGCGAGGCGCTGCGCCTGATCCAGGAGGAGCGGCTCACCTCGCTCTACCTGGCTCCCACGCTCTTCCACGACCTGGTCTGGCACCCGCGCCTGGCCGATCACGACGTCTCCTCCGTCGAGTGTCTCGCGTATGCGGGAGCCGCGATGACCTCGGCGCTCGTGGAGCGCTGCGTCGAGGTGTTCCGGCCGCGGATCTTCATCAACCACTACGGCTCGACCGAGATCTACACGTTCTCCGTGCAACGCGACCAGTCCGCGAAGCCCGGTTGCGCGGGCCGCGCGTCGCTGAACGCGCGCCTGCGCCTCGACGAGGGCGGCGAGATCCTCTGCCACATGTCGTCCGACGAGGCATTCATCGGGTACTGGTACCGCCCGGACGCGGACGAGCGCGCGATCCGGGACGGCTGGTACCACACGGGCGACGTCGGCCGGCTCGACGAGGAGGGCGACCTGTGGGTGGTCGGGCGGGTCGACGACATGATCGTCTCCGGAGGCGAGAACGTCCACCCGCTGGAGGTCGAGGACGTGCTGGCGGACCATCCGGCAGTGCAGGAGGTGGCGGTCGTCGGCGCCCCCGACGACCGGTGGGGAGAGCGCGTGGTGGCGATCGTCGTCGCGCTCGCCGAGGTGTCGGCCGAGCAGCTCGACGCCCACTGCCTCGCCTCGACGACCCTCGCGCGGTTCAAGCGCCCACGGGAGTACCGGTTCGTCGAGGAGCTGCCGAGGAGCCCGTCGGGAAAGATCCTGCGGCGCGCCCTGCGCGAGGAGGGAGCCCGGACGTGACCGAGCTCGAGGGCCTGCGCCTGGAGCGCGACGAGGAGCGCGGGGTCGCGACCATCACCCTCGACGTCCCCGGCAAGTTCAACCGGGTGTCGATGGCCGCCCGCGGCCAGCTCGCCGACCTGTTCGAGCAGCTCGGCTCCGACGAAGCCGTCCGCGCGATCGTCGTGACCGGCGCGGGAACCGCCTTCTCCGCCGGCGGAGACATCGCCGGCTTCCTGCGCGCCGAGCCGGAGACGCTCTCGCGGCTCGCCTGGAACGTCGCCGCGGCCGAGCGCTGCCCGAAGCCGGTGATCGCAAAGCTCCGCGGCTACGCCTTCGGCGTCGGCCTCGAGCTCGCCCTCGCGTGCGACTTCCGGATCGCCGCGGACGATGTCGAGCTCGCGCTGCCCGAGGTGAAGCTGGGGATGATCCCCGGCAGCGGCGGCACGCAGCGCCTCGCGCGGCTCGTGGGGCTCGGGCGCGCGAAGGACATGATCATGCGCGGCCGCCGGATCGGCGCAGCCGAGGCGCTTTCGCTCGGCCTCGTCACCGAGGTCGTGCCGGCCGACGAGCTCGACGGCGCCGTCGACCGGCTCCTCGCCGAGCTGACGGCGCTCTCGCCCCTCGCACTCTCGATGGCGAAGCGCGTCCTCAACCACGCCTACGACGGGCCATTGCGCCTGGGACTCGAGGTCGAGGGCCTCGCCTACGGCCTGCTCCGCTCGACACATGATTTCCGCGAGGGAGTGGAGGCGTTCGGTGAGAAGCGTCCGCCGCGCTTCGAGGGCCGGTAGAGCGCGCAACAGTTTCCGTTGCGGTAGGCTCGAAGCCATGCCCATTGCAACCGCGCGAAAGGTCGAAGCGCTGCGAGTGGACTTCAAGACGGGCGCGGCACTGGCCGATCTCCTCGGCGTCAGCCGCTCGCAGGTGACTCGCTGGCTGAGGGGGGCGGGGATCGATCCGCTGAACGCCGAGCGCGTCGATCTGCTCGAGCTCGTGTGGTCGAGCCTGCTGCGCATGTACGACCCCGAGACGGCGAGGGCGTGGCTTCTCGGGCTCAACCCGCAGCTCGGCGACCGACGCCCGATCGACCTGATCCATGCAGGCAGGGCCGAGGAGCTGATGCGGGCGATCCGCGCCGAGCGCGCGGACGCGTACGCGTGATCCTCCATCGCTGCTTCGCCTGGAGCCGCCGCGCCCGACCGTCGGAACCGGACGGTGCGCTCTGGTTCCCGCGCGCGTTCCAGGGCGACGGTCGCCACGACAACCCCGATGCCTACGGCTGCCTCTACCTCTCCGAGCGAGAGGCGGGAGCGGTCGTCGAGCAGCTCGCTCGATTCCGAGGTCAGCGCCTCGCCGCCGGGATGCTCGCGCGTCGCGGCCTCCCGCTCGCGCTCGCGCACGTCGAGCTGCCCGCGGGAGAACGTCTGCTCGACCTCGACGACCCGCAGGTCCTCGCTCGCAACGGGCTACGCCCGTCGCTCGTGGCGACGCACCGCCGCGATGTGACGCAGCCCCGGGCGCTCGCCCTCTACCGCCGGCACCGCCGCGCCGCAGGGCTGCGCTGGTGGTCCACGTTCGAGGCACTTTGGGCGAACGTGACGCTCTTCGACCGGGCTGCGGTGCGGCTCCGGCTCCTGGACGTCCAACCGCTCGACCGCTCCGACGAGGCGGTCGCGGAGGCCGCCGACACCCTCGGCCTAGCACTTCTCGGGGGCGGTAACTCCTGACGGCAGGCATCCTCTCGAGCTCCTGTAAATTCGCCCGGGAGCCCGAGTTCGCGCTACTTGTCCTGGAATGCAGTACGCCTCGCCCCCCGCGTTGAGGGGGGACAAGTCGCTACGGCCTCGATCTCCACGAGCAGCTCGGGCAGGACGAGGCGGCTCACTTCGACCAGCGTGCTCGCCGGACGCGTGTCCCCGAACACCTCTCGCCGGACCTCGTTGATGAGCGGACGGTCGTCGATGTTCGTGAGAAAGTGCGTCACCTTGATGACGTCCGCGAATGAAGCGCCGCCCGCTTCGAGGATCCGTCCCATGTTCAGGAACACCTGACGCGTCTGCGCAACCACGTCGCCCGCCCCGACGACTTTCCCTTCTTCGTCGATCGAGACGCATCCGGAGACGAACAGGAGATCGCCGGCAAGCACGGCGTCGGTGTAGTGGCTGAAGGGTTCCGCGAGGCCTGCGGCACGGATCTCCTGGCGGTTGCTCACGCTCACCACGATAATCGGCGCCGCGTGGAGCCGCAGTTCGTCCGCTTCGACGACCTGAGCCCGTTCGAGCTCGCCGCCGGCGTGACCGGTCGCCCGCTCTTCGGCGAGGGCGCCATGCTGAACCTGATCGAGTTCGAGCCCGGCGCCGTCGTCCCCCTGCACAGCCACCCGCACGAGCAGCTTGGAATCGTCCTGCGAGGTACCCAGGTTCTCGTCGTCGAAGGCGTCGAGCACCCACTCGGGCCGATGGAGGGCTACGTCCTCCCGGGCGGCGTCGAGCACCGTGCGCACTGCGGGCCCGAGGGTGCGTCGGTGCTCGACGTCTTCCAGCCGGTGCGAGAGGACTATCGCGAGCGGTGGCGGTCGCTCCTGCCGTGACCGCCGGCCGGCAGGTGCCGGAGCGATTCAACTTCACCCGCGACGTCGTGGAGGCGCTTCCACCCGGGCGGCTTGCGCTCCGGTTCGTCGGAAAAGACCGCTCCGTCCTCGACATCACGTTCGGAGAACTCGTCTCGGCGACGAACGGCTGGGCGGCCGAGCTGCGGGAGCGGGGACTCGGTCGCGGCGACCGCGTCCTCGTGCTCGTCGGCAAGACGCGGCAGTGGCACCCGATCATGCTCGCGACGCTCAAGGTCGGCGCCGTCGCGGTTCCCTGCTCGGAGATGCTCCGCGCACGCGACCTCGCGTTTCGCGCCCGCCACTCCGGCGCCCGCCTGCTCGTGGCCGACGAGGCGGCACGTGCAGAGGTCGAGGCGATGGACGCGGAGCTCGAGGTCGTCTACACGGACGACACCCGCCGTCGTGCGGATCCCACCGAGACAGCGGACACGGCCGCCGGCGACGCCGCATTCATCCTCTACACCTCGGGGACGACCAAGGAGCCGAAGGGCGCCGTGCACGCGCACGGCTACACCTTCGCCAAGCGCGTGCAGGCCGAGCACTGGTTGCGCGCGACGCCCGATGACCTCGTCTGGTGCACGGCCGGCACGGGCTGGGCGAAGTCGATCTGGAACGTCCTGCTCGGGCCCTGGAGCTGCGGCGCGCCGATCGTCCTCCACGAGGGGGGCTTCGACCCGGTGGAGCGCTTCGAGCTGATCCGCGAGCTCGAGGTGACCGTCCTCTGCCAGGCGCCGACCGAGTACCGGCTGATGGCGAAGCTCGAGGGACTCGCGCGCTACGACCTGTCGGGTGTCCGCCACGCCGTCTCCGCCGGCGAGCCGCTGAACCCGGAGGTGATCAAGGCCTTCCGCGACGCCTTCGGGTTGACGATCTACGACGGCTACGGGCAGACCGAGAACACCCTCCTCGTCGGGAACGTGCCGGGGATGGAGGTCAGGCCCGGGTCGATGGGCTTGCCCTCGCCCGGGCACGTGATCGGCGTGGTCGACGAGGAGGGTCGCGAGGTGCCTGCCGGCGCGGAGGGCGACATCGCCCTCAGGGGACGGCCGCCGTCGCTCTTCAGCGGCTACCACGAGGCGCCGGAGGAGACCGAGGCCGTGTTCCGCGGCGAGTGGTACGTCACCGGCGACCGGGCCGTCCGCGACGAGGACGGGTACCTCTGGTTCACCGGGCGCGCCGACGACGTCATCCTGTCGGCCGCCTACCGTATCGGCCCCTTCGAGGTCGAGAGCGCACTGCTCGAGCACGACGCCGTCGCCGAGAGCGCGGTAATCGGGAAGCCGCACCCCGAGCGCGGCCAGATCGTCAAGGCGTTCGTCGTGCTGCGGCCCGGCAGCGAGAGCTCCGAGGAGCTCGCTCGCGAGCTCCAGGAGCACTGCAAGCGCGTGACCGCGCCCTACAAGTACCCGAGGGAGATCGAGTTCGTGGCGGAGCTCCCGAAGACCCGCAGCGGCAAGATCCGGCGCGTCGAGCTGCGAAAGCTCGAGCAGGAGCGGGCTGCCGCAGGCTAGTGCGGCCTCTCATAACGTTCGACCGGAAACGAAGGGCAGGTGGAGGCCGCACTACTCGGCCGCTTCGCGGCCGCCGGCCGCAGAGCGGCCGGAATATTGCGGCGTCGGCGAACCGTAAGTTTCGAGCGCAACGTTGGGAGACGCCGCACTAGCGGCAAGAATCCGACTCGAGGTTGTCACGGTTTCGTTGCTATAGAAGGCAACGGAGGTGGTAGAATGATCATCGGGGTGCTCTTGTACGGGGACCCCCTGGGGAACCGGTCGAAGATTGGCTGAGCCGGCCGCCCCCGGCGCCCTCGCCTCAACCGCTGAGCGCCGAACGCACTCGCTCGGGGAGCGGCGCCGGCCGCCCCTCGCGGTCGACGTGAACCACCGTGTGCTGCCCCTCGACGCACACCTCCCCCGCGCGCGTCACCTCCCAGGAGTAGGTGATGGACGTGGTTCCGACGCGCTCGGCCCGGATCGTCGTCTCGATCTCGTCCTCGAAGACCAGCACTTGCCGGAACTCGGCCTCCACCTTCCGTCGTGGGTAGTCGCCCCAGCCGTTCAGCATCCCCAGCTCGCGCATCAGGCCCGTCTCGGCGACCTCGGCCCACCGGAACGCTGCGGTGAAGTGGATCCGGCCTCCGGCGTCGGTGTCGACCCACGCAACCCGGCGGCGATCGACGAACGATCGCTGCTCTCCCCCGGCCACGGGGCTACGGCACGACGAGGACGCGTCCGGGGGCACCCGCCAGCGAAGCCTGCACGGCATCCTCAACGCGCTCGAGCGGATAGGACGGGCCGAGCATGGAGGCGAGGTCGAGCCGGCCCCCTCGGACATGTTCGAGGAGGACCGGCAGGGCGATCGCCGGATCCTCGGAGCCGTACATCGTGCCCGTGAGGAACTTCTCTCTGCGGTTGAACTCGGCGGGATCGAGGTCGAGCCTTGCACCCGCGGCCGGGAGGCCGACGACGACACAGAGGCCGCCGCTCCGTGTCCATCGGAGTGCGGCTGCCGTCGTCTCCGGCGCGCCGACGGCGTCGAAGGCGTAGTCGACGCCCTCCGGGGCGACCTCGCGCACGAGGCCCTTCAGCACGTCCGGATGCACGGCGTGGGTCGCACCGAGCTCGCGGGCACGTTCCGCGCGCTCCAGATTCGGGTCGGCCGCGACGATCGTGCGCGCACCCGCGATCCTCGCCCCCTGAACCACGAACTGGCCGACCCCGCCGGCCCCGATCACGAGCACCGACGAGCTCGCCTCCACCCGCGCCGCGAACAGCACCGCCCCGACGCCTGTCAGCGCCGCGCAGCCGAGCAGGGCGGCCTGCTCGAGGGGCACGTCCTCTCCCAGCGGCAGCGCAACCTTCTCTGCAACGACGAGCCGATCGCTCAACGCGCCCGTCGCAGTCCCGCGGTAGAGGGTCTCGCCGTCGAGCGACATCCGCGTCGTGCCGTCCACGAGCGTGCCGGCGCCGATCGCCCGGTGGAGCGGCACGCACGCCGCCGGGCGGCCGCGGAGGCAGTCGGCGCAGTCTCCGCAGGACGGCGCCCACGAGAGGACGACACGATCGTCGGGCAGCAGCGACGAGACGCCCTCCCCCACCTCCTCGACGACGCCGGCCCCCTCGTGGCCGAGCACCATCGGCGTCGGGCGCGACCACTCGCCCTTGACGTTGTGGAGGTCGGTGCCGCAGATGCCGACGGCCGCCATCCGAACGAGCACCTCGCCGGCCCGCGGCTCCTCCAGGTCGATCTCCCGAACCTCCAGCGGGCGGCCGGCGCCCCAGAAGACCGCCGCCCGCGTCTTCATCCCCTCAGCCGCCGAGCGCCGAGATCACGTCCTGACAAGTGACCACCCTGGAGACGTTCTGCAGCGCGAACTCGATCGACGCGCGCTGCCAGTCCGCGTTCATCGTCGAGCAGCAGTCCTGCGGCACGACGATCTCGTAGCCGAGGTCCGCCCCTGTGCGAGCCGTGTGCTCGATCGACATGTTCGTCCAGGCGCCGGTGACGACGATCGTCTCGGTGCCGAAGCCGCGCAACAGGTTCTCGAGCCTCGTTCCCTGCCAGGCGCTCATCCGCATCTTCTCGACGACGTAGTCGCCCTCCCTGGGCTCGAGACCCTCGGCCGGTGCGACACCCCAGCTGCCGCGGACGAGCGCGTTCGTGTCCTTCACGCCGTTGAAGAGCGGGGCGTTCAGCTTGAGGCCCGGAGCTCCCGGCTCGACGATGTAGTGGACGTGGAGGATGGGAACCCCCTTCGAACGGCAGGCCTCCGCCAGCCGCTGAACGTTCGCGACGACGTTCTGCTCCTTCGCATGCGCGGGAGACCCCGACTCGGCGAAGGCACCGCCCTCGATGATCACGTCGTTCTGCAGGTCCTGCACGATCAGCGCGCAGCGGCCGGCGTCGAGCTTCAGGGCCTCCTCGTTCACGTCTGCCTCCTAGGTCATGTAGGGCTCGCGCCGCGCCGAGACCTTCGTCTGCACGCGGTAGAGCGAGGCGCTCGCCGGGACGAAGAGCCAGTTCCAGTCGTGGCCGCCCCAGGCGACGTTGCCGACGCTCTCCGGGATCTCGACGACGCCCAGGTGCTCACCGTCCGGCGCGAAGACCCATACCCCTTTGGGGCCGGTCACCCAGATGTTGCCGCGCTCATCGCACTTCATCCCGTCGACGAGGTCTCCGGCCGCGAGGTCTCCGGTCCCGATTCCTTGCGCGAACATCCGGCCGTTCGCGATCGTGCCGTCGTCCTGCACGTCGAAGACGCGGATGTGCGCGCCGGGCGTGTCGTTGACGTACAGGAGCGACTCGTCGGGCGAGAAGCAGAGGCCGTTCGGCTGCCCGAAATCCTCGACGAGGAGCTCCGGGTCGCCGCCCCCAGGTGCGATGCGGTACACGCCCTGGAAGTCGAGATCCTGCTCGCGCTCAATGCCGAAGCCCGGCATCCGCCCGTAGGTCGGGTCGCTGAAGTAGATCGCACCGCTCGAGTGGACGACGACGTCGTTCGGGCTGTTCAGCTCCTTGCCTTCGTAGTGCGACGCGAGGGTCTCCCGTCCCGAGCCTTTGCCGTCGGGATCCATGCGAACCAGCGAGCTCGTGACGTGCTCGCAGACCAGCAGGCGGCCCTGCTGGTCGAGCGTCATCCCGTTGCCCTTGTTGCTCGGGCTCGCGACGACCTGCACGCCGTCCCGCTCGTCCCAGCGGCGCCTCGTATCGCCAGGCATGTCGGAGAAGAGCAGGAATTCCCCCTCGGGGTTCCAGATCGGCCCCTCGGTGAAGGTGAACCCTGTCCCGAGCCGCTCGACCTGCGCGTCGCGGTCGACCAGTTCGTAGATCGCATCCGATTTCGCGTCGACGCTCAAGCCGGCCCCTTTCTCGCGGTAAGGGTGAAGCGGCGCGAACCTAACAGACGGAACGCTCAGCCCGTGGTCAACGCCGAGGGGACGGCCGGCCAGGCGCGTCGACTCGACAGGCGGTACCTGCGGGGGGCGCTGCGCGTGAGGCGGCGGCTCAGCGGTCCCCTGGGCAGCAGCGTCTCGTCGAACGCGCGGCGCTCATCACGCGCCCACCGGCCAGTGATCGACCGTGAGCTCTCGCATGGGGAAGTCCTTTGGATTGCCGGTGGCGAGCCGGGCTGCGACTCCTCGAGCAGCGGCCGCGACCAGGCAGTCCGCCTGCGACAGGGTCCGCCCGCGGGAAGCGAACCGTCGGCGCCACTCGCCCGCCTGCCAGCCCTCCCGCAGCGTCAGTGGGGCGAGGAGCAGGCCCGCGATCAAACGTCTGGCCGCTTCTTCCTCTCGTGCGCGAAGACCGCGCACAGTCTCTTCGACGTTGATCCCGCACGTGTACGGCGAATCGCCGGTGGAGCGGAGGGCGCCAAGCCGTTCGATCGCACCGGCACGTCCTCGGAGGAGGTCGATCAGGACCGTGGTGTCGAGCAGGACGGCAGCCACTCAGCCGACGCGTGCCGGATCTGCACGCCGCTGCTGGCGCACCCATCCCGCCGCATCGAGGTCCCACGAGTGACCTTCGCTCTCGATCGAGCCGAGCGCCGATTCGATGAGCTCCCACCTGCGCTCGTCTTCGAGCGCCTGGCGCACAGCACCCGCGATGAAGGCGCTGCGGCGGCGTGAGCCCACCCGCGTGTCGAGATCCCGAATGAGCTCGTCTTCGAGAGTAATGTGCACGCGCATGGCCACAACTTAGCACACTAGCCGGATGCTCCCGTGGACGCCGGGTGCCGACCTCAGACCTCGGCGTGGATCCTCTGCTTCGCGTTCTGGAGCTTCCCGCCGTCGCGCCGTGCCCGGACGGCGAGGATCTCCGCGAGAATCGAGAGCGCCGTCTCCCCCTGCGAATCGGCGCCAATGTCGAGCCCACACGGCCCGGAGATGCGTCCGAGGGCCTCTTCGGAGACGCCGGCCTCGAGCAGCCGTCCGCGACGCCGCTCCTGGTTTCGGCGCGACCCGAGCGCGCCGACGTAGAAGGCCTCGGTCTCGAGTGCGCCCTTCAGCGCCGGCTCGTCGAACTTGTCGTCGTGGGTCAGGACGACGATGGCGGTCTGATGGTCCGGAGCGACCTGGGCGATCGCTTCCTCGGGCCAGGCGACGATCAGCTCGTCCGCGCTCGGGATGCGCTCGCGCGTCGCGAACTTCGGCCGCGCGTCCGCGACGATCGTGGTCCAGCCGAGGAGCCTCGCCGCACGGCACAGGGCCTCGCCCGTGTCCACGGCGCCGTACACGAGCAGGCGCGGAGGCGGGCCGTACCATTCCGCGAAAACCCTCGAGCCGTCCGCGAGCGCGAGCAGCCGGTTGCGGCCGCCGCGCAGGATGTCGTCCGCCTCGCCGGAGAGCTCGGCCGGACCGTCTCCCACCGTCTCGCCGCCCTCGACCACGAGCAGCTTCGAGCCCGCGCCCTCGCCGTCGACCACCGTAAAGAGGACGCCGCGACCGCCCGCGCGCTGCAGCTCGTCCAGACGCTCGAGGATCACTCGATCTTTTCGACGAAGACGTCGATCTCGCCGCCGCAGGGAAGGCCGACCGCCCACGCCTGCTCGTCGGCGATGCCGTAGGAGAGGAGCTTCGGCTCGCCCGTCTCGAAGACCTCGCGTGCGTGCTCGTAGACGTCGCTCTCCACGCAGCCGCCCGACACCGAGCCGCACATCTGGCCGGACCGGGAGATCGCCAGGCTCGTCCCCACGGGCCGCGGAGCCGACCGCCTGGTTGCGATGACGGTCGCGACGACGACCTCCTCTCCCGCCTCGCGCCAGCCGCGCACCTCTTCAAGGATCTCCTTCACGCCGCATGCCTCCTCTCGATGCCGGACAAGACCTGGGCGAGCGCGTCGAGGCTCGCGAGGTTGTGGCCGGGTAGAAAACGGTCAACGTAAGGGAGCGCCGCGCGCATTCCGCCGGCGAGCGGCTGGTATTCCGGATGCCCCTTGAGCGGGTTGACCCAGACGACGGCGAAGGCGGCTCGCGAGAGTCTCGCCATCTCCGTCGCGATGCTCGCGCCGCCTTCCCGCTCCCAGCCGTCGGAGGCGACTACGACGACGGCACCGCGAGTGAGAGCCCGCCGTCCCCACTCGTCGTTGAAGGCCTTGAGCGAGCTGCCGATGCGGGTGCCCCCCGTCCAGTCGAGAACGCGGCGGGCCGCCGCCGCGAGTGCCTGCTCAGGGTCGCGGGTCGTGAGCTCGGGGGTCAGGCGGGTCAACCGCGTGCCGAACACGAACGCCTCGACGCCCCTTCCCGAGCCGACGACCGCGTGCAGGAAGAGCAGGAGCGCGCGGGCGTAGGCCTCCATCGAGCCCGAGATGTCACAGAGGAGCACGACCTTGCGCGGCACGTCCGTCCGGCGGCGGAAGCTCCGCTCGACCGCATCGCCGCCCGTCGCGAGCGACGCGCGGACGAGCCGCCGGAGGTCGAGGTCCCGGCCCCGTCGATGCGGGCGCAGGCGCCGCGAGCGGCGTTGCGGCCGGCAGTCGCCGGCGCGCGCGATCAGCTTCCGGACGTGCTCGAACTCGTCGGGCGACATGGCCGCAAAGTCCTTCTTGCGCAGCAGCTCCTCGGCGCTCCAGCCACGCGCCGGCTGCTCGCCCGAAGGCGGCGAAGACTCACCGTCGCCGCCGGCCGCGAGGCTCGCGACAGGTCGGACGGTTTCCGGGCGGGGCCGGCGGGCCGCGCGCCGGCCCGGGGCGCGCTCGAACCAGGCGGCGAAGGCGGCGTCGAAGGTCTCGAGGTCCTCCGCGCGCGCGACGAGGGTCTGCCGCAGCGTCCAGTAGACGTCGTCGCGCCGCTCGAGCTCCACCTCGTCCAGGCCGGACAGCGCGTCCTGGATCCGTTGCGGGCCAACCTCGAGGCCCGCCTCGCGCAGCACGCGGCCGAAGGTGACGACGTGGCGGACGATCGCGCTACCGGGCACTCCGCGCCTCCTCGAGGAGCCCGACCAGCGTCTCGTCCCGGACCGACAGGAGATCCTCGTGGTACTTGAGGACTGAGCCCAGCGTCTCCTCGACCACCTCGGCGCTGAGCTCCTCGTGCCCGAGCGCGGCCAGAGCCTGGGCCCAGTCGAGGGTCTCGGCGACGCCCGGCGGCTTCGCGAGGTCGAGCGAACGCAGGCCCTGCACGAACCGCGCCGCCTGCGCAGCCAGCCGTTCGGGGACGCCCGGCACCCGCAGCCGGACGATCTCGATTTCGCGCTCGAGGCTCGGGTGCCCGATCCAGTGGAAGAGGCACCGGCGCTTGAGCGCGTCGTGGAGCTCGCGCGTCCGGTTCGACGTCAGGATCACCGAGGGGCGCCGCTTCGCGCGAATGGTCCCGATCTCGGGGATCGTGATCTGGAAGTCCGAGAGCACCTCGAGCAGGAAGGCCTCGAACTCGTCGTCGGCCCGATCGATCTCGTCGATCAGGAGCACGACGGGATCGGTCGACTCGATCGCCTCGAGCAGAGGCCGCCGGATCAGGAACTCAGGCCCGAAGAGCTCCTCCTCGGCGACGCTCCCCTCCTGGGCGGCTCTGATGTGAAGCAGCTGGCGCGAGTAGTTCCACTCGTACACCGCATGGGCGACGTCGAGGCCCTCGTAGCACTGCAGCCGGATGAGCCGCGCCCCCTGGGCTCGGGCGAGCGCCTTGGCGGCCTCGGTCTTGCCGACCCCGGCCTCGCCTTCGAGGAGCAGCGGCTTCTGGAGCCGCAGCGCGAGGAAGAGCGCCGTCCCCAGCCCGCGGTCGGGGAGGTAGTCAGCGGCGAGCAGCGCGCTCTGGAGGTCGTCGATGCTCGCGAAGGGCACGCGCAGAGGGTATCCGCGACCGCTCGCTACCCTCGCCACGTGACCCGGGAGCGCAACCCGTTCGACCTCGGCGAGTTCATCCGCGTGCAGCGGTCGCTCGCAAACCTCTCGCTGCGCCAGCTGGCCGAGCTCTCGAACGTCTCGAACGCCTACCTGAGCCAGGTGGAGCGGGGGGTCTACCAGCCCTCGGCCCAGGTCCTGAAGAGCATCGCGGACGCGCTGAAGCTCTCTGCGCAGACGGTTTACGCGAGGGCTGGGCTGCTCGACGAGGAGCCCACCAGCCGGAAGGTCGACGTGGAGGAGGCGATCCGGCTCGACGAGCGCCTGAGCGCGGATCAGAAGGAGACGCTCATCAGGGTCTACCGCGGCTTCGCAGCTCCTCTCTGAAGCGCCATCGCTATGCTTGGTAGACCAAGCAATCCAGAGGAGGACGCAAATGAGCACCACGACCGAGCTGTCGAACCTCGTCTCCGAGGCCCAGCAGCAGACCCTGACGGCCCTGAAGCAGGCGCAGGACCTCTCGCTTCGCGCGAGCGAAGTTGCGATCGGGCTGGTCCCGGGAGAGGTGTCGGCCGCCTCGCTTCCGACGCCGAAGCAGGTCGTCGAGTCGACCTTCGCCTTCGCCGGTCAGATCCTCGAGGCGCAGAAGGACTACTCGCTGCGGCTCGCAGAGGTTCTCTCGACTACGGCGGAGAGGGCTCCCGCCCGCACCGCGAAGCACGCGGCGAGCTAGCGCTGGCCCAGGCGGACGCTCGCCGGCGCTCGACCCCAAGTAACGCAGTGTTACTTGGGGTCGTCGGCGCCCGCCTCCGGCTCCTTCGCCGTTGACATCGCGGCGCCGGAGGCCCAGGCTAGGTGCCTCGGTCGCTCCGGGCGGCCGTGGAGGGAGGCGCATGGAACACGAGATCAAGCTCCTGCCCCTGATCGACATCGACGTCGAGTCGAGCTTCCTCGTCCTGGCGCGAAAGATGGGGATCGCGACGAGGGTTCACACCTGGGGCGTGCTGATCCTCGGCAACGAGGTCGGGCCGATCCTCGTCGACACGGGCGCGGCGAACGCCGAGATCATGCAGCGGCTCGGCATGACGGGCTACGTGACCGAGGAGATGGAGCTCGAGGCGCAGCTGGCAAGCCACGACCTCGAGCTCGGGGACGTCAGATACGTCCTGCATACCCACCTCCACATCGATCACGCGGGGCAGGACGATCGCTTTCCGATGTCGACGACCGTCGTCGTCAACCGTCGGGAGCTCGAGTACTCGGCCTCCGGTCTGATGGGCGAGCAGTACCCGGCCGAGTACGTGAAGCACCTGATCGACCGCCTGCACACACCGGGCGCCCTGCGCCTCCTCGATCTCGAGCTCTCCGGGCCGGACGAGATCTTCCCGGGCATCGCCTGCGAGGCCGCCGGCGGGCATACGGAAGGCTCGATGAACATCATCGTGGCGCTCTCGAACGGCGAGCAGGCGTGCATCTGCGGAGACGTCGTCTATGACGTGCAGAACCAGATCGTCGACCCGATCTGGCAGGTGCTCGACTACGAGCCGCAGTCGACCGGGAACCACGGGACGACAAAACGGGCGGAGAAGGCGGCTATCAAGAAGGCACTGAACTCCGGCCAGATCGTGATCCCGCTCCACGACTTTCCCGCCCGCGTGCAGGGAAGCCGGATCGTCTCGCGCCTCGGGCACGAGATTCCCGGGCCGGAGACGCCGGTCGACCACAGGACGACGGCGCAGACCGGGCAGATGGGCCTGGGCGGGCTGAGCCTCGAGGCCCACCTCGTCACGCCCTGACGAGGCGCTTGCGCGGAGGACGGAGGCGGTTCGACGGCAGTGGTTTGACGCGGGCGCGCACCTGCCATAGAAATTCAGGCCCGTGACGATCGCACCTCTCGTAGAGCAGGAGCTTCTCCGGCCGGGGTCGCTCGAGGAGGCTGTCGAGGCCTTCGGGGACGGAAGCAACGTGACGGTGCTCGGCGGCGGCACGATCCTGATGCCGGAGTTCACGGCCGGGCGGGTGCCCGCGGGCCGCGTCATGGTTCTCACCGGGGCCGGAATCGATCGTTTGACCAACGACGGCGGGACCCTTCACATCGGTGCTGCCGTTCGGGTCGCCGAGCTCGAGGACGCCCCCGAGCCGCTCGGAAGCGCCGCCCGCTCGGTGGCGGACGTCGAGATCAGGGCGCAGGCGACCGTCGGCGGCAACCTCTGCGCCCCTCGCGGTTCCGCCTTCCCGCGCGGCGATCTGCAGGCAGCGTTGATCGCGCTCGGGGCGCAGGTTCGCAGCGCCGGCGCCGGCGGCGAGCGAACCGAGCCCGTGGAGGAGTTCCTGCCGCGGCGCGAGGGCCGCCTGGTGCTGGGCGTCGAGGCCGAGACGGCGGGTCGCCGTGGAGCATGGGCGTCGCTCGACCGGCCGCACACGCATTCCTACACCCCCCTCGCGGTCGCTGCGGCGATCGGGCCCGACGGCGAGCTGAGGATCGCCGCCGGCGGCGTCGGCGCCCACGCGGTCCGCCTTCCCTTCGCAGAGCGCGCCGGCGTGGCGGCAACCGGCTCCGAGGCGCTCGCCGACGTGGAGCTCGCGGACGACGCCCTCGCGTCGGCCTGGTATCGCCAGAGGATGCTGCCCGTCCTCGTGCGGCGGGCGCTGTCCCAGCTCGAGGAGCAAGCATGAACCTGACCGTCAACGGCGCGGAGTACGAGCTCGCGAGCCCTCCGCTCGCCTCGCTCCTGTACGCGTTGCGCGAGGAGATCGGGATCACGAGCGCCAAGGCAGGCTGTCAGCAGGGCGGCTGCGGCACCTGCACAGTCCTGATCGACGGCCAGCCTCGGCGGGCCTGCCTGACGCCGCTCCTCACCGTCGACGGGGCCTCCGTGCAGACCGTCGAGGGGCTCGGCGACGCGGACAACTTGTCGCCGGTCCAGGCCGCCTTCTACGAGCACTACGCGGCGCAGTGCGGCTTCTGCACCGCCGGGATGATCATGGCTGCGACGGCGCTCGTCGAGCGCAAGGCCGGCGCGACCAGGGAGGACGTGCTCGACGCGCTCGGCGGCCACTTCTGCCGCTGCACCGGCTACGTGAAGATCGTCGAAGCCGTCGTCGCGGCAGCGGCGGGCGAGGTCGACACCGCCCGGCCCGATCCGCAGGACGAGGCCGGCGAGCCGGAAGTCGTGATCCCCGGGAGCCCGGCATGACCACCCGCCGGACCTCTGATCACCGCGGGTTGGGAGCACGCAGATCGCGGTTCACCCCGTCCTCGCTGTCGAGTGGAGGAACGCGGTGAAGGCGGTCGGCGCGCGCCTTCCGCGCTACGACGGGCTTCAGCACGTCACCGGGCAGTCCCTCTACGTCGACGATGTCCGCGTGCCGGGCCTGCTGTGGACGAAGGCGCTCCGCTCGCCGCACCACAGCGCGCTCATCCGCCACCTCGACACCAGCGCCGCTGAACGGCTGCCGGGTGTCCACGCGATCATCACCCACGAGGACGTCCCGGTGAACGTCGTCGGCCACCTCGCCGCACTCGGCGTACCTGCGGACGAGCCGCTTCTGGCCGAGCACGAGGTCCGCTACCTGGGTCAGCCGATCGCGGCGGTCGCCGCAGAGAGCGAGGAGGCCGCGCAGGCGGCAGTCGACGCCATCGAAGTCTCCTACGAGGAGCGCGAGCCGTTCCTCGACATCCGGAAGGCGTTCGATCCCGAGGTCCCGAAGCTGACGCCTGAGGGAAATCTCTTTTTTTACGAGCCCCACCAGGAGCGGCGGGTCCGCAAGGGCGACGTCGAATGGGCCTTCGACAAGGCGGACCACATCGTCCAGGGCGTCTACCGGCCGGGCGCGATCGAGCACGCGCCGACCGAGACGCAGGTCGCGCTCGTCGTGCCGGAGGCAACCGGCCGCTTGACGGTCTATTCGTGCACCCAGGCGATGTACTTCTCGATGGGCGTCGTCGCAACGCACCTCGGCGTGCCGCTCAACCGGCTGAAGTTCGTCGGCGGGACCGTCGGGGGCGGCTTCGGTGGAAAGGTGGACACCGCGACCGAGACGATCGCCGCGCTCCTCGCCCTGAAGGCGAAGTGGCCGGTCAAGTGGCGCTGGACTCGAGAGGAGGAGTTCCTCTGCTCCTCCGTCCGCGCGGCGTGGCACGTCGAGATCGCCGACGCCGTCACGACGGAGGGGTGGATCCTCGGGCGTCGGACGATGACCCTCCACGACGCGGGCGCCTACACGCGCTTCTCCTCCTACGGCGCCACCAAGCACACCTTCCACCTGACCGGCGCCTACACGATCCCGAACGTCGCCTTCAACTCCTACGTCGTCTGGACGAACCACGTCCCCACGACGGCGATGCGCGGCTTCGGCGTCACCTCCGTCTCGTTCGCCGTCGAGATGCATATGAACCGGATCGCGGAGACGATCGGCATGGACCCGTGGGAGCTGCGCCTCCAGAACGCGAACCGCATCGGCGACACCGCGCCGACGCGGGTGACCCTGAAGGACCCCTCGGCGGTGCCGACGATGCTCGCGGCAGCGCAGGCGGCCGGCGTCGAGCTCGCGGGCGACTACCGGACGATGACGAGCGAGCCACGGGCGGGCCGGCTCCTGCCGGAGCATCTGGCATCCCAGGTCGGAGATCTCGGCTCGAACGGAGGCGGGCAGTAATGGCGAAGCGGCGCGGTCGCGGGTTCGCGATGATCGAGTACCCGACCGGCATGAACCAGGGCGGCGACCCGAGCCAGGCGTGGATCAAGGTCAAGCCGGACGGGCGCATCGACGTCTTCGCGGGCACCGTCGACATCGGGCAAGGCTCGAAGACCGTTCACACCCAGATCGTCGCCGACACGATCGGCGTGCCCTACGACTGGGTGACGATGGACAACTCGAACACCGATTCCTCGCCTCTCTGCACCGGCACCTTCGCCTCGCGCGGGACGTTCATCGGCGGAAACGCGGTCGCCGTCGCGGCGAAGCGGACACGCGAGCGAATTCTCGAGATCGCGGCCAAGGAGATGGAGATCGATCCGTCCGACCTCGAGGTCGCGGACGGCGAGGTGACCGCGAAGGGCGCTCCGGACCGCAAGCTCTCTGTCAGCGACGTAGCGGCCGCGGCGACCTGGACCCATGGCGAGATGATCACCGGCTCCGGCGCGTGGATGAAGCCCTACTCGGCACCCGATCCCGACACGGGCGAGTGCGAGCCGCACGCCGCTATCTCCTACGCCACCTGCGTCGCCGACGTCGAGGTCGACGACGAGACCGGCGAGGTCCGCGTCCTCAAGCTGATCCAGGTGTACGACGTCGGCCGGGCGATCAACCCGACGCTCGTCGAGGGGCAGATCGAGGGCGGAGGCATGATGGGCCTGGGGCTCGGGCTGCTCGAGGCGACCTACCCCTACTACCCCGAGCTCGACAACCGCGGGGATCAGTTCGGCGCCTATCTCGCGCCGTCGATGGAAGAGCTTCCCGAGATGGAGAACGTCATCCTCGAGAACCCCTCCGCCGAAGGGCCGTTCGGCGCGAAGGCGATCGGCGAAATGGCCAACAACGCACAGCCGCCGGCGATCTGCGCCGCGATCCACGATGCCGTGGGCGTCTGGATCACGGAATGTCCGGCGAGTCCCGAGCGCGTTCTGCGCGCGCTGGAGAGCAAGAGCGAGCCGAGGCGTGTCGGCAAGCGCGTCATCTATGACGAGGAGCTTTCAGTCGCGAAGTTGTCGAGCACGGGGGGCGAGGGTTTCCTCCGTGTCGACCAGTAGCGACTCGCCGTTCCGCTCCTGGAGCGGGCTCGCGCCACACGCCTTTCGTCCCGGCGTCGAGCTGCACGCGATCGGCGGCGAGCAGGTGCTTCTCTGCCGCGTCAGCTACGCGCCCGGCACGGGCGTCCCACGTCACTCTCACGAGGCTTGCGAGCAGGTGATGGTGATCGTCGACGGCGAGGTCGACGTGACGATCGCGCAGGAGACTCGCAACCTGACTGTGGGCGACACCGTCGTCATCAACCGCGGCCTCGAGCACGAGCTGTTCTCGCAGACGGGCTGCACCTTCTTCGAGGCGCTCTCGCCGGTGCCGCTGGACCACGTCCCGGACCCGTCGCGCGACCTCGTCCTCGGCCCCGACGGCGGCACCGGTCACGTCGAGCGGTAGTTCCGACCGGGCGCCGCGGGGAACGGGCCGAACGAGGGGCGGGGGAGGCGAGGGGCGGGGGAGGCGAGGGGCGGGGTTAGAGGGCGGGAGTGAATCGCTTCGCTCGTCCGGGGGGCTCTCGCCCCCCGAGACCCCCCCGGCTGCCTACACGCTTCGAGGAGTTATCGCTGCGGCTTCGCCTCCGCTCCAAGGGGGGAACGGGGTTCCCCCCTTCGCCCCCTCCGGGCACGTGCAACTCGCCTTCCGGCTCGTGCATACCAACAGCGGCCTTGCTGACCGCAACGAGTCCGACCGGGCGCGGCGAGGGGCGCTGGCGTGGAAGGGGCGGGTGTCGTTCGCCTCGGCCGGGCGGGGCGGGCGGCTTTTCGGAGCGCACCGAGGGGCGGCGAACGCGAGGGGCGAGGAACGCGAGGGGCGAGGAACGCGAGGGGCGGGAATTACGACGCTTTGCTCTCCGGGGGGCTCTCGCCCCCCGAGACCCCCCGGCCGCCTACACCCTTCGAGGAGTTATCGCTGCGGCTTCGCCTCCGCTCCAAGGGGGGAACGGGGTTCCCCCCTTCGCCCCCTCCGGGCACATGCACTCGCCTACCGGCTCGTGCATACCAAGGCTGGTCCTTTTCAACGCCGAGGAGGTTCTCCGGGCACAGACGCTCCCCATCACCGTCCCGGGTTGAGTTTCTCCATCACCC
>JBBRYP010000057.1:0-29806 GCA_038237515.1 Gaiellales bacterium
CGCTGCGCTTTCCGGGGGGCTCTCGCCCCCCGAGACCCCCCGGCTGCCTACACCCTTCGAGGAGTTATCGCCGCGGCTTCGCCTCCGCTCCAAGGGGGGGAACGGGGTTCCCCCCTTCGCCCCCTCCGGGCACATGCAACTCGCCTTCCGGCTCGTGCATACCAAACAGTTCTCCATCTCGCCGAGGGGGTTCTCTGTGCACAGACGCTTTCCATTAGCGTCCGGATTGGGTTCTCCTCAGCGTCGAGGAAAAGCTTCGGGTCCAGATGCTCTGCATCCCTCGCCCCTCGCTGCCCCCTCATCACGTCCGCTCCTCCTAGCCTCCCGCCTCCCGCGCACGCGCAGCCGTCCACTCCCAGGCCACGACGAGCCCAGCCTCGAGGTCGCGTTCCGGCCGCCAACCGAGCTCGCGCGCGGCGAGGGACGGGTCGAGGACGCTTCGCTGGACGTCGCCGGGGCGGGCCGGTGCCATCTCCGCCTCCCGCTGCGAGCCGCTGACGCGCCGGCACAGGGCGTGCAACGCGGCGACGGAGGTCGGCTTGCCGCTCCCGACGTTGAAGACGCCGCCGTCCCGGCCGACCGCCGCGAGCATCGCCCGGGCGACGTCGCCGACCTCGACGAAGTCGCGCTCCTGGCGCCCGTCGCCGAGGATCTGCGTCGGCTCGTCCCTCGCCATCCGCTCCAGGAAGATCGCGACGACGCCGCCCTCGAGGCTCGAGTCCTGACGAGGCCCGTACACGTTGCCGAAGCGCAGCGCGACGTGACGCGTCGCGTGCAGGCGGTTCCAAGCCGCGAGGTACTCCTCACCGGCGAGCTTCGAGACGCCGTAGGGGGAGAGGGGGCGCCGCGGGTCGTCCTCGCGCGCGGGCCGGTCGCATTCTCCGTAGATGGCGCCGCCCGTCGAGCTGAAGACGATCTGCGTGCCGTGGCGCCGGGCCGCCTCCAGGATCCGCACCGTGCCGAGGATGTTGACCTCGGCGTCGTAGTCGGGCCTGGCAACGGAGGTGGGCACGTCGGCCTGCGCGGCCAGGTGAAAGCACAGCTCGGGGCGCATCTCGTCGAAAACGCCGTCGGCGTGGGTACGAATGTCACCCACGTGAATGCGTGCTCCGGCGGGCACGTTCTCGCGCTTCCCCGTCGTGAGGTTGTCGAGGATGTGCACCTCGTCACCCCGCGCCAGGAGCGCCTCCGCCACGTGGGAGCCGATGAAGCCGGCCCCGCCTGTCACGAGCGTGCGCACCGGCGCCGTATCCTATGCAGCCCTACGCAGCCGAGGGATCTGTCCGGAGCCGGCCACGTGACCGACACGCGAAACGCCTAGATGTTCATCAGCTTCGAGGGCGTCGACGGCTCGGGCAAGACGACCCAGGTCGAGCTCCTGCGTGCAGCCCTCGAAGCGGAGGGACGAGATGTGTTGGTGGCGCGCGAGCCCGGTGGGACGCCGCTCGGGGAGCGGGTGCGGGAGCTGCTCCTGAACGGTGCGGGGATGTCGGCGTGGGCGGAGGCCGCCCTCTTCGCCGCCGCCCGGGCCGAGCTTGTCGAGCAGCTCGTGCGCCCCTCGCTCGAGCGGGGGGCCGTCGTCCTCTGCGACAGATACATCGACTCGTCGCTCGCCTACCAGGGCGTCGCGCGCGGCCTGGGGGTGGATGCAGTGCTCGAGCTCAACCTCGTGGCCGTCGGGCATCTCCTCCCGGAGCGCACGTTCGTCCTCCTGGTCGATCCGGAGGAGGCTGGGAAACGCTCGACCGCGACTCCGGACCGCATCGAGCGGGAGGACGCTGCCTTCCGCAGCGGGGTCGCCGAGGGCTACCTGCAGCTCGTCGAGAGGTTTCCCGAGCGCATCGTCGCCGTCGATGCGGCGCGAGCTGTCGACGAGATCGCGGGGGAGATACGTGGTCGGGTTCGCGAGCTTTCCTGAGCAGGAGGAGGCGAAGCGCCTGCTCGCGGCGGCGCTTCGCGAGGGGGTCGCGCACGCGTATCTGTTCCACGGTCCTCGTGGAGTCGGCAAACGGAGCGCGGCGATCGCCTTCGCGGGGGAGCTGCTCGGCGACCGCGAGCGGACGGAGCGGCGTTCGCACCCGGATCTGTACCTGCTCGACGCGCTCGGCGACCAGATCCGGATCGACGCGATCCGCGAGCTCCGGCGCGACCTGCATATGCGGCCCTTCGAGGCAGCCCGCCGGGTCTACCTCGTCCTCTCGGCGCAGCTCCTGAACGAGGAGGCAGCCGACGCGCTGCTGAAGGACCTGGAGGAGCCGCCGGCCTATGCGGTGATCGTCCTCGTCGCCGACGAGCTCGGGCCGCTGCCCGAGACGATCCGGTCTCGCTGCCAGCTCGTTCCCTTCCGCCGTCTCTCTGAGCGGGCGGTGCGAGCGGAGGTGGCGGAGCGGGCGCCCGGTCTTCAGCCGGCGGAGGCGACGGCGCTCGCTCGCGTCGCGGGCGGCCGCCTCGACCGGCTCGCGCGACTCCTCGACCCGAAGGCTGCCGTGCGGCGAACGGCCCTGCTCGAACTTGCGCGCAGCGTGTATCGCGATCCCGCGTTCGAGCCGGCGGATGCGGCGACGCGGATGCTCGAAGCCGCCTCCGAGCGCGCCGCCGAGGCGAAGGAGCGCGCCGAGCAGGAGCTGAAGGGATTCCACCTGACCGCGCGGGAGGGGGAGCAGCGGACCCGTCGCGCGGCGCGCGGCGCCGAGCGCGAGGAGATCCTCGCCGCGCTCGAGGAGCTCGCTGGCTGGTACCGGGATCTCGTCGTCGTCTCGGCAGGGGCGGAGCGTGCCGTCATCCACCTCGACCGCCTCGAGGAGCTGCGGGAGGACGCCGCGCACGGGCGCTCGGTTGCGGCCGAGCACGCAGCCGAGCTCGTCCGTGAGACCTGGCGCTACTTCGAGGAGCTGAATCTCGACCCGCATCTGGCGCTCGAGGCGCTGTTCGTTCAGCTTCGACGCGAGCTCGCGGGAAGCGCCGCCGTGTCCGGCTGACGTAGGGAGTGCCGCCGCCGGCCGCCACTTGGCGGCGCCGATCGTACGGCGGCGCGGAGGTAGACTTCGCGCCGCGCCGACGTAGCTCAGCTGGTAGAGCACTTCACTCGTAATGAAGGGGTCCGCGGTTCGAATCCGCGCGTCGGCTTGGCGGTTGCTGCCGCTGAACCAGGCTTGTAGGGTCAATACGGCGGAAGGCGTCGCGTCGACGCCGTGGCACGACTCAGGACTCTATCGCCGGTGCTGATGCTGCCGAGAGATGCGCGATGGTTTCCTCGAGTCGTTGATGCGTCGATACCTGATGGCTCCCGGGCATCGATTCAATCGCCTGGCGCAGGCGCCGTGTGTCGACAAGCTCGCTCCGAAGCGCTTCAGTGACGAACTCGAGATCGTGAGGTCGCCCTGCCGCGAGCTTTGAAAGAACGAGGTCATGTACCTCGAGGCACCAGGCAGTAGCATCGGTGCCGGACCGGGTTGGGACGTCCAGTCGAATCAGGCGATCCTGCCAGCCCGCCGGCGCGATCGGTGTTTCGGGACCGACGCCGTGCGCGTAGTACCCATACGTCTCGTGGAAGATCGATCCGTCACCGATCGCGCCGTCGATCTCGTCGGCGCGGCCCGGGTCGTGGCGTGGGTATACGTCGGCTTCAAGCGAGACGAGTAGTGACTCGGACGCGTCCGGATACTGCGCGAGAATCGCCTGGCTTCCGATGATCACGATTTCGTCACCCGTGATGTCGGCCGCAGCTCGTATGACGTGTTCGAGCTGCCCTCGGTTCATCCGGCGAGTCTTTCCTCAACGGCGCTCAGCACCCGCCTCCGCTCATGCTCAGTCAGCGCGCCTGCAAAAGGAGAGGTCTGCCGTAGCTCGCGGGCCCTTTGAGTGCTCGACGCGAGGAGACGCGCGATTTCGGGCATGGGCATGGCGAGCACGCGTTCCCATTCGTCAGCCCACGCAGGATGGATGCGACCGCTCTCCCGCCATCGGCGCAACCGTCTACGTGCTTCGTCAACGACGCTCGCGTTGAGCCGCCGCGCGACGAGGCGGTGATACGCAAGCGCCCGGAGTTCCGGGTATCGATGTGTCTTCGGCCGTCCGCGCTTTGGAGGAAGGAAATCCTGCTCGGAGATCGCCTCGGCCTCACGTCGGCGCTCACGAATGATCGCCGCGAGCGCGAGCTTGCCCTCGTCGCGACGTCCCTCGAGCTGCTCGAGTAGATCTATGAGCTGAGGGAGGGGGATCTCGCGTCGGCCCTCAGGTGTCAGAACAGCCGGAATGTCACCCTTCTCGACCCATCGGTCTAATGCTGTATGGCTGATGTCGAGCAGCCGCGCCGCATCCGCACGACGCACCGTCGATCCAATGAGATCTTCGAAATGAGCGAGCACCCGCTCGAGCTCGCCTCGTGTCTGCGCGTCGCTTACGTGCATCGCACGATGCAGCCGGAGGATGTTCTCGACGGCCGCTCGCTTATCTAAATGGGTCTGTGGCATGTGGGGATTATGGCCGCTAGGGTGCAGAATACATCCAACTTCTGCAATGCTAATACATTGAATCTTAACGGCTGAGACTGCAACCTTGACCTCCGGTAGTAGCTCTCCGCTCGTGGTGTGAGCCGATTGGGGTCGTCTTCAGCGGTTGTCGTGGAGTGCGAGCGGTAGGGCGAGCGCGGAGCGGCTAGCGATTTCGGCAGCGTGAGAACCGCCGCATCAGCCCGGTGAGCTCGGGTAGCTCGGTGCTGGCACCGATTGTCCACAGCCTGGAAACGGAGCACACTTTCGTTGTGCGCCTGCTTCGCGTGCTCGCGTTGCTGACGGCCGCTCTCGCCGGCGGATTCGTCGGCGCTGGAACTGCGCTCGCGATCATCGCGACACGCGCTCACGTTCACGTGGACGGGTCGGTGTGGCTCGCCGGGCCGATCGCTGCCGCGATCCTCGCGCCGGCCGCCGTCGGGGCGCTTCTGGCCTGGCAGCGGCCGCGGAACGCCGTCGCCTGGACGCTCCTGCTCGGCGCGCTCTCGATTGCCTTCGCGTTCGCGGTCGAGCCGTATGCCCTCGTCGCCCTCCGCGTCCATCGATCCTTTCCGGGCGGGAGATGGGCAGGCGAGCTCGCCGGCGCCACCTGGCCGCTGCTCTACGCCTGGCCGCTCGGGCTCGCCTTCCTCTACCCGACGGGGAGCCTGCCGTCGAGGCGCTGGCGCCCCGCCGCACTCCTCGCCGCCATCTCGATCCCCGTGCTGATCGCGGCGATAACGCTCACCGACGAGCGCCTCCCTGCACCGCTGCAGGCGGTCGAGAACCCGTTTCCGCGGCTTCCGAGCGCGTTCCGGACGATCCGCCTGGTCGCGTGGCTCGTCCTGCTCGGCACCCTCCTCGCCGGCACGGCAGCGCTCGTACGCCGCTTTCGCCGCTCGGCCGGGATCGAGCGGATGCAGCTGAAGTGGCTGGCCTGGGCGGGGCTCCTCATCCCCTTCGGGTTTGCCGTTTGCCTCGTCGGGAGTGTCGTGATCGGAGACCCCGAGGGCCTCGCGCTCGTCGTCCTACTCGCGGCCCAGACGATCGCGGCGGTGGCGGTCGGCGTGGCGCTGACCAGGTACCGGCTCTACGAGATCGACACGCTGATCAACCGCACGCTCGTCTACGGCGTCGTGACTGGCATACTGGCGGGCGTCTACGTCGCCGTCGTGGCCGGGCTGGGTGTGCTCATCGGCCGCGGTTCGACCTGGACGACCGCACTCGCGACCATGGCCACGGCGCTCGCCTTCCGGCCGCTGCGGGGTCGCGTCCAGGCGGCGGTCGACTGGCGGTTCAACCGTGACCGCTACGAGGGCCTGCGGCGGGTGCGAGCCTTCGAGGAGGACGTTCGCCGAGGGCGCGCGGCGCCGGAGCAGGTCCAGCGAGTCGTGCGCGAGGGCTGCGCGACCCGGAGGCACGCCTGCTGTTCTGGCTACCCGAGAGCGAGACCTACGTGAGCTCCGTCGGTCGCCCCGTCGACCCGGTCCCGGCTGGCCGCGCGCGAACGGAGGTCACCCGCCGCGGCGCGCGCCTCGGGTTGCTCGTCCACGACTCGGTCCTGTGCGAGCGGCCCGATCTGCTTCACGGCGTGCTCCGCGCCGCGGCTCTCACGATCGAGATCGGAAGGCTCCGCGTCGAGGTGCGGACGCAGCTTGCCGCAGTGGCCGCATCGAGGGCCCGGATCGTCGAGGCCTCCTACGAGGAGCGACGAAGGCTGGAGCGCGATCTGCACGACGGTGCGCAACAGCGCCTCGTTTCGCTCGGCCTGCGGCTGCGCCGGATGCAGCGCTCGCTGCCGGCCGCCGCCCGCGTCCTAGAGGCGCCTCTCGACGCAGCAGTCGTCGAGATCGGCAACGCGATCTCGGACCTGCGTCAGATCGCGGCAGGCGTGCGGCCGGCGCGGCTGGACGAAGGCCTGGCTGCCGCCCTCGAGGATCTCTCGCGCGCGCTTCCCGCCGACGTGACGGTCGACGCCACTCCCGATCGTCTCCCGGCAAGTGTGGAGGCGGCCGCGTACTTTGTCGTCTGCGAGGCCGTGACGAACGCGGTGAAGCACGCATCGGCTCTCGCATCGCGGTCCGCACGGCGCGCCGGAACGGAAGCCTGTTCCTCACGGTCGAGGACGACGGCGTCGGCGGCGCCCGGCCCAGCGGAGGGTCGGGACTCACCGGGATGGCGGATCGCGTCGACGCCCACGGTGGGCGGCTGCAAATCGCAAGCGAGCCCGGGAGCGGGACGAGGGTGGAGGTGGAGCTTCCGTGCGCCTCGTGATCGCGGAGGACACGGTGCTGCTGCGCGAGGGCCTCGCCGGATTGCTGGAGGACGCGGGCCACGAGGTCGTCGCTCGGGTCGGCGACGCAGACGCGCTCCTCGCCACGGTTGCCGAACACGAACCGGACCTCGCCATCGTCGACGTGCGCATGCCCCCGGCGTACGAGAACGAGGGAATGCACGCAGCGGAGGAGATCCGCCGCTCGTATCCCGGGACCGCGGTCCTGGTGCTCTCCAGCACGTCGAGACGCGGAACGCGGTCGAGCTGCTGAGCAGCGGCGGAGGGTTCGGCTATCTGCTCAAGGATCGAGTGCTCGACGTCGACGACTTCCTCGAGGCGGCTCGCCGTGTCGCAGCCGGAGGCTCGGCTCTCGATCCCGAGGTCGTCGCCGCGCTCCTTGCTCCCGCTTCGGCACGCGATCCGCTCGCAGCGCTGACCCCGCGTGAGCGAGAAGTGCTCGGGCTGATGGCCGAGGGCCGGACGAACGCAGGGATCGCCAGGCGCCTGTGGCTGAGCGAGAAGACGGTCGAGACCCACGTCCGCTCCATCCTCGGCAAGCTCGGCCTGCCGATCTCCGAGGACGACCACCGCCGCGTGCTGGCCGTGCTCGCCTACGTGCGGGCGACCCCGGCGTGATTCGGTAGCAGCACCTAGCTCCGATTCGGTGCTCGTCACGATGACGGGGCGCCGACACGCTCCTACGCTCGAGAAGAGCGGCGATCCAGCCGCACTCGAATCGATCGGAGGAACTCGATGTCGGAGCTCACAATCGACCGGAGCGGCGGCGGCCTGGGACGGGCCTCGCTCGGCCTCGGGCTGCTGGCGCCCATGCTCTTCTTCCTCGGCACCGTCACCGGCGTGTTCTGGTTTCTCGGCGCGATCGTCGGGCTGGCGGCGGTGCTCGCCGGGGTCCAGGCGCTTCGCAAGCACCGCGACGACCGGGCCGACCGCCGGCTGGCAATCGCGGGTCTTGTGCTCGGCGCTGCCATCGCCGGCTGGTTCGTCGTCTACGTCGTCCTCGACGCCGCCGCCGGCCGGTCATGACGCGCGCGCTCTCCTCCAGGCGGCTCGGCCTGCCTCGGCGTCGTGGTTGCCCTCGCTGCGGGGGTCGTCCTGATCGCCTCCGCGGGCTCCGCCCACGGGCAGCGGCTCCGCACGCTGACATTCAAGGAGCTCGACAAGGGCGGGACCTTCACGCACGTCCGCAACACGAAGGCGACGGGGAGTCAGTCCATCGCGCAGGGCGACCTGCTCGCATTCACGAATCCTCTCGCCGACGGGTCAGGGAAGGTCGTCGGCAAGCTCCACGCGGCCTGCACCGCGACGACGGGGGCGAAGAGCTTCCTGCACTCGACGCTCACCTGCCTCGCAGTCATGGCCGATCGCGGGTCGGCTCGGAGACATGTTCGGCAAGAAGCGAACGTTTGTGATCGTGCTCGGCCTCTTGGCCGTCGGAACCCTGATCTCCGCCGTTTCCACGTCGATCGCGGTCATGATCGTCGGCCGGGTCATCCAGGGCGCCGGCGGGGCGATCTTCCCCCTCGCCTTCGGCATCATCCGCGACGAGTTCCCGGCTGAGCGGCGCGCCGGGGGAATCCGCGTTGATCTCGGCGCTTCTCGGCGTCGGCGGTGGCGCCGGCATCGTGCTCTCCGGGCCGATCACGGAGCATCTCTCCTACCACTCGCCTTCGCAGCGATGGCGAACCTGATCGTCGAGCCGTCCCCGCCGAACAGACCGGCGTCGCGACCGAGATGAACACGATCATGCCCACGATCGGCGGGGCCCTCGGCAGCGAGATCGCGGTCAGCATCCTCGCCGGCTCCGCTCTGGCGGGCGACCTGCCGAGCGGTCACGGCCACACGCTCGCATTTGCGGTCTCCGCATTGTCCCTCGTCGTCGCGGCCGTCGCCTCGCTGCTGGTGCCGAAACCACGCATCCGCAAGGTCATCGGCATCGAGAGGAGATCGCAGGTCGCCTCCCAAGCGTGAAGCAGACCGAGCGGGCACCGTGAAACCGCCCAGGCAGTCAGAGCTGCGCCCTCTCCTTCCTTTCGGCTGATCTCGCGCCCGGCGTGTGCCCGCGAGTCGCGGTGGGTACGCCGTGGCGGTGACCAGCACTCCGACGAAAGCCCGGCGGCCGCTCCATCGCGTGTGGCTCGACGAGTCCGCCCACCCGCTCGTGGCGCTCGTCGTTGCGCTCGCGCTCGAAGCGGCCGCGGCAGGCGGCCTCGTGTACTGGGCCGGCTGGCCCGCGATCCGGCACGCACTCGCGCTCGAGAATGCCCGCTGGTTCGCCCTCTGCATGGTCGGCCAGGTCGTTGCCTATCTCGGTTACACGCTCGCCTTCAGAAGTGTCGCCTCGGTGGACGACGGTGTCGATCTCGACCCGGCAACGTCCCTCGCGATTGTCGCCATCGGCTTCGCCCCGCTCTTCTCCGCGAACACCTCGGGCGGGTTCTCGATCGACCTCGTGACGCTCCGCGAGGCGGGGATGAGTCGCGTGCGGGCGATGGCGCGGGTGGTCGCTTTGAGCGCGCTCGAGTACGCGCTCCTCGCCCCCGCCGTCGCCGCGTGCGGCCTTCTCCTCTACTTCGGCATCGGGGGCAGGGCTTCGGGCGACGTGGCGCTGCCGTGGCTCGCCGTCATTCCGGGCGTGCTCGCCGCCGCGTGGCTCACCTCCGCCCGTCGGTGCGAGAGTTTCCGCTACCGCGCGCAGGACGGCTGGTGGAGACGCGTGTTCTCGCACGTGGTCGCCGGCTTGGCGATTCTGCGGAAGCTGCTCGCCAACTGGCGCGGCCACGGTTTCGCCTTCGTCGGCGCCGGTCTCTACTGGATCGGCGACATCGTCACGCTCTGGGCGGCGCTACGGGTCTTCGACGTTCGCCTGTCGATCCCCGTTCTCGTTCTGGCGTACGGGACCGGCTGGGCGCTGACCCGCCGTGCGCTGCCGCTCGGGGGTCCCGGGGTGGTCGAGATCCTCCTCGCGTGGGTGTTGACGTGGTTCCACCTGCGATTCGCAAACGCCGCCGCGGGCGTCGTCGCCTACCGGCTGTTCAACTTCTGGCTCGCCCTCGTCCCGGCGGCGATCGTCCTTCCGTTCGCGAAGCGCCTACACCGCAAGCTCGCGCGCGCCGCGGCTGCAGCTTGAGGATGGTCTCCTTCGCCGAGAGCCTCAAGCGGCCGTTCGCATCGAGGACGATCACGATCGCTGCCGCGGCCGTCTGCTTCCTCGCCGTCCTCGGCGGTCTCTCGGGGATCGCAGGCTGGCACGAGGTGGCCGGCGAGCTCCATCCGCAGCTTTCGTGGTGGTTCGCGCTGGCATTCGCCGCCGAGGCCGCCTCGTTCGCCGGCTACGTCCTCTGCTACCGCGCCGTCTCGCACGTCCGGAACGGCCCCTGTTTGAGTTGGGCCGCGTCTGCGCGGCTCGTCGCCTCCGGCTTCGGAGCCTTTCTGGCCAAGGGCGGGGCGGCAGTCGACGCGAAGGCGCTGCGCCCACGCGGCTCGAACAGGGCAGAGGGAGAAGCACGCGTCGTCGCCCTCGACGCCCTCGAGCATGCACCGCTCGCTCCGGCGGCGTGCGCCGCATCGATCGCCCTGCTCGTGCACGGGTCGCGCGAGCCACCGCTCGACTTCACGATCCCCTGGGCGACGCTCGTGCCCCTGGGCGGAGTGGCGGCGTTCCTCGGCGTCCGCCGGCGCGCGCGGTTCAAGGGGCAGCCGGGCTGGCGCGGCTGGCTCTGCCAGGTGCTCTACGGGATCGAGCTGCTCTTTCAGCTCGCCTCCGAGTGGCGCAGGCACTGGCCGGCGTTCGCGGGCGCGAGCATCTACTGGGCCGGCGACGTCGTGTGCCTCTGGGTCTGCCTGAAGCCTTTCGGAGCGGCGCCCGCATTCGCGGCCGTCGTGATCGCGCACGCGGCCGGCTACGTGCTCACGCGCCGGACCCTGCCGCTCGCCGGCGCGGGCATCGTCGAGCTGCTGATGCCGCTGACCCTCACCGCTGCGGGCGCGCCCTTCTCGGGTGCGATTCTCGGCGTACTGGCGTACCGCGTCTACAACCTGTGGCTGCCACTCGTTCCGGCGCTCGTCGCGCTCCGCGGGCTGAAAGTGGACGAGGAGGCGGCCTCATAAGCCGGCCTCGACCATGCGGTAGTGTTCGCCGATGGGAGCCTCGGTTGCCGCCGGCAGGCCCGAGCGGAGCGCCGCGAACGGCGCGGGGCTCCTGGAAGCTCGTGACCTGAGAGTCCATTTCGGCGGGGTCCATGCGGTCGACGGCGTCGACCTCGTTCTGCGCAAGGGCGAGATCCTCGGCCTGATCGGGCCGAACGGCGCCGGCAAGACGACGCTCGTCAACGCACTCAGCGGCTTTCAGAAACCCACCGCAGGAACCGTCTTCATGAACGGCCGGGACGTCACCGGCTGGGACCCGCCACGGCTCGCGCGCATAGGGCTGACCCGGACGTTCCAGAGCGTGCGCCTCTTCCCCGATCTGACGGTGCTCGAGAACGTCGAGCTCGGTGGAGTCGGTGTCGGCATGCGCAGGGCTGCGGCGCGTACCTGGGCTCGCGAGCTGCTCGAGCGGCTCGAACTCGACGACAAGGCTCACCTCTACGGAACAGGCTTGCCGCATGGGCTGGAGCGGCGGCTCGGCATCGTGCGAGCCCTCGCCGCGAGGCCGAGCTTCCTGCTCCTCGACGAGCCCGCCGCGGGCCTGAACGAGCAGGAGAGCGACGAGCTTGTCGACGCTCTGACTCTGATCCGCGAGGACTTTTCGTGCGCGCTCGTCGTGATCGAGCACGACATGCGCGTGATCATGCGGCTCTGCGAGCGGATCCAGGTGCTCGACAACGGCCGGACGATCAGCATCGGGACCCCGGCCGAGGTCAGGAACGACCGGGCGGTTCTGACGGCGTACCTGGGAAGGCGGGCCGTCGATGCTCCGGATTGAGGGCCTGCGCGTGAACTACGGCCGCGTCCCGGCGCTGCACGGGATCTCGCTGCACGTCGAAGCGGGTGAGGCGGTCGCGCTGATCGGGCCGAACGGCGCCGGCAAGACGACGACGCTCTCCGCGATCTTCGGTCTCGCCGTACCTGCCGGGGGCTCGATCGTCTTCGAGGGCGAGTCGCTCGTCGGCACGAGCCCCGAGAGGATCCTGCGCAAGGGCCTCGCTCTCGTTCCCGAGGGGAGGCACATCCTCGGGACGCTGACGGTGGCCGAGAACCTGTTGCTCGGAACGACCGCTCGCCGCGACCGGGCCGCGGCGGCCGCCGACCTCCAGCAGGTGCTCGCGCGCTTTCCGGTTCTCGAGGCCTACTACCGCACCTCGGCGGGGAACCTCTCGGGCGGCGAGCAGCAGCAGCTAGCGATCGCGCGCGCGCTCCTCTCCCGCCCGCGCCTGCTGCTCCTCGACGAGCCGTCGCTCGGGCTCGCGCCCGTCGTGCTCGACATCGTCTTCGACACGCTCGAGGAGCTGCGGAAGGAGGGTGTCACTATCCTGCTCGTCGAGCAGGCGGTGGCTCGCGCCGTCGAGTTCGCCGACCGGGCGTACATCCTTCGCTCCGGCCGTGTCGCGGGTTCCGGCACGCGCGACGAGATCCAGCGGATGGAAGACTTCGAGACCTCCTATCTCGGCGTCTAGTAGACGACGTGGCCCTCCTGCTCCAGCACGTCATCGACGCGATCACGTACGGGTCGCAGTACGCGCTGTATGCGCTCGGGATCGCGCTCATCTTCGGGATCATGGGTCTGATCAACTTCGCGCACGGCGAGCTGATCATGGTCGGTGCGTTCACGATCGTCCTGATCGGACATCCCGGCTGGCCGCTGGTGATCCTCGCCACAGTCGGCATCTCCGTGGTCTTCGCGCTCGCGATGCAGCGCGTCGCGTTCCGACCGCTGCGCGGCGCGCAGCCGCCGACGCTGCTGATCGCCTCCTTCGCCGTCAGCTATCTGCTCCAGAACCTCGCCATCCTGATCGAGGGTTCCGCGCCGAGGGGGACGAACGTCTCGACCTGGCTGGCGGCTTCCTTCGAGGTCGGCTCGGTGTCGATCCCGAGGCTCGACGTCGTCACCGTCGCCGTCACGGCCGTGCTGCTCGTCGCGCTCGGCTTGTTTCTCCAGCGCACCCGGATGGGGGTCCAGATGCGCGCGGCGGCCGAGGACTTCCGGATCGTCAGGATCCTCGGCGTCAGGGCGAACACGGTGATCGCGACGGCCTTCGCGATCAGCGGCCTGCTGGCCGGCATCGGTGCCTACCTGCTCGTCGCACAGACGGGCGAGGTCTCCTACGACATGGGGTCCAATCCGGTGCTGTACGCGTTCGTCGCGACCGTGCTCGGAGGGATGGGGAGCCTGCGCGGCGCCGTGCTCGGCGGGTACGTCTTCGGGGCGATCTTCGAGACGCTGCAGGCGGAGCTGCCGTCGTCGCTCGCCGGCTATCGCGACGCCTTCGCGTTCGGAGCCGTGATCGTGATGCTCCTCGCCCGCCCGCAGGGCCTGATCGTCGCGCGCTCCGTGGTGACGCGGGTCTGATGCGGGCTGGGCACCTAGCCGGCAGCGCGCTGCGCTCCGTCTGGCCGCTGCCGGCGCTGCTCCTCCTCGTCTACGCGGCCGCGGAGATCGCCTTCACGACCGGCAGCTCCGTCACGCGCGGGGTTGTCGTCGTCGCGCTGATCAACCTGGTGCTCGTCGTCGGCCTCTACGTCTTTGTCGGAAACTCGGGAGTCTTCTCGTTCGGCAGCATCGGGTTCGCGTCGATCGGCGCCTACACCGCCGCCCTGCTGGTGATCCCGCCGGAGCAGAAGGCGATCCTCCAGCCGCTGCTCCCGAAGTTCATCGCGCACGCACATTTTGGCAGCATCGCCGCGACGCTGCTCGGCGGCGTGGTCGCGGCTGCCGTGGCAGCTGTCTTCTCTATCCCACTGATGCGGCTGAACGGGATCGCGGCGGGGCTCGCGACCTTCGCGATGCTCGTGATCATCCGCACCGTCGCGAACAGCTGGGAGCAGGTGACGAACGGGGCGGCGGGCATCTCCGGCATCCCTCCGGAAGTGACGCCGACGAAGGACACGACGCTTGTCTGGGCGCTGATCGCGATCGTCGGCGCCTTCGCCTTCCAGAGCACCGGCCTCGGGCTGCGCCTGCGCGGCTCTCGCGAGGACGACGTCGCGGCGCGCTCGCTCGGCGTCACCGTCCGCTTCGAGCGGCGTGTCGGCTGGATCGCCCACGGCTTCCTGATGGGGATCGGGGGGGCCCTGTACGGCCAGTACCTCGGCTCGTTCAACGCGAGCGCCTTCTATCTCACCCTGACGTTCACGACGCTCGCGATGCTGGTCGTCGGCGGAATCAAGAGCCTGTCGGGCGCGGTAGTCGGATCGCTCGCGATCTCGTTCGTCGCCGAGTTCCTGCACCGGATCGAGCAGGGTGCCGATGTCGGGCCGCTGCACATCCCGGCGAGGCCGGGCTTGCGGGAGGTCGGGCTCGCGATCATCATGCTCACGATCCTGGTCCTGCGTCCTCGCGGCCTGACGAACGGCCGGGAGCTACCGTGGCCCCGACTCCCGCGCGGGCGCAGCAGCCTGAGAGGATCGGCGACAGGCCGAGGAGGTGATGCGTCGGAGCGCTACCCGGATGTGCCCAGAGCCGGACCCGAGCTGAATTCACCCCAGTAGGAGGAGAGAATGAGATCCCCGAAGCGAATTGTCGTCATAGCCACCCTGGCCTTGGGCGCGCTGCTCGTGCTCAGCGCCGGCGGAGGCTCGGCGGCACCGCAGGACAAGTTTGCGGGCAAGAGCCCGATCGTCATCGCGATGCCCCTCGCCCTGACCGGCGTGATCAGCTTCTACGACCAGCCGAACCTGGCGGGCGCGCAGATCGCAGTCGCTCAGATCAACGCGAAGGGCGGTGCGCTCGGTCGGCCGTTCAAGATCATCAGCGCCGACACGAAGTCCGACCTGAGCCTGATCGCGGGTGTCGCGAACTCGCTCCTCGACAAGGGCGCGAACCTGATGATCCCGACGCTCGACTACGACTTCGGCGGGCCGTCTGCGCGCGCCGCCAACGGGAGGAAGATCCCGGCGATCTCGGAAGCCGGCGACTCCCGTTTCGGCTTGCAGGGGATCGGTCGGTACCTCTTCAATCAGTTCCCGTCCGGCAGCGAGGCCGCGATCGCGGCGACCTTCGCCTGGGGCAAGGGCTGGCGTCATCCTTTCGTCCTCGGCGACCCGAGCATCAGCTACTCCAAGACGTTCACCGCGAACTTCAAGTATTCGTGGGGCAAGCTCGGCAAGATCGCGGGCGAGGAGACCTTCATGAACAGCGACCAGTCGGTGGCGGCCCAGATCAGCCAGCTGAAGTCGCTCGTCCGCCAGAAGAAGGTCGACTTCATCTTCATGGGTTCCTACGCGCCCGGTGGCGCCTCCGCTACGAAGCAGATCCGCGCGGCCGGAATCAACCTGCCGATCATCGGCGGCGCGGGCTTCGACGGGACGTTCTGGCTCGGCGCCGTGCCGAACCTGAAGAACTTCTACGTCGTCGCCGGCGGCGTCACGACCGGCGGTGACCCGAACAAGAACCGCGCAGCAGTCTACGCTGCCTACAAGAAGAAGCTCGGCAAGGACGCGCCGCTCGGTGAGCAGACGCTGAACGGCTACAGCGCCGTCGTCGCGTTCGCGCGGGCGATCGACCGGGCAAAGTCGGTGGACGGCTCGAAGGTGCTGGCGCAGCTCGAGAAGTTCAAGAACGAGCCGCTGCCGATCGGCAACATCACGTGGAGTCCGACCTGCCACATCTCGAAGATGCGCAGCCTGCCAATCATCACGTTCGTCGGTACCAAGGAAAAGTTCGTCGCGGAGGTGTCCCCGAAGGCGGGCACGCTTCCGAAGACGCTCTGCTAGCACATCGAGCTGGGGTGGCCACCGCCCGCCGGCGGCCGCCCCGGTTCCTCCAGGAGGTGCCTATGAGCGAGCCGACCGTGTGCCTCAGCTTCGACTGGGACGGCGTCTCCGTCTGGATGGCCGGCGGCGCGACCGATGCGAGGTCTCTCTCGCGCGGAGAGTTCGGCCCGCGAGTGGGAATCCCGCGACTCCTGGAGCTGTGCGAGCGGCTCGGGATCGCGGCGACGTTCTTCACGCCCGGTCATACCGCCGATACGTTTCCGAGCACCGCTGCCGAGATCGCGGCTCACGGGCACGAGCTTGGCGCGCACGGCTACGCCCACGAAGACTTCGAGCCGCTGTCGCTCGATCAGGCGCGCGACGTCATCCGGCGAGCGGCAGACGCGATCGAGCTGGTGTCCGGACGGAGGCCTCGAGGGATGCGCTTCCCGCCGTGGGCGGTCGAGGGCGAGCACTTCGAGCTGCTCCTCGAGGAGGGCTACACGTACAGCTCCTCCGTGATGGACGACGTGCGGGCGCACTGGGCGCGCGGGAAGGGAGTCGTCCGCTTCGACGGGGCGAACGAGCTCGGAGCCGAGCTGCCGCTCGTCGAGGTGCCGATCACGTTCATCACGAGCGACTTCGCGTACTTCGAGTTCAACGGCTACGGCCGGCCGACGCTGCCGGCGGGGCTGCGGAACCCGCGCGACGTCGAGCAGATCTGGCTCGACGAGTTCACCTACAACGCGGAGCGGGACCCCACCGCCTTCACGATGCTGATGCTCCATCCGGAGACGATCGGCTGGGGCGGGCGCATCGCGATGCTCGAGCGCGTCCTGGCGGCGATGCAGGAACGCGGCGCGAGATTCGTGACGGCGGAGCAATTGGCCGACGAATTCAGAAAAGCCGCCGCCTTGCCTGCCACGGCAGTCGTTTGATATCCGTGCATACGTTGACGGGGCGCGCCCGATTTTCCGTTGGCGATTTTCGCGGGTCGAGTCGATGTCATAGACCAACGAGATGACTTACGGACTCCTTCTCACCCATGAATGGATGGGCATCGAGGCTCCGTCAGCGACCGAGTCCGTCGACGATGCGGCCTTGCTGTCTCATCGCCAGGCGAACGATCGCTACCGGATCGACAGTTCCCGAGATCCCACCGCCGAGGATGGCTGCGTACACCCGGCCGGTCCGCCAAATGAGCGAATAGATGTCGATCTTCGTGCCATCGTTAGTCAGGGTGCGAAGGTAGAGCCGAGCTTCGCTGCCGAGGGGCTTCCCCACAGAGAGCCGCTTGAAGTGGCTGTTCTCCTTGGCAGCGGCCTCGGCTGAGAGCCGAAGGGACTTGTGTGCGCCACGGGAGGTCTTGTAGACACTTGCGGCGGAAGTGACCTGGAGAAGGCCGACGATGCCACTCTTTGTGAAGTCGGTCTCGTAGCCGGTGATGCGCCCGAGCTTCGCATAGTTCTTTCGGGCAGAGTTGTCCTTGTTCGCGTCGGCGTTCGACACGTACAGCGCCTCTGGATACCGAACCTAGTCGGTAGATCCCCAAGCTGCAAGACCATCTTCTTCGGGTCAGGCGCCGAGCCGGCCGGAGCAACAGCACCGAACACAAGCAAGCTCAATCCGGCGATGAACAGGGCGCGCATGGTCATCGCGGAAAGCGTAAGCGACATGGCTCGATCTTTCTATGTGGTCAATCCTGTGCGCACGGACACGCGGTAGTGGCGAAAACGGGTGTAGGGCCGTTGTTCCCGAAGACACCGAGCGCTGTCGAGGCTACGCGCGGGCGAGCTGGAGCTCCGCCGCGAAGAAGCCCGTCAGCTCCTCCGCCATCGCGGTGAAGAGGGCACGGCCGACAGCGGCGTCGGCTCCGCGGAGATCTCCGAGCACGCCCGACTCGCTGACGGGCCGGATCCCCTCCGCGAAGATCCGGTCGAGCCATTCGGGCTCAGCCGCCGTGTAGCCGTCCACGCCGTCGAACGGCCGGACGAGCTCCGGGAATGCGGCCAGCATCATGCTGGTCTCGAGTCCCCCCGCGTGGATGTCGGTTTCCGGTGCATCGAGGCCTGCCTCGCCCGCCGCGACGAGCATCACCTCGATGAAGCGCCGGAGATCCGCGTAGCCGGCCAGCTGCGCGTGCCCCGTCCAGGCCTCCACCACCTCGCGCACGAAGCCGAAGTTTCCACCGTGCCAGCTGAAGAGCGCGATCTTCCGGATGCCCATCCGCTCGAGTCCCTCCAGGTATGCGCCGACGAGGCCGTGGTAGGAGCTCGGCGGCAAGGTGACGGTGCCCGGGAACGCGACGTGGTGCGTCGAGAGGCCGCCATGTACGACCGGCGCGACGACGACGGGCCCCGCCAGCCGGTCCGCCACGTCGCGCGCGACTTGCTCTGCGAGCAGCGAGTCGGTTGCCAGCGGCAGGTGCGGACCGTGCTGCTCGAGCGAGGCGAGGGCGACGAGTCCGGTCGCGCCCTCGGCTCCGAGCCGCTCCGCCTCCGGCCACGTCAACGTCTCGAGCGCGACGAAGGTCATGCGGGGAAGCGCTCCTCGACCGGCACGAAGTCGATGTCGTAGCCGAAGTAGCGCGGGCCTACGATCCTCAGGCCTTCCTCGGTCCTCCAGGCGGGCACGCAGGGCGCGCCGACCACGATCACGCGGAAGCCGTAGCGGAGCTCCTCGGTCGTGATCGGCCCCCCGTTCTCGGCGTCCATGACGACGATCAGGTCCGGGACGGAGCAGACGACCTCGCCGTCCCGGATCGCGACGAGGTGCTCGTTCTGCGTCTGCAGGACGAGCGTCGAGCCGGCGTCGGCGCCGGTGCCCTGGATCCGGGCTTCGGCTTTCGCCCAGCCGGCCTCCGTCCGCCGCGCGATGTCGACGATCTTTCCTCCGAACAGCCGGCGCCCGCCGAGCCGCTCGACGACAGCGCCGATCGGGTCGCCGTGAGCCGCTCGGGTCTCGCGGACGAGGCGGCCGAGCTCCTCCGCCAGGCCGATCGTCCCGGGAACGAAGGCGCCGGCCTTCAGCTGCTGCCCGGTCAGCGGGTAGAGCGCGATCATCGAGGTGGCGCCGAAGTCGACCGTCAGCGTCCGCGCGAGTCGCTCCGTCCACGAGTTGTCGATCGTGTCGATGATCGCGGTGTTCCCCTTCTCGTCGGCCAGAGCCATCGGCGTCGCCGAGATGCCGTGCATGGTCGCGACGATCATCTGGATCTCCGGGAACGCGCGACCCATCCCGTCGGCGTCCACGATCGGGATCCCGAGCTGCGCTGCGACGACGAACGGCGTCGTCGAGTTCAGCCCGCCCGCCTCGATCGAGGTCGTGTGCGTCGGCTCGCGCCCGACGTAAGCACCCAGCGCCTCGAAGGCGCGGATCACCTCCGTCCCGCGCGGCAGCTTCTCGACCATCACGGTCGGTGCGCCCATCATCGCCGAGGGCAGGACGAAGGCGTCGTCCGGCACCTCCTCGACCGAGACCATCTGCACCGGGCCGTAGCGGCGCACCGCCTCCAGCGCGAGCAGCTTCCCGATGTAGGGGTCTCCGCCTCCGCCCGTGCCGAGAATCGCCGCGCCGACCGCGACGTCCTCGAGCTCCGATTCATCCACCAGCCGCAACGCCGAGCCTCCCGAGGTCGAGCTCGCCGACCGCCTTCACCCGGATCCGGGTCGCGTTCCCCGGCAGGTAGGCGATGGGGACGTCCTCGATGTCCACGACGCGCACGGAGTGGCGCTCGGCACCGGCCGCGACCGCCTTCTCGACAGCCTCCGCCGTCGCTTCCTCGACCGCCGCCGCCCGCGTCGTACCCTCGAGCGCGACGACCTTGTCGACCTCGCCGCCGGCCTGCGCGATCGCGGCGCCGATCGCGTTGGCGACCGCGAAGTGCGCGGGCTTGACGAGCTGGCTCGTGCCCGCCAACGAGTCGCCCAGCAGGATCGAGCCTCCGCCGACGACGACCACCGGAAGCGGCTCGGCGCTCGTCTTCATCCGATCGACCGTCTCGGCGATCCGGGCCTCGATTCGGGCCAGAGCGGGCTGCGGGTCGAGCCCCGCGACGCGTGATGGATCGCCCACCACCGCGAGCCCGGCAGCGACCGCCAGGTCGGTCGCCGTCAGCGTGTCGCCGCCGAAGACGAGCGCACGCTCGGTGAGCTCGTAGCCGACGCTCTGCGGGCCGACCGTGCTGCCGTTTACGCGCGAGCCGCCGCCGATCCCAAGCGAGAGCACGTCGGGCATCCGGAAGTTGGTCCGGACGCCGCCGATCTCCACCGCGACCGAAGCCTCCCGCGGGAAGCCGTGCTGGAGGATCCCGACGTCGGAGGTCGTGCCGCCGATGTCGACGACGGCGCAGTCGGCGAGGCCGGAGAGGAACGCGGCGCCGCGCATGGAGTTCGTCGGCCCCGAAGCGAAGGTCGCAACCGGGTAGCGCTCGGCGTAGTCGACCGTCATCAACGTCCCGTCGTTCTGGCTCAGGTAGACCGGCGCCTCGATCCGAAGCTCGGCCAACGCGGCGTCGAAGGCGGCGACGATGCGCGCCGCGAGGTCGCGGAGGCAGGCATTCATGATCGTCGCGTTCTCACGCTCGAGCAGGCCGATCCGCCCGATCTCGTGGGAGAGCGAGATTGCCGCATCCGGCAGCTCCTCCGCGATCACGGCCGCCGCCTCCTGCTCCGCCTCCGCGTTCACGGGCGAGAACACGGACGAGATCGCGACGGTGGAGACACCTTTCGAACCGAAGTCCGCCGCCGCCCGGCGCAGCTCTTCGCGATCGAGCGGCGCGATCGGCCGGCCGTCGAACTCGTGGCCGCCGTGGCAGAGGTGGACATGCCCGCCGAGGGCGCCCCGCAGCTCCGGCGGCCAGCCGACCATCGGCGGCAGCGCCTCCGTCGCCGGCAGCGCGAGCCGGATGACGCCGGTCGGCGCCAGCCGCCGCGCCTCGACGACGGCGTTCGTGAAGTGCGTCGTCCCGATCATGACCGCCTGCACCCGCGAGACGGCGACGCCGGAGGCCTCGACGAGCGCACGGAGCGCCGACACGATCCCGCCGGTCACGTCGGCGGTCGTCGGGGTCTTCGCCTCGGCCTGCACGCTGCGGCCGTCGACGAGGACGGCGTCCGTGTTCGTCCCGCCGACGTCGACGCCGATCCGCACGCCTACTCCTCGAAGCCGTAGAGCTCGCGTCCCCGCTCGGGCGAGAGGACGCCGTCCGCGATGTCCTCGCGGATCCCGGCTGGGTCGCGCTCCGCGGGAGATCCGTAGCCGCCGCCCGAAGGGGCGACCAGCAGGAGCCGGTCGCCGGCCCCTGCGGCACGGTACGGGAACTTCGACGGCGCCTCGACGTGGTTCTCGCCGCGGTGGTTGATGGCGACGCGCCCGGGCGTTCCGTCGCCGCCGCCGAAGAGCCCGGGCGGGGGAAAGACCGATCCGTCGCCTTCCAGCGACATTCCCCCGGGCGCGAGGAACTCGATCTCGCGGACCGTGCCGAGTCCGCCGCGCCAGCGTCCCGCCCCTGCGTTGTCGACGTTCAACTCGTAGCGCGTGACGCGCAGCGGGTAGTGCGACTCGATGTCCTCGATCGGGTTGTTGCGAGTGTTCGCGTAGAGCGTGTCGACGGCGTCGAGCCCGTCCTTGCCGTAGCGCCCGCCGTAGCTCCCCTCCTGGATGTCCATGTACACCCAGTGCTGGCCGCCTTCGCCGAGTCCCGAATACGCGACGACCTTCAGGTTGCCGACGCCGGCGCTGACGTTGTGCGGCACGAGCGGCGCGAGCGCGCGCATGACCGTGTCCGCGACGATGTTGCCCGGGCAGAAGCGGGCGATCACGGGCGCCGGATAGCGGGGGTTCGCCAGGCAGCCCTCGGGAGCCGTGATCGTGATCGGCCGGAAGAGCCCCGAGTTCGCCGGGATGTCGCCGTGGAGGTCGCTGTCGAGCAGGATCGAGCGGATCGTCAGGTAGACGGCGATGTCGACGGTTCCCTCGAAGGGCATGTTCAGCGGCAGGTCGATCTGAGGTGACGTGCCTGTCAGGTCGACGTGGATTCGCGAGCCTTCGACGGTGACCTTGACCCGGACGCGGAGGTCGCGGTTCGCCGGGTTCGGGTGATCCTGGAAGCCGTCGATGAAGCCCTCGGCTTCATAGCTTCCGTCCGGGAGTCTCTCGATCTCGCGCCGCAGGAGCCGCTCCGAGTAGTCCATCAGGTCCTCGCTCGCGCCCTGGATGGTGGCGATGCCGTAGCGCGCGATCAGTTCCTCGAAACGTTCCGCGCCGATGCGGCAGGCGGCGACCTGCGCCTCCATGTCTCCGACGACGAGCGCCGAGGCGCGCACGTTGTCGCGGATGAAGCGCCAGATCCACTCGTTGCGACGGCCCTCCTCCTCGATCTTGATCGCGTTGAACTGAAGCCCTTCCGCGTAGGCGTCGCCCGCGTCCACGATCCCGCACGAGCCCGGCGTCAGCGCACCGAGGTCGAGGTGGTGTGCGGTCGTCGCCGAGAACGCCACGAGCTCGCCGCGGTGGAAGACCGGGAGCACGAAGGCCACGTCGGGTCCATGCGAGGCGCCGTAGTACGCGTGGTTGTGGATGACGACGTCGCCGGGCTTCCACTCCTCGCCGAGCTCGCCGAAGCGGCGGTTGATGCCCCGGATGTACCCCGGGATCGGGCCGGACTGGAGGGGCGTCGACTGAGACGACTCGGCGAGCTGGCGCGCCTGGCCGTCGCAGATCACGCAGCCGAAGTCTTCGGACTCGCGGATGATCGACGAGTACGACATGCGGGCCAGCTTGTGGCCCATCTCGATCGCGATCGACTCGAGCGCGCCCGCGATCACCGAGGCCGTGACCGGATCGACGCGGGTGCTGCTCGGAGCGCTCATCTGCTGAGGATAAGGCTGCCGGAGGCGTCGGCGCGGGCTGTCCAGCCCGGCGGGACGATGGTGGTGGAGTCGCGCTGAAAGACGACCGCCGCGCCCTCGACCGTCGCGCCGACCGCGAGCAGCGACCGCTCCCAGAAGCGGGTCGGATGGGACGTGAGGCTGCCGTTGCGCCGAAAGACGCTCTGGCCCTCGCCCAGCAGCGGCTCGCCTCCGTTTCCGGATGCGGGCAGCTCGACGCGTGGACGCTTGCCGAATGCGGTCACGCGCAGGTTGACGACCTCGATCGGGTCGCGGAAGGCGTGGCCGTACTCCTGCTCGTGCAGCCGGTGGAACCCCTCGAGGACGTCCTGGCCGAATCGCTCGTCCGGCAATGGGACACGCAGCTCGTACCCCTGTCCGGCATAGCGGCAGTCGAGGCCCGCGGCGACCTCGATCTCCCCGTCGGCGACGCCGTCCTCTCGAAGCCGCGCGCGCAGCTCGTCGACTGCAGCGCCGATCTCCCGGTCGATTCGCTCGACGTCGATCGCGCCCTCGGTCATGAAGACGGTGCGCATCTGGTCGTACTTGAGGTCGCTCGTGAGCAGTCCCATCGCGGAGGTGATTCCGGGGTAGGGCGGGACGATCACCTCCGGTATCCCGAGCGACTCCGCGACCTCGGCGGCCTGCATCGGGCCGGCGCCGCCGAAGGCGACGAGTGCGAAGTCGCGGGGATCGTGGCCCTTCTGGACGGTGCGGGAGCGGATCGCACCCGACATGTTCGCGTTCGCGATCGTGACGATCCCCTCCGCGGTCTCGAGCAGGCCCAGGCCGAGCGCGTCCGCCAGGCGCTGCACCGCCGCCGTTGCGAGCTCACGGTCGAGCTTCATCTCGCCGCCGAGGAAGCGGTCCGGGTCGATCCGGCCGAGCACGACGTTTGCGTCCGTCAGCGTCGGCTCCTCCCCGCCATGGCCGTAGGCAGCCGGGCCGGGGGAGGCGCCGGCGCTGCGCGGGCCGACCCGGAAGGCGCCACCCTCGTCCACGTAGGAGATGGAGCCCCCTCCGGCGCCGATCGTGTGGATGTCGATCATCGGCACGAGCAGCGGGTAGCCCGCCACCTCCGTGTCCCGCGCGGACGCCTCGGCGATCCCCGACTCCGTGACGATGCCGATGTCGGCCGAGGTGCCGCCGACGTCGAACGTGATCAGGCGCTTGCGCCCGCTCGTCTCGCCCGCCCAGGACCCCCCAAGGACGCCTGCGGCCGGGCCGGAGAGCAGGAGCGTCACCGGCTTGCGCGCCGCCGTCTCTGACGAGGCGACGCCGCCGTTCGACATCATCACGTGCAGCTTTCCGGGAACACCCTCGGTTGCGAGAGCGCCCGCCAGGCGGTCGAGGTAGCGGCCCGTCGCCGGCCCGACGAAGGCGTTCATGATCGCGGTCGTGAAGCGCTCGAACTCGCGGAACTGCGGGAAGATGTCGGAGCTCGAGGTGATGAACGCGCCGGGGATCTCCTCAGAGAGGATCTCGGCGGCACGACGCTCGTGCTCGGGGTTGAGGTAGGAGAAGAGGAAGCAGACGGCGACCGACTCGACTCCCGCCCGCTTGAGCGCGCGGGCGGCCGCGCGAACCTCGTCGGCGTTCAGCGGCTCCAGCACCTCGCCGGCCGGCGGCGCGATCCGTTCCGTGACGACATGGCGGTTGCGCCGCTTGACGAACGGGCGCGCCTGCCACGGGATATCCTGCATGATCGAGTAGTGCTGGGGTCGCTGGTGGCGGCCGATGTGGACGATGTCGCGGAATCCCCTCGTCGTCAGCATTCCGGCCTCGGCCCCGCGGTGCTCGAGGACGGCGTTCGTCGCGACCGTCGTCCCGTGGAACACCCCGTCGAGCGAGGCCGGCGTAATGCCGGCGTTCCCGCAGAGCTCGACGAGCCCGTGGATCATGGCACGCCCCGGGTCGTCGGGAGTCGAGCGCACCTTGTGCACGTGCACCGCCCTCGTCTCCGTGTCGTAGAGCATGAGGTCGGTGAAGGTGCCGCCGATGTCGACTCCGACTACCCTCATCGCGGCGCGATTCTATGTAGGAGGCGATAGCGGCCGGCCATGGGCCGCTACCGGGTCTCGATGGACATCGGCGGCACGTTCACCGATGTCGTCGCCTTCGACGAGGAAGCCGGAACCTACGCCGCCGGCAAGACCACGCCCACGACCTGACCGACGGCGTCTTCGCGGCGCTCGCGCAGGTCGTCGGCGACGTGCCGGAGATCGGGTTCTTCGTGCACGGTACGACGGTCGGGTTGAACGCATTCCTGCAGCGGCGGGGGGAGCGCGTGCTGCTGCTTGCGACCGAAGGCGTCGGCGACATCCACCAGATCGCCCGCGGCAACAGGACGAAGCTCTACGAGCTCCACTACCGGAAGCCCGTGCCGCTCGTACCGCGACGCGCCACGGTCGAGATCCCCGGGCGGCTCGACTGGCGGGGCGAAGCGCTCGCGCCGCTCGACGAGGATTCGGTACGCGCCGCCGCTCGTCGCGCTCGGGACGAGTCCTTCGGTGCGATCGCCGTCTGCTTCCTTCTCCTACCTCATCCCGAGCACGAGCTCAAAGCCGAGAAATCCTGCGCGAGGAGCTCGGGGAGCTGCCGATCTCGCTCTCGCACCGGATCGCCGCCGAGTGGCGCGTGTACGAGCGAACCTCGACGGTCGTGCTGGACGCCTACACCGGACCCTTGGTGCGCGCCTACCTCGCCCGGCTCGAGAGCCGGCTCGCCGAGCGAGGCCTCGAGGCGCCGCTGCACGTGATGCAGTCGAGCGGCGGCGTCGTCACAGCTCGCTCGCCCAGCGAGCGGCCGGTGCAGACGCTCCTCTCGGGCCCCGTCGGCGGCACCATGGGCCTGGTCGCGATGGCGCGGCTACTCGATCGTCCGAACCTGATCGCGTGCTGAACCCCGGCCGGACCGCTGAGCGGCGGTTGCTGAGGGCGGCGAGGATCACGCTCCGGCGCGGCGACGTCGTCCGCGGAGCGACCAGTGGAGGCGGCGGCTACGGGACGCCTGCCGAGCGCGATCCTGCCGCGGTCGAAGCAGACGTCGCGAACGGAGACGTGTCCGAGGAAGCCGCCGCCCGCGAGTACGGCGCTTCGTCCGTCTAGGCGCAGCCGGTCGAGCAGCCCCGACCGCCCCTCGGCAGCCAGCCGTTCGTTCCAGGTCGCAGAGCGCACCGCGTTGACACCGCGCGCCGCCGCTGCGACGCTCGGATCATGCTCGACGGCACCTTCGTCTTCGACAACGCGATCCACTGTTACGACATGTCGGACGGGAACCTGCGCGAGGACCGCGCAGACGCGCGGTACTCTCGCGACCTCCTGCTGGCGATGGGTGCCGGGGGGCGCTGGGCGGGGTACAACGACGGCTCGATCGAGTTCAAGCGCCGCTGGACCGTCGAGGAGCTCTACGAGCTGGTCTTCGTGGATGCGCCGACGGACATGGCCATGGTGCAGGTCGTCCCGATCTTCGACTGGTTCAAGGACTCCTTCGCCCCGGTCCTCACCCAGTACGAGATGGCGAAGCGCTACCCGGACCGGGTGTTGTTCTGCGGCGGCGTCGACCCGCTCTACCAGGGCGTCGACGCCGCGCTCGAGCAGCTCGACTGGCAGGTGAAGGAGCTCGGGGCCTGTTCGATCAAGTTCTACAACGGCCACGTCGATCGCTCGTGGAGCTGCGACGACCGCGAGCTCGCCTACCCGCTGTACGAGCGCTGCCTCGAGCTGGGCATCACGGTCGTCCAGTTCCACAAGGGGATCCCGTTCGGGCTGATGGACCTCGAGGCGATGAAGCCGAACGACCTCCAGCGACCGGCGCGCGACTTCCCCGAGCTCAACTTCGTGATCCATCACCTGGCGCTGCCCTACTTCGAGGAGGCCGTCTGGATCGCGGCCCGCTTCCCGAACATCTACCTCTCGCTCGCCTCGAATCTCAACTTCACGCTGATCGCGCCGCGCGTCGTACAGCAACAGCTCGGTCAGCTGTTGCAGATGGTGGGCTCCGAGAAGCTCTGCTACGCCTCGGACGCCGCCCTCTCGGGTGGCCCTGCGCCCTACCTCAACGCGTTCATGGAGCTCGAGATCCCCGAAGACCTGCGCGACGGCTTCGGCTACCCGCAGATCACGCGCCGGGACCGGGAGAACATCCTGGGGCTGACCTTCGCGCGGCTGATGGGGATCGACGTCGCGGAGAAGGTGCGCGAGCTGGCGGCGGTGTGAATTCGCTCCTCGACGCGGTCGCCTCCCGCGTCGACGAGCTCGGCGTCGTCCTCGGCGCCCACGCGGGCGGGATCGAGCTGCTCGAGCTCGCCGGCGGAACCGCTCGAATCAGATACACCGGCATGTGCACCGGCTGCCCGCTGCGGCCGCTGACGACCGTGTCGACGGTGAGGCCCGCGCTGCTCGAGCTCGACGGGCTCGAGTCGGTCGAGATCGAGGGCTCGCGGATCTCCGCGGAGGCCGAGGCGCGGCTCGCGGCGGCCTTCGCCCGCACGGCCTCGCGCGGTCAGTATGCGAGCTCGTAGAGCGCAGCTGCGAGCACGCGCGTGGCGGCGACCGCGTCCTCGACGGAGGTGAACTCCGCCGGTGTATGGCTGCGGCCGTCCTTGCACCGGGCGAACACCATGGCGGCCTGCGCGACTCCCGCCATGTTTTGCGTGTCGTGACCGGCGCCGCTGTGAAGCCGAAGGAAGGGGACGTCCTGGCGTCGCGCGGCCCGTTCGAGCGCCGCTACGACCGCAGGGGCGCAGCCACGGGGCGGAAGGTCGATCGGCGTCGTCCACGAGATCTCGAGGCCCCGGCGCTCGGCGATCGCGCGCATCGCCTGTTCCTGCCGCGCGTGCTGTCTCTCCAGAGCCTGCGGGTCGGTATGGCGCGAATCGATCGTGAACGTCACGCTGTCGGAGACTGCCGCAGGAAGGTTCGGTTCGACTTCGATCCTTCCGACCGTGGTCACCGCGGGCGGGCCGACCTCGAGCGCGACGTCGATGACCGCGGTCACGATCTCGGCGAAGCCGGCCACCGGGTCGAGCCGGCCCTGCATCGGGCGGGCGCCGGCATGGTCGGAGCGGCCGGCGAGGCGGACGACGTAGTGGCGGATGCCCGTGATCTCATCGACGACGCCGACCGGGAGCCGGGCCTCTTCGAGGATGGGGCCCTGCTCGATGTGGAGCTCGATCCAGACCTCGATGTCGTCCCGGGCCGCCTCGGGAATGCGTCGCGGGTCGAGGCCCACGGCTCGCATCGCTTCGCCGATCGAGACTCCGTCGAAGTCTCTGATCCGCTCCGGCTCGTCCGGCGTGATGCGGCCGGTGACAGCGCGTGATCCCCAGAAGGTCGCAGCGTGGAAGCGGCTTGCCTCCTCCTCGCACAGGGACACCGCTTCGATCGTCCGCCGCGGCGACCCGAAGCGCTCTCGGAGCGTGCGGAGCGCGACGAGTGCGCCGACCACGCCGAGCGCGCCGTCGTAGCGCCCGCCCGGCGTCTGCGAGTCGATGTGGGAGCCAGAGGCGATCACCGGTTTCTCTGGATCGCCCTCCAGCCGCCCCCACACGTTGCCGACGGCGTCGCGGCGAACAGCGAGCCCCGCCTCGGAGAACCACGCAGTCACCTGATCCTGGGCGGCGACCCACGCCGGCGAGTAGGCGGTACGCCAGACGCCCGTCTCTCCGTGAGCGCCGTGGCGCGCGAGCTCGAGAAGGTGCCTCTCCAGCAGGCTGGCGTCCACGTCGATCAGCACTGGGGGCGGAATCTACTGCCGAGCCGACTCGTGGCCGAGCACGATCCTGGTCGAGGTGACGGCGTCCTTCACCTGGACATCACGCCCTGGTCGCGAGCCGCGAGCTCGGCTTGCTGCTGGCGTCGCGCACGAAACGAGACGTTCGACGCGAGCCGTTGCAGGGCCGCATCCGGACCGATGGCGGCCAGGACTCGACCTTACCGCCCGTGCCTCACGATTCTTTCATCCGGAAGCCGCGGGGGACCGACTGTCGGAGGGGCCACGCGGGAAGGCGCGAGACTGGACGTGTCCACGACCTCGAAAGCGGAGCCCTTGACGCGGCTGAGAGTGCTCAGATCGTCGTTCGACCATTGCGAATCGGGCGCTCCCGAGATGAACCAGTTCGAGCCGTTGTCGGCGACCATCATCCCGTAGCGCTTCAGTGCGTCGAGGACGACCCTCGCCTGCGGCGGGAAGGACGACGTATCGAAGCCGGCCTTGAGGCGGACCCTGAGGCCCATGGGCGGGAGGCTCGGGTTCGTGTCGCTGCTCGCGAAGTGACGGGCGGGGTAGACATAGGCCCGCCGCGTCCTCTGAACGGTGAAGCGCAGCGCGTGGTCAATCGAGCCCTGCGCGAACTCGTCGTAGCGGGCGAGTCCCGGCAGGATCGGCAGGCCGGCGGCGTCGGCCGAGGTCCAGCCCTCAGGCCGCAGCTGATTCGAGCGCAGATCCCAGATCGCCCCCGAGCCGGCACTCCAGCCGGTCGAGGAGTGCTGGAGGGCGTAGAGTTCGTACAGGCGGCAGCTGCCGCGATCGACGATCAGGGCGTGGCGGTCGCTTCCTCCCTCGATCGAGATGTCCTTCGAGATCGGGTACGGGCCTGCGTCGCTCTCGCCGGCATATTGGAACGAGACCCTCGACTTCCTCACCCGTGCTGCATCGACGACCGTGAAGGGGATGCCGATCGGCTGGCCGTTCCAGAGTCCTGAGCCGAAGTCGGGGTGGAGGCCGGTTCCGGCGCCGATCGACGAGATGATCGCCGCCGAGTCCTGCTCGACCGGCAGCGTGTCGACGGGCACGTTCCAGGCATTGTCGGCCGGAAAGATCGGGCAGGATGCAGCCGTCGGCAGGGGCCAGGCGCTCGCCCCGCCCCCCAACGCGAGTACCGCGATCAGTGCGGCCAGCGCGGAGGCGAGCGGGTGCGCGCGACGCATCGGCCGATCACTCTAGCCCGCACTTGATTCACGCAAGGGGCGCCGGGCGGTGGCCGCGGTCGGCCGCCGGTCGTCGCTCCGTGTGGTACCGCCGAGTCGGGCTCCGCTCAGGGAGCGGGTGTCTGCGCGCCGACCTCGACGGCCGAGGGTGGCGCCGAGCCAGGTGCCTGCGCAGCGGGCACGGAGCCACCGGCCGTATTTGGCGCGACACCGAGCGGGGCGGCGGATTGCGCGCCGACCGAGACGGCGCTGGCGGTCGGGCCGGCGGCGCTCTGCACGGATGGCATGGCGCCGGCGGAGGTGTTGGCGGCGACGCCGAGCGGGGCGGCGGATTGCGCGCCGACCGAGACG
>JBBRYP010000058.1:0-29677 GCA_038237515.1 Gaiellales bacterium
CGCAGACCGCGCTCATCGAGCTGACCCGCCAGCAGCTGGAACTTCGACCCGATCGCCTCCTCGTCGACCACCAGCCCATATTCGCCGCGCCACCCAAGGACCCTTCACAGACACCTCGATTATTTATGCGCGGCCCCTAACGTTGCTCCGTGACGCAAGCAGGCACGCTGGGCGTCTCGCGGGGCGCCGCTCTCTACGTCGGTGCCCTGATCGGCCCCGGTGTGCTGCTCGTCCCGGCGCTGGCGGTGGAGGCTGCTGGCCCGGCATCGTTCGTCGCCTGGGCCGCGCTTCTCGCGCTCTCGGCGCCGCTTGCGATCACCTTCGCGGCGCTCGGGGTGAAGCATCCCGTCTCGGCCGGCGTCGCAGCCTACGTGCGCGAGGGATTCGGAAAGAGCGCGGCGGCGGTGACCGGCACATGGTTCATGACCGCCGTCGTCCTCGGCGGGCCGGCGGTCGCGCTGATCGGCGGCTACTACGTCGCCGACCTGACGGGCTCCGGCACCACCGTGGCGGTGGGCGTCGGTCTTGCGATGTTCGCCTTCGTGCTGGCCGCGAACGCGTTCGGGCTCCGCGTCTCGTCCGGCTTCCAGCTCGGCCTGTCCGCGGTGCTGGTCGCCGTGATCGCAATCGCGGTCGGAGTCGCGCTGCCGTCCCGCGCCGACGACAACTGGACGCCGTTCGCGCCGCACGGCTGGTGGGCCGTGGGCAGCGCGGCGAACATCCTGATGTGGCTCTTCATCGGCTGGGAGGCGATGGCCCAGCTTGCAGGCGAGTTTCGGAGCCCGGCGAACCAGCTTCCGCGCGCGATGGGCCTTGCCTACGGAGTCATCGCCGTGCTCTACGTCGGGCTGGCCGTGGCGACGGCTACCGTCACGGCCGGCGGGGGCTCGAAGGTGCCGCTTGCTGACCTGATCGCGGTCGGCTTCGGCCGCGCCGGCCGCGACGCGACCGCCGTGCTCGCGGTCGCGCTGACGATGGGGACGATGAACGTCTACTTCGGCGGTTCAGCCCGGCTCGCCGCTGCACTCGCTCAGAACGGGGCGTTGCCCGGATGGCTCGGCGGCGACGCGGGCCGGAGCGTGCCGCGTCGCCCTCTGTTCGTGCTCGCCCTTCTCGGCGTCGGGCTGCTCGTCGCCCTGGCCGTTGGTATCAGCAGCACCGCCGACCTGATTCGCGCGACTTCGGCCTGCTTCATCGCCGTCTACGTGCTCGCGCTCGCCTCCGCCGTCCGAATCCTCCGCGGGCGCATCCGCACCGTGGCGGCCGTCGCGCTCGTGCTCGTGACGGTGGTCGCCGTCTTCTCCTCGAGTTTCCTGCTCGTGCCCGCGGCGGCAGCCCTCGTCTCCTTGGGCTTGCGGCGACTCGCACGATCGCGCTCGGCAGCCTGCGTGCTCCGGCGGCCGCGAACGAGGATCTCCGCGCCGGATAGCGCACCGGGCTCACCACGCGGATGCACCAGCTTGGGCACGGAGGAAGAGGAAGGTCAGCGAGGGACACGATGCGCGCCGCACCGATGAGTCCATCCGTACCCGAGAGTTCGAACTTGTGCAGCGGCTTGGGAAACCAGAGGCGCGTGCCCCTCGGCGATCTCGTCCAGTAAGTTCGGGAGGTGCTGCTCGAGTTCTAGGGAGCGCGCCTTGGTCGGGCGCGCCAAAGGCCTATGGTTGGGAGCGATCCATTGATCTACGCCTCGTGCGACAGTCACTATGACTGCGAGACACCGCAGCGCTTCCGCAGTTCATGTCTGCAAAGTTGACCCATTGCACCTCGCACTAATTCGAACAGGTCCACTGCTCCTGTTAGAATTTGACCTAGCTGAAGCACTCTACGAAAGTTGGGTCAAATATCTCCTAGAGGCCGTCGAGGCCGCCCGAGCCGCGCGGACGTCCTGCGGGCGCTCGACGCGGCGATCGAGGATTTGGGCGGCGTTGGTGGGTTGCCGCTTCCCCTCGAGGCAGATGCAATCTGGGAGGGCATCTGGTACGAGGAGGCGCACCACTCCACGGCGATCGAAGGCAACACACTCGTTCTCAAGGAGGTCAAGCGACTTCTCCGTGAGGGAAAGGCGGTCGGCAGCAAGGAGCTCGCCGAGTACCTCGAGGTCGAGGGCTACGCGAAGGCTGCGCGATGGGTGTACGCCCAGGCAGTTCAGCAGATTCCCAACTGGTCAACCGGCGAGCTCATCAGCCTGACCGAGCTCCGCCAGATTCACCAGCTCGTCGTCGAGCCGGTGTGGCTCCATTCACCGCCCGATGGCCTCCATCCCGGCGAGGGACCGGGCTCGTTTCGTAAGCACGACATCCGCCCCTTCACTGGTGGCATGGCGCCGCCGCCGTTCCCTGAGGTGCCATCGCTAGTAACCGACTGGCTGCGCGACGCCAACCGAGGGCCGGTCGAGAAACAGCATCCGATGGTCTTTGTCGCGGACCTTCACGCTCGCGTCGAACGGATCCATCCGTTCCGCGACGGGAATGGGAGAACCGGTCGGCTCGCCACGAACCTCTTGCTCGTCCGGCACGGATATCCCCCCGCAGTCATCTACAAGCGAGACCGAACGCGCTATCTCAACGCACTTAGGGGGGCGGATCGAAGCGATGCGGGCCCACTCGCCGAGATCTTCGCCCGGGCAGTGACGGATAGCATCTATCGCTTCCTGCTTCCGGGGCTCGCCGGCCCGCACCGGCTTGTCCCGCTCCGCTCGCTCGCTGACTCTTTGCTTTCAGGGAACGCGCTTGCGGTCGCGGCGAAGCGCGGCCGGTTGCGAGCCGTTCGCCGGACGGATCAGTGGTACTCGACGAAACAGTGGGTGCAGCAGTACAAGGACAGCCGCTACAAGCGAGCCTGAGTTTGACCGCCTGGGCAGCCTCGAAAATCGAACAGGTCAACTTCGCTGTGCGTCCAGCTGCTCGAGCCGCCAGAAAGTGTCGGCTCGAGGCTTGGAACGGCGTTTCCCTGCCGGTTCGCTGTTCGCATCTCGGGGCTCGGGAGAGGCTCTCAACCGACGAAGCAAGAAACCCTGCAACTACCGCTTCTTGCAGGCCAATGGCGACCCCTCGGCCGGAGTCGAACCAGCGCACGCGGTCTAGGAAACCGCCTGCGCATGCCCCTCGGCGACCTCGTCGAGGTAGGTCGTCGGCGTGCGGCAGAGGGCGCCCTTCTGGTCGGGCTCGTAGTAGCCCATCCGCCAGAGTGCCGGCGAGTAGCAGTGGATCGAGGTCGCCGGAGGGCCGCCAGCATGGCGGATGCCGTGGATGTAGGCGCCGTCGAAGTCGAAGGAGGAACCGGCGGGCCGCTGGCGGCTCGCGTACGTCAACCCTCCGGGGCCGAAGTTGAAACGATCCTCGACGAGAGTTCCCTCGTAGACGTAGAGGCCGCCGGATGAGAGGTCGTGGTCGTGGTAGCCCGTCTTCTGGTCGTCGAGCCAGCAGATCAGCCAGATGTCTAGCCTCGTGTCGCGGTAGAGCTGCGTGTAGTAGCGCCGCCCCGGGTCGTGCCGGACGAGCGCCGACCAGAGCTCTGGCGCCCGGCCGATAGCGGTCGCGAGCTCCACGAGCTCGCTTCGGGCGAGATTGCGATCCGGGGGCAGCCGGCGCGCGACCCAGTCGTGCACCGGGGTCATCCGAGCAGGGCTTCGGGGTTCTCGCGACACACTGTCTCGAGCGCAGCTTGACCGAAGCTTCGAATGGCTTCAAGTGTCAGGGCGGCGTCGACAACCGGCTCGTCGCTTCCGAAGACGATCCGGCTGGCTCCGAGGGTCGCGAAGCAGAGGTCGAGCGCCCTGCGCCCGTAGGACGCGGCGTCGAGGTAGAGCGTCGGGTGCATGGCGCTCGCGGCCTCGCCCCCGCGCGCCGCGAGGCGCTCGAGCTGGAACGGCGCGCCGCCCGCGAGGATCGCGAAGACGACCCGCAGTCGCGGCCAGCGCTCGACCCCGTGTGCGAGCCAGCTCGCGTAGCCGGCCTGCATCTGCCCGGTGTAGTCGACGACTGGGGCCCACCACGCCGGAGCGCCGGCGGGTGGGTGCGCCGGGCCGGGGTGGACGAAGAGGAAGCCTTCGCGCCGGTCGAGCTCGTCGAGCGACGACGCGTGGCGGTCGAGGTGTGCGAGGTCGGAGGCGGCGAGGCTCGTCCCGACGAAGCCCTCGAGCGGGCGCTGCATCGAGAGCGCGAGCACCCGTCCTCCGCTGTCGCTGACTGCCTCCAGCGCACCCTCGTGATACGCGTCGAGCAGGGGTGCGGCCTCGTCCTCCGGGAGCAGCTCGATGCCGAGCGTCGGGGGGCACGAGAGGACGGCGATGTCGAGGCCGGCGCGGTCGAGGCCCCGAAGACACGCGGCGAGGCCATAGGCGGCGATGTCGACTTTGAACGGCCCCTCGGGCTCCAGGACGAGCTCTCCCTCACGAAGGTACGGCGGCTCTCGGCGCGCCGCGAGGCGCTCGACGAGCGGCGCGGGCCAGAGGTGCCGGTGGAGGTCGTAGGCGAGCACGTCAGCCTCCGCGGACGGCCCCTGAGCGGACGAGCTCCACGATCGGCTCGAGATCCTGCGGGATTGGCTCGCCCTCGCCGCTGAAGGCGACCCGTTCGCGCACGAGCTCGTAGGCTGCTCCCGTGCCGGCGCCGAGCGGCCGCACCTCGCGCAAATCGATCGCCTGGGCCGCGATCACGAGCTCGATCGCGACGAGACGTTCGCCGAGCGCGACGAGGTCGGCCAGACGCCGGGCTGCGAGCGGGGCCATCGTCACCCGATCCTCGACGCCCTCGGCGTGGTAGGAGCTGACGATCTCGAAGGACACCGGCTGTGCAAGCAGCCGCGCCTCGGCCGTCAGCGACTGGGCCGTGACCGCGAACTCGGCGAGAGAATCCTCGGCGAGCCCCGGGCGTACAGCCAGGCCGAGCGGCAGCCCCGAGGTGGAAGGCTGCATCAGCTTGATCACGCGCTCGCACGCGCTCGTCAGCACGGGCGCGAACGCGATCCGCAGGAAGTCGAGCGCCGCGGCGAGTGGGAGCACGTCGAAGTTCGCGACCGAGACGATCCGGTCCTCGTCGGCGACGACGAGCGGGTTCTCCTGCGAAGCGTTCAGCTCGATCGCCACCTGGCGAGCCGTATAGCCGAGCGCGTCGCGGGCGGCCCCGTGCACCTGCGGCAGGCAACGGAAGGTGAGCGGGTCCTGCAGGCTCCGCGCCGACCCCTCACGTTCCAGGTAGCTGCCGTCGAGCAGGCCGCGCAGGCGCTCGATGGTGCCGCGCAAGCCCGGGTATGGGCGCGCGTCGGCAACCGCCGGGTGGAGCGTCGACAGGTTCGCCGCGAAGGCCTCGAGATCGAGGGCACCGGCGACGTCGAGCGTGTCGAGAAGCCGCTCCGCGTCCGCCACGGCGAGTGCGGCGGCCCCGGTCGAGAACGCGTTGCTGTTCAGGAGCGCCAGGCCCTCCTTCGGCGCCAAGCCCTCGCCGAGCCCGAGCCCGTGGGCGAGGTCGGCCGTCTGGGGGAGGTCGGCCTGGCCGACCGACCCGAGCGAGCGCACGGTCGGGTGATGGCTCTCGTTCAGCGCTTCGACGAGCCGCTCGGCCAGCGCTGGGCGCACTCCGGCTGTACCCCGCGCGAAACCGCTCGCGAGGCAGAGCATTGCGGCGCGGAGTATCTCCACCGGCACCGGCGGCCCCTGCGCCACACGATGGTTGAGGATCAGCCTGCGGTTGAACTCCTCCTGGGCATCGCGCTCCACCGCCACCGACTTCCGGGCGCCGACGCCGGTCGAGAGGCCGTACACGGGGTCTCCCCGTTCGAGCGCCCGCTCGACCACCGCGCGGCCCTTGCGCATCGCGGCTTCGGCCGTGGGATCGAGCTCGACGGCTGCTCCGCCGTGCGCCACGGCCACGACCTGCTCAACGGTCAACCCCGCGCCGGTCAGGACGATCCTTCCGGCGCTGGTCGCTTCCGTGGCGGCGCTTGGCTCGGGTCCGGCTTCGGTTCTCGCCGTCATCCCCGGATCTTCGCTCTTTGGCGACCAGGCTGACGGCCTTACGGCTCGCGAAAGCACCAACTCGGGTAAAGCGCGCCCATCCAGGCAATCACTTCAGCAGCTCGCGAAGCTCCTCACGGCCGACGCCGGCGATCCGGAGGATCGACAGCAATGTCCCTGCCTTGAGCTCCCTGTTGTGCACCGGACTGGCAACGCGCGGCGTTGCTCGGGGTGAACGAGGATGTGGTGGCTGCCCCTGACCCGGTCGAGGTCCCAACCCTTCTGCTCGAGCGCCTTGATGAGCTGCTTCGGCTTGACCGCCGGCAGCCGCTCGGTCACGAGGTCTGGACAGCGACTTGCTCGCGCATCGCAGCCGGAGGGCTCCAGCCGTGATTGCGAATCACCTCGAGGTAGCCCTCGATCGCATCCTTCGCCATCGCGAGGGCCTCTTCTCGCGTCTCTCCCTCGGTCACCACGTCTGGGAGCTCGGGGACGGAAACGAGAAAGCCTCCTTCCTGCTGCGGGACGAGCACTACTTCGTACTGCTGAGCTTCCATAGCTTCTCCAGCGTACGCGCCTCGTGAGTCGCGTCAAGCTCTAGCCCCAGAGATCCTGATCCCCAGGTAGAACCAGATCGGCTCGCTCCCGAGGCCTCTCCCGATCAGCGTAGTCGTCTTCCTCGGCCATCCACTCCTCCCACTGGGCCCGAGCGCCCTCCCCGTCACGCTCCAACCCACGCCGAAGGCGAAGCTCCCGGGAAGTCTCGATCCAGATCGAGTACGCCTAGCGAAGTCGTCGGTATGAGCGACCTGAGCCCCACCAAGCTCTCGGGCGAGCAGATCGGCGAGCGTGCTCTTCCCAGCGCCGCCTGGCCCGTCGAGCGCGACGATCTTGGACGACATCCCCGCGGGTGCCGGCTTCGTTCTGATCTACCAATGATCTCCGACAGCTGGGGCTTCTTCACTCATCCATTGTCCGAGCACGCCGCAATGGAAGGCAACAAAGGGGGGGGGGGGGGCCAGCCTTCGACGGCGGCAAGGGACGGCCGCTGAAGGAGTGGGTCCGGCTCCGAGCAACCACGTCGCGGCCTCGCCTACCTCGAAGACGCTCGGGGCTTCGTCGGCGCGCGGACGCGGTAGCCGCTGTCCCCTTCGGGCATCGCCGTTCGTCGTAGAGACGACCCAGCAGGTCTTCCGTGACGAGTGGGCGCGCGTCCTCGCCAGCCTGGTCGGCTTGCTCGGCGACTTCGACCTGGCCAAAGGAAGCTGCCCAGGACGCATTCGCGACCGCCGCCGAGCGCTGGCCGCGCGCCGGCGCGCCGGCCAATCCTGGTGCCTGGCTCGTAGAGACGACAACTCGCGCCTGTTCGCGTAGAGGATCGTGCGTTTGCCTGCCTCAGAGGCGCCCCGGAGGTGCCCCAGAGGGACCCCAGAGGGACCTCAGAGGCAGTAACGGAAGTGTGACGGCGGCCTCGTCGACACTGATACAAGCCGCGGCGTCTTGTAGGCACTCCACGTACGTGAGCGATTCCGCCGTTCTCGGGCTCGGCCACCCGGTGAGCCTTTCGAGTCGCATCGCCTGGAACCTCGAGTCGGCTTAGTTCCACGGATACGGCGAATGTGAGACGGCGTGCGTCGCGCCCGTCTCGTACCGCGACAGCCGGAAGGGGTCGAGCCGGGGCTCGCCGCCGCCGACGATGTCCCGGGCGGCGAGCTTGCCGAGGCCGATCATCTTGAAGCCGTGGTTCGAGTCCATGATCACGTAGGCATTCGGTCGAACGAAGCCGACGATCGGGTAGTTGTCTGGCGTGAAGGCGCCGATGCCGCCGTGCGGCTCGGCGTGCCAGTGGGGGCCCTGGCCGCGGAAGCGCTCGTGCGCCCACGCGAGCCCGGAGGTGAACGAGTCCGTGAACTCGTCCCCCACGACTTGGTCTTCGCGCTCGGCGTACGGCTCGAGCTCGACCTCGGTGCCGAGGGGGATCGGCACCCCGCCCCCTTGGACCCCGAACCCGCGCCGGCCGATCTTGTAGTAGATCCCCCAGGGGCCCTCGTCGAGGAGCTCCCCGGTGCGGTTGGAGCGGAGCGGCACGACGTGATCGAGGTGGACGACCGGCGGCTCCTCGCCCGAGGGGCTGCGGAGGTCGACCCCGCTGTCGAGCCAGTAGTCGCCCTCCTGCAGCTTCCAGTAGGTGACGATCGGCTTCGCCTCGCCGCCGTTCCCGTCCCCGACCCGGATCGTCGGTGGAAGGTCGAGCAGGGCCCAGACGTGGCCCCCCCAGGGGCCGGGGCCGGCCACGAACGTCTCGGCGCGGATCGAGCCGGACGTCGTCTCGACCGCCTGCACCTCGCCCGCGTGCAGGTCGAGCCCCGTCACCTCGACGCCCTCGTGAATCTCGACTCCCCGGTCGCGCGCGAGCCGGGCCAGGTTCGCCACGGTCGTCGCGGTCTCGGCCCAGCCGCCCTGTCGCTCGTGCAGCACCGCCTCGATCCCGTCCCCGTTCCAGTCGGGGAAGATCGCGCGCATGTGCTCGCGGCAGCGCTCCTCGCCGAGCACGACCTCGGAGCGGTAGCCGATCTCGGCCTGCCGGCGCTGGATGGCGACGCAGTCCTCCGCCTGCACCTCCGGCACCGCCGCGATGTAGCCGACCGGGTGATAGCCGAAGCCCGCGGGATCCGACTCGAACAGCTCGACGGAGACGCGGATCACCTCGGCCATGGGCTGCGAGAAGTAGAAGTTGCGCACGACGCCGCAGGCGATGCCGGACGCGCCTGCTCCGGTGCGCTTCTTCTCGAGGACGACGACGTCGCGGCCCGATCCGCTGCCGCTGGCTTCCAGCTCGAGCGCGAGGTGGTACGCCGTCGAGAGGCCGTGGACGCCGCCGCCGAGGACGACGAAACGGGAACGGGACGGTAGCTGCATTCGTTGCCTCCTCGGCAATAGCATGTCACTATGCGGGACGAGGAGACGTTAGCATCGCCCGGACCGGAAAACCAGCGGCGCGACAGGTAGGAGCCGTCGAGCGCGCCGTTGCCGCACTCGAGGCCCTCGCCAGCGGCGAGGAGCTCGGCACGAACGAGATTGCGAGACGTGCCGGCGTCAGCCCGAGCTCCGCATCGAGGCTGCTCGCGACGCTCGTCAGCGGCGGCCTAGTCGAGCACGTGCCGGAGTCGGGGCGGTACCGCCTCGGTCTGCGCCTGCTCGAGTTGGGCGGCGCGGTGGCCGCCCGCCTCGATCTCCGGCAGGTCGCGAGGCCGCACCTGCAAGCGCTCGTCGAGGAGACGGGGGAGACGGCGACCCTCTCGGCGCCCGGCGAGCGCGAAGCGATCACCGTCGACTTCGTGCAGAGCCCCGCGTCGGTGCAGAGCGTCGCGCGCCTCGGGAGGCCGAGCGTCGCGCACGCGACGGCGACCGGGAAGATTCTGCTCGCCTTCGGGCCGAGCCCGCTGCCTCACGGAAGGCTCGTCGCCCACACCGGCAAGACGATCACGCGTCGTCCGCAACTCGCAGCCGAGCTCGCGCGCGTTCGCAAGCTCGGGCATGCGGCCAGCCTCGGCGAGCGGGAGCCGGACCTGCACGCGGTCGCGGCGCCCGTCTTCGGGAGCCGCACCGAGCTCGTCGCCATCATCGGCGTTCAGGGACCGGCCGAACGCTTCCGGGACGACGCGATCGAAGCAGCGTGCGTGCTCCGCGTGGAGCACGCGCGGCTCGTCTCGAGCGAGCTGGGGGGAAGCGCCCCGGCCCGATAGGGCACCGTCGCCCCGGTTCAGATCGGCGGGTCGCGCCGTGGGATGGGCGAGGCGTTGATCAGCGACGTAGTCGTCTCGCCGTAGACGAGGAAGCGGTCGAGGAGGCCGCTCAGCTCGTCGATCGTGCGCAGGTGAACCTTGAGGAAGAAGCAGTCCTCGCCCGTGATCCGGTGGCACTCGCTGATCTCGGGGATTTGGGCGGCGAGTTCGGGGATCCGCGGAAGCTGCCGGGCTACGGGCTTGATCCGCACGATCGCGGTGAGCTCGTAGCCGAGCGCGCGAGGGTCGACCTCGGCGCGGTAGCCCGTGATCACGCCGCTGCGCTCGAGCCGCTGCACGCGTTCGGCGACCGCCGGCGGCGAGAGGCTGACTCGCCGGCCGAGCTCGGCGAAGGAGACGCGGCCGTCGACGACGAGCTCGCCGAGGATTCGGCGGTCAGTGCGGTCGAGGTTTGCGCTGGTTCGACGGGCGATTGGCTTGGACTACGTCGTTTGTGGGCATCTAGCGAGCCTAACACCGACGATCGCGCCTGTCCAGGCGGCCACGCGCCGGGGACAATTGCCTGATCGCCACTCGAGCCCGCGTCGCGGGATCCCTTTCACACCGCGTCTCCTCCGCGCCGCCGCAGGCGTTCTTCCTCGGCAGCGCGGTCTTCCACTACCTAGGCCCGTCGTTCGCGGTCCTGCTCTTCGCGCGCGTCGACGTGCTCGGGGTCGCCTGGCTGCGCATCGCGGCGGCGGCGGCGGTCCTGGCGCTCTGGCGGCGGCCCTGGCGGCAATTCGTCCTGCTCGACCGCCGCGGGAAGTGGTTGATCGTCTCCCTCGGAGCGGTGTTCGCGCTCATGAACGCCTGCTTCTACAGCTCGATCGACCGCCTTCCGCTCGCAACGGTCGCGGCGATCGAGTTCGTCGGGCCGCTGGCGCTCGCCGCCGTCGGCGCTCGCACCGCCCGGAACGCCCTCGCCGTGGTCGCCGCTGCGACGGGGGTCTATCTCCTGACGCGCGCGCGCGTCGGCGGCGAGCCTGCCGGCATCGGACTCGCCTTCGCCAACGCGGCGCTCTTCACGGCCTACATCGTGCTCGCCCATCGCCTCGCGCGGCGACCGCAGCTGGGCGGGATCGACGGGCTCGCTGCGGCGATGGTGTTCGCCTTCGTCTTCGTCTCGCCGATCGGGTTCCGGGGCGCTGCGCACGCGCTCACCGATCCGGTCGCGATCGCCGCCGGAATCGGCGTCGGCGTCTCCTCCTCGGTCATTCCCTACGTGTTCGATCAGCTGGCGATGGCGCGGCTGGCGCGGGCGACCTACGCCCTCTTCGTGTCGCTCCTGCCGGCGACCGCGGCGGCGATCGGCGTAATCGTCCTCCACCAGCTGCCCTCGCTCGCCGACCTCGGCGCAATCGCTCTGGTCACCGGCGCGATCGCCGTTCACCGGGAGCCGGGCGCGGCGCCGGCGCTCAATCGGCGACCTCGACTCGCTCCCCGTGGTCGATGACCTCGCGGGCGCTCGGGGGCCGGCGGAGCAGCGCGACCAGGCGCTCGGCCGAGGGGATGCCGCTCCCGTGGATGCGCCGCTCCGCCTCGTCCACGTCGTAGTCGGATCGACGTAGCCGGATGACCGGCCCGAGCTCCGCCCAATAGGCGGCGGGCGTGTTCCCGTACTGGAGCCCGACGCTGCCTGCGTCCATGCTCGTGACGCCGCAGACCTGCCGCTCGAACTGGAGGTGGACGTGGGCGGTCGCGAGAACTTCGAGCCTCGTACCTTCCAGCAGGGCGGGCATCCGCCGCTCCGGCGTCTCCGGCGTGACGACCTCCTGATCGCCGCGCGGCGAGCCGTGGCAGACGACCAGCCGGCCGAGGCCCTCGACGTCCACCGCCACCGCACCGGCGAATTGTCCGATCTGCTCGATCCGGTCGGGATCGTGGTGCTGCAGCATCCATGTTTCGGTCTCGGAGCGGGCAGCGCGTCGGTCGCGCGCGAGGCGCAGGAGCGACGACTCGGCGTTCCCGCGCACGAAGACCGCGTGTGGAAGCTCGTCCGCCAGCGCCAGGACCGCCTCCGGCTCGGGCCCCCAGGAGAGGTCGCCGTTGACGATCACGAGGTCCGGCGGGTCGCTGCGGATCACTCCGAGGACGGCCGCGAGCGCGACGGCGCTGCCGTGGACGTCGCCGAGGACGGCCACGCGGGAGGCGCTGCCGAGGCTCCGGAGGGGGGTGGCCGGAGCGCCGAACGAGGGCGTCTCGAAGCTCACGAGCCCCATCCTCTCGTAACGAGGAGGGCGGTTCTGCGACTAAGGGGCCTAGAGGCACGAGATGTCGGAGCCGCGAGGCTCGAGCGCCCCGACCGCGAAGAGGGAGACGGCATGAGAGACGAGTTCGACGTGATCGTGATCGGTGCCGGACCGGCGGGCGAGGTGTGCTCCGGTCGCCTTGGCGAGAACGGCCTCGAGGTCGCGATCGTCGAGCAGCGGCTCGTCGGCGGCGAGTGCTCGTTCTACGGCTGCATGCCCTCGAAGGCGCTCCTGCGACCCGCGGAGGCCCTCGCCGAGGCGCGGCGCATCCCTGGCGCGCGCGAGGCGGCCACCGGCGAGCTCGATGTCGGCGCCGTCCTGCGGCGCCGCGACGAGGTTGTGCACGACCTCGACGACTCCGCACAGCTGCCGTGGCTCGAGAGCAGGAACGTGACCGTGGTGCGCGGGAGCGGGCGGATCTCCGGCGAGCTGACGGTGGACGTCGGAGGGCGGGTCCTGCGCGCCCGCTGCGCGGTCGTACTCGCGACCGGGAGCACCGCCGCGGTGCCGCCGATTCCGGGACTCGCGGAGGCACGGCCCTGGACGAACGAGGAAGGCACGACCTCGAAGCAGGTCCCGGCGTCCCTGATCGTCCTCGGGGGCGGCGTGGTCGGCGTCGAGCTCGGACAGGCGTGGTCGTCCCTCGGCGCGCGGGTCACGATCGTCGAGGCCCTGCCGCGCATCCTCGCGCGCGAGGAGCGCTTTGCCTCCGAGCAGGTGCACGCGGCGCTCGTCGAACGCGGAGTCGACGTGCGTGTCGGCGTGCCCGCCGTCGCCGTGGAACGAGACGAGAGCGGGAGCACGGTGCGCCTCGAGTCGGGTGACGAGCTGCTTGCGGACGAGCTCCTCGTCGGCGTCGGACGCCTGCCTGCGACGCGGGAGCTCGGCCTCGAGACACTCGGCCTGGAGCCGGGCCGGCCGGTCGAGGTCGACGAGAGACTCCGCGTTCCGGGCCACGACTGGCTGTTCGCGATCGGCGACGTCAACGGACGCGCCCTCCTGACGCACATCGGCAAGTACCAGGGCCGCATCGCGGCCGACACGATCCTGGGGCGCGACGCGAAGGTCGACCCGCTCTCCGACGGCCCGCTCGTGCCGCGCGTCGTCTTCACCGATCCGCAGGTCGCGGCCGTGGGTCACACGCTCGAGTCGGCACAGGCGGCCGGCATCGATGCGCGTGCGGTGGACCACGAGACCTCGGGTGTCGCCGGGGGCAGCTTCTACGGGCGCGGTGCGCCCGGCAGCTCACGTCTCGTCGTCGACGGGCGGCGGCACCTCCTCGTCGGTGCGACCTTCGTCGGCGCCGACGTGTCGGAGTTCCTGCACGCGGCGACGATCGCGATCGTCGGCGAGGTGCCGATCGACCGACTCTGGCACGCGGTGCCGAGCTTCCCGACGCGCAGCGAAATCTGGCTCCGTCTCCTGGAGGCGTACGGGCTATGACGAGTGCGCGACGCGGCCGCGAGCTGCGGCAGCACGCAAGCGGCAGTCGCTCGTCCGCGGGCTGACGCCGCGAACCGCGTCGGCGCCGGGCTCGTGCCGGCGGGAACGCTGTTCGCGTTCGTGCTCCCGCGGCGGCTCAGGCATCCGGTCGAGGTCGCAACCCTCGCTCCAGAACTCGAGGCGGCGGCGTAGACCTGTTGATCGCGAGCCGGCGGTGAGAGATAGTTGCCTCTCAACGACGGGGCGTAAGGCATCCGTCGACGGTTCACAAGGGGAGGCGATTTCGGTGGGGAGAATCAAAGGGAAGCACGTCAGAGCCCCGCTTCTGGCAGCGCTCGCGGTGCTCGCCGTGCTCGGCGTTTCCGCGGCGAGCGCTCCGGCGGGTTCGGGGCTGAACCCAGTGACGGTCCGGCATCTGTCGAGCGGCGCGGCCGCGAAGTACTACCTGCTGCACCCGAGTGCGGCCCCGGAGCAGCTCCAGGCACGGTTGGCGAAGGTTCGGGAGGCTGTGCGCCTCGGACCGTCGAGGCGGAGCCAGCCCCTAGGCCCGTCGACGTTCAACGCCGACTCGATCGGGCTGCCGCAGAACGAGGAGTCGATCACCGCCTGCTCGCCCGAGACGAACCTCGTCCTCGGCGGGACGAACGACTACCGCGGACTCATCGACCCGGAGGGGAACTTCACGGGTTGGCACTACTCGACCAATGGTGGCGCCAGCCTTGCGAAAGAGGGCCTCCTGCCCCCGATCAACGGGATTCCCTCCGGGGGCGACCCGGTCGACGTCGCGGCGCCGGGTCATTGCGCCTTCTACGCCGGCGACCTCAACTTCGGCGATCCTAGTGATCCGACGGCTGGGACGAACGGGGTCGGCGTCTACCGCACCACCCCAGCGACCCTCAACTCCCCGGCCTGCCGCGACACCGCGTCCCCCAGCGATCCCGACTGCTGGCCGACGAAGAGGCTCGTGGCGACGAACGCCACCGGCCACTTCCTCGACAAGGAGTGGATCTACGCCGGGTTCAGCGGCGGCACGCTGTACGTCTGGGTCGTCTGGAGCGACTTCGACATGACCGACCCGAACGTGCCGTTCACGGCCTCGATCATGGCTTCTCGGTGTAGCGCCGACCTCTCGAGCTGCACGGCTCCGCAGGTGATCAGCGGCTCGGACCAGGACATCCAGTTCAGCGACGTGACGATCGGCCCCGACGGCCGGACCTACGTCACGTGGAGCGAGATCCAGGGCGAGCTCACCGGCGACCCGCAGACCTTCATCCACAAGCTGCGGATCGCGCCGGCCGGCTCGACGGCCTTCGGCCCCACGAGGGTCGTCGCCTCCGAGCCCAACGCCCTGCCCTTCGGCGGTGTCCTCCAGGCGAACGACTTCCGGATCGCGACCTACCCGAAGAACGAGGTGGCGATGGTGGGCTCGACGCCGCGGATCTTCGTCATCTGGGACGCCTGCAGCTTCCGGCTGCTCGACACCGTTTGCGAGTACCCGCTGATCAAGCTGGCCTACTCCGACAACGACGGCGTCTCCTGGACCGGCCCGCACGGGATCTCGGGCGGAGGCGTGAACTACTTCCCGACCATCTCCGTCGACCGTACAACGTGGAGCGTTTCGGCGGCGTGGTACACGAATCGTTACGACGCGTTCCAGAACGCGCAGGACGTCGATCTGAAGACGTTCCCCGCCTCCCAGCCGTTCGGCGGCCCGATCACGCGCGTGACGTCACCCTCGAACGAGCCAGAGGCCGATCCGATTCTCGGCGGCTTCTTCATCGGCGACTACTTCGAGGTCTACGCGGACAGCGGAAAGACGCTCGTGCACTACAACGCGAACTACCGACAGGTGCCGGTCCTCGGCGGCCTGCCTGTGAACCAGCAGGACAACTTCCTCGCGGTCAAGTAGGCAGCAAGGAGCCTCGGTGACGAGCGGGGCCCGGATCGACCGGGCCCCGCTCTGAGCTGCGCGCGGCCCCGCGCCCGGCGACGACGAGCCACTCTCGCGCCGAGCCCGCACTCGCGTCGCCGCAGACCTGGCGAGCGCGATTGCCGCCGAGTCTCGCAGGCCGCGGTTTCGTAACAGGAGCGCAATACCCGAGTGGCTGCGCTGGCGCTACATGTACCCGCAGGCCGAGTTCCCCTACGAACGGCTCCTCGCCGAGAGCCGCGCGCGCGGCAGGCTCGAGCCCGAGTTCGAGCTCGTCGACACCGGCGTCTTCGACGGCGGGCGCTACTGGGAGATCACCGCCGACTACGCGAAGGCAGGTCCCGAGGAGATCCTCGTCCGGATCAGCGTGAGAAACGCGGGCACGGAGGCGGCGGCGATCGACGTCCTAGCGTGAACCCCGATCGGATCGGGACGAAGGCGGCGTTGCGCTACCGGCTCGAGGTGGCGGGCCGGGAGACCGCGACGATCGAGCTGCGGCTGGGAGAGCAGGGGGGCTCGGCGAGGACTTCGCGGCGGTGCTGGCCGCTTGGGAGCGCGAGGCCGACGAGTTCTACGCGGCCCTGACTCCGCCGGAAGCCTCCGCCGACGAGGCGCTCGTGCTTCGTCAGGCGCTCGCCGGGATGCTCTGGTCGAAGCAGTTCTTCCACTACGACGTCCGGCTCTGGCTCGAGGGCGATCCGGCGGGGCCGCCGCCGCCGGAGGCTCGCCGGCGCGGGCGCAACCACGACTGGGCGCACCTCAACAACATGGATGTCGTCTCGATGCCGGACAAGTGGGAGTACCCGTGGTACGCGGCCTGGGACCTCGCCTTCCACTGCGTCGCGCTCGCGCATGTCGACCCGGAATTCGCGAAGTCCCAGCACTTCGCCCTGATCGCCTCTGCGCTGAACGAGAAGGGCCTCTGGAACGAGGAGGACGGCTTCTACTACGACGTCCTCCAGCTCGGCGATGGCGCCGTCGTCCCGCTGAGGGCGCGTTCCATGGTCGGCCTGCTGCCCCTCGCGGCCGTGACGACGCTCGGCCCGGAGACGATGGCGAGCCTGCCCGACTTCATGCTCCGCCTCGGGTGGTTCACGAGGAACCGCGAAGAGGGGCGGGCAGTGGTCTAGCACATGGATTCGAGCGAGCACGGCGGCTGGCGGCTGCCCTCGATCGTCGACGAGGTGCGCCTCCGCCGGATCCTCTCGGCGCTGCTCGATCCGGCGGAGTTCCGCTCCGACCACGGCATCCAGGCCCTCTCCCGCTTCCACGCCGACCATCCGCTCGAGCTGTCGATCGACGGCGTCTTCGCAGAGCTCGATTACGAGCCCGGCGAGTCGACGAGCGGCCTGTTCGGAGGCAACTCGAACTGGCGCGGGCCAGTCTGGCTCCCCGTCAACCACCTGCTCGTCGAGGTCCTGCGCGTCTACCACCGCTACCTCGGCGACGCCTTCCGGGTCGAGTTCCCGACCGGCTCCGGCCACGAGCTGACCTTGGCGGCGGTCGCGGACGAGCTCGCCGCGCGGCTGACGGGGATCTTCCTGCGCCGTAAGGACGGGACGCGGCCCGTCTTCGGCGGCTACGAGCTCTTCCAGCGCGATCCGGGGTGGCACGACCCGCTCCCGTTCCACGAGTACTTCCATGGGGAGACCGGCGCCTGGCTCGGCGCCTCGCATCAGACCGGCTGGACAGGGCTGGTGGCGGATCTGATCGTCCGCCGCGGCCGGCGCTAGCGCGCGAAGTCGATCGTAAGGTGCTCCACGCCGTCCGGAAGGTGCGGGTCGATTCCTCCGGGTTCGAGGCCGAGCATCGCCCGCAGGAACGCGAGCGGCGCGCAGCTCGCCCACGCCTGCGGACTCGAGGCGGTCGGATACTCGACAGGGAAGGCGGTGCGTCCCCGGCGATAGCCGGCGAAGACCTCAGGAAGGCGGTAGCGGAAGAACGTCGCCGCCTCGATCATCGCGACAACCACCCGGTTGGCCTCGTCGCGGTAGCCGTAGCGGTAGAGGCCGAGTGCGATCAGCGAATTGTCGTGCGGCCAGACGGTCCCGTTGTGGTAGCGGATCGGGTTGTAGCCCCCCTCGCCTTCGGCCATCGTCCGCACGCCCCAGCCGGAGAAGAGCGCGTCCGACATCAGGTGCGCGACGACGGCATCGGCCCTGTCGTCGTCCACGATTCCGCTCCACAGCAGCTGGCCTGGGTTGGAGGTGATCGCGTCGACGCGGCGCTTCGCGCCGTCGAGCGCGAGCGCGTAGTAGTCGCGTTCCGGCAACCAAAAGTCGCGGTTGAACCGTTCCTTCAGTGCCGCCGCCTCGTCCTCCAGGCGGTTGCCCCAGGCCGGGTCGTCCCAGACCCGACGGGCGAGCCGCGCGGTCCGGAGCTTGGCGTCGTAGACGTAACCCTGGATCTCGCACGTCGCAATCGGCCCGGTCGCGATCGTCCCGTCGGCGAACCTGATCGAGTCCCAGGAGTCCTTCCAGCACTGGTTCTCGAGCCCCGTCTCCTCGTTACGGCGCTGATACTCGACGTACCCGTCGCCGTCGCGGTCGCCGTACTCGTCGATCCAGCGCAGAGCGCTCCGAGCCGCCGACTCGAGCTCCCGCGGGAGCGCGTCGTTGCCTGTCCAGCGGTGGGTCTCCTCGAGCAGGACGAGGAAGAGGGGCGTCGCGTCGGCGGTGCCGTAGTACGGCGAGTGAGGGCGCTCGCCGAAGTGCGTGAGCTCACCGAAGCGGATCTCGTGCAGGATCTTCCCAGGCTCTTCGTCGCGGAAGTCGTCGAGCTTCGTTCCCTGTCGCGCCGCGAGGACGCGCAGCGTCGTCTCTGCGAGCTCCGGCACGAACGGCACCGCCTGCAGGCTCGCGATCAGGCTGTCGCGGCCGAAGACGGTCATGAACCACGGGAGGCCCGCAGCCGGAAGCGCCGCGCCGGGGAAGAGATCGGATTCGAAGCGAAGCGCCGCGAGGTCGATCAGCGACCGTTCGTAGACGTGCTCGAGCGCGTCCCAGTCCGTCTCGATCTTCGGCGCCCGAGCGATGAAGTCCGCGAGGCTCATGCCGATCTGGGGCCGCGGGGTCTCGTCGTCGTGGCCGTACTTGATCGGAACTTCGTGGTCGGCGACGGGTTGCACGAAGATGCAGGTGCTCCATTCCCCGCGCGGCTCGACCGTCGGTCGGAATGTCAGCCCGCGCTCGTCGATGCTGCGGGCGGCGCTGGCGCTGATGCGCGTCTCCCGAACGAAGTCCTCGCGACGGTAGCCGAGGACGAGCGCGCCGTCCTCGACCCGTCGGAACCGGTCGCCCTTCTTGGCGAGTGCGTCCTTGACCTCGAACAGATCCGCGAAGTCGCAGTCGGCTTCGAGCCGGATCTCGGCCTTCAGGGGTGCATCGCCGTGGTTGAGCACCGTGATGTCCTCGTGGAAGCCGTCGCCGACAGCGCGTTTCCGGATGATCGACACCTGCGGGTTCTCGTTGACGTCGCCTCCCCGCGGAACGAGGAAGAACTGGGCGCTGAAGTACTGGTTCTGGTCGGTCGAGAGGATGTCGAGCGGCGAGCCGTCCACGCGCAGCGTCCAGCGCGAGAGGAAGCGGGTGTCGCGGAAGAAGAAGCCGTGCGCCTGGTCAGGCGATGCGTCGATGTCCCCGCGCAGGTCGCAGACGAGGAACGTCGAGCCGTCGAGGATGCTGATCGTGTCAGTGGACATGGCGAGTCCTGCTACGTCTCCGGCGGCGGCCCGTGCGTTACGCGCTGTTCCTAACTGCGTTCGAGGCGTGTAACGGATCGGCCGTCCCATCGACGGATGCTGCATGAAAGCCATCGCGGTTCACCCAGGCAAGCCCGATTCGATTCACCTCCGGGAGATCCCGGAACCGAAGGTGACCGACGTTCCCGACGGTCGCGGCGTGCTCGTCAAGGTGCTGCGCGTCGGCGTCGACGGTACGGACAAGGAGATCAACGCCGCCGAGTACGGTGCCGCTCCGTCGGGAGACGACTTCCTCGTCACCGGGCACGAGAGCTTCGGTCAGGTCGTCGCGGTCGGCCCGGACGTCCCCACCACGATCGTGCCCGGCGCGTACGTCGTCGCCAGCGTGCGCCGGCCGGGATCGTCCATCTACGGGAAGATCGGCCTTCAGGATTTCACCACCGACGACGTCTACTACGAGCGCGGAATCAACCTTCTCCACGGGTACCTGACCGAGTACTACGTCGAGCACGACCAGTATGTCTTCCCGCTCCCGGCGAGCCTCGTCGAGGTGGGTGTGCTGCTCGAGCCGACGACGGTCGCCGAGAAGGGCATCAACCATGCGTACGAGATCCAGCGCCGGCTGAAGATCTGGGAGCCGCGCCGCGCCTGCGTGCTCGGCTCCGGCACGGTCGGACTCCTCGCCGCGCTCACCGCCCGCCTGCGCGGGCTCGAGCTGACCGTCTACTCGCTGCCGAAGCGGCCCTATCGCAATGCCGATCTGATCGAGCAGCTCGGCGGCTTCTACGTCTCGTCGCAGGAGCGGACGCTCGCCCAGGCGAGCGAGGAGCGGGGACCGTTCGACCTGATGTTCGACGCGACTGGTTTCAGCCCGATCGTTTGGGAGGCGGCCGAGGTGCTCGGCAAGAACGGTGTGCTCGTGCTGGCGTCGATCACGGGCGGCGGCCGCAAGGCGGAGATCAACTCCGACCGGATCAACCAGGGCTTCGTGCTCGGCAACAAGGTCATGGTGGGCACGGTCAACGCCTCGCCCAACGACTTCCGCACGGGCGTCGACGACCTGATCAAGGCCGAGGCGCTGTTCCCCGGATGGCTCGGGCAGCTGCTGACGACTCCGATTCGCGGCCTCGAGAACTACCGCCAGCTGATCCGGGAGCTGACGGAGAACCGCGAAGCGATCAAGGTGTACGTCGAGGTCGTGGGGAACGACAGCTGAACGCCGCAGCCGAGCGAGCGGGCCGGCTCTTTTCCTCGCCGGCCGGCAGCTACCTTGGCCGGGGATGCCGCTGCAGAACCGCGTCACGCCGCTCGGTGAGCTGGTCGCCGACCCCGCCCGCGGCCTCGTCTACGGCAACCGCGGCTGCCTCCATGACGGGTCGGGCCACATCCGCCGGCGCTTCGACGGCAAACGCTGGATCGCCTGCCAGCTCGAGTTCCGCGGTTGGCGGCGCCGGACGCTGCTGCAGCCCGGCCGGTTCACCGAGCTGTTCTTCCTCGACGAGGCGACCGCGTTCGCGGCCGGCCATCGCCCGTGCGCGCTCTGCCGACGAGTCGACTACGCGCGTCTCGTCGAGATCTGGAGCGGGCTCCATCCCGGCCAGGTCGGGGCGGACGCGATCGACGCGCAGCTGCATGGCGAGCGCATCGCTTCCGGGACGCGCGAGCAGCGCCGCCACGAAGCGCCGTTCGACGATCTGCCTGACGGCGCGTTTGTCCTGCGGGAGGGAAGGCCGCGCCTCGTCCGCGGTTCGGAGCTGCTGACCTGGACGGTCGGCGGGTATACGACGCCAGAGCCGCGACCGGTGCATCAGCGGGCGGTGCTGATCACGCCTCCGTCGCTGGTCGGCGTCCTACGCGCCCGGTGGCAGCCGCTCGTGCCGCTGCTGCACCCCTCGGCGGATCGATGACCGGGATCATCGACATCAGGACGTACAAGCTCAGACCGAGGTCCGGCGGCCTTCCACCGGCTCGTCGTAGCGGAGTCGCTGCCAATGCTGGAGCGCTGGGCGTGGAGGTCGTCGCCCACGGACCCTCACTCGACGACGACGCTACTACCTGATCCGCGCCTACCCGAGCCTCCAGGAGCGGCAGCGAGGCCAGGACGCCTTCCACGGAAGCGACGAGTGGCGCAACGGCCCGCGCGAGGCGATCGTCTCCCTGCGCACTCTCGCCGAGCCAGCCGCGCACGAGCGCGTAGGCATGGTCGCGGCCGACCATCGGGCCGCGTACCGCGATCCCGCGTAGCGAGGCAGGCATCAACAGGCGCACGAGCGCCTGTCCGCGCGTGGGTATCCCCGCCGCGGCGAGACGCTCACGCAGCTGCCGGCGCGTGATTGGCCTCTCGTCGGCGAGCGGGCGCGCGATGGCGGTCACGCCGCGCTCGGCGAGGCGAGGCGTCACGCCCTCCTGTGCGAGCCGGCGTGCGTTCCCGCTGAAGAGCGGCGGCGTCGTCAGCGCCTGCAGCCAGGGATAGTCCTCGCGCGAAACCAGGTGTGGGGTTCCGCGTTTCAGCCAGGTGATCAGCAGCGTGCGCTCCTCGGTGAGGGCACGATCGACGTCGGCGGGCGATCGACAAGCAGCCGCAGTGTCGCGACCGAGAGGCTCAAGCGGCACTTGCCCGTCAGGCGGCCTCCGCAACGGGAGCTTCGTGGGCGCCCTCCTCCGCCGGCGTCGTCGAGCGGAGGAGCGCCGCGCCCACGGCGGCCGCAGTGGCGGCGCACAGCGCGCCGATCAGGAAGGCGGCGTGGTAACCACTGTTCAAAGCGACGACCTGGTTGTCGCCGGCGTTGCGAAGTGTGCCCGTGCGCGAGGCTGCGAGGCTCGCGAGGACCGCGAGGCCGAGCGCCCCACCCATCATGAACGCGGTGTTGACGACGCCCGAGGCAAGGCCCGATTCGCTCTCCTCGACGTCGCTCACGGCCGCGAGGAGGACCGGGTTGAACGAGAGGCCGACGCCGAGGCCGAGCACGAGCATCGCGGGCAGGACATCGACGAGGAAGCTCCCGCCGACAGGCGCGCGCGCGAAGAGCAGCAGACCGGCGGACACGAGCGCCATTCCCGTGGCGAGCGGCGCTCTGATGCCGAAGCGCATGACGATCTTCGCCGACAGGCCGAGCGAGAACGCGCCCATCAGGAGGTTCGCCGGGAGGAAGGCGAGCCCGACCTGGAGTGGGCTGTAGCCAAGCACGAGCTGGAGGTAGAGCGCCGACAGGAAGAACCAGGCGAACATCGCCGCCGACCAGAGCATTCCGACGACGTTCGCGACCGAAACGTTCCGGCGCCTGAAGAGGCGCAGCGGTACGAGCGGCGAAGCGACCCGAGATTCGATGCCGAGGAAGGTCGCGAGAAGCGCTGCAGCCCCGGCGAGCAGCCCGACGGTCCGGCCGGACGTCCAGCCGGCTTCGTTCGCGTTCACGATCGCGTAGACCGCGAGCATGAGCGAGGCGGTCACCGTCAACGCGCCGGCGACGTCGAGGTGTGCAGCTCCGCCCTGACCCCGCGCGCCCGGCAGCAGGACGAGGCAGAGCGCGAAGACGCCGACGCCGATCGGGAGGTTGACGAGGAAGATCCAGTGCCAGTTGAGCACGTCGGTCAGGACGCCGCCGAGCAGCACGCCGATGCTGCCACCGCCGGCCATGACGAAGCCGAAGACGCCCATCGCCTTCGTCCGTTCGGCCGGCTCGGTGAAGAGGGTCATGAGCAGCGAGAGCGCGACTGCGGACACGATGGCCCCGCCGACGCCCTGTACCGCGCGCGCGGCGACGAGGAAACCCTGCGAGCCCGCGAGACCGCATGCGAGGGAGGCGGCGGTGAAGAGCGTGACGCCGATCAGAAAGAGCCGCCGGTGGCCGAACAGGTCGCCGAGCCTGCCGCCGAGGAGCATGAACCCGCCGAAGGTGAGGACGTAGGCGTTCACGACCCAGGCGAGCGACGTCTCTGAGAAACCTAGGTCGGCACGAATCGAGGGCAGCGCGACGTTCACGATCGTGGTGTCGAGCACGATCATCAGGTCGCCCAGGCAGAGCACGATCAGCGCGAGCCAGCGGGTTCGGCTATCCGTGACGGTCATCGGCGTCTTTCTTTCGGGTGCATCGTCGATCGGTTCGAGGGTTCAGACCGCGCCGCGAGCTCGAATTCATCGGCCCCCGGTCGATGAAATTTCCTGCACCGGACGGTCTACCTCCCGATGCCCGCCCTTGCGCCGGAAACGATCGTGCTCGCCATGGGCGGCCCGATCGCCCGCGCCGACCTCCGCGGCCTCTGCGACCGTGTCCGCGCGTTGTTCGAGAGGAGTGGAGCCGCCGTCGCCCTGTGTGACGTGAGCGGCATCGAGGCCGACGCGATCACGATCGATGCCCTCGCTCGGCTCCAGCTCGCCGCCCAGCGGCACGGTTGCCAGGTTCGCCTTCGCCGTCCGTCGAGAGAGCTGCTCGAGCTGCTCGCCTTCATGGGGCTGCACGACGTCCTACCGGACTGTCCGATCCAACGGTCGGAGCGCTAGCGCCGGCCAAAGCCGGCGGCCCCTACGAATCGAGCCGCGCGGGCAGGCCGAAGAGCGGAAACAGCCTCTCCGTGCCGAGGAAGAACGTGAACTCGGCGATCCGCCCGCGGTCGACCTCGAGCACCTGCAACGCCCACGGCTCGTAGCCGCTCCCGGAGGCACTCGGCTTGTACTGCCCGAACGCCGGCGAGCCGTTCGCCGCGAGGGTGGGGATCACGCGCGACCAGCGGCAGCCGATGCCGGGGCCGAACCACCACCCGAAGATGTCGTCGCGGCCGCTCAGCCACAGCTCGTACGGCGGCATCGACTGCGTGGCGTCCTCGTGGATGAGGGACGTGAGGGCGTCGATGTCGTACGCCTCGAACGCCTTGACGTAGCGCGCGAGGAGCTCCCGATCGGACTCGTCCAAATGCGGTGAGGGATCCGTGGCGCTCACGTCGCTCTCGGCGAGCGTCGCCCGAGCGCGCTGGAGCGCGCTGTTCACGGAGGCGACGGTGGTCTCGAGGAGCTCCGCTACTTCGCTCGCCTTCCACCGCAGCACCTCGCACAGAATGAGCACCGCGCGCTGGCGCGGCGGCAGGTGCTGGAGCGCGGCGACGAACGCGAGGCGGATGGTCTCGCGTGCGACAGCAACCTCAGCCGGATCGCGGTCCGAGGCGACGAGGCTGTCGGGCACCGGCTCGAGCCACGCGATCTCCGGCAGCGTGCCTCCGATCGGGCCGAGCGGGTCGCGTGCCGGCCCGAGGTCCATCGGGCGGGCGCGCCGCTCGCGTCCGTTCAGCATGTCGAGGCAGACGTTCGTCGCGATGCGGTACAGCCATGAGCGCAGCGCCGACCGCCCCTCGAAGCGGTTGAAGCCACGCCAGGCCCGGACGAACGTGTCCTGCACCGCGTCCTCGGCCTCGAACGGCGATCCGAGCATCCGGTAGCAGTAGGCGGTCAGCTCCGCCCGATGCTGCTCGAGTTGCTGCTCGAGCTCGCCGGCGCCGGACTTGACCGTGAGCGACGACCCGTGCATCCCGGGGCATCGTACGCGGTCGGCCCGGCGTCGTGAGAGGGCGGGTGCAGCGCTCAACGTGCCTGGCGCCGCTCCAGGTGATCGGCGAGGCGCTCGAAGAATCCGGACACGCCCTCCTCGACCTGCGGGTACTGCTCGTCGGGCATGTGGCCGGCCTGGCGGTACTCGACCTCCGTCTTGCCGCCCACATCCGTGAACGTGACCGTCGCCACGTCGACGTTCGCATTGCTCGGGTCCTCCACGTCCTCGTAGGTGAACACGAGCCGCTCGGGTTCGACGACCTCCCGGTAGGTACCGCGGAAGGGCAACTCGCTGCCATCGGTCTCGTGCACCATCGTCGCGCGCCACGCGCCGCCGGGCCGGACGTCCATCGAGACCGTCGAGAGCGGTGTCGTGTGCGGCGGAGTTCCGAACCACTGCGCGAACTGGTCGGGCTCCGTGAACGCCCTCCAGACCTGTTCCCGCGATGCGTCGAAGACGCGGGTGAGCTTCGCTTCCGTCATGTGGTGCCTCCTTTTCTGGTCAGGCCGCGAGCGCGTGGCCCGTCTCGACCAGCGTCTTCAGGTCGCTCAGCACGTATGCCCACCCGCCGCCGGTGTTCGGAACCCGAGGCCGCCCCGCCGGCGCCCCGTCGAGCTCGTGGGTCACCGTCAGCCGGGTCACGCCCGTCACCTCCTGGGTCGCCACGGTGGTCTCGGTCATGGTCGTCATGCCGTCTCCTCCAGTCTCGATTGCCGACTAGACCTAGAGACGGCTCCGCGTTCGAAAACTCATCGGGTGAGTCCCCTCAGCCGACGGGCACACGTTGCAGGTCTGCCGCCGCAGGATCTCGCCGGCGAACGAGGCGCGCACGAGACCGATGGCATCGGCGACCTCGTCCTCGAGCTCGGGCATGACGTGGGTGAGCAGGAGCGAAGCTCTGCCGTCGATCTCGAGGAGATAGCCGGACGAGGCGCGTCGGGCTGGCGAACGGGCCGCGGCTCCCCGGCACGGTCAGATCGAGCCTAGCCTTCCGCAACTGCGCGGGCACGCTCGACGGCCTTCGCGGCGCCCTGCGTCCACGGCTCGCCGTGGCCGGGCAGGACGATCTCCGCGTCGACCTGCTCGAGTGCCGCGAGGGAAGCGCGCGCCTGCGAGGTGTCGACGTTGAGCGCGTCTGCCGGCACTCGCGGCCCCGCCGTCCCGAGCAGGGGGTCGACTGTGACGAGCGCGTCGCCGGCGAAGAGGACGCCGCGGTCGGCCAGCAGGAAGCTGGAGTGTCCTTCTGTGTGACCCGGCGTGTAGAGCACGGTGGGCCGCCCGGGCGCGTCGAGCTCGTCGCCGTCCTCGAACGGGGTCACCTGCTGCACCCACTGCGGCGTCAGGAAGCCGTGCGCTGTGGCATGGAGGACGAACCTGAAGGACGCCGGGCGCCAGAGATGGGGCAACAGTCCGGGAACGAGCGCGAAGGATGAGCCGCCCTGTTTCTTCCCCTGCACCCTTGGCACCTCGTTGCGGTGCGCTCGCACGGGAGCGCCCGAAGCTTGGCGGGCTTTCTCGGCGGCGCCCAAGTGGTCGCCGTGACCGTGCGTCAGCAGGATCGCGGTCACGTCTTTCGGCTTGCGCCGGAGCTCGGCCAGCGCCGCCTCGACCCGTCGCCAGCTCCGCGGCCAGCCGGTGTCGATCAGCGCAAGACCGCTGTCTCCCTCGACCACGTACCAGTTGACGAGCCCGTCGGCATAGCGATACACGCCGGTCGCGACCGTCTCCAGCACCGAGGCCATCGCGCGGGGGTACCCGCCGCCCGAACGCCGAAACGATCGCGCTCGAGCGGAGCTCGCGCGATCTCGCCGCTGTGCTTCGGTACCGCGTTGCGCTAGAGCTGCTGTCGCACCCCGCGCTCCGCTTCGAGCCGCTCGAGCTGCGCCTCGAATCCCTGCCGCTGAGCACCATCCGTGCACAGGCGATGCCGAGTACGACCGTGAAGAACGGCTTGCCAAGAGTCGACATCGCGGCCAGGAGCAGCACGGCCGTCGCGAGGCCGAACAGGTAGATCCCGAGCGTGACGCTCTTCTCCCTGGGCGGAGACGAGTAGTCGGCCTAGCCGACCGTCAGCCACGACGTCGTGAAGAGCCCGAGGGTCGTCGCACCGAGGGTGTCGCGCGCGAGGAACGCGAACACCGTGGCGAGCAGCTCGAGCGGGAAGACGAACGCGATGAGGATCATCCCGACCTGCTTCTGCTCGGCAACCGGGATCCAGCCGATCGCCGAGCAGGAGCATCCCGAGCCCGAACGAGAAGAACCCGAGGGGTAACCCTCTGCCGATCGGGCGCAGGACGATTCGCGTGTGATCCTCGTGGTGGCGCCCGGCGCTCACCCGCGCGTCGCCGCCGGCTGCAGCTCGACCTTCAGCCAGCCGGGCCGGCGCCGGTCGAACGCCTCGTATGCCTCGACCGCGGAGGTCATCGGCTCCTGCTTCGAGATCAGCGCCGTCGGGTCGACAAGGCCGGCTCGGACGAGCCCGACCAGCCGCGGGATGTACTTGCGGTGGTTGCAGTTGCCCATCGTGATCGTCAGGTTCTTCATCATCGCTGCGCCGATCGGGAAGGTCGTGACGGTCGGGGGATAGACGCCGATCAGGCAGACCGTCCCCGCCTTCGCCGCCACCTCGACCGCCCACTCCAGCACCTGGGTCGGCCCCGAGCCCGGCTGCCAGCTCGGACCTTCCGGCGCCCGATGGGGCGCGAGTTGCTCGATCGCCTGCTCGAACTTCTCGTCGTCGGCCTCGGGCGGGCGGTTGGCGTCGACGCCGACGGCATCGATCACGCGGTCGGGACCGATCCCGCGCATCATCTCCTTGATCAGCTCGACCGTGTCGTCCTCCTCGAAGCTCACCGTCTCCGCGCCCTGCTTCCGCGCGGCTTCGAGCCGATCGGGAAGGGCATCGACGGCGATCACCCGGCCCGCACCGAGGTGGAGCGCACTCCAGATCGCGAACTGCCCGACAGGGCCACAGGCGAAGACGCAGACGACGTCGCTGTCCCCGACCTCGGCGATGTCGGCGGCCTGGTAGCCGGTCGGGAAGATGTCCGAGAGGAGGATCGCCTGATCGTCCGAGACCTCGTCGGGCAGCTTCACGAGCCCGACGTTCGCGTACGGGATCCGGGCCTGCTCGGCCTGCAGCCCGTCGAAGCCTCCCGCGTCCTCCGGTCCGCCGAAGAAGGCGGTGCCCGGTCCGTTCGGATTCGCGTTGTCGCACTGCGAGTAGGACCCGGCGCGGCGGTAGGAGCAGGTGCCGCAAGCAATCGTCGAGGGGATCACGACCCGGTCGCCGGTCGACAGGTTGCGAACGTGGTCGCCGACCTCCTCGACGACTCCGACGCCCTCGTGGCCGAGGATCCGCCCTTCCCTTGGTGCCCGGCACCGCGCCGCGCACGAAGTGCAGGTCCGTTCCGCAGATCGCACTCGCCGTCAGACGGACGATCGCGTCGGTCGGCTCCTCGATCTTCGGGTCGGGAACGTCGTCGAGCCTGATGTCGCCGACGCCGCGGAAGACGCAGCCTTCATTTGCGCAGCCTCCGTTCGAAGATTTTCAGGGGTGGTACCGCCGTCTCCGCGCCGGAAACCGCCCAACGTGAGGCGGCGCAGGTCCGGCAGCGCGTCGCCGAGACACTTTGCTGACGACGATGAGGCTTGGACGTGTGGGGAGCGCCGGGGCTACCGGCGGGCGCAAGGTGCTGCGTTCGCCCGCCGGTAGCCGGCCGCGGCTCACTCGGAGCCGCGGGTGTTAGCGGCGCAGAATGCTGCGCGAGCGATTGTGACCGTCGTCGCAGGTGTCCGGCGTGCGCTGGTTGACGTCGGGGTCGTCCGGCGTCCGGGCGCTGACTTCGTCGAAGTCGTAGAACTGGCCGGGCTTCGAGCCGTGCTGGCCGAAGCCGAAGCCAGCCGCCTTCAGCTGCGCGACGGCGTCGAGGATGTCGCAGAAACCGCGCTGGCCCGCGTTCGGCGCGTCCCGTGCCCCCTCGGGATCGTCGAGCTTCATGAAGACACGGTCGTTGCCGAGCTTGCCGAGCGACTGGCGCGCCAGGGCCCGGTGGACAGCCTCGGCGCCCATGAACTCTGCGGTGATCAGGGCGAGCGTGCCGTTGCCGGCGTTACCGAAGGTCAGAGTTCCGATCAGGTACGCGTTGACGAAGATCTGATCGCCCACCTCGAGGGTGCTGAGGAGGCCCGTGCGACTCGCGAAGACCTCATCGGGAACCCAGATCTTTTTCGAGGCCGGCTGGCCGCCCGAGGCGACCAGCACCTGGTAGTGAATCAACTCCTCCCGGGCAGCGGCCTTGATGTTGCGCTGCGTCACCGCATCGCCTCCGAGCCCTCGCTCGAAGCCGATCGTGTTCACGATCGTCGCAAGCACCTCTGCGCTCGCCGCGACGTTCAGGATCGTCTGGGTGTCGTTGGCGGCACTGCGCGAACTCCTTGCCAACGCCGCTGAGGGAAGCCCCAGCAGCGCGCCGCCCCCGACCACAGCTCCAGCTCCAATGCCAGCCTGCCGCAAGAACGCGGCGCGGGTCCGCCTCGCGCGCAGAACCCCTTCGGGTGTTCGATCGTCCGTGCGAACGAGCTCCTCCTCGAGCCCGAACGCCGCAACAGGCCGCGATGACTCCTCCATAGTTCTCTTCCTCCCCATCGTCGTTTGAACGTGACCGAGCCTTACCGCGTCCCACCTGGGACCACACTGCGTGCTCGGCTAGCAGCATCGGCCGGCTCTCGGCCGTCGATCGCCTGCTACTAGAGCAACCAAAGACGCAGTACCAAACTGGCTCCTTTCGGAATCGGAACGGCTCGCGCCGCACGCACCATGGCCACCCCGCCCGGTCAGTGCATGATGCTCGTGCTCCGAGCGGGCTAAACCTCTCGGCCACGGGTGTTTCGGCCTTTTCCTGCGCGCGCTCGTGTGCGGCGTCCGCGGGGCCCTAGTGCGGCGTCTCCCAACGTTTCGCTCGAAACTGAGGGTTCGCCGACGCCGCACTAGTCCGACCGCTCTGCGGCCGGCGGCCGCGAAGCGGCCGAGTAGTGCGGCCTCCACCTGCCCTTCGTTTCCGGTCGAACGTTA
>JBBRYP010000059.1:0-29558 GCA_038237515.1 Gaiellales bacterium
CGAGCTCCTCGACCGCGGCGAGATCCAGAACCTGATCCGTCAAACGACGGAGCCAAGACCCCGGGACGCCCGTCTCCTGCTGTCGATCCTCATGCTCGAGGTCTGGCTCTCCACGTACCTACCCAGAGCCCTCCGCGCCGCGTCCGCGGCGGCCGCGGCGTGAGTGGCTGGCAGTGCTGGGGCGGGAACGTCCACCCGCTCCGCTCGATCTCGAGGTCGGAGGTTCGGCTCGGAAGCCTAGTAGACGGAGGCAGGTTCGCGGGCGGCTCGCAGGATGGCATCGACCGACCGGCGGACATCTTCCTCGGTGGTGCGCCAGTTCGACACGGAGATCCTCATCGCCGCCTTCCCCTGCCGGGTCGTCCCCGACAGCCAGCAGGTGCCGTCCTCCTGCACCCGGCGGACGGTCTCCTCCGTGTGCTCGTCGTCGCCGAAGCAGACGAGCACCTGGTTCAGCACGACCTCGTTCAGGATCTCCACGCCCGGCGCTTCTGCGAGCAACTGCGCGAACAGCCGGGCGTGGTCGCAGCAGCGCTCGACGAGCTCCGCGATGCCCGCTCTCCCGAACGCTCGGATGGCGGCATACGTAGGGAAGCCCCGCGCGCGGCGGGAGAACTCGGGGTTCCAGTCCATCGGGTCGCGGGGCGCGTCGGGGTCGCTGCCCGACTGGATGAGATAGCTCGCCCGCACCTGCATGGACGCCCGAGGGGTTCCCGGATGCGCGCAGAACGCGTAACCCGAGTCGTACGGCACGTTCAACCACTTGTGACCGTCTGTCGCCCAAGAATCGGCCGGGCCGACGCCCTCGACGAGCGGGCGCAGCCGCTCGCTCGCTGCAGCCCAGAGCCCGAAAGCTCCGTCGACGTGAACCCATGTTCCATGCTCGCGCGCGAGCGCGACTATTTCGGCTACCGGGTCGATAGCGCCGGTGTTGACGTTCCCGACCTGCACGCACACGATCGTCGGCCCGGAAGCAGCTTCGAGCGCGTCTCTCAGCGAATCGGCGCGCATGCGTCCCTGCTCGTCGGCAGGCACTCGGACAATCGACGAGGCGCCGACGCCGAGCAGCCGTAGCGCACGCGGCACCGTGACGTGAGCCTCCTCGCCGACGAGGGCGCGAAGGGGCGGGGAGCCGGCAAGTCCATCTCGCTCGACGTCCCAACCGGCCTGCTCGAGGACGGCGTGGCGTGCGGCCGCGAGGCAGGTGACATGGGCCATCTGACAGCCGGTGACGAACCCGCAGGAGACACCGGCCGGTAGGCCGAGCAGCTCCCGCAGCCACTCCATTGCGACCTCCTCGACGACCGCCGCGCTCGGGGTGGGCGTGTAAAGGCCTGCGTTCTGGTCCCAAACCGACGTCAGCCAGTCGGCAGCGATCGCCGCCGGGTGGGCTCCGCCGATCACGAACCCGAAGAAGCGTCCACTCGGCATGGCCGCGATGCCCGGCTCAGCTGCCTCGACGAGGTTGCGGACGAGTTCCAGCGAATCCATACCCGCTTCGGGCAGCGGGCCCCCCGAACGCCGCCAGAAGCTCCTCGCGCGACGCACGAGGGGTCAGGTCGCGCTCCCCGAGTGAGTCCAGGAAGCCGGCACCGTACTCAGCGACCGCACGAAAGAGGTCGACGGTCACGCAGCCGAAGCTATCACGGCGCCCAGCGCTCCTCGCAGGCAGTGGGACGAGCACGGCTTCGACGTCCGGTACGCCGGATGCCTGCGCGTTCGGCCGGCGTTGGCCGACCAGGTGGGAAGGTTCGGTGAACGGGTGTTGCCGCCACGAACACCCTTCTCTCGCTGGCGGTGGCGGCTACCGTGTTCTGAGCTCCCGGCTCACCAGGCCGGCGCCTTCCGCCTCGACGGATCCCGCGCCGGCCCGAGGGAAGTAGCGTCTGCTCGCTCTCGCGCCCGTCAGTCCCCGCGGGCGCAGTGGCGACGTGCGTTCAGGCAGTCGTCCACGAGCCGCCTGAGCGCCTGCTGATCCCAGCCGTTGAAGAAGTCGGCGTGGCCCGAGTACTGGCCCATCGAGGAGAGCTCGACGTGAGCGCCTCCCGAGACCGGGTAGCGGAAGATGACCGTGAGCGACGGGACCGCGACCGGATGGTCGGACGGGCACCCTCCCAGTTGGGGGTAGGCCATGTGGCTCCGGTGGTTTGCGCTGTCGAGGTGCTTCCCGTCCCAACAGCTCGGGAAGTTGACGTGGAGGCGAAGTGAGGCGCTGCGCGTGGCCGCGCAGGTGGGGACGGTGCTGGAGGGCGGAGTGCCGGCCTGCGCACCGCAGTTCCAGTACGTGACGCGGAGGCTCTGAGGCCTCGTCGCGTGCGAGTCTCCGGCGATCATCTTCAGGCCCGCAGGGAACGGCTGCACGCGATCCGTCGTCCGGCGGCGGTAGTAGATCGTGGCCGACACCGGCGCGACCGGTTTGTTCGCGACGAGGAGCGTCGGCATCCAGTACGCGGCCGTGTCGGCCGGCCGCTGGCAGGTCGTCGACCCGAGTCGAAGCGTCTGGAGGGTGGAATACGCGTTCGTCGCCGTGTTGCCGACGAAGCTGTGGTCGTGCGAGAGGCCCGGCTTGGCGGGCGAGACGATCGGATCGTCGGGAGCCCGGTGGCTGAAGCGGCAGGCGCTGATGAAGTTGACGGCGTCTCCCAGGCGGGCTGCCGGACGGTGCCTGGCCGGGCCGGCGAGCGCCGCCGAGCCGAGCAGGCAGGCAATCGCGGCCGAGACGCCTGCCGCCGGGATTCCGAGCTGGAGCGTTCTGCGCACTTCGGCCTCCTTGTCGAAGTCGAGGAGGTCGGAGTCTCGTCCACGCGGGCAAAGTCTTCGTAAGCCGAGCGTCAGGGCTGCGTCAATCCTGTCGTTTCAGCTGCGAGTTCGATCCTGCTCGATTCACGCGGGCCGAGCCCGGCCGATTCCTCCCCTGGAGGACACCACGTGACCCTCAGGCGACGCGCCTCGTCTCGCCCCTCAGCTCATAGCTGATCCTCCGCAGTCCCAGCTGCCGCTGCTTCGCGGCTTCGACCACGCACGGGTCGAACTGGCGCCCCGCTTCGAAGGAGATGACCTCCATCGCCTCTTTCCAGCTCCGAGCGGCTCGATAGGAGCGGTCGCAGGTGATCGCGTCGAGCGTGTCGACGACGGCGAAGATCCGGGCGCTGAGTGGGATCTGCTCGCCGCTCAGCCCGTCGGGATAGCCGCCGCCGTCCCAGCGCTCGTGATGGTGACGAACGACTCTCAGCCCTTCTTCCTGCAGGCTGGGCGCGGCGCACAGCATCTGTTCGCCCACCACGGCGTGCGTCTCCATGCACCTGCGCTCCGCAGGAGTGAGCGGTCCCCTCTTCCGCAGTATGCGGTCGGGGATGCCGATCTTTCCGACGTCGTGCAGGAGGAAGCCGAACCTCAGGCTCGGATCCTCGAGCAGGGGAGCGTCGATCGCTTCGGTCAGCTCGACCGCATACCGCTGCACGCGGCGGGCGTGCGCGCCAGTGTCGCTGTCCTTCGACTCGAGCGCACGCGCGAGAGCCGCTGCCGTTTCTTCCCCCGAGGTGTCGAGAAGGAGCGAGTTCTCTGCGCGGACGAGCTCGAGCAGCCGTTGAGAGTCGTGCACATGGAGCAGGAGCTGCTCGTCGAGCGGTTGCTCCGCCTGCTCTCGCGCCGGACCGTCGTAGATGCTGCCCTCGACGATGCTCTCGACCACGCCCAGGAACTGGAAGGGATCGATGGGCTTCGAGGCGGTTGCGTCTGCTCCGATCCCGAGACCGATCCACCCGACCGATTCACGGTTCGCCTCGAGCAGCACGATTCCCAGAGCGCGCCCGATCTGCTCCTCCATCCGCAGTCGCCGGCAGAGAGACAGCGGATCGACGCCGGGCAGGCCGCCGTCCACGACGACGACGTCGATCGGGTTCTGCCTGATCTTCCGGATGGCGGATTCTGCCGACGAGGCTTCCTGCACCTCGACGTTGAAGAGGTGAAAGACGGCGCGCACCAGCAGCCGCAACTGGGCATCGCTCGAGGCGACGAGGATTCGGTGCTCCTCCCTGTCTCGCCTCTGCCCGAGCGCCGCAATCCGGTACCGCTCGTCTCCAGATGAGCAAGCTCGGTTCTCACAGTGGTCGATCACGTTCGTCCTCCAGGTCAGGGTCTCGGACCAGACGACCATCGGTTGACGCCACCAGTCGCTTGAGCGGCCGCAGCAGACTCTTCACGGTCGAAGCAGAGGCCCCCGGAGTGTTCCGTGGGCGTGGCCAGCGTCCGAAAAGTGCCGAAATCTTCCATAGACGCTGCTTTTGATGACGAAATCTCGCCGCCCTCTTCTCTCTCCGGTTGCCGAGAAGCCGGCGTCTCGCCGCTGCACGCGTCCAATCGATCGAGGGACGCGGCGCTTTCAGCTGACCTGCCGAGCGGCCTCTGCCCCTCGGCGCGGCCCCGACCTGCGGAGCCGCGCCGTCGTCTACACCGGCGGCGGCCTACATGTTCGGACAGTTTCCGAGCTGCCCCGTTCGCATCGGGGTCTTCGCCGGCGTCTTCGTCGAGCTGCTCTTGGCCGGGGTCTTCGCCGCCGAGCCGCTCGCCGCATCGGCGATGGCCGCGCCGCCGCCCAGGGCCGCGCCCGTGAGGCACAGCGCCAGGAGCCCCACTTGGAGTCGATGTCGCACGATTCCTTCACCTCCTCTCGTCGCTCATCGGCTCCAGCCAACCGGCCCTCGCTTTGAGCCCGCTGGGAGCGCTCCTACGCGCGGCTGAGAGTTGAAGCTCCGAATCCGTGGGATTAAGGAGGAGGGCGGCGGCAACGTGTCGGAGGATGGGCCTTCGACCACCGTCATCGAGCACGCCGGCCGCACGAGCCGCTGCGCTCGTCCTCGCCGCGGCTGCGCCTCTCGCCGGGGCGTCCGCCTTGCCGGCGCGTGCTGCCGATCCCTCGTGCTGGCAACGCGTGCTCGACGACTGGCGGCGGGATGCTCGCGTCGACGGGACCTATCCCGTCGCCTGCTATCTGCCGGCGATCCGTCACCTGCCGGCCGATCTCCGTGACTACTCCGCCGCGGCCGCCGACATCGAGGCCGCCTTCCACGCCCGCGTCGTCGCTCGCTCGCAGGCTTCACCGCGCGTCGCCGCCCCACCGCGGCGGCGGCAGGGCGGCAACGGCTTCCTCTTCGTGCTCACGCTCACGGGCTCGCTCGCCCTCGTCTCCTCGCTCGCGATTGCGCTATCCCGCCGCTGAGGGCGCGCCTCTCGTCACGACGGCCGCGACGAAAGAGTGAGGGTTAGCGTCCGGCGGTCGCCGCCTCGCGCGAGCGTCAGCGACACCTTGTCGCCCGAATGCTTGGCGGCGATCAGCGCTTGGAGCTGCGAGGTCGAGGTGACGGTCGTGCCGTCGAAGCCCGTGATCACGTCCCCTCCGGTCGGATAGCTCGTGCCGCCGACCGACTTCGAGCCGGTCGCGGCCACGAGTCCCGCTTTGGAGGCCGGGGTCCCGGGGCGGACCCGGGTGACCGCCACTCCCGGACTCTCGCCGAGCTGAGTTGCCGCAGCGGCCGGAACGGTGTCGACGCTCACACCCAGGTACGCGTGGTCGACCTTGCCGTTCGCGATCAGGCCGTCCGCGACGCTCTTGACGGTGTCGGAGGGGATGGCGAACCCGACGCCGTCGTTGCCGCCCGAGTCGCTCTTGATCTGCGCCGTCACGCCGATCACGCGTCCCTCGAGGTCGAGGAGGACCCCGCCCGAGTTCCCGTGATTGATCGCCGCGTCCGTCTGGATCGCGTCGTTGATCGGGAAGTTATTCGGCGCCGCTATCTGCCGGTGGAGGGCGCTGACGATGCCTGAGGTGACGCTCTCGGAGAGCCCGAAGGGGCTGCCGATGGCGACCACTCCCTCGCCGACCTCGACCGAGGCGGAGTCGGCGAGCGTGAGGGCGGCGAGCTTCGACGCGGGCGCCTCGACGTGGAGGACGGCGACGTCACTCGAGGAATCGGTTCCGACGAGGGTGGCCGTGTAGGTCGCGCCGCTCGAGAACTTGACGTGGATCGAGGAGGCGCCGTCCACCACGTGCTCGTTCGTGACGATGTCTCCCTTCGCGTCGTAGACGAAGCCGGAACCCTGAGCTTGGACCTGCCCGCCACTTCCCGGGTACGGGTATGGGTCTGCAGAGCTCTGCTCGTCGACGGTGATCTCGACGACTCCCGGCGAGTCGCGGCGGAAGATCTCGTTGACGCTGAGTGCGGAGTTCGTCTTCTGCGCGATGGGTGTGGCCGAAGCCGCGACCTCGTTAGCGGCGCCTCCGTCGTTCGAGGCCGCGGCGTAAATGCTCGCTCCTGCTCCGCCGCCGACGAGCAACAGCGAGACCGCGGCGGCGGCGATCGGTCCCCGGCGCCGCGACGTGGGTGCATTCATGACGATCCTTTCGTGGGCTTGGGCGATGGTCGAGCCGTGACGGCGAGCCCTTCTGGGCTCGCTTCGTCAGTGCATGACGACAGTGGAGCAGGCCCGGCTTCGAGCGCGCGCAGAGTTTCCTGAGTGCACGCTGTGAGTTTCCGCCCCTCGAGGCCTCCTCTCTGCTCGAGCACAGTACGCTCTCAGCGCGCGCTCAGGAGTCGCTGCGATGCTCCGGTCGTGCGAGAGCCCCTGAGCGACAGCGTGGTCGACGGCCTGCGCGTGCTCGTGGTCGACGACGAGCCCTCGATCACGGATGCGGTCGCGACCGCGCTCCGCTACGAGGGGTTCGAGACGCGGGAGGTTGCCGGCGGCAGGGCTGCCGAAAAGGCGATCGACGAGTTCCGGCCCGACCTCGTGGTCCTCGACGTGATGCTCCCCGACCTGGACGGCTTCGCGATCGCGCGCAGGCTCCGCGAGGGCAATCACCGTACCCCCGTCATCTTCCTGACTGCCAAGGACGCGACCGAGGACAAGCTCGAGGGGCTCTCGATCGGCGACGACTACGTGACGAAGCCCTTCAGCCTCGCGGAGATGGTGGCGCGCGTGCGCAACGTCCTGCGACGGACGAGCGGCGAGAAGGCCGAGGGAGTACTTCGCTTCTCGGATCTCGTTCTGAACGAGGACACCCGCGAGGTCTGGCGCGGAGAGCAGGCGGTCGAGTTGACCCGCACGGAGTTCGACCTGCTCCGCTTCTTCATGTTCAACCCGCGGCGCGTCCTGACGAAGCGCCAGATCCTCGACAACGTCTGGCACTACGACTTCGGCGGCGACCCGAACGTCGTCGAGACCTACGTCAGCTACCTCCGCAAGAAGCTCGACCGTCTCGGACCGCCGCTGATCCAGACGATCCGCCTCGTCGGCTACGCACTGCGCTAGGCGTCCCTAGATTGTCCCTGCGCACGCGGCTGCTGCTCGTCCTGGCGGCCCTAGCCGCGGCCGGCCTCGCCGCCGCCGCCGCCGCGACCTACCTTTCCGAGCGCTCGTTCCTGATCGCGCGCGTCGACCGCACCGTCGCCGGGAGCGGGCGCGCTCTCGCGGAGCAGATCTCCCGCCGCGGCTCCCTCGATCCGACCGACCTCGACCAGCTCGCCTCGACCGCGCCGGGCGTCTACCTCGGCGTCATCAATCGCGGCGGCACGGTGCGGTGGAGCCCGATCGGCCTGCGCCCCGACGAGACGCCTCCCCCGGAGCCCCGGCTGCCCGCTCGCCTCCGCCTTCCGAGTCGCGGCCACGGCTCGACCCTGGGGCTCGGCGCCGTTCGAGGCGGCGCCCGGTTTCGCGCGCGCCTCGAAGCCCTCTTCAACGGCGAGACTCTCGTCGTCGCGGCGCCGCTCGGGGAGGTCGACGCCAATCTCCACCATCTGCTCCTGATCGAGGCCCTCGTTGCCCTCGCCGTCGTCGCGGGCGTCGTGGGGCTCGGACTGTGGCTCGTCCGGCTAGGGCTCCGGCCCCTCGGGAGGATCGAGCAGACGGCGGGAGCGATCGCGGCAGGGGACCTGACGCGCCGGATCGAGATCGCCGACGAGCGGACCGAGGTCGGCCGGCTCGGATCCGCGCTGAACGCGATGCTCGGCCAGATCGAGCAGGCGTTCGCCGAGCGCACGACTTCGGAGCGCCGACTTCGGCGCTTCGTCGGCGACGCCTCGCACGAGCTCCGAACGCCGCTCGCGGCCGTCCAGGCCTACGCGGAGCTATTCGACCGCGGCGCGCGCGACCGCCCGGAAGATCTCGCGCGGTCGATGGCGGGCATCGAGCGCGAGGCCAAGCGCATGGGCGTCCTCGTCGACGATCTGCTGCTGCTCGCGCGGCTCGACCAAGGACGGCCGCTCGAGCGGCAACCGGTCGATCTCAGCGACGTAGCCGGCGAGGCGATCGAGGCTGCCCACATTCTCGAGCCCGAGCGCCCCCTCGAGCTCCTGGCGGCTCAGCCGGTGCACGTCTTAGGGGACGCGGAGCGCCTACGTCGGGTGATCGACAACCTGCTGGCGAACGTGCGCGCTCACACGCCCCCCGGCGCGCCGGCACGCGTCCGGGTCGCGAGCAACGGCTCGGAGGCGATCGTCGAGGTGATCGACGAGGGGTCGGGGTTGGACGATGAGGCAGCCGCGCATGTCTTCGAGCGCTTCTTCCGCGGCGATCCCTCCCGCTCCCGCGACGCGGGCGGCGCCGGCCTCGGCCTGTCCCTTGTCACCGCGATCGCGGCGGCGCACGGTGGCTCGGTCGAGGTCGGTCGCGCTGACGGAACCGGAGCGATCTTTCGCGTCTCGCTGCCGCTCGCCCGCCCGGCGGCGGCGGGGCCCGACGCCGGTGCTCCCCGATCGTGATCGAGCCGAGGAGGCGCCGCACCGCTCGTGCGGAAGCGCGACGTACGAGCGCAGCCGACGTTGGCGAAGAGCGAACCGGCGCTGCTAGAGGACGCGTTCGGGTTGGGCTACGGGGTCGTGCTGCTAGTGCGGCCTCTCATAACGTTCGAACGGAAACGAAGGTCACGTGGAGGCCGCACTACTCGGCCGCTTCGCGGCCGCCGGCCGCAGAGCGGCCGGAATAGTGCGGCGTCGGGTGCCGTCGGTTTCCGGTGAGACCTTGGGAGACGCCGCACTAGACGACGATTCCACGCCGGAAGCCGATCGTGACGGCGTGGGCGCGAGATCTAGCCTGGAGCTTCGCGAGCAGGTGGCGGACGTGCGACTTGACGGTTTCCTCCGAGACGAAGAGCCGGGCGCCGACCTCCTTGTTCGAGAGCCCGTCGGAGATGAGTTGAAGAACCTGCACCTCGCGGGCGCTCGGCTCCTGCTCGAGCTCCGGCACGCGCGACGGCAGGCGGATGATCTCGGCCTCCGAGTCCCCTGGTAGCGCCCCGATCCGGCGGGCCGCGAGGTCGTCGAAGCGCCGCGCGTGCGCGGCGTAGCGCTCGAGGATCTCCTGACGGGCGTCGGCGTTCATCGCGCTGGGCCTCTGTTCGAACTGGTTCCTGCGGGCATCGAGGGACCTCCCTTTCAGATTCCCGACCTGGAGGCTCCGGCGCTCCTCGTCGAGTTCGGCAGCCGAGCCATCTCCGAGAGACCTCTGGCTTTGCGTCCCCGTCTCGCGGCGGGTTTGCCCTTCTCGTTCCCCACCTCCTTCGGCATCCCGTGCTTCCGCTCTTCGTCCCCCGTTCGAAGGATTGGTCGCGCGCGCCCGCGAGGACGATCGCGAGGAGACTGGGGCTCGACAGCGAATCCCTGGCCCTCGGGAAGGCGTGCCGGGCGGAGCTGGGATAGCAAGCGCCCGCCACGCTCTCCTCGCTGCTCAACGCATTCTCGAGAGGGGATTGATCGATGATTCGCAAGGCGGCCGCCCTCGTCCTCTTCGGGCTGGTGCTGCTCGCGGTTGCGGGCGCCACCGGCTCGCGGGCGTTGAAGGGTCCCGGGTTGATCCGCATCACCGACGTCGAGACCGCGCATACCGTCGCCGACGGCTCGCCGAAGGGACGCAGCATCGGGGACGTCGACTTCAGGCGTCAGACCCTTTACAACAAGCGTGTGGCGGCGGATCCGATCGGGCACGTAGACATCGTTTGCACCTACACGGGATCACACTCGAGCAGCTGCATGGCGACCTACTTCCTCCCCAGGGGCGAAATCGTTGCCGGGGGCGTGATCGGCTCGCGCCTCTTCTTCACAATTCCCGTTCTAGGGGGCACGGGCCTCTACAGCAACGCTCGCGGCACGCTCACCGTTACCTCCCTCGGCGCTCAGCCGTCACGCGAGCTCCTCGTCTTCCGGCTCGAGACGTAGTCAGTCCACTAGGAGATGAGCCGCGAGACGATCCTGATCTGCGACGACGAGCCGAGTCTGCGCGAGCTGATGCGCATCGCGCTCGACGGCGAATACGTCTTCGAGGAGGCCGCGAGCGCCGCCGAAGCTGTGGAGCGTGTCCGGGAGCTGCGACCCGACCTCGTCCTTCTCGACGTGATGATGCCCGGCGGGAGCGGCCTGGAGGCGCTGGCCGAGATCCGCGCCGATGCAGGACTCCAGGAGACGCGGGTGGTGATCGTGAGCGCGTTCAGCAGCGAGTCCGATCAGCAGTCCGCTCTTGCGGCAGGCGCGACCGCCTTCGTTTCGAAGCCCTTCGATCCGGACGACCTGGCCGCCGTGGTCGAGGACGTGCTCGGGCGCAACGACTGAGGCGGTCGTGAGGAGCGGCTCACGGGCGAGAGTAGCGTCGCTCCCGCTCGTCACGCGGCTCGTCGCCGCGAGCGGGGTGCTCGCGCTGCTCGTCGCCGCGGCCTTCGCGGTTCTGATCGTCGCGGTCTCCGCGCTTCGCGGTTCGACGAGCCGCGCGACCCATGCAAAGGATGTCTCCACCTCGACCCTGATCCTCGAGAAGCTCGTCCTCGACCTGGAAGGAGGTCTGCGCGGTTTCGTCATCACCGGCAACGAGCGCGTGCTCGATCCGCTGCGCGCCGCCCGCCGCGACATCCCCGCTGCGACCGGGCGCCTCCGACGGCTCGTCGCGACCGACCCCTTCGAACGGCCCCGCGTCGAGGAGCTCGCCCTGCTCATCGACGCGTACGTCCGCGACTACGCGGTCCCGCTCGTCGCGATCGCGAGACGGGACCCCACCGCCGCCCGCGCCAAGGTGGCGGCTGCAGAGGGGCGGCTGCGCCTGGACGCCATCCGCTCCCGTCTCGGTCTGATCCTCACGAGCGAGGACGCGGTGGCGGCCCACCAGTCGCGGTCGGCGCGCCGCGAATCCTTTCGCGCGATTGCGATCGGCATCGCGGCGCTCGGTGCCACAGGGCTCTTCATCCTCCTCTTCGGCGTCTACCTTGCCCGCCGGATCGCGCGGCCGGTGCGAAGCGTGGCCGAGGCCGCCGCTCGGGTCGCCGGCGGCGACCTCTCGGCTCGTCTCGAGGAGGAGGGGCCTGGCGAGGTCCACGAGCTCACGCGCGCCTTCAACGTGATGGCGGCCTCACTCGAGGAGGGCAAGCGAGAGCTCGAGGAGCAGAACGAGCAGCTGCGCGAGAGCGAACGGCTCCGCTACGAGCTCGTCAGCATCATCTCTCACGAGCTCCGCACGCCGCTGGCGGGCGTGCTCGGCTATTCGAGCCTGCTCCTGCGGCGCGAGTACGACGAGGAGACGGCGAGCCGCTACCTGGGGATCATCCGCACGCAGGGCGAGCGCATCGCCTCGCTCGTGGACGATCTCGTCGACGTCCGGCGGGCCGAGCGCGGCGGGTTGGAGCTGAAGCCACGCGACTTCGACCTCGGCGGCCTGCTGCAGGATCAGGTGACTGTGTTCTCGGGGCAGGCGGACGAGCATGCGATCGAGCTGCGTCTCGAAAATTCCTCGCTGGAGGTGAGGGGCGACCGCGGAAGACTCGAGCAGGTGGTCGGCAACCTGCTCGCGAACGCCGTCAAGTACTCGCCCGAGGGGGGCACCGTCGAGGTGCGGGGGAAGCGTCGCGACTCGAGCGTGCGCGTGGAGGTCGCCGACCCGGGCATGGGCATCCCGCTGGAGTCTCAGCCGCAGGTGTTCACGAAGTTCTTCCGCGGCGAGGCCCGCGCTAGCGGCATCGCCGGCGCTGGGCTCGGCCTCGCGATCGCGCGTGAGATCGTCGAAGCCCACGGCGGCAAGATCGGCTTCGAGAGCGCCCCCGGGGCGGGCTCGACGTTCTGGTTTGAACTCCCGCGCGCACCTTGAGCGTCTACTCCCGAGGCGAGAGGCCACAGCGAGAGGCGTCGCCCACGGGGCGGGCTCACGCGACCGCGACGCCCGAGCCTTTCAGGCAGTCGCGGCGGAAGTGCCGAGGCACGGCCCGGCACGCGGCGCGCCGACCGGGCGTGGTGGCCGCGAGCGTCCCGACGATCGTGCCGATGCCGAAGTAGCAGCGTGGCTGGGCAGAGGCGGGAGCGCGGCCGCAGAGATCCGCTGCCCTCTTCGGGCTTGCGTAGTTCGAGGACATGTCCCTAGCGGCCCCGTAGAGACATTCGCCCGCGAAGTGCCCCGTCATGCGGCAGAGCGCGAGCGTCTGCGCTGGGTCCTGCCGCGTCGACCCGGAGGCGTCGCGCCCGTACGACTGGAAGCAGGTCGCGCGCCACCCCGGCTCGACGCGGGCGCAGATCCTCGCCGTTGCGCGCCAGTCGTAGCCGTTCGCCTGGAGGACCCGCGAGGTGACCATCAGGTAGCAGTAGAGCTTGTAGCGCTCCTTCACCCAGTCGCACGGATAGACGAGGTCGGAGGCCTTGACCCAGGGAGAGCGCGTGCCGTAGCCGGACTTGACGGCGCCGTTCACGTTCTCCATGAAGACGCCGCCGGTGCAGGAGGTCTGATCCCAGCTCGTCGGCAGGCGGTCGCAGATCGAGAGCGCGAACGGCAGGTCGTAGCCGCTCTGGAGCATCAGCCCGTGGCCGAGGCCGTGTACGCACTGGTAGGCGAGGTAGGTGGTTCGGCGGACGTAGGAGCCTTCGCAGACGTGCTGTGCGATCCTCACGAACTGCGGCTTGGTGCTCGCGCCCGCGAACGCGCGCTCGAGGATTCCGTGGTAGTAGCCCGACCAGCAGGAGGAAGATCCCTCGGCGAACGCGCGTGGCACGTTGCCGCGGTAGCGCGCGAGCGCCGCGGAGCCGATGGTGTGTGCGATGCGGTGGCAGCCGGACTCGATCGCAGGGACGAATTTCTGCTTCTCGTCGAAGATCCGGAGCGCGACCCGCGGCCCGCGGTAGTAGGAGAGGTCGCCGAAGGCCTGCTCGTAACAGGACTGATCATGGCAGCTGGCGAGCTTCGTGTCGTCAGGCTTGAAGTTCCCTGCAGCGGGATGGGCGTTCGCGGCCGCGGTCGGGCCGGGCGCCGCCGCGCGGCCACCGCACCCGGAGAGGACGAGCGCGCCGAGCAGCATGGCCGAGGCGAGGCCTCGTGCCTTCACGAGGGATTCCCTGGCGTCCCGATCGCGCCGAAGACGATCGCGTGATCGCTCATCGTGCGGCCTCGGCGCCGGCGAGGCGGTCGATCCGGTCGGCCGTCCGCGCCAGCGCCTCCTCGTCGAAAAGATAGGGACGCGCGTTGCCGACTTCATGGACGGGGCCGTCGAGTTCTCCAGATCCACGCGCGGCGTTCACGGCGTAGCGCACCGGAATCTCGTGGCAGACGAGGAGAACGACCGACCAAGGCCCGTCGAGGAGCCGCCGGTAGCCGGCGGCGTAGCGGTGCGCCGCATCGTCGAGGCTTTCGCCACCCGGGAACGGCTCGCTGCGGGCGTGCGAGCCCTTCCAGGCGCGATAGTCGGCGATCGAAGCGCCGTCCAGTTTCCCGACGTCGATGTCGTCGAAGAGAGGTTCGACGTGGAGCGGCACGGCGCGATCCTGGAGCGCCAGCTCTGCGGTGCGGCGGGTTCGGCCAAAGCGCGTGTGAACACAGGCTTCGAGCGGGATGTTCCTGACCTGATCCCCGAGCAGGACGGCCTCGCTCTCGCCGCCGGGCGTCAACGCCACGGGCACGAGCGGATCCCCGTTGATACGCTGTTCGAGGTTGAGCGTCGAGTGAGCGTGGCGTGAGAGCACGAACAGTCGCACGAAGCTAACGGTACGCGACTGCGCCCGCGAGCTGGCCGGATCGTGCGGCCCGGGGCAGCTCGAGCGTGAAGCGCGCCCCTGCGGGTACGACACGCTCGTAGGTGAGGCGTCCGCCGAGAGCCTCGGCGAAGGAGAGTGCGATCGCGAGTCCGAGCCCCGCACCTCCGCGAACCTTGCCGCGCGCGCTCTCGCTGCGGGTGAAGCGGTCAAAGAGGCGCGGCACGAAGGATGGGTCGACGCCGTCGCCCCGATCCTCGACGATCAGGTGCAGTTGCCCGTTGAGGGAGCTGCGGACGCTGACGGGCGGCCGGCCGTGGCGCAACGCGTTCAGCAGGAGGTTCGAGAGCACGCGCTCGAGCGCGTCCGGGTCAGCCTCGATCTCCAGCTCGGGCTCGACCTCGATCCTCACGTCCGTGAGCCTGTCGGGTGCGATGCGCGGCAGCAGGGCGTCCAGGCATTCGCGCGGCCGGAAGCGCTGAGGCCGGAGGCACACTGCGTCCGCGTCGATCCGCGAGAGATCGAGGAGCTGCTCGGCGAGGCCGCTCAGCCGCGAGGTCTGCTCGTAGAGCGTCGAACGCAGCTCGAGGAGCTGTTCGGACGAGAGCTCGGCGCCGCGCAGGTGCAGGGTGGCGGTGATCCCGTGCACGACGGCGATCGGAGTCCTCAGCTCGTGGGAGGCGAGGGACACGAAGGCGCTCTTCGCCTGGTCGAGCCGTTGGAGGTCGTCGTTTGCCTGCTGGAGCTTCGTGTAGTGATCGGCGCGATCGACGAAGACGGCTGCGAGCCAGCCGAGTGCCGTCAGGAGCTGGAGCTCGCCCTCCCCGAGCTCGAGCTCCTCGAAGGCTCGGTCCCCGACGATGAACCCGAGGCAGCGGTCCTCGATCATCAGCGGCGCCGCCGCGACCGACCGCACTCCGAAGCGCTGCGCGATCGTGTGCGGCATGTCGCCCTCGACCTGCTGCGGCCCGACGAGCACCGCCCGTCGCGTCTCGAGCGCGCGCTCGAGGAACGGGAACCGCTCGACCGCCAGCCAGTCGTCGCCGGGCCAATCGAGACCGTGCAGAACCGCGCCACGCACGGTCCGGCGCCGCGGGTCGTAGCGCGCGACGATCGCACGGTCGAAGCCGAAGGTGGCGCGGACTCCGTCGCAGATCCGCGCAAGCGTCTCCTCAACCCGCGCGGGGCCGGTTGCGACGGCTCGCGCAAGTTCAAAGATCGCGTGCAGCTCAGGTGACCGATCCGGCATTCTCTCCCCCTGCCGAAGCATGCCCGATGTAGCGGTTGTGCCAAACGCCGGGGGCGGCTCGCGCCGCCCCCGGCAACCCTGTCGAAGCCCCGAAGACCGGGCTGGACGCGCTTCTAGTAGTAGTCGGCGCGCGCCGGTGGGCCTTCCTCGACCACAGTCCGGCGGCGGGTCGCCCAGTAGCCGGGCCCCGCCCACGACGACCAGAAGATCATCGACAGGAGCGCGCCCGCCGCGCCCACGGCCATCAGGATCCAGCCGACGGTGTGCACGTTGACGGCCGACGTCGTCGCGTGAACCGCGAACGCGAGAATCGCGCCGATCGCGATCAGAAAGATGCTCACTCCAAGTCCCATTCAGCCTCCTTAGCGTCCCCTGGTGGTCTGTCTCAGCGCCTCGCCACCTGTAACGGCGAAAGGACGGCTCCGGTTACGCCTGCACCATCCCTCGATCGAGGGATTGCGCTCTCCCTCCGCCCCCCTGCCGGTCGCCCCGTCGCTTGTCCCGCCGCTCGCCCCGCGGTTCGCCGGGGCAGTCGCTGCAGGGTTTGGTTAGTCTCGGGCGCGCGTTGCGCAGGGGCTCGGTCGTCCAACTCGTCTTGATCGGCGCGCTCATCGGCGGCGCCGTCACGGCCGCTGCCCTCCTGATCCCCTGGCTCCCTCCGTCGGCCTCGAAGGAACGCGGCGGGATCGACTTCGTCTTCTGGTTTACGACGGGGATCTGCATCACGATCTTCGCCCTCGTCTCGGCCGTGATCATCTACTCGATCATGCATTTCCGGGCGGGGCCGGACGACGATTCCGACGGTCTGCCGATTCATGGCCACACCGGCCTCGAGATCGTCTGGACGGCGGTCCCGGTGGTGCTCGTGACGGCGATCTCGGTCGCGAGCGCCGCCGTTCTCCACCGCAACGATCACGTTCCGAAGCGCCACCTCACGGTGGAGGTGATGGGCCAGCAGTTCGCCTGGAGCTTCAAGTACGACGACGAAGGCGGCCTCTCGACGGGGATGCTGCGCCTGCCGGTGAACGAGGCGGTGCTGCTGAAGATCACGGCTCTCGACGTCATCCACTCGTTCTGGGTGCCGGAGTTCGGGCAGAAGCTCGACGCACTGCCGGGCTCCGTGAACAATCTCGTGATCACCCCGAACAAGATCGGGCGCTACCCGGTCATCTGTACGGAGCTCTGCGGGCTGGGCCACGCGCTCATGCGCACCTCCGCGATCGTGATGAGCAAGGGCGGCTACGAGGCCTGGGTGCGCGCGCAGCGCCGCGCGCTGAACGGCCCGAAGACCGGCGCCGGGAAGGCCGTCTTCGCGAATCAAGGCTGCAACTCGTGCCACACGCTGAAGGCTGCCGCGGCGACCGCGAAGGTGGGGCCGGACCTCGATAAGCTGCCCGCCGAGGCGAAGCGCGCCGGGAAGCCGCTCGAGCAGTTCGTCAGGGAGTCGATCATCGACCCGAACGCATACATCGAGCCCGGATACCACCCGAACGTGATGCCGGAGGTCTACAAGCAGCTTCCGAAGGACCAGCTGGACGGCCTCGTGCAATTCCTCGTCCAATCGAGCAAGGGGTCGTAACGCCCTGACTGCGATAACCGCCGATCACGACCTTCACGTCTCGCCGCCGGGTTCCCCGCCCAGGGGCTGGCGACGCTTCACCGCTCCCGGATTTCTCCGAGTCCTCTGGACGGTGCCGCTCTTCTTCGGCATCGGCGCAGGGCTGATGGTGCTCGTCCGCTTCGCCGAGGGCTGGCACCCCGTCTGGAAGGGCGTCACGCTGACGACGATCGAGCTCGTGATGGTGCCGCTCGGCTTCCTGAGCGGGATCGGCGGCTTCGACTACTGGCTCGGGTACGCAATCGGCCAGCCGACGAAGCCGGAGGACCACTCGGGCCACGGTGCGAAGAGCTGGCGCGACTACTTCCGCGTCAACACCGACCACAAGGTGATCGGGGTGCAGTACCTCGTGACGACGATCTTCTTCTTCGTCGCGGCGGGCCTGCTGGCGATGATCCTGCGCGCCGAGCTGGCGCGGCCCGGGATGCAGTTCGTCGACAACCAGACCTTCAACGGGCTGTTCTCGGTCCACGCGTCGCTGATGATCTTCCTGTTCGTGATCCCGGCCTTCGCGGGGCTCGGCAACTACGTCATCCCGCTGATGCTCGGGGCGCCCGACATGGCCTTCCCGCGCCTGAACGCGCTCTCGTTCTGGCTGCTGCCGATCGCGGGGATCATGATGCTGGCGAGCTTCCTCGCCCCGGGCGGCGCCTTCGCGAGCGGTTGGACGGCTTACGCCCCGCTCGCCTCCACCCACCAGCCGATGGGGACGATCTTCTTCCAGATGGCCGTGCAGTGGGCGGGGGCGTCGTCGATCATGACCGCGCTCAACTTCCTCGTCACGATCATCACGATGCGGGCGCCCGGCATGACCTTCTGGCGGATGCCGTTGCTCGTCTGGGCGAACTTCACGACCTCGCTCCTCGTCGTGCTCGCGACGCCTTTCATCGCCGGTTCCCAGTTCTTCAACATGTTCGATCGGGTGCTCCACACCCACTTCTTCGACGCGGGCGCGGGAGGCTACCCGCTCGGGTACCAGCACATCTTCTGGTTCTACTCACACCCGGCCGTCTACATCATGATGCTGCCCGGCTTCGGGATCGTCTCGGAGGTGCTCGCCGTGATGGCGCGCAAGCCCGTCTTCGGCTACCGCCTGATGGCGCTCTCGCTGATGGCGATCCTCGTGCTCGGCTTCTCGGTGTGGGCGCACCACATGTTCGTCGCAGGAGTCGCCTCCTGGCTGCGCGTCCCGATGATGGTCACCTCGATGATCATCGCCGTGCCGACGGGGATCAAGGTGTTCTCGTGGTTAGCCACGATCTGGGAAGGCAAGCTCAACTTCTCGACGCCGATGCTGTTCGCGCTCGGGTTCCTCTCGATGTTCGTGATCGGCGGTCTCTCCGGCATCTACCTCGCCGCGGTCCCGATCGACATCCACGTCTCCGACACGTACTTCGTCGTCGCGCACATCCACTACGTGCTCTTCGGGGGGTCGCTGTTCACGATCTTCGCGGGAATCTACTTCTGGTTCCCGAAGATGACCGGCCGGATGTACAACGAGCGGCTCGGGAAGCTTCATTTCTGGCTCACGTTCATCGGCTTCAACCTCACCTTCTTCCCGATGCACTGGCTCGGGATCCAGGGCATGCCGAGGCGGGTGTCCGACTACGCGCCGAAGTTCGCGAACCTGAACATGTTCATCTCGATCGCGTCCTTCGGGCTCGGGATCTCGACCGTCGTCTTCCTCTACAACATGATCACGAGCTGGGCCCGCGGCCCCCTCGCCGGGGCGAACCCGTGGCGCTCGCTGACGCTCGAGTGGCAGGTTTCCTCGCCCCCGCCGATCTTCAACTTCGACGAGATCCCGCAGGTCGTCGGCAACCCGTACGAGTACGGCGTGCCGGGCGCGCGCCACGCCGTCTTCGCGCACGAGCGGGCGGCAGAGCTCGAGGCGGCGCCGACGAGATGAGCGACCTGCCCCGGCATGTGCTCGTCGTCGCCAACGAGACGGTCGCCGGCGCCAGCCTGATCGATTCGCTGCGCGAGCGCACGAAGGCCGGCCCGTTGCAGGTGACCGTGGTCTGTCCGGTGAGCGCGCCGCGCGACGGCTACGTCGTCTACGAGGACACGCGCCGCGCCTCGGCTGGGCGACGGCTCGACCGGACGCTCCAGCTGCTGCGCGAGGCGGCGATCCCCGCGCAGGGGTTCGTGCTCGAGAGCGACCCGGTCAACGCGGCGCGCGACGCGCTGGCGCAGCTCGAGCCTCCGGTCGACGAGATCCTCGTCTCCACGCATCCCGAGGAGCGCTCGGGCTGGCTGAGGCGAAACGTGATCGATGGGATCCGGCGAGCGGCGGGATCCACCCCCGTGGAGCACGTCGTCGTCGATCCCCGTGCCGAGAGCGGTCAGGCCAACGTCCTCGTGATCGCCAACGAGACAGTAGTGGGCGAGCCGTTGCTGGCGCGGATCCGCGAGCGCGCCGCTCGAGGGCCCGCCAGCTTCCTCGTTGTCTCGCCGCAGTCCGATCCTGCCGCGGCACGCCATCCTGACGCAGAGCGCCGGTTGCGCCGCACGCTCACGGCCTTGCGCAGCGAGGGCATCGACGCGCACGGTCAGGTTGCTCACCCCGATCCGTATGCGGCCGCGCTGCACGCCGTGCGCGACGAGCGGGTGGACGAGATCATCGTTTCGACCTTCCCCCAGGCCCGTTCCGGCTGGCTGCGCCGCGACCTCGTCGAGCGCATCCGCCAGGGGACGAAGCTGCCGGTCGACCACGTCGTCGTCGAGGAGCGCCGGCCGGCGGGGGTCGGGAGCTAGTGCACCGCCCGGCGAATACGGCGTGCCCCGGCGGCTGTAGGGCGGCGCTGGATCCGCGCCCTCGGTTGCGCCGATCTGCCCGCGTATCGACCCTCCCCGCGCTCTTGCCCAGCTTGCTCTTCGCTTGCCAGGATCATCACCCCGTTCACCGGACGGCGAACTGATGGAAGCCCACGCGACACACGCCCACGGGCCTCCCCTCGCGCACCAGAGCTCGCGCGTCGACTCGCGCGTGCTCGGGATGTTCCTGTTCATCGCATCGGAGATCATGCTCTTCGGCTCGTTCTTCACGGCCTACTTCTTCATCCGGGTCGTCAACCACGAGCCCTGGCCGCCGTCGCAGTTCCACCTGCCGATCTACGTAGCCGGCGTCAACACGATCATCCTCGTCACCTCGAGCGCGACCGTCCACTGGGCGCTCCAGTCGATCAAGCGAGGGCATCGCGCCGGCTTGCAGGCCGGCCTCGTTCTGACGTTCCTGATGGGGCTGACGTTCCTGCTGACGCAGATCATGGAGTACTCGCGCGTCGGCTTCGCACCGCGCGATCAGTCGTTCGGCACGATCTTCTACTGCCTCACGGGCCTCCACGGAGCGCACGTCTTCGTCGGCCTGACGCTGCTGCTCTTCGCGACGATCCGCGCCTTCCGGGGCCACTTCTCGCCGGAGCACCACCACGGGGTGGAGATCCCGGGAATCTACTGGCACTTCGTCGACGTAATGTGGATCGTGGTCTACGCCACCGTCTATCTCCTCTAGAAGGGTCAGACAGTGCGAAATCCGCTCCGAAGCGAGGCAGAGGCGTACCGCTTCCTGCTGCTGACGATCGGGTATTTCGGCCTGATCGTCGCGGCTGCGATCGCCAACCGCTGGGCGGGCCTCGCCGTCTTCGTCGTCCTCACTCTCGCCGCGGCGGCCTTCGTGATGCGCCGCCGAGAGCGAGAGGAGCCTCGCGCGGTTGCGCCTAGACCAAGCGGGGAGGACGAGCGGCGGATCCTCGTCGTCGCGAACGAGACCGTCGGCGGCGCCGAGCTGCTCGATTGTCTCGAGAAGAAGGCCGAGGGGGTTCACGAGCACGTGCTGGTCGTCTGCCCGGCCCTCAACTCTCCGCTCAAGCACTGGATGTCCGACGAGGACGGCGCCCGGGCGGGCGCTCAGGTCCGCCTCGACGGCTCGCTCGAGCGGCTGCGGTCAGCCGGCGTCGAGGCGGAAGGGGAGGTCGGCGACGGCGACCCGCTGCAAGCGATGGAGGATGCGCTGCGCACCTTCGGCGCGGACGAGATCGTCATCTCGACCCATCCTCCGGGGCGGTCGAACTGGCTCGAGCGCGGGGTCGTGACGGCGGCTCGGGAGCGTTTCGCGGTGCCGATCACCCACGTGGTCGTCGACCTCGAGCGCGAACAGGCTCAGTAGGCCGAGAGCGACTCCGCGCGGTGACGCCCGCGCTCGCTCGCGCGCTACTTCTGGGCCTTGATGAAGTCGACGAGCGCCTTCGCGTCCGCCTGCGCCACCGAGTGCGGCTTGATCGCGGCGCTCATGATCCCGGGTTGGTACCCCTTCACGATCTGCTTGTCGGGATCCTCGATCGCCTCGAGCAGGTACGCGTCGCCGGCGGTGGCGGTGGTGCCGTCGGCGAGCGGCACCTTCGAGCCGGCGAGGCCCTTGAAGGTGGGGCCCGCGCCGGGTGAGCCGTTCAGCGAGTGGCAGCCGTTGCAGCCGAGGGAGCCGTAGAGCGCCATCCCCTTGCCGCCGCCGGCACCGCCGCCCCCTGTCGAGGTGGGCGGTGGAGGTGGAGGTGCCGCGCCGCCGCCCGCCGAGGGCTTCCCGGCCACCCGGGCGACGTAGGCGGCGACGTCCTCTGCGTCCTTGCCGTGGAACAGGTTCGCGGGCATCGGCGGGACGGCGAACCGGATCTGGTCGAGCACGACGTCCTCGATCGTCGACTCGTCGAAGCCCTCGCGACGGGCGCCGGCGAAGGCGTCGTCGAGGTTCGGCCCGACGCGGCCCTGCGAGCCCGTGTCGGCGAGGATGTGGCAGGAGGAGCAGCTCGGCTTCGTCCGGGCCGCCATCGAGAAGAGCTCCTTGCCGTGCCCGGCGTCGCCGCCGGAGGAGCGCCCGCCGGTGCCGCAACCTGCGAGGAGGAGCCCGAGCAGGCCCACGGCGGCGAGGATGAGTGCCCGGCGCCTCACGCGCGTGATGCTATGGGCTACGCGGGATCTGAGGCGGCGGTGCGAAGCGCCGCGAGCGCCTCGTCCCGGCTCGGGTAGATGGTGAACACGCGATCGAGGCCGGTGATCTCGAAGATCTTCGTGATGTTCCGGTCGCTACACACGAGCGAGAGCTGACCGTCGTTGCCGCGCAGGCGCTTGACGCCGCCCACGAGCACCCCGAGAGTCGTGGAGTCGATGAAGGTTGTCTCGGAGAAGTCGACGACGACCTCCTTGCCGCCGTTCCCGATCACGTCCAGCAGCTGCTGCTTGAACTCGGGTGCGGTGTAGAGATCGACTTCGCCCGTGAGCGAGATCACGTAGGCGCCGTCGCCGACCTTCTCGGTGCTGATGTCGAAGTTCATCCGTCCCCCGTGAGCGTCATGGAGCCTCCGTCCTGCCCTCCGCGGGCAAGTCTAGACCGTCTAATCAACCCTGTGACGCGGAGCTCGACGCAGGCGGGCGCTGCGAGGCCTGGAGCTGCTTGATCCGCTTTCGGATCAGCGGCGCGTCCGGGCTGTCCGGCGCGACCTTGAGGAAGCGCTTGTAGGCGGCGATCGCCGATGGAATGTCGCCCACGCCCTCGGCGGTCTGGCCGAGCTGGATCAGCAGGGTCGGCAGGTCGGGCGTGTTCGCGCTGAGTGCCACCGCCTTCTTGTACGCGGAGACCGCGCTCGACCCGGCGGCCTGGAAGTTGCTGAGCGCCGCCGTGCGCCGCTGGCTGAGGCCCTGCTGGATCGCGGCGCTGAGCGGATCCTTCTGGAGCTCCTTGGCGAGGAAGCTCGTCGGCGGGACGCCGAACCCGTTGCTCGGAAGACTCGCGGTCTCCGCCTGGATCGCGAGCACCTCGTCGTAGTAGCGCTGCGCACGGACGATGTAGTCGCCGCCGAGCTCGACCCACACCTCCCGGTCGCGCGGGCGGAGCGCGAGATAGCGCTCGAGCGGCACGATCGCGTCCTCGCGGCGACCCTTCCCGGTGTAGGCGGTCGCGAGGTCACGGTATCCCTTCGAATCTTTCGGATGCTTCGCGACCTCCTTCTCGGCCTTGCTGATCGCGTTGCCGCCGCGGTGGAAGAGGTTCCCGAAGTTTCCCTGGAACAGGTCGCCGATGCCCGACGAGCCGGAGCCGACGCCGAGCAGGACGAAGCCGAAGCCGAAGACGATGACGAGTAAGACGAAGATGGGCTTCGTGCCGCGCCGAAGCCGCATGAAGAACATCTGCTGCTCGGCTACGTCGGGCTTGCGAGCAGCGGCTCGCTTCCGCTGCGGAGCATCCGGCTGCGGGCTTGGTTTGCGGCGTGTTGCACCTCGGGCCATTCCGATCTCCCTCGCTCGTAGCGTAGCTCCCCCCCGACCAGGGTCGCGACCACGCGGTCGGGCGCGCCGCCGAAGACGACCGCGACGGAAGGGTCCTCCCAGGGAAGGTACGGCGAGCCCTCGAGGGAGACGACCGCGAGGTCGGCTGCCTTGCCCGAGACGAGCGAGCCGATCTCTTTGTCGAGGCGGAGCGCCCGGGCGCCGCCGAGGGTCGCGAGCTCGAGCGCGTCGGTCGCGGAGAGAGCGTCCGGGCGCTGCTCGCGCGCCCGCGCACCCAGGGCGACCGCACGAAGCTCGTCGAAATAGTCGAAGGAGGGAGCCGACGCGGGGCTGTCGGTGCCGATGCCGACCCGCACACCCGCCGTGCGGAGCTCCGCCAGCGGCGCCACGCCGCATCCGAGCGCGGCATTCGAGCGCGGGCAGTGGGCGACCCCCGTCCCGGCCCCGGCGAGCAGCTCGATCTCCTCCGCGTCGACGTGGACGCAGTGCGCCGCGACGACCTGCGGGCCGAGGAGGCCCGCCGAGGCGAGCAGTCGTGGCCCCGTCGTCCGCGGGGACGGCACGAGGTAGGAGTACCGGCCCCAGGAGCCGCCTCCGCTGCGGAGGTACGCGACCTCCCGAGCGCTCTCCGAGAGGTGCGTCGCGAGCGGCAGGCCGAGCTCGGCACACGCGGCGTACACCTCAAGGGAGGCCGAGTAGGGTGCGTGGGGCGAGACCCCCGGGCGGACGAGGCTCGAAAAGTGCTCCTCTGCTCGCTGCCGCTTGGCAGCGAACTGCTCGAGCGCGCCCTGTACGTCCGAGCCGAAGACCTCGAGGTAGATCGTCGCGCGGAGGCCGAGCTCCCCGCAGGCCGCGGCGGCCGCACCGCTATAGGAGCAGTCGCCGACCGTGGTCACCCCCGATGCGAGCGATGCGGTGGCTCCGAGCCGGGCGATCGCGAGGTAGTCGCCCCACTGGAGGCGGGCCTTCCGCTCGATGTGGAGCGTGATCCACTCGGAGAAGTCGGCGAGCCCGTCGCCGAAGCCGGCGTAGACCGTGTACTCGAGATGGGTGTGCGCATTGACGAAGCCCGGCACGATCACGGCGTCCTCGTAGTGCGTCCCTCGGCCGAGCTCCGCCGCGGGCCCGACCCCGACGATGCGGTCTCCCTCGATCACAACCGCCCCGTCCTCGATCGGCTCCCCCTCGACGGGGCAGACCCAGTCGGCCGAGAGGACGGTTGCCACGGCGGCAGAACCTACACTCGGACGATGGCCGCCGCCGTTGCCGTCCGCGGGCTCCGAAAGCGCTACGGCAGGGTCGAAGCGCTCCGAGGGGTCGATCTCGAGCTCGCGGAGGGCGAGCTGCACGGGTTGATCGGCCCGAACGGCGCCGGCAAGTCGACGCTCGTCAAGATCGCCTGCGGACTCGTCCGCCCGACCTCTGGAGCCGCCGAGATCTGCGGAGCTCCGGCGGGCTCCCCCCGCGCCCGACGCGCCGTCGGCTACCTGGCCGAGCTCTTCCGCTTCCCCGGCTGGATGACCGCGGACGAGCTGCTCCGGCTGCACCAGCGCCTCGCCGGGTCGCAGGGGGGCGAGAGGGAGCGCATGGAGCTGCTCGAGCTCGTCGACCTCGTCGCCGCGCGTGGCCGCCGCATCGAGGCGATGTCGAAGGGAATGCAGCAGCGGCTCGGCATCGCGCAGGCGCTCGTGGGATCGCCTCGCGTCCTGCTCCTCGACGAGCCGACGAGCGCGCTGGATCCCGGCGGCCGGCGGGCGGTTCGCGAGCTGCTCGAGGAGCTGCGGCGCCGTGGCCTCGCCGTCCTCCTCAATTCCCACCTGCTGAGCGAGGTCGAGCTCGTCTGCGATCGAGTGACGATCCTCTCCGGCGGGGTCGTCGTCAACGAGGGTGCTCCACACGCGCTGTCCGCCGCCCGCGGCGTCGAGGTCGAGACGGGCGGCGGCATCCGCCGCTTCGACGCCGCCACGCGGGAGGACGCGCCCGGCATCGTCGCAGAGCTCGTGGCGGCGGGCGAGCGGGTCTACGGCGTCCGCGTCGTCGCGCCGACCCTCGAGGAGGTCTACCTCGACGCGGTCGAGGGGGAGAGCGCATGAGAGCCGTGCGCGCGATCGCCGGCTACGCCATGCGCGAGAGCCTGCGGCGGAAGGTCTTCCTGATCGTGCTCGTCCTGACGATCGGCTTCCTCGCCCTCTACGCGCTGGGCGCCTGGAAGGCCTTTCAGGACACGCGGGCGTTCGCCTCGGGGACGAACACCGGGAACCTCGACACGCGCGTCCTCACCGGCGCGACCGTCCTCGGGCTCGCGATGTTCGCCACGCTCTTCCTCGGGGTGGTGCTCGCGGTCTTCCTGACGCTCGGCGTGGTCCGCGGCGATGCGGAGCGCGGGCTCCTGCAGCCGCTCGTCGTCCGGCCCGTCGGCCGCTCCACCCTCCTCGTCGCGCGCTTCCTCGCGGCCGGCGGCGTCTGCGGCGCCTACGTCGCCGTCGTCTATGCCGCCACCGTCGTCATCACCGGGCTCGCGGGAGGCTGGTGGCCCGATCGACTCGTCCTGCCGGTGCTCGAGCTGGCCGGCGCGATCGTGCTCGTCGTCGCCCTCTCGCTGCTGGGCTCGGTGTTCCTGTCGGCGACCGCGAACGGGATCGCCGTCTTCATGCTCTTCGGCGGCGGGCTCGTCGCGGGCCTGCTCGGCCAGATCGGCCGGGCGATCCACTCCCACACGCTGAGCTCGATCGGGCGGATCAGCTCCTGGGCGCTGCCCTTCGAGGCGCTCTACCAGGACGGGCTGCACGCGATCACCGAGAAGACCGCAGGCTTCACCCGGTTCGCGCTCGACCTGGGGCCGTTCGGGGGCGCGCAGGTCGGCGGCTGGGGCCTGCGTCTCTGGGCCGTCGCCTATCTCGGCATCGTCGGTGTGCTCGCCCTAGCTGGATTCGCCCGCAGAGACCTCTAGGAGCTCCGATGTCTGCCACCGGCGGTCGAAGAACACCGACAGCCAGATCGAGCCCTCGAAGAGCGCCATCAGCGGGATCATCTCGAGCACCGTCGTCACCGGGTCCACGCCCGGGAGTGCGACCGCGAGCACCGCGACGATGAAGTAGCCCATCCGCCGGTTCTTGCGCAGCGTCCGCGTCGAGAGGATGCCGAGGCGGACGAGGGCGAGCACGAAGATCGGCAGCTCGAACATCACGCCTACGCCCATCAGCACGAGCAGCGCGAACGAGTAGTAGTCGCGGGCGCGGATCTGGACGTTGTAGATCTTGTCGTCGTAGTGGGTGAGGAAGCGGACGGCGCTCGGAAGGACGACGAAGTAGCCAAACGCGATCCCGCCCGCGAGGAGCCCGGTCGCGAATGCGACGAAGGCCGCCACCCTCTGTTGGAGGTTGTTGGCGAAGGCAGGCGCGAGGAAGCTCCAGAGCTGCCAGAGGAGTACTGGCAGGGAGACGGCGATCGCCGCCATCAGGCTGATCTTCATCGACGTCAGGAAGGGTTCGGCGACGCCGAAGGTGATCGGGTGCTTGCGGTCTGCCGGGAGCGCCCGGTTCAAGAACTGGATGAGGTGCCGATGGAAGGCGAACGCGACGGCGAACGTCACGACCAGCACGGACAGCGAGACGATGATTCGAGTCCGCAGCTCGTCGAGGTGCTCGACGAGCGACGCCTCCTCGCCGTAGCCAAGGCGCCGCGGCAGACGCTTCACGTGCTTACGCGACTGTGTCGCGCTCGCGCGGGGGCGGTGCCGACGCCTGCGTCGTCGTCTCGACCATCGGCGCGGGGAGCTCCGACGCCGGCAGGTCGTCGTCGTCCTTGCCCGAGCCGCTGATGGAGTCCTTGAACTCTCTCATCCCGCGGCCCATCGACCGGCCGATCTCGGGCAGACGTTTCGCCCCGAAGAGGAGCAGCGCGAGCAGTAGGAGCAGCACGATCTCGGTAGCACCGACGTTGGGCATGCGTCGAGGATAGCAGCGTTTCGGCTCTCCGCCGGCCGGTGAGGGACGACTTACATTGGGCCCTCGGAAGAAGCCGTTGGGCAGGCAGGTCGTCGTCGTGACCGCCGCCTCGAGCGGGCTCGGCCGTGCGATCGCGCGCGGCGCCGGCCGGCGGGGCGCGAAGGTGGTCGTCGCGGCCAGGAACGCGGAGGCCCTCGAGGCGGCGGTTCGCGAAGTGGAACGCTCCGGCGGCGAGGCGCTCGCAGTACCCACCGACGTGGCGGAGCAGGAGCAGGTGGAGGCGCTCGTCGAGCAGGCGCTCCAGCGGTTCGGCCGGATCGACACCTTCGTCGCGAACGCGATCGTCACCGTCTACGCGGAGGCGGACCGGCTCGAGCCGGACGAGCTCCGCCGTGTGCTCAACGTCAACTTCTTCGGCGCCGTCTACGGCTACTGGGCCGCTCTCCCGCACCTCCGGTCGAGCCGCGGCACCTTCCTGCACGTCAGCTCTGCTCTCGCCTACCGCGGCATTCCCCTCCAGGCCGCGTACTGTGCCTCGAAGGCGGCCGGGCGCGCGTTCTTCGAATCCGCGCGCGTCGAGCTCGCGAAGGAGCGCGCGGGTGTCGGCGTCTGCCTCGTCCTGCCCGGCGCGATCAACACGCCCCAGTTCGACCGCGACCGCCAGAAGATCGGGTACCAGCCGCAGCCGATCCCGCCCATCTACGAGCCTGAGCCGTTCGCCGATGCGGTGCTCGCCTGCTGCGAGTCGCCGAGGCGCGAGCTGCCGGTCGGGTGGGGCGCCCAGAAGCTCCTCTGGGGCCAGAAGCTCTCTCCTCGAGCCGGTGATCTGGTGCTGCTACGGAACGGTTGGAAGGGTCAGCACACCGGGGAGCCAAAGGCGCTCGGGAGTCCCGACAATCTCTTCGAGACGCTGCCCGGAGACCCGGGAGCGCGGGGGCGCTTCAGCGACCGGTCACGCCCCGGGACGACCTGGACCGCGCTGCGCCTGCTCAAACCGGCCTTGGCTAGACTGAATCACGAACCCGCCCGGAATCCCTCACGTGAAAAGGAATAGAGGCCGCACGAAGTGGCATTGCTAGAGCTGAGAGACCTTCACGTCGCGCTTGCCCAGGAGGGCACCGAGATCGTCAAGGGCGTCGATCTCGCGGTCGACGCGAACGAGGTGCACGCGATCATGGGGCCGAACGGCTCGGGCAAGTCGACGCTCGCCTACGCGCTGATGGGGCATCCCGGGTACGAGATCACGAGCGGCGAGATCCTCTTCGACGGTGAGGACGTCACCGAGCTCGAGGCGGACGAGCGCGCGCAGCGCGGCCTCTTCCTCGCATTCCAGTACCCGCACGCGATCCCGGGAGTCACCGTCACAAGCTTCCTGCGCTCGGCGATCAACGCCGTCCGCAAGGCCCGGAACGGCGGGGTCGACGACCCGATTCGGATCCCGGAGTTCCGCAAGGAGCTGATGGCGCAGATGGAGCGCCTCAAGGTCTCGCGCGAGATGGCCTCGCGCTACCTGAACGAAGGCTTCTCGGGGGGCGAGAAGAAGCGCGTCGAGATCCTGCAGATGGCGATGCTGAAGCCCCGGATCGCGGTGCTCGACGAGACCGACTCGGGCCTCGACATCGACGCGCTGCGGATCGTCGCCGGCGGCGTCGACGAGCTCGTCGGTCCGGATATGGGCGCCCTGGTGATCACCCACTACGCGCGGCTTCTCCAGTACATCCGCCCGGATCACGTGCACGTCTTCGTCGGTGGCCGCATCGTCGAGTCCGGCGGCCCGGCACTCGCGGATAAGCTGGAGTCGGAAGGGTACGAGGCGTTCACGCCCGAGCTCGTCACCGAAGGAGGAACCGAATGAGCGCATCCGAGACCGAAGTCGTCGCCCAGATCGGCAGCGACTACAAGTACGGCTTCCACGACGTAGAGAACTACGTCTTCAAATCCAAGCGCGGCCTCTCGAGGAACGTGGTCGAGGCGATCTCTGCCCACAAGGACGAGCCGGACTGGATGCGGAAGTCGCGTCTGAAGGCGCTCGACTACTTCCACGCGCGCCCGCTCCCCACCTGGGGCGGGAACCTCGGCGAGATCGACTTCGACAACATCTTCTACTACATCAAGCCGACCGAGAAGCAGGCCGATTCCTGGGAGGACCTGCCCCCCGACATCAAGAACACGTGGGACCGGCTGGGGATCCCGGAGGCCGAGCGCAAGTTCCTCGCCGGCGTCGGGGCGCAGTACGAGTCCGAGGTCGTCTACCACAAGCTCCAGGAGAGCCTGGCGGCGAAGGGCGTGATCTTCCTGGACATGGACTCGGGCCTGCGCGAGCACGAGGACGTCGTCCGGCAGTACTTCGGCACGGTCATCCCCCAGAACGACAACAAGTTCGCGGCCCTGAACTCGGCGGTCTGGTCGGGCGGGTCGTTCATCTACGTGCCGCCGGGGGTCAAGATCGAGATGCCGCTCCAGGCCTACTTCCGGATCAACGC
>JBBRYP010000060.1:0-27902 GCA_038237515.1 Gaiellales bacterium
ACGCTCTTCAGCTCAGAAGCAAAAACCAGAAACTCCCCCGCGCGCGCGTAATAAAGCGGCTTGATCCCCAGCCGATCACGCACCAGCACCGCCCGCCGCCGCCGCCCGTCCCAAAGAGCGATCCCGAACATCCCCCGCAGCCGCTCCGGAAAAGCCGGCCCATAGCGTTCGTACAGATGCGGCAGGATCTCCGTGTCGCAGCCGCTGCGGAACACATGACCCTCCGGCTGCAGCCGCTCCCGCAGCAAACGGTGGTTGTAAAGCTCCCCGTTCTGAACCGCCCAAACCGAACCATCCTCGCTCGCCACCGGCTGATGCCCACCCGCGACGTCGACGATGCTCAAACGCCGCACCCCCAACGCCACCCCCGCAGCCGAAAAAGTCCCGCGATCGTTCGGGCCACGATGCGTCATCAAATCCGTCATCCAATCAAGCACCCCAGCGCCAACCGGCTCCCGAAGCACCCCCGACACCTGAACCACACCGCAAATCCCACACATCCCGAAGCTACTCGCGGGTCGAGGTTGGTTCGAGGCTGCCGAACGAGGCTGTTGTTCCCCTGCGCCGGCGGCTGAGCAGGAGCCAGCCGGCGAGGAGGAGCGCGATCCCGGCTCCCCCGGCGATGCCGGCGTACAGCGCCGTGTGCGAGGAGCTCTTCGGCTGTGGGACGTAGTCGAGGCTGCCGGCGATCGTCAGCCCCGACCCTCCGGCCCGCGCGAGCACGCGCCAGTCGAAGACGTGGTGGGGTTTGCTCGGACTGGACTTGACCGGCGGTGGGGGGATCGTGCTCATCCAGTGGATCCGATGGTCGTGCCAGGCGTAGGTGTTGCCGGAACCGACCAGCTTCCACTTCGCCGGCGGCTTGTCGTTAGCGGCGGCCGGCACAGCCGTCTTCGCGTAGCGATCGCGATTGAGGTAATACGCGGAGGAGTGCAGGTTGACCTCGATCCCCCTCCCGCTGAAGCGCAGGTAGGGCTCGCCGGAGTAGCCGAGGATGACGAGCGGGCGCCCGGTCCCGTTCGTCAACCGCAGCTTCTCGTCTCCTTCGATCACGCGTGCGCGCAGGCCGGGCAGGGCTGGAGTGATCCTGCTCACCTTCGAGAGGTAGCCCTCCGCCTCCCCCGGGCCGTGGGCGACGGCCAGGGGGGAGGCAACGAGCGAGACGAGCAGCGCCGCCGAGAAGACGTGGCCTTTCACGACTGATGCCTTCTTCGGTAGCGAAGGCCGAGGAAGGCCAGGCCGAGGAGGGGTGCTGCGAGCAGGAGCCCGAACGTGTGCCGGGCCGCGCGGTCCTTGCGTGCAGCGCCGACGCCGCCCGGGTAGTCGCGGATCGCGGCCTTCGAGTCCTCGATGTACACCTGCGGCGCCGGAGTGTCCGCGCTCGGCGGACCGATCCAGCGCACGATCTCGCCGTTCGAGTAGCGCTGCAGCGCCTTGAACGTGAGCAGGCTGCCCGCCTTCGCGTTCGGCATAGCGATCGAGAGCGGGAACTCGATGAACTGCCTCGCGGGTAGACCGCCGCTGCGAGCGGTCCAGACGACGCGGTCGACCTCCTGCTTGTGAGTCTCCCCGAAGACAACCACCGGCTTCGCCAGCTGCCGGTAGATCACCTTCGTCGACCAACCGGGCATCGCCTGGTAGGAGAGGAACAGGTAGCCGCTCGGGAACTGGACGTCGACCTTCATCGTCCTTGCCTTCGGGCGCTCGTTCGGGACGCGGACGTCGAAGGTCGTGAACCCGCCGGACGGGATGGCGTTCGGGTGGATCGTGACGTGGGCCTGGGCGCCGGCGGTGAGCGCCAGAGCGACCGTCACACCTGCGAGGAGCAGAGAGATCTTGCGCATGGTCAGTCCTTTCCAATCGGGATCGAGACAGTTGTCAGCCACTCGTCGAACTCGCCGCGGCGCACCTGCACCTGCAGGCGCCAGCCGCCGCCGATCGGCAGCTGGGCGGCGGGGACGACGAAATGACCTGGTCCAGCACGTGAGGTGCGCAGGCGCAGCGGTCCGATGCCGGCAGCCGGAAGCGACGCCCCCAGGCGTGCCTCCGCAACCTCGGCCGGCCGGCCTGCGCGGTCGAGCAGATACAGGTGGATCTCGTTCACCCCGACACGGGCGGGGTCGACGATGAGGTTTAGCCCGAAGGGACCGACTCGCGTCTCGGTTGCATAGGGCCCCGTGCGGGCGACAGCGCTCCTGGCCGGCGGCTGCTGGACGAGCACCGCCGTCACGCCGACGATCACGACCACGAGCGCGAGCTCGAGACCGACGAAACGCAGGAACCGCCGTTGCTCGACCACCGAGGCGATTCCTGCGCGGAGCCTGGGGACGGCGAAGCGGTTGTTGTACGCCCCCAGGACGAGCAGGGGCACGATCAGCCCTAGCTTCGCGAGGATGAGCCCGCCGTAGGTCGTCTCCCAGAGGCCGCGCCACGCACGCACTTCCAGGTAGGCGCTGATCGTCCCGGCGATTAGCAGGAGGACGACCGAGCCGAAGGCGAGCACCGACAGTCGGGGAACGGCCCGTGTGGCGAGCGTCCACCGTTCCCCGCCAGAGAGCAGCAGGGCCACCGCGGTCAGCGCCAGTCCACCCGTCCAGATCGCTGCTGCGAGCACGTGCGCCCCGTCTGCGAACCAGGCGATCACACCCCCGGTCGCGGCATGGCCCGCCGCGGTCGGGCTCGCGACGAGAGCCAGGCCGAGCAGCGCCGCCACCGCGATGCCCCCACGGGAGAGCCGTGGAAGCACGAGGAGGATGAGGGCGAGCGCCGCCGCCGCGCACGCGCGGGCCAGCCACACCCGCCCGAACTGCGTCCCGAGCACGCTGCCGATCACGCTCGGAGAGAAGGCGGAACCGATGCTGAACCCTCCCGCCTCCGCCCCTTCCAGAACGAGGCCGAACAGGGCGGCCGGAGCCAGGAGCGCGGCCGCCGAAGCGACCACCAGCCGAAGTCGGCGTCGGACACCCGCCGCGGCGTCGCGGGCGACGAACGCCAGCACGGCGACACCGCCCGCGACGATCAGGATCAGGAGGAAGTTGAGGAACCGGACCGCGTCGAACACGACCGACACGTACCGCGGCGTCCCTTCGCCTGCGAGGACACGTGCCGCGACCTCCCCGGCATCGCCGCTCGCCGCCCCGACCGAGAACGTGAACGCCCCGTGGACGGGATGCGTGTCGGCCGAGATCACCCGCCAGGCGACCGTGTACGTCCCGCGCCGGAGCTTCCCGACGGTGACTGCGACCTCGTCCGCTGCCGGCCGCAGCGTGCCGCCCGAGTCGACCCGCTTCGCGTTCGCGTCGTAGACGCGGACGGAACCGAACGCCGTCTCCACCGCCTCGCTGAAGTGCAGGACGACCTGCGAAGGCGAGCGCTGGACGACGACACCGTTGGCTGGCGGCTGGAGACGAGGATCGCGTGTGCCGACGCCGCCGGCGCCGCGGCAAGCGCTAGAAACGCCGCCGCCGACGCCGCGATCGCCGGCGCCGAGCGACGCCGATGCGCGGTGCGGATGATTCCTCCCTTTCCGAAGTGGCTTGCCGTGCCCTGGCGGCACGGAGCGCGACCTACGGGACGAGGGGCGGTGCACGACCCGCGCTGCACAGCGCGAGCACCGGGATGCGGGGCGCAGCGACGACGAGCCCGGGCCGGCTAATCGCCGGCGGGCGCCAGAAGGTCGTGCGCAGGACAGGCGCGAGCGTGTGCCCGAGCCGGTCCGCTCCCCGGAGGAGCAGCCGAACGAGAAGATAGGCAACAAGGCCGAGCGGGATCTGCAACAGCAGGCCGGGCAGGAACGTCGGCTCCAATGCTGCGCTCCAGGGGATCGCGCCGTCGGCGAACAGCCGCTCCAAGTGCTCCTGGAGCACGAAGGTCAGGGCGGGAACGAGCGCGAACCACACCGCCAGCCGCCCCGCCGGCACGCGCCGGCACGCGAGGGACACCCGCATCGCCAGCGCCAGCAGAACGAGGGACGCGGCCACGGCCACCCCGAGTGGGGCGTACCTGAAGTAGCCGTGCCCCGTCTCCTGGAGCACATGCGCGCGGCGAGCGCCGCTCGGATCGACGAGCCGGTAGGCGAGCGAGTGCGCAACCTCCGAGCCCGCAACGGCGAGCGGGAGCGCGAGGAGCCACAGCGAAAGCCGCCTCATGTACAGATCATCCCACCGTCCTAAGAGCTTGGAAAGACCAGGTTTGGGTGGGGAAGTCTAGGTTTCCAATCACTTCTGCGGACGCTACCCATTGTTTCTGCTGCCGCTAGACGACCGGCTTCTGGGCTCAACTACCGCAGGCCAGCTTTCCTGCACAATCCGTCGAGGCCGGAGGCCGGCCTGCCGGCCGGGAGGCCAGAACGCAGTTGCCACCGGCGGAAACAAGAAGAAGGGGGCTCACGGGGGAAACTGGTTTCCCCCGCGCTTTGGGCCGTGGAGGATTCGAACCTCCGACCTTGGGATTAAGAGAAGCCGCGCGTAGTCTCGCCCGTTTTCGGCAGAGCTGGTTTTCAAGCCGATGCGGGCCTCTCTGACGGCTCAGATTTTCGGCCGGTCTCGGTGGGCTGTGTTGCCCCCGTGTTGCCCATGCGGCTTGGCGTCATGCCGACCGTCTGCAGGCCGGAGCTGGCATCCTCCGAGTGGAGCGGAGACGGCTTGAATCCTTTGGCGATGAGCCAGATCCCAAGGCACAACTGGATTGCGCGATGAACTGCCACCCGGTGCCTTGCCTCGAGAACGTCGAACAGCACAGCTATCCCCCAAGGCAGACGTGCGGATCGGTCCGTTCTAGGCCGGATGGACGGCGACCCAGATGCCACCCGCGCCGACCGCGATTGCAGTCGGGCGGGGTCCGACGCGGATTGTCGCGAGGACTCGACCCCTCCGTGGGTCGACTCGGCTGACCGTACCGTCGTCGTTGTTGGCTACCCATACCGAGCCTGCGCCCCAGGCGACCGCCGTCGGGTAGCGGCCGACACGGATCGTCTGTGCGATGCGGTTACTCGCCGGGTCGATGCGCAGGAGGCGGCCGGCGGCCGGATTCGTCAGCCAGATGGCGCCCGACCCCGCGGCGAGGCCCTTGGGTGAGGGCTCGAAAGGGAGCGCAACCGTCGCGAGAACGGCGTATGGGGCTTCGGCTCCGACGCGGACGAGCTGGTTCGGACGGTACTCCGATACCCACAGTGACTCGAAGCCGAGAGCCATGGCCACCGGTGTTCCCACGCCTGCGGAGAATGGGGTGCCGTGCACGGACAAGGAGTAGTGCTGGAGGCTGCCGTCCTTGGTCAGGGTGTCCACCCAGACGTTGTCTGCCGCAGCAACCAGGATGCCGGCGGATATTCCCGGAGACGATGGGTTGCCGACGTCCCCGACCGCGGTGACCGTGGCAGTCTCGGGGTCGACCGGAATGAGCACGCCGTACCCGTCGACGGCCCAGATCGTCCTCTCGCCGTCGAACGCGATGTCGTTGAGGGCGAGTTGGGGGCTGAGCGTGATCGTGGCGGTGACGCGTCCGCTTCGGGGGTCGACCCGGAGTAGCGTGTTCTCCACCGACGCAACCCAGAGCGCGCCGCGAGCGGCGACCAGACCTCCAGAGCCGTGGGGACCCTCGGGAAAGCTGGCTACGAGTCGGTTCGTCGACGGGTCGATGTGCTGGACCGAGTCAACCCGGGGGGCGAGCGTGGGTGTCGTGCTCGGGCGTCCGTTGCCGGCGGTGAGCGCGAGAGGGAGTGACACCGCAAGTGCGGCGGCGCCGAGTGCGATCGCAGCGAGCAGGCGCCGCCGCCGCCTCGGCAGCTGTACTGCCGGCCCCGGAAGCGCGTCCCGGGCCGCCTCCATGAGCTCACGCGCACTTGCGTACCGCCGGTCCGGGTTCTTCGCGAGAGCCTTCGTCAGCACGGTGTCGATCCGGCCGCCCAGCTCAGCCCTTCGCTCCGCGATCTTCGGGGTCGGCTCATTGACGTGCGCCCAAAGGACAGCGAATTCCGAGTCGCGGCGAAAAGGGGGCTCGCCGGCGAGACACTCGAACACGACACAACCAAACGAGTAGAGGTCTGAGCGGGCATCGAGAGGTTTCCCCTCGATCACCTCCGGCGCGACGTAGTCGATCGTGCCGACGATCTCACCGGTCGCGGAGAACCCGGATCGAGACGAGACCTGCCTCGTGAGTCCGAAGTCGGCGAGATAGCAATGGTCGCGGGTGTCCAACAGGACATTCGCCGGCTTCACATCGCGATGCACGAGCCCCGCCTCGTGGGCGGCGTCGAGCGCGTCCGCCACCTGAACGAGGAGGTCGAGTGCCCGACGCGGCTCGAGCCCGGACCGAATCAGCCTCTTCAAATCACCTCCTTCGACGTACCGCATCGCGATGTAGAGCTGACCGGCGACCTCGCCGGCGGCGTAGATCGGGACGATCGAGGCATGGTCGAGCGAGGCCGCCAGCTCCGACTCGCGCAGGAAGCGCTCGCGAAAGTGGTCGTCCTCGGCCAGCTCCGACGCGAGCAGTTTGATCGCAACCTTGCGCTTCAGCCGGAGGTCGTCCGCTCGGTACACGACGCTCATGCCGCCGCGCCCGAGCAGCGCCTCTATTCGGTAGCCGAGGAGCTCCTTCCCAATCCTTGGGTCGGACGAGACGGACACGGTGCGTAGCGTCTAGCACAATCGGCCGCGGCGTGGAAGGCATGTGGACGTGTTCGCCGCGCCGCCGGCGACCCGATGGAGTCGTCGTCCGCGTGATCGCGCACCGCCATCCCGGCGTCGCGCTCATCCTGACCGAGTCCCGTGTACAGGCGACGACGCTGCGCGATCCCGCGCCGACACTGCTCCGCTTCCAGCCCGACGGGGTGCAGGAATCGACCGGTCTTCGAGGCTATGCATACCCCGACTCCGGTCGCGGACACAGCCGTCGCGGTGAGCGACGACCTATCCCTTGGGTGGGCTCGGGTCGCGAGCTTCGTCGCGGAGTTCTGCGCGCTCGGCGGCCGCGTCGTCTCTCGCACGCGGGTGCCCGGTGGAGCGCCGCTGCCGGCCGCCCTTGCGAAGAGCGTGCCGGACGTCGACGGCGTCGCCTTGATCGTCGCAAACGCCTTCCTCGGCGTCGTCGCGGCGGATATACGCGCCTGACCTCCCCCGCGGAGTTTCCGCTCGGCGTTTGCTACTACGACGCGATGGGGGCAGCTCTCGATGCGCTGGAGAAGGGCGGAGGCGACGTGTCCAACGGTGGGCGGCGTGTGATGCAGACCTTTGCGACCGAGCACCCTCGAGTCGCCGGTCGGGACGATCGGGCTCGACGCGCGACGGCAGGCCGTCTCCCCCAACTACGCGAACCGCATTGACCGCGCGACCAACGGGAAGCCACTTGCGCGAGTCGTGCGCACGGTCGACACCGCCGAGCAAACGTTCAACGGCTACTTCACGCCGTCGACTCCGCCGCCCCCAGTAATAGGTCGACCGCGTGTCGGTGTGCGCCGCCCCTTCGTGGGCTCTAGCAGCTTGAGCAGGGCGCCGGCGCGATCGCCAGGATGCGCCGCCTCGGTGTGACGATCATCGCCTGCCGCAAGTCGGTGCGTCCGTCGGCACGAGTCGAGAAGTAGACCGTTCGGCCGAGCGGAGAGGTGTGGACGTCGAGGATGGAGTAGCGGATCCGGATCCCGCGAGCCCCGGAGAGGGTCTTCCGGCAGCCGGCCATCCCGCCTGCCGCTTCGAGCGTCTCCGGCTCGAGCAGCGAGCACGCCTCCCGGGTCCGGTCGAGGTCGAGCGCGGCGAGATAGCGAAGAGCCACCCTGCAGGCCCAGGAGTTCGCCCGCTCCTGGCACCGTCGGTCGACGTGATCCGGCTTCGAGGTCGGGTCGCCGCCGGCGGCGACGCCAGAGCCGACGATGGCGGCGGCCGCAAGGGCGATACCGAGTGCGGTTGCGGAGCGAAACACAGCTTGGACGTTGCGCCCGGCTGCTGCGAATCCGCTTGAGATCCGCTGGAACCGCTGTGGTACCTTCGCGCGCGGTGTGGCCTTGGACTTCCGAATCCTCGGGCCGCTCGAGGTCTTGGAGGACGGGCGGCTGGTCACGTTGGGTGGCCCTCGGCAGCGGGGGGTCCTGGTCGTCCTCCTTCTGAGTGCGGGCGAGGCCGTCCAGGCGAGCCGACTGATCCACGACGTCTGGGACGACGACCCGCCGGCCGCCGCGGCGAACGTCCTCCAGGGGTACGTCTCTGGACTCCGCAAGGTCCTCGGGCGCAACACGATCGAGACCCGCGGGAGCGGATACGCGCTCGTCCTTGGTCCAGGCGACGAGATGGACGTTCACCGCTTCGAGGAGCTCGTCGGCCAGGCGGAGTCAGCCGCACCGGTGGTGGCGGCGGCGCGGCTTCGCGACGCGCTGTCAGTCTGGCGCGGTCCTGCCCTTGCCGACTTCGCCGTCGAGCCGTTCGCCCGCCCGGCGGCCGCTCGGCTCGAGGAGCTCCGCCTGCATGCCCTCGAACGGCGGTTGCAGGCCGAGCTTGCGGCCGGGCGTCACGAGGAGCTGGTCGGCGAGCTGCAGGGCCTCGTCTACGAGCATCCGCTGCGCGAGCACCTGCGCAGGCTGTTGATGCTCGCGCTCTATCGCTCGGGCAGGCAGGCCGAGGCGCTCGAGGCCTATAGAGACGCGCGCACCGTCCTCGTCGGAGAGCTTGGGATCGATCCGAGCCCGGCGCTCCAGGAGCTCGAGCAGGCCATCCTGCGGCAGGACGCGGCGCTCGAACTCGCGGAGAGCAGGCCACCGAGGCGCGCGATTCTCGTCGCCCCGTGGAAGGCGGAGTTCGGCCCTCTCCTCGGGCTTGCTGAGCCATTGGCGGGCCACCCTGTGCGCGATCTGATCCTGGCGGGAATCGTGGCTCGCGGCGAACTGATGCAGGCTGGCGACGCGCTCTCCCACCGGTGCGGAGAGCTCACGGCGCGCGGGGTCGATGCCCGCGTCGCCGTTTTCACCTCGGACGAACCGGGAAGAGACGTCGCCCGACTCGCGGCCGAACAGGACGTCGACCTGGTGCTCCTCGCCGGGGCCCTCGGCCCGGAGGCGGAGGTCGTGTTCGACCGAGCGCCCTGTGACGTCGCGCTGCTCCTCGAGAGCAAACAAGCACCTACCGTCCGGCCCGACCGGCCGGTGCTCGTCCCGTTCGGCGGCGCCGACCACGATTGGGCAGCGGTCGAGCTCGGCGCATGGATCGCGAGGGCGCACGAGGCACAGCTTCGCCTAGTGGGCGCCTCTGCAAGTTCGGACGGTCGCGACGCCAGCCGTCTCCTCGCAAGTGCGTCTCTCATCGTTCAGCGGCTGGCCGCCGTCCATGTCTCGACCGAGCTCGTCGATCCGGGGGAGGCAGGACTTGTCCGAGCTGCAGAGGGCGTCGGTCTGATCGTGTTCGGCCTTCCGGCCGGCTGGCGAGAGAAGGGGCCGGGCGACATCCGGCAGGCGGTCGCACGCGCAGCCACCCCTCCGACCCTTCTGGTTCGAAAGGGCCTCCGCCCCGGCGGGCTCGCGCCGGAGAGCAGCCGCACGAGGTTCACGTGGTCGCTCGGGCGCTAGCGGCAGCTGTCGCGGTGCTGCTCCTCGCGGCCTGCGGCGGGACGACCGCGCCACGTGTCCCGCAGACCGGCCGACGGCCCGGACAGAGCGGGGAATCGCGCGGCCGTACGGCCACGGGACGAGAGCGGTCTGGGTGCTGACGCCGAAGGCCGGGAAAGCGAAAGGCGTCGTCGCATTCATCCACGGCTCGACGGCGACCTCGCCGTTTGAGTGGCACCAGGCATGGCTCGCCACCTCCTCGCCCGCGGGAACGCCGTGGTCTCCCGGTCTACCAGCTCACGGGTGACGTCGCGCTTCGAACTGCGGACCGGGCTCCGCACGGCCTTCGGGTCCTCCACGATCCGGATTTGCCGATCGTCGTGGCCGGCTACTTCGTGGGAGCCGCGCTCGCCTTGTATTACGCGGCGGACGCCCGTGAGTGGGGGATCCCGGCGCCTAGCGCCGTCTACAGGATCTTCCCGCTCGACCCGCTCGGCATGGACCCTGGACTGCTCCATCTCGGGCGGCCCCCGACGGTGCCGACGCTGATCCTCGTCGCCGACAGAGACGACACCGTCGGGCGACTCGGCGCGGACGCGTCTGGACGTGGTTGCGCCCGCTGCCGCCCGAGCTCAAGACCTACCGCCTGCTGCGGAGCGACCCGAAGGGCCTCTTCTTCAACCACGAGTCGGTGCATGACGCCGTCTTCAACGTCGAGATGCGGAAGGTGTTCTGGGATCCTCTGGACGAGCTGATCGAGCGTGCGCGGCGTTAGGCGCCGCTGGCGGTGGCCCGCGTGTTGCTCGACCGGTTACACGAGGACGTGGCCGTCTAGCCGCTTGATCAGGCGAGCGGAGGATGTCCCGTTCGTCGTGGAACTTCGCGACGGCGGTCCCGGTGTGAAGGTCAGGCGGTGACCAGAATAGCGGCCTCCTCAGTCGGGGCCGGGACGGTCGTGCGGGCGAGGTCGCGTTCGATCGCGACGGCGAGCTTTGCAACTGCGCGCCGGTACGTTCGGGAACGCTCATCGCGGTGATGCGGCCCGGAGTTCGACGAGTCGCGTCTGCGCGCGCTGCGTCGAGACCAGGTTGCCCTTGCGCTTGTAGCGTTCGAGTGCCTGCTCGAGCGCAGAGGCTGCCTCGGTGGGCTTCCCGGTGAGTATGAGCACCTCGGCGAGGTCGGCGTACACATCTCCCTGCGCGTCGAGCATGTCTGTCTCATCGCAGATCGCGACCGCCTCACGGGCGAGCCGCTCCGCCTCGGCGTGCTCGCCGCGCCGTGCGAGCACCTTGGCCCTGACCTGCCGCCAGAGCATCTCTTTCCAGGCGTCGTCGCTCGTGCCGAGCTCCGCCGCGCGGCCGGCCCAGGCGTCGGCCTCGTCGAGCCGGTCAAGCGTGTAGAGCGCCTGCGCCAGGTTCCCGGCCGCGAGAGGCCTCTGTACCCCCAGCTCCAGGTACAGCCTCCACCCTTCTGATCCGAACGCGGCTGCGGCGGTGGGATCGCCTGCCCAGAGCTCGACCCAGACGGACTCGAAGGCGATGATGTTTGCGAGCAGGACTCCCGCGCCGCGCTCCGCCAGCTCCACACGTGTTTCGGCGAGGATCGTGCGCGCCTCGTCGAAGCGACCGAGCATGGCCAGCGCCCCGGAACGGTAGGCACGGAGGAAGTGGTCTCGTCCTGCCGGTGGCTCGTTCTCGTCGAGCCACGCGAGCAGTTCCGACACGGGTGTCGTGCCGAAGAAGCGAAGGGCGGCGCGTGAGCCCATGAGCCCGGGCGGGAAGTAGCCCGCCTGCCGAGCGTGGGCGTAGGCCTGCTCGTCGGCTTCCAGCACTACGTCCCCCTGCGCGCGCGTGGACGCCACCTCCCCGAGCGCGGAGTAGGCGATGTAAAGAGCCAGGTCGTCGCCAGCAGCTTGGAACACGGGCAACGCCTGCTCGACGAGCGCGGCCAGCTTCTCCCTCGCGCCCTTCCGCTCGAGCATGAGGCGGAACACGCCTCCCCGGACCCTCCCGCAGAGCTCGCCCACGCGATCGCCCGCCGCCGAGGCACGCCCGGCTAGGGCATCTGCGCGCCGGACCGCGTCGTCTCCCCTGCCTGTCCAGTACAGGGCGTCGCCGAGCTCGGTTTCGAGGGCGAGGTCGATCTCGGTCGGGGGCACGAGCGCGGCGGCTCGCTCGAACAGGCTCACGGCGGCGCCGTAGTTCTGGCGGACGGCCGCGCGGTGGCCGCCGGCCGCCAGGCGCCGCCGCGCCGCGACGGCCAGGGTGCCGTCATCGGGCGTCCCGAGTTCGGCGCGGTATAGGCAGGCCTGCTCGAGGTGGTAGCCGAGGACTTCGTCTAGCTCGACGAGATTGGCTTCATGCTGATCCAGCCAGGTCGCATAGCGCTCGTGGAGGTCTGCGCGCACCGCTTTCGGGAGCGCCTCGTAGGCGGCGTCACGGAGTAGCAGGTGGCGGAAGCGGAAGCCGTCCTCGCCGGCGAGTTGTGGCTTGTCGGGTCTGATCAGTTGCTTGCGCACGAGTGCAGCGAGGTGTGGCGTCACCTGGGTCTCGTCGGGTGATAGCGCATGGACGGCACCCCGGTGGAAGACCTCGCCCTCGATCGCCGCCCTCTCGAGCACGCTGCGCTCCGCCGTCTCGAGCTGGTCGAGGCGCGCCGCGAGCAACGCCTGCAGTGTGGGTGGGACGACCACCTCGCCGTCGGCCTGGCCGGCCATCGCCAGCATCTCCTCGATGAAGAGCGGGTTGCCGCCCGCGGCGCGAGCGATCCTCTCGCGCAGCTGCTCGGGAACACGCTGGGCGATGAGCTCCTCGACGTCGTCGTCGGCCAGGGGCTCGAGCCGAAGCGTCACCGGCCAGGCGGGGCGGCGCTCCGTGAGCTCCGGCCGCGCGATGCAGAGCAGCAGGATCGACGCGCCGGAGGAGAGGAGCGCGACGTGCTCGATCAGGTCGAGGAACGTCTCCCCACCCCACTGGATGTCGTCGAAGACGACCACCAGCGGGCGCTCCGCCGAAGGGTGCTCCAGCGTCTTGCGGAAGGCCCAGGCGATCTCCTCCGCCGAGGTCGCCGCCTCCGTCTCACCCAAAAGCGAGCGGATCGCCGCGGCGGCGGCCTCGTCCGGGGGCAGCAGGTCGAGCTGCTTCAGCACCTCGACGACCGGCCAATACGTGACCCCCTCCCCGTAGGGCAGGCAGCGGCCGCGGACGACCCGCGCCTCGATCGAAGCCAGCAGCTCCGCGCCCAGCCGTGACTTGCCGACGCCGGCATCGCCGACGAGCGTCAGCAGCTCGCAGCGCTGCTCGGCCAGGGCGCGCTCCCACGCTTCCCGGAGGGTTGCGAGCTCGCGCTCACGTCCGACGAAGAGCGCCTCGTGGCGGCGCTCCGGCGCGTCGCGCACGTTCAGGAGCCTGTAGGCGGGAACCGGCTCGGTCTTGCCCTTCAGCACGAGTGGCGCGACCGGCTCGACCTCGGCCGCGTCGCCGGCGAGCGCGAGCGTCGGCGCTCCGATCAGCACCTCGCCCGGCTCGGCCGCCTGCTCCAACCGCGCAGCGACGTTGACCGCATCGCCGGTTGCCAGCCGCTCTTCCGTCCCGGTCACCACCTCACCCGTCATGACGCCGATCCGTCCCTGCAGCCCGAGCTCGGGCAGCGCGTCACGCATCTCGACCGCCGCGCGCACTGCGCGCAGCGCGTCGTCCTCGTGCAGCACCGGCACGCCGAACACGGCCATCACGGCGTCGCCGATGAACTTCTCCACGGTGCCGCCGTGCCGCTCGACGATCGCCTTCATCCGCTCGAAGTAGCGCGCCAGCAGCGTCCGCAACCGCTCCGGATCGAGCGCCTCGCCGAGGGCGGTCGAGCCCGTCACGTCGCAGAAGAGGACCGTCACCGTCTTGCGCTGCTCCGTGCCCCGCGCGGGCACAGCGGCGAACGAGAAGCCACACTCCTCACAGAACTTGGCGCCCTCGCTGTTCTCGTGCCCACAGCTCGCGCAAAACAGCACGGCACGAGACTAGATCGCATCCCCACCCACGACAACCGCGGCCCGGCTCGCCGAACCGTTCTCAGACCACCTCGATCGCCTCCTCCCCCGTCACTCGAGCGAGAGGAACCACCGGTGCCCGCCTCTCGAGCGCGCCGGTCTCCTCAGTCGGGGCCGGGACGGTCGTGCGGGCGAGATCTCGTTCGATTGCGAGGGCGAGCTTGGCGAGGTCGCGGTAGCCGATGATCCGGCGGAACTGGCGCTCGGCTTCGAGCATGCCGGCGGCTGTCCAGCGGAGCGCCATCTCCCCGGACGACCAGCGCTTGACGTTACGGCTCGTGCGGCGGACGTACTCGATCATCGACTCGCACGGGTTCGTCGAGGCAAGCGTGCGCTTCAGCGAGCCGTCGATGCCGAGCCGGGTGAGCGTCAGCGTCTCGGCGATCCCCTCGCGTAGCGAGCTGGCCGCGCCGGGGTGGGTCCGCTCAAGCTCACCGGCCAGCGTTTGCAACCGATCGAGGGCGCGATCGTGATCGTGCTCGGCCCAGGCGGCCCCGAGCCGGCGCTTGACCGCGGGTCGGTCGCGCTCGGGCAGGTGCTCCAAGACGTTCCGCTCCTTATGACGGGCACAGCGCTGCACCGGCGCGCGCTCGCCGAACACGGCCCTGATCGCCTTCCGCAGCGCCTTCGAGCCGTCGATCACGAACAGCAGCCCTTGCTCGGGGTCAAGCCCCCGCTCGACCAGATCAGACAGCAGCGCGGTCGCGACGGTCGCGTTCTCCGTGGAACCTTCCCAGAGCCCGAGCGGGATCTTCACGCCCTCCGTCGTAATCCCGAGCGCAACGATGTTCGTCCGCCCCTTCAGCCCGATCCCGTCCAGCATCAACACCGCCAGGCGAACGTCGTCCAGGCGACGAGCCATCAGCTCGCCGAGCGCCTGCCGCGTGCGCTCGACGAACGCACGCGAGACCGACGACTTCGAGGTCGAACGCGCTCGCTGCTCGACCTTCTCACCGACTGGCTCCTGCGTCCGACGGTAACGCCTAGTCGAGACACCAGCGAGCATCCGCTCCAAGATCAGGCGTGAGAGCGGATCGCGGTCGGCGAAGTGTCGGTAAGTCCTAAGCGGAAGCTCGTTTGTGCCATCGGCCGACCGGACCCGTGGGCGCTCGACTGCGACACGGCGCCCGCCCAGGGTGACCTCGCCCGGCTGATGCCCGTGGCGCACAGCGACTCGCTCAGGGTCGTGCTTGCCCTTCGCGCCTACCACCTGGACGACTTCTTCTTCCATTAGTTCGGCGAGGACGCCGAGTCCGACGCCGACCGACAAGGCCAGCAGCCCCTCTCTCGCGGCGCTGACCAGCTCCCCGAGCGCCTCCTGCATGCAAGCCGGCAACTCCTCCTGCACGGGCATGGCCTGCGCGACCGGTGGGACTGTCTTCTTCATGGCGGTTCCTCCTTCGAGCTTCGACGAATCGCCTCGAACGCTCCCCAGCGGAGCGGATGAGGCCGGATGGACCGCCGTCAAGTTCTACGAGCTACGGGACAATCTCGGCGAGCGGGCTGAGGTGCGCCTTAGCCCGCTCTTCCTAGCCGCTCCGATGGGAACACGCGGGGCTGAGGCAAGCCGCGCAGACCAGGTCGATGGCTGGCCTCTCCTCCATTTGGCCGTATCGCACGTGGGAGGCACCCGTGAACCCGCGCGCCCGACCTCATGCATCGCGAGCTCGTGCTTCGCCTTCTGGTGGCCCCATCAGTGGCGCCGACGCCGAATTCGCAACGGACCAAGGAGGCGCAGTGTGCGGTTTGCAGGGGTTTCGAAGATGGGCCGTGGAGGATTCGAACCTCCGACCTTGGGATTAAGAGTCCCCTGCTCTACCAGCTGAGCTAACGGCCCGGGCGGCTGCGTAGTCTAGCCGCGGTGAAAGTGCTCTCCGTGGTCGGCAACCGGCCCCAGTTCGTCAAGGCCGGTGCCGTCTCCGCGGCGCTCGCGGCGGCCGGGATCGAAGAGGTCGTCGTCCACACCGGCCAGCACTACGACCCGGGGCTGTCGATGGTCTTCTTCCGGGAGCTCCGGCTCCGGGAACCTGATCACGCGCTGGAGCTGCACACGGCGGACGCACAGGTGATGGAGCCGGAGATCGCCGCGGTCCTCCGTCGCGAACGGGCCGACGCCGTCCTCGTCTACGGGGACACGAACTCCACGCTCGCGGGAGCTCGCGCCGCCACGACCGCCGGTGTCCCGATCGCCCACGTCGAGGCCGGCCTCCGCAGCGGCGACCTCCGCATGCCGGAGGAGCGGAACAGGATCGAGGTCGACCAGCTCGCGGCGCTCCTGCTGTGTCCGGACGAACGGTCACGCGGGGCGTTGCTGCACGAGAACGTGAAGGGGCTCGTCGAGGTTGTCGGCGACGTCATGTACGACGTGTGCCTGCAACTCGCCCCCGCCGCGAGAGAGCGCTCCGCCATGCTCGCCCGGCTCGGCGTCAGACCCCGTGAGTACGTGCTCGCGACCGTCCACCGCGCGGCGAACGTGGAGCAGCCGCGGCTCGGGCGGATCGTCGCCGGCCTCCGCCGCCTCGCCGAGCACGAGCCGGTGATCTTCCCCGCGCACCCGCGCACCCGCGCTGTGCTCGAGGGACTGTCCCTGCTCGAGGGACTGTCCCTCGGACGCGTCCACCTGGTCGAACCACTCGGCTACCTCGACTTCGCCGCCCTCGCCTCGCAGGCCCGGGTGATCGCGACCGACTCGGGCGGGCTGCAGAAGGAGGCGTACTGGTACGCAGTCCCCTGCGTGACCATGCGTCCGTCGACGGAGTGGGCGGACACGGTCGAGGCGGGCGCGAACGTCCTCGTCGACGACGACCCGGAGGCGCTCGCCCGCGCGGTGGCGGCCGCCAGGATGCCGGCCGAGCGACCCGCGCTCTACGGCGACGGCCACGCGTCGGAGCGAGTGGCGGCTGCGCTCCTCGGTAGCCTCTCGCCGTCATGAGACGCGATGTCGCCATCGTCGGCGCCGGCTACGTCGGCGTTCCGCTCGCCCAGGTGTTCGCGCGGGCCGGACGCTCGGTCCTGCTCGTGGACGTCAAGCCTGAGGTCGTCCAGGCGCTCAACCGCGGCGAGAGCCACATCGCCGACGTCCCCTCCGAGACGCTGCGCCCGCTCGTCGAAGAGGGCCGGGTCACGGCGACCCTCAACTTCGACGAGTTGCGGGAGGCGGACGCGATCCTGATCGCTCTCCCGACTCCGCTCTCGAAGCAGCGGGAGCCCGACCTCTCGATCGTCGAGAGCGCCGCGGCGGAGATCGCCAAGCGCCTCCGGAAGGGCCACCTCGTCGTCCTCGAGTCGACGACCTACCCGGGGACGACGCGCGAGCGCGTGCTCCCGATCCTGGAGAGCAGCGGCCTCGTCGCCGGCCGCGACTTTAGCCTCGCCTTCTCCCCCGAGCGCGTCGACCCGGGCCGCCTCGACTGGACGACCCAGAACGTCCCGAAGATCGTGGGCGGCGTCACCGAAGAGTGCACGAGAAGAGCCTCGGAGCTCTACGGGTCCGCTGTCGACACCGTCCACACGGTCTCCTCGCCCGAGGCCGCAGAGCTGACGAAGCTGCTCGAGAACATCTTCCGCTCGGTCAACATCGCACTCGTCAACGAGCTCGCACAGCTCTGCGATCGGATGGGCATCGACGTGTGGGAGGTCGTCGAGGCGGCGGCGACGAAGCCGTTCGGGTTCATGAGCTTCAAGCCGGGCCCCGGGCTCGGAGGCCACTGCATTCCGATCGACCCGTTCTACCTCACCTGGAAGGCACGCGAGTTCGGCTTCTACACGGAGTTCATCGAGCTCGCGGGCAAGGTCAACGAGAACATGCCCTACTACTGCCGCTCGCTCATCTCCCAGGCTCTGAACCACGGGGCGGAGCGCTCGCTCAAGGGGTCCCGGATCCTCGTGCTCGGCGTCGCCTACAAGGCCGACATCGGCGATGTCCGCGAGTCCCCGGCGATCAAGCTGATGGAGCTCCTGCGCAACGCGGGAGCCGAGGTCTCCTACCACGACCCGCACGTGCCCTCGCTCGACGGCCGGGAGTCGTCACCCCTGGCGCCCGGCGACTACGACTGCGTCGCCATCGTCACCGCGCATACCTCGATCGACTACGACCGCCTCCTCGACGAAGCGCAAGTCGTCGTCGACTTTCGCAATGCGACCGGCTCCCGCGGCGCCGCGAGCGACAAGGTATGGAAGCTCTGACATTGTGATATGTTGTCATTCATGCTTACACATCGCATAACCGCCGGCGGGCAGGTATCGATTCCCGCAAGCGTCAGGCGGCGGTGGGGCACCCGCATGGTTGCGCTGGAAGACCTCGGTGACCGTCTCGTTCTTCGACCGGTTCCAGAGGACCCGATCGCTGCGGCACGAGGCGCCTTCAAGGGCCGGATCCGCTCGACGAAGCGCCTCCGCGAGATCGCGCGCATGGACGAATCGAAGGCAGAGCACCGGCGCCAGCGGCAACGATGATCCTGCTCGACGCCTACGGACTCGTCGCCCTCATCGCCGACGAGCCCGCGGCGGCCGGCGTCGACGATCTCCTCCGCACCGAGGACGTGGGCATGACGCTTGTCAATCTCGCTGAGGCGATCGACGTCGCGCAGCGGGTTCACGGGCTAAGCCCCGTGGAGGTACGGGGGACGGTGGAGCCGTTGTTCACCCAGAGCGGAATGCGCACCGCGCAGCAGACAGAGGAACATGCCTGGCGGGCCGCGGAGCTCCGTTCCCGTTACTACGACCGGCGCGAACGAGCCTTGTCGCTCGCCGATTGCCTGCTTCTGGCTACAGCCGACCCGCTGGGAGGGATCGCCACGGCCGATCCGGCCATCGCGGAAGTCGCGCGTGCGGAGACGATCCGGCTCGTCTCACTGCCCGACACCGAAGGCCGCGTTCCGTGACGCGCGTCGCCGTCACAGGCCTCGGCTACTGGGGTCCGAACCTCGCCCGCAACTTCGACGACCTCGCCGAGCTCGCCTGGATCTGCGACGTCAGCGACGCGAGCCGCGCCACCTTCGCCGAGCGCTACCCGGCAGCCGGGGTGACGGCCGACTTCGACGAGCTGCTCGGCGACCCGCAGCTCGAGGCCGTCGTGATCGCGACCCCGGTTCCGACGCACTACGAGCTGACCCGCCGCGCCCTCGAGGCCGGCAAGCACGTGCTGGTCGAGAAGCCGCCGGCGATGCGCGGCTCCGAGATGGAAGAGCTCGTCGCGCTCGCAGCGGAGCGCGACCTCGTCCTGATGCCCGGCCACCTGCTGCTCTACCACCCGGGCGTGCTGAAGCTGAAGGAGCTGATAGACGCGGGGGAGCTTGGGGAGGTGCTCTGCGTCTACGGCAACCGTCAGAACCTCGGGATCGTCAGGACGAACGAGAACGCGCTCTGGTCGCTCGGCGTCCACGACCTCTCGGTGATCCTGCACCTCCTGGACGAGGAGCCGGCGGAGGCCGTCGCGTACGGCCGCGACTTCCTGACCGAGGGCGTCGAGGACGTCGTCTTCTGCTACCTGCGCTTCCCCTCCGGGAAGATCGCGCACATGCACCTCTCGTGGCTCGACCCGCACAAGATGCGGCGGATGACGGTCGTCGGCCGGGACAAGATGGTGGTCTTCGACGACATGGAGCTCGAGCGAAAGGTGACGGTCTACGAGAAGTACCCCTGGAAGCGTGCGGAAACCTACGGCGAGTGGCAGACGCGAAGCGGCGACATCTACATCCCGAAGATCCCGACCGACGAGCCGCTCCGCCTGGAGTGTCAGCACTTCCTGCGGCTCGTCGAGGGTGAGGGCGACCGGTCGAAGGTCGCCCGCGACGGGGCCAGAGTCGTGCGAGCGCTCGAGCGTCTGACCGAGTCGCTTCGTGGCTGAGCTCGACGCCGCCGGCCTCGGGGGCCGTGTCGGAGGGACAGTCCCTCGGACCTGGCTCGCGCGGACGTGTCGGAGGGACAGTCCCTCGGAGCCCTCGCAGGCACCTCGCCGAAGAGACCGGTGACGTGACTGCCGAGATCCACCCCTCGGCCATCGTCCATCCCGGAACGATCCTCGGCGAGGGCGTCCGCATCCTCGAGAACGCCGTCGTCGGCAAGCAGCCCTCGCTCTCGCCCCGGTCGACGGCAGCGCGTGAGCCGCTCCCGCCGCTCGAGGTCGGCGCGGGGACGATCGTCTCGACGGGCGCCGTCCTCTTCGCAGGAACGCGCATCGGAGCGCGGGTGATCGTCGGCGACAACGCCTGCGTCCGGGAGCGCTGCTCCATCGGCGACGACGTCGTGATCGGGCGCGGCTCGTTCGTCGAGAACGACACCACGATCGGGGCTCTGACGAGGATCCAGGCCCACGCCTACGTGACGGCCTACTCGACACTCGAGGAGGAGGTCTTCATCGCTCCCTGCGTGGTCACGACGAACGATAACTTCATGGGGCGGACGGAACGCCGGCACGCCCTCGTGAAGGGGCCGACGATCCGGCGCGGAGCGCGCGTGGGCGGCGGTGCCATCCTGTGCCCGGGCGTCGAGATCGGCGAGGAAGCCTTTGTCGGGGCGGGAGCGGTCGTCGTGCGAGACGTTCCCGCGCGGGCGGTCGTGGTGGGGAATCCGGCCCGTCAGATCCGCGAGGTTCCGCCGGAAGAACTGCTCGACGGCTGAGGCGCTAGGACTTCGTCCAGCTGAGAAGGTAAGGCCCGCTCACGCCCCGGCGGGCGAGCGCCTCGAGGTAGTGCCACCCCTCGACACGCGCCCGGTAGGCGAGAGACCCGCCTCGCGAGCGCACGAGCCGGTTCGCGAGCGTCGCGGAGGAGCTGCCGGCCACCGTCTTCGTCCGCGGCCGCCACAGCGCGAGCGCGACCTTGCCCAGGCCGTCAGGCCCCACACGGGCCAACAGGAGCTGGCCCTTGCGGAGGTAGATCCGGTAGACGTCGACGGGATCGTCGTACCGGTCGGCCGTCGCAGCGATCGCGGCCGTGCGGCCGTACACCGCGTGAGCCGCAGAGCCGGCGTCGTCGTTCGGCTCGAACCTGTCCGGCGGAACGAACTCACCCGCCTGAAGATCGCTGAGCGCCGCGAAGACGTCGAGGCGGCCCCAGCCCGAGAGGGCGTCGCGGCCGGCGGCGCAGCGGGGGCACCCGTTCGCTCCGGAGGCATCGGCCGCAGAGCGCTCCAGCAGAGCCCCGACCTGCTCGGCACGCAGGTCGGGCCGCTCCCCGAGCACCAGAGCGGCCGCGGCCGTGACCTGCGGCGCGGCGAACGACGTTCCCGCCGCCCGCTCGAACTCAGGTGGCCCACAATCGGAGTAGCCCTGCTCGGCGCACCCCGAGCGGGCGGCGGTGAGAGACCGTGGCAGGGTAGAGAGCATCTCCTCGCCGGGAGCCACCAGATCGACGAAGACGGCGTCGCGATTGGAGAAGGAGGACACGTTGCCGCTCCGCCCGAGCGCGCCGACGCCGAGCACGTGCGGAAGCGCGGCCGGGTAGCTCGCGAAACCCCATGGCATTCGCGGCGCCTCGTCTCCGTTGCCCACGGCAGCGACGACCAGCGCCCCGCGCGAGACCGCGTAGGCAGCGGCGGCGCTCTCGGCCGCCGAGTAGCTGTCGCGCGCCGGGTTCGCGGGGTCGCGCAATCCGCCGAGGCTGAGGTTGACGACGCGCGCGCCCTGGTCGACGACCCAGCGAATCGCGCGAGCCTCGTCCGCCGGATCGATCGTGCCGTCCCGCCGCACGACCTTCGCGACGACGAGCTGGGCCGGGAAGGCGAGCCCGGCGATCCCCTGCCCATTGTCGAGCGTCGCGGCGATCTCGCCCGCGACGAACGTCCCGTGCCCGTTCTCGTCGGCCACCGTACCGCCGACGAAGCTCCTGGCGGCCGCGACCTTGCCGGCGAACTCGGGGTGGCCGAGATCGATGCCGGAGTCCACGACACCGACCTTCACGGATGGCAGGATCGGCAGCTCGGCCCAGAGATCGAACGGTCGGTCCTGCGCCAGGTACCACTGGCGCGCCGCCAACGGATCCGTGGGCGAGAAGGCGGCCGCCGCCACGGGGAGGGCGGCGGCGAGCACCGCGAGCGCGGCGGCGAGCCGCCTCATCCGACGCGACGTGTGGCGGAGACTCCTGCGACGAGCCCTGCGCCCGGGGAATAGCCGGCGCGGTAGGTCCCCGCCGGGATCGGCACCTTCGACGAGAAGGTGCCTCCGGTGCCGACGACCGTGCGCGTGAATACCTCCCAAGCGCCGCCGGCCGCGAGGCGCTGCAGCGCGACCGTCGCCCCGCGTAGCACCGGCCTGACCTGCCCGGAGAACCCGGTGGCTCCGGCGGCGCCCAACTCCACGTCGGGCGCCACGAGCACCCGCACCGGGCTCGAGACCGCGTCGGGAGTGGCGAGGCGGAAGTCGGTTGTGGCGAGAGCCGTCACGGGAACGCTGAACCGCCCGCCGACGCCCGGCGCGACGGGCCTCCCACGCTGCCAGACCGAGCCCACTGTACGCCGATCCAGCGTCACCGCCAGGTTTCGAGCGGTCCCGGTCAGCTCCAGCGGTCTTCCGTAGACGACGGTTGCATCGGGCTGCTCGAGCGAGAGCACGCCGATCGTGAACCAGGTCGACCGCAGGCCCAAAGCGCGGCGAAAGTCGCTGGCCGAGAGCGAGGTGTCACGAAGGGGCGCCCGCAGCACGAGCGAGCGGATGCGCCCCCAAGCGTTCGTCGTCGGCAGCAGGTCGATCACCGGCGTGCTCCCGAGCGCATGCCCGAGCTCGGCGCCGCTCATCGCGATCGGCCCCCAGTCGTGGTAGGGCGAGACGGTGTCGTAGGGATCGGGAACCGAGACGAGGTAGGGCACAGGCTTGGAGGAGAGCCACACGTCTGTGATCGCAGCCGTGCGGCCTCCCGAGCTCGACGAAAAGAACGTCTCCGCCACCCTCCCGTTGTAGAGCAGCACCTGACCCGCGGTCCCGTGCACCGCGGCGAGCGCGCTCGGCTCCTCCGCGTCCAGGCCGCCGTAGACCTGGCTCCGGACGTCGGCGTAGACGTCGAAGTCCGCACCCTGCAGGTGCGAGAGCGCATAGGAGCGCGCGGCGACCGCCTGAGCCTTCAGTGCCTCGATCGGCCAGTCGTGCGGCATCTCGGAGGTGACGACGCCGTAGAGGTAGGAGTCGAGCGCGACGACGTCGATTGCCGCGAGACCGCCGGCGCGCGGACGCACTTCGATCGATCCGCGGTAGGGCCGCTCGACGACGAGCGGCGCCTGGCCCCGGACGAAGGTAACGGGCGGCGGCAACCGGAGTGTGCGCCCGCCGGCGGTCACCGTCAGCTGCGCAGCGCCGGAGACCGTAGCGCTGCCGGCCGCGAGCGGCCGGGTCTTGCCGGCGCCGTCCCGCACCTTGAAGGCCGTGGGCGAGGCGACGGTCACCGAACGGCGGCCCTCGGCCAGAAGAACGCGGATCTTGGTCAACGGCGCCGGGGCGAGGATTGTCCCCGGGTAGTAGTGGGCGAGGATCCGGTCGTACGTCCAGCCATGCTGGGCGTAGCCGAACGCGCCGTACTGGGCAAGCCCCACCGCGTGCCCGTACCCGTGACCCGTGAAGACGAAGGTGACCGGGCTCGCGGCCTGCGCCTTTACCTGCGGCCGCGCAGACGCCGCCGCGACGATCAGCATGGCGCACGCGAGCGCGCCGGACACAAGGAGATTCGGGCGGCTGGGCATGACGAGCGCTGCCCGGATCAGGCTACCCAAGGGATCGCCGCGGCGCGCACCGAGATCGACGAAGCGGGCGGATCAGCCCCGGAGCAGGCGCCGCAGGCGGCTGGCGAGCGAGGTGCCGGGCCTCTTCGCGAGAGCCTGCTCGCGCGCCAGGGCGCGCCTCGCCCAGGCGCGATGGCGGCTCGAGCGCGTACCGTACTTCGGCTTCCAGTAGATCGGCCGGCTCACGCTCGCAGCCGCTCCCCGTACTGGCGCTCGTAGTACTCCCGGTACTCGCCGGCCTTGATCGCCTCCCACCATCCGCGGTGCTCGCCGTACCACTCGGCCGTCTCGGCGAGGCCCGACTCGAAGCTCCGGGACGGAGCCCAGCCGAGCGAGCGCAGCTTCGACCCGTCGAGGGCGTACCGCCGGTCGTGGCCGGCGCGATCCTCGACGTGGCGCACGAGAGTCGGCTCCGCGCCGGTCAGCTCGAGAATCCGCCGCGTCACCTCGAGATTCTCGTGCTCCTCGCCCGGCACGTTGTAGACCTCGCCGGCGTCGCCGCTGGCAAGGACCAGCTCGATACCGGTGCAGTGGTCGTCGACATGCAGCCACTCCCGCCGCTGGCGGCCGTCGCCGTACAGCGGCAGCGGCAGGCCGTCCAGCGCGTTGGTCACGAAGAGCGGGACGAGCTTCTCGGGATGCTGCTGTGGGCCGTAGGTGTTCGCGCCACGCGTGATCGAGGCGTTCACGCCGTAGGTGCGGACGTAGGCCAACACCTGCAGATCGCCACCCGCCTTCGATGCCGAGTACGGGCTCGACGGCCTGAGCGGGTCGGCCTCCTTCGACGCGGCTCCAGGGAGCAGGTCGCCGTACACCTCGTCGGTCGAGACCTGGACGTAGCGGGCACCCGCCGCACGCGCCCACTCGAGCAGCACGTGCGTGCCGAAGACGTCGGTGCGGATGAACTCGGCAGGCCCGAGGATCGAGCGGTCCACGTGGCTCTCGGCCGCGAAGTTGACGACGGCCTCACAGTCGCGCGCCGCGGCGGCGACCGCCTCGGGGTCGGCGATGTCACCGTGGATGAACTCGCAGTCGATGCCCGCGATGTTCGCCGGATTCCCGGAGTAGGTGAGCTTGTCGATCACGACGACCTGGTCGCCCCGGGCGACCGCTCGCTTCACGAAACGCGAGCCGATGAACCCGGCGCCGCCGGTGACGAGCACGCGCATAGAGAAGAAGCGTAGAGGACCCGCGTTACGGCTCGAGCGCAAACCCGAGAACCGAGAAGTCGGCATCGCGACCGAACACGGCCGCAACACGGGCGTCCCGCGGGGTCACCGCGCCGACGCAATCGCGAAGGGGAGCGAACGATTGGCACGAGAGCGTGGTCTCGGTCGCGCCTCCGGATCAGCCCACGACGTCTGTGAGCCTCAGCTGCGGTCCCTCGGAGCGCCGTAGAGGTAGTGATCGTGATTGACAGCCATGTCCTTCGCCCCGTTTTCGTCCTCGACGAGCCCGATCAGGCGCTCGAGCGGATCCGCCGAGGTCCGAGCTTCGTTGCCGAGATAGCTCCGTAGTGCCTCTCGGATGTGCCAAGCCTCGGAGCGACCCGTGCGTACGGCAACGCGCTTGAACGCGCGATCGGTCTCCTCGTCCAGGTAGAGCTGCTTCCGCCGCATACATCGCGGTATAACATCAGACGCGGAGAACGGCCAGCGGTGGATGCACGGCGGCGATGCCGGCGAAATCGTCGTCCTGGGTGACGACGGAGAGACCGTGCTGGACGGCGGTCGCGCCGATCAGCGCATCGAGCACGCGAGGGCGAACGCCTGCCTGGCGGCAATCGTGCACGAGTCGCGCGAAGGCGCTCATCACTGCCTCGCCAACCGGGATCGGGTCGGCCGCGCGCGCGAGTGCGAGCGTGTCCGCCCGCCGAGCCCGTGCGTCCGGGTCGGTGGCCGCGAGCACTCCGAGCTCGAGCTCGCCGATCGTGACGACCGAGACCGCGAGCTCGGACGGCAGTTCGCCGAGCGGCCGGTCGCGCTCCTTCGCGATGAAAATCGAGGTGTCAGCCAGACCTCGGGTCACAGCTCGTCGATCGTCCCGCCCACGAGCCGGTCGAGATCGCGTCGGAGCGCGGGATCCGCCCGGCGCTCAGCGAGCTGCTCCCCGAGCCAGTCACCCGGCAGCCAGCGGGCCCGCCGCCGATGGGGCACGATGTCCGCGATCGGCTCTCCGTGACTCGTCAGCGTGACCGACTCACCGGCCCGTACCGCCGCCACGACCCCCGCCGTGTTGTTCCTCAGCTCGCGGATGCTGACCTGCATGTGCGACACCGTAGCACGAACCCACCCTAGCCCATTCGGGGAAGGCACGCGCGCAAGCCGTCGCGCCAGTGCGGCAGGAGCGGCGCCCCCGGACGCTCGCTGCGCAGCACCGAGTACGGCGGGCGCGGGGCGGGGCGCCCGAGCTCCGCCGTCGTGATCCGGCGGACGCGGCAAGCAAGGCCCGCCTGCTCGAAGATCGCCTTCGCGAACCCGGCCCAGGTGCATTCGCCTCGGGCCGCCAGGTGCCAGACCCCGCCGGGAAGATCGAGTACCTCTCGCGTCGCCGCCGCGAGATGCCCGACGTAGGTCGGCGAGCCGACCTGGTCGTCGACCACGGCCACTTCGTCCCGCTCGGCACCAAGACGCAGCATCGTCCGCACGAAGTTGTGTCCGGTCGGTCCGAAGAGCCAGGACGAGCGCACGACCCACCCCTCCACGAGCTCCCGCTCCCCGTCGAGCTTCGTGCGGCCGTACACCGAGGTCGGCAGCGGCACGTCCGACTCGACGTACGGCTCGCCCTTCGAACCGTCGAAGACGTAGTCGCTGGAGAAGTAGACGACCGGAGCGCCGAGCGCGACAATGTTGGCCGTACCGGCGACGTTCACCGACGCCGCGGCCGCCGGATCCGCTTCCGCACCGTCGACGTCTGTCCACGCAGCCGCGTGCAGAACGACCGCGGGCTCGTAGCCCAGTTCGATCGGGAGCGTCACGTCGAGCTCGCCGCGGCTCCGCACGTCGGCGTCCGGGAAGGCTTCTGCGAGCGCCTGGCCGAGCTGGCCGCCGCCGCCGGTTACGAGGGTTCGCCCCGGTCCCTGGCCGACAGGATCGGCGATCGGGTGCTCCAGAGGTCGGCGACGCGCGGATCGTCCCACCGCAGCTCGTGCTCGTCGGGGTCGGCGGGGTCGTACTCCTCGGTCACGTGGTAGAGGAAGACGAGGTCGGTGAGCGCCTCGAAGCCGTGCGCGAGCCGCCCGGGGATGTAGAGCGCGACGGGGTTCTCGTCGCCGATGTCCCTCGTGAAGCGCTCGCCGGTCACGAGGTCGAGGACGACCACACGCGCAGTGCCCTGGAGGCAGGCGAAGAGATCGTCCTGCCCGCGCTCGTGGTAGTGCAGCCCGCGGATGACTCCGCGTCGGGAGAACGAGACGTTCGTCTGGCGCGCCGGCTTCTCCTGGCGGCTCGAGCGGTAGACCTCCATCAGCCAGCCCCGCTCGTCCTCGAACCGGCGCAGCGGAACCTCGCGAATCCTGTCGATCATGGCCGCCTGCCACGGACGAAGTCGTTGACGGAGTAGTACGCCTCGATCGACTCGCCGGCGTCGCCCCAGAACCCATCGACGACGTCGTACTCCATCGTCCCCTCCCCCACGTACCAGTTGTTGACGTCGGTGATCTCGAGCTCGCCGCGACCGGAGGGCTCGAGCGTCGGGATCACCCCGAAGACCGAAGCATCGTAGAAATAGATTCCGGTCACCGCGTAGGAGCTCGGCGGGTCGAGCGGCTTCTCGACAATCCGAACGACGCGGCCGTCGCCGTCGAGCTCCGGAACGCCGAGGTGCCGGAGGTGCTCGACCTCGGAGACGCGCGAGAGCAGGATCCGTGCGCCGCGCTCCTGGCGTAGAAAGTTCTCGACCGCGGGCCGGAGCGAGGCCTCGAGGACGTTGTCGGCAAGCATCACGACGATCGGGTCGCCACCGGCAAACCGCTCGGCGAGACCGAGCGCCTCCGCGATCCCTCCCGCCTGCTCCTGGTAGGCGTAGGACAAGCGGTCGATCCCCCATTCATGCCCGTTTCCGAGCAGCCGCAGGAACTCGCCCGCATGCGTCCCACCCGTCACGACCATGAGCTCGTCGACACCAGCCGAGACGAGAGCCTCGATCGCGTAGGTGACCATCGGGCGGTCGTAGATCGGCAGGAGGTGCTTGTTGGTGATCCGCGTCAGCGGGTGCAGGCGCGTTCCCGTGCCGCCGGCGAGGATCACTCCCTTCAACCGTCCGCCCGCCATGGTGGCGATGCTACTCGCGGGCTCGCGTTACAGGCGAAAGAGGAGGACGCTGCGCCTGCGCGGCTCCGCCTTCCCGAAGACCCGGCGACTTTACGAACCCCCAGCGAGTGCGACCCCCGCCCGGCGGGGGCGAGGAGCAGCGAGGGGCGGAAGAGCGGCTTTGCTTCCTCGGCGGCGGGGCGGACAGCTCAGCGGAGCGCAGCGAGTGCGACCCGGCGCGGCGGGGGCGGTGAATCGCTTCGCTTTTCCGGGGGGCTCGCCCCCCGAGTCCCCCCGGCGGCCTTACTGGCGGGAGCAGTTGGACGCTCCGCCTTCGGCTCCGCTGGATGGGGGAAAGTGGCTTTCCCCCATCACC
>JBBRYP010000061.1:0-27830 GCA_038237515.1 Gaiellales bacterium
ACCACCACCACCGCCGCCGCCTCCCCCGCCGCTGCCACCGCCGCACGACCCCCCGCCACCGCCTCCGCCCCCTCCACCACCGCCGCCGCACGACCCGCCGCCGCCTCCTCCTCCACCACCACCTCCACCGCACGACCCGCCGCCGCCTCCCCCTCCGCCCGTCGATCCGCACCACCCGCCCCCGCCTCCGTCGCGGGCGCAAGATCGGCGCGCTGACCCGCTACCGGCTCCCGTGGGTTCCGGGTCCTCACACCGGCGCAGGTAAGACGGCGAGCGCGGACGCCCGCGACGAGCCGTCGCGGGCGATTCGGCACCCCAGAGCGGCGGCGGGAGGAAGAGCCGCTGGAGCGGGAAGCACGGAAAGTAGTATGTGAGCGTGCCTCGCCTGCGCCTCCTCCGCACCCGCGTCGGTCCGCTCGGTCTCGCGCTGACGGCATACGACGTGTGGAGGCGGATCCCCCCCAAGCACCGCAAGCGCCTGCTCAAGCAGGCGCGACGGCACGGCCCGAAGATCGCGACAAAAGCCGTCCGCTACGCCGCGAAGCGGCGGACGCCGAAGCTCTAGGCCCTTAGCTCAGCGCCGCTCGGGCGATCCTGTCCTGCTCGCGCAGGTGAGCTGTCGGATACCCCTCGCTCGGGCTCGCGCGCCACGGCCGCCCCACGTAGCGAAGCTCCACACCCCGCGGTAGCGCCTCCTCGAGCCGGTGGCGGGTGGCCCGCCAAGCGCCCATGTTCTGCGGCTCCTCCTGAGCCCAGACGACCTCCTCGAGGTGCGGGTAGCGTGCGACGAGCCGCTCCGCCGACTCGGTCGGGAACGGGTACAGCTGCTCGATCCGACCGACGCCGATCCAGTCTGCGGCGGCCCGCAGCTCGTGCCCGACCAGGTCGTAGTAGACCTTCCCCGAGCAGAGAACGAGCCGCCGCACGCGCTCCGGGTCGGCAGCGGGGTCGTCGATCACCGGCGCGTAGCCGCCGCTGGCGAGCTCGGCCAGGGTCGATGCGGCATCCTTCAGCCGCAGCAGCCCCTTGGGGGTCATCACGACGAGCGGCCGCGCTCGTGGCTCGAGCGCCTGGCGACGGAGCAGGTGGAAGTACTGGGCCGCGGTTGTCGGGTTCACGATCCGGATGTTCTCCTGGGCGGCCAGCTGGAGGAACCGCTCGAGCTTGGCGCTCGAGTGCTCCGGCCCGTTCCCCTCGTAGCCGTGCGGAAGAAGAAGCGTCAGCCGTGACGTCTGCTTCCACTTCGAGAGCCCCGAAACGATGAACTGGTCGACGATGACCTGCGCCCCGTTGACGAAGTCCCCGAACTGCGCCTCCCAGAGGACGAGCGTCTCCGGGGCGGCAATGGAGTAGCCGTACTCGAAGCCGAGGGCCGCGTATTCGGAGAGTGGCGAGTTGTGAAGCTCCATGGCCGCGGCGGCCTCGTCCAGATGTGCGATCGGGGCATAGGGCTCCCCCGTCTCCGCGTCGTGGAGCACGAGGTGGCGTTGCGAGAACGTGCCCCGCTCCGTGTCCTGGCCGGTGAGGCGTATCGGAATCCCGTCCACGAGCAGCGAGCCGAGCGCGAGCGCCTCCGCCTGCCCCCAGTCGATGCCGCCCGCTTCGAGTGCCACCTCGCGCCGCTCGAGCTGGCGCGCGAGCTTCGGGTGCACCTCGAACCCGTCGGGTATGCGCAGGAGCTCCGTGTTCAGCCGGCGCAGGCGTTCCTCCGGAACCGAGGTGTCCGACGGAGCCGGCGGCCTCGAGAAGACGCGCTCGCTGCGCGTCCTGGCCGGAATCGACGTGCCGAATGTGGCGCGCAGAGCCTCGTGCGCCTCCTTCAGGCGCGCGTGCATCGTCGCGACGAGCGCCTGCGGCTCGCCCTCCGCCACGACGCCCTCCAGGACGAGCTGCTTCGCGTAGATCTCCCGGACGGTCGGGTGCTCGGCGATCGCCTTCACCATCAGCGGCTGCGTGTACGCCGCCTCGTCCTGCTCGTTGTGACCGTGTCGCCGGTACCCGACGACGTCGAGGACGACATCGCTGCCGAAGCGCCCGCGATAGGCCATCGCCAGGCGGACGGCATGGATCGCTGCCTCTGGATCGTCTGCGTTGACGTGGACGATCGGCGTGTCGAAGCCCTTGGCGAGGTCGCTGGCGTATCTCGTGGAGCGACCCTGGCTCGGATCGGTGGTGAAGCCGATCTGGTTGTTGCCGATCACGTGCAGGGACCCGCCCGTCGAGTAGCCGTCGATGCCGTCGAGGTTCAGGGTCTCGGCGACGACACCCTGGCCGGGGAACGACGCGTCGCCATGGATGAGGATGGGCAATGCGACCGATGGGTCGTGGAGCGCCTCGCGCGCGCCACGATCGGTCTGCGTCGCGCGCGCCCACCCCTCCACGACCGGGTCGACGGCCTCGAGGTGGCTCGGGTTCGCCGCGAGGTCGACCGCGATCTGTCCGCCCTTCGTGTTGCGCGTCCCCCTGGCGCCGAGGTGGTACTTGACGTCGCCGGTGCCCCCCTCCGGATCCGCGACGACCGCCTCGTAGACCCGCTCGCCCTCGAACTCGCGCAGGATCGACTCGTAGGGGCGCCCGACGATGTGCGCGAGCACGTTCAGGCGTCCGCGGTGGGCCATTCCGACAGCCACCTCGTGCGCGCCGCTCGCCGCCGCGAGCTCGATCGCTTCGTCGAGCATCGGTACAAGCACGTCGAGCCCCTCGACGGAAAACTGCTTCTGCCCGAGAAAGGTGCGCTGGAGGTAGCGCTCGAGGCCCTCGACCTCGGTGAGTCGCCCGAGCAGCAGCCGCTTCTCCTCACGCGTCAGAGGCGTCCGGTACCGGCCAGACTCGATCACCTGCCGTAGCCAGACGCGCTGCTCGTGGTCGGCTATGTGCTCGAGCTCGTAGGCGATCGTGCCGCAGTAGGTCTCCTGCAGGTGGGGAAGCGCCTCGGCCAGCGTGTCCCCCGGGACGTGCACGCGCAGGAGGGAGGCCGGCACGCGCGCCTGCAGCTCGGGCGTCAGCCTCGGGACCAGACGCTCCGGCTCCAGCGCCGGATCGCCGACGGGCTCAGACCCGAGCGGATCGAGTCGGGCCGCGAGGTGGCCGTGCATCCGGTGCGCCTTCACGAGCGCCATAGCGGCGGCGACGGCGCCGAGCAGGCGCTCGTCGGCGGCCGCGGGCGCCGCAGCCGGTGCCGGAGGCGCCGCGACGGGTGCTCCGCCGTTTCCGTCCGCGCGCAGCCCTTCGACGAGCCGACTCAGGCCCGGGTGGGCCGCCACCACCTCGCTCGCGCCGCTCTCGAAGAGCGTGCGCCACTCGACGGGCACGGCATCGGGGTTCTCCAGGTACTCGTCGAGGAGTGCCTGCGCGAAGCCGGCATTCAGGCCGTCGACGTCGTGGCTGATCATCCGACGTGTTGTAGCAGCGCGCCCTGCGGGCTCGCGGTGCCCGGTCAGTACAGCGGGTTCTTCGTCAACACGGCGAAGGCCGTGCCGAGCACCCAGCAGAGAGCCGTCGCACCCACCGCCAGGGCAGCGAGACGACTGTGCCGCCCGCCGATCCCGGCAGCGACGAGTGCGATCACGATCGCGAACGGAGCGATGCGGACCGGCCGGTAGGCCAGCGCCACCAGACTCACCGCCATCGCCGCGGCTGCCATCAGCCCGGCGAGGGATTCGGCGGCAGCACGTCTCGTTCCGACCGGTGCACTCACGGGAGCGGTGCTCTGGCGGAGGCGCGCGCGTAGCCGCGCGAGGGGGAACCGTGAGGGCCCCGGCGGGGTCCGGCCAAGCGCGGGCGGCGCCGCCAGGGCGGCCGGGAATCCGGCTCGTGCGCGGGTACGAGCGCAGCGAGCTCTGGAGGCCGCGGCTCCGCCTTGACGGCCCACCAGACAACCCAGCAGAGGTAGACGATCGGGATCTTCAGGATCAGCATCAGGAAGACGAACTCCCACACCGTCGACACGGCGGGCAGTCTACGGCATCCAACATGGGCGAATCCAGTCCCCTCGACACGGTCGCATGGTTCGTTCAGCGTCTTTCTAGGGGGAGTAGATAAGGTCGGCCCTGCCCGATGCTCGAGTCCCTCGCCCGCTACGTCTCTCACCACCGGCTGCTCGTCGCGCTGACCTGGCTCGCGCTGACCTTCTTCGGCGTCTTCTCGGCACAGCAGGTCTCGAAGCGCTGGCTCGAGCAGTTCTCGATCCCCGGCTACTCGGCCTACGAGGCGAACCAGCGCACGCTGAAGAAGTTCGGCACCGGCGAGGCGCCGCCGCACGTCGCTGTGCTCACGGCGAAAAGGGACGTCACGAAAGTGGCGGGGCTGCGCGCCGCGGTGGCCAAGGTCGAACGGCGCTTCCCCGACTTTCGTTTCGGCTCGTACTACGCCACCGGGAGCGATGCCTATCTGTCACGTGACCGGCACACGACATTCGTCACCGCCTACCCGCCCGGCAACGAAGGGTTCAACGCCGACAGCCGCACGGGCGAGATCCGCTCGGCATTCAGGGCCGCGGCTCCACCCGGCGTCGAGGTGCACCTGACCGGCCGGGACGCGCTCTACGACTCGCAGGGATCCTCGAGCGGCCCCAGCGTCATCACCGAGGCGATGATCGGCGGCGGCGGCGCGCTCGTGATCCTCCTGTTCGTCTTCGGGACGCTGCCCGCGGTCGCGATGCCGCTGATGGTCGCTGTGGCATCGATCTTCAACACGTTCACGCTCGTATGGCTGCTCACCTACCTGACGCCGGTCTCGATCATCGTCCAGTTCCTGGTCGCGCTCGTCGGGCTCGGCGTCGCGATCGACTACTCGCTGTTGATGATCTTCCGCTTTCGGGAGGAGCTCCGCCGCAGCACGGACGTCGAGACGGCCGTCGTCGAGACGATGCGGCACGCCGGCCGTTCGGTGATCGTCTCGGGCTCGACCGTGGCGATCGGCCTCGTCTCGATGGTGATCCTCCCGATTCCCGTCATCCGGTCGATCGGCATCGGCGGCCTGCTGATCCCGATCGTCTCGGTGCTGGCGTCGATCACACTCCTGCCGGCGATGCTCTCGCTGCTCGGCCACCGGATCAACCGCCTGCGCGTGATGCCAAGGCGCATCGTCGAGACGAACCCGGAGAGTGAGGGCGGGTTCTGGGGCCGATGGGCCGAGATCGTCATGCGCCGTCCCGCGATCGTGGCCTCGGTCGGCCTCGCGATCGTGGCCCTGCTCCTTGTCGCTGGGGTCCAGCTCAACCCGAGCGAGGCGCAGGCGAAAGACATCGCGGGGAGCACGAAGGAGGACGCCGTCGTCGGGCTGGCCGCGCTGAAGGCCGCGGGGATCTCGCCCGGGGTGCTCAAGCCCTTCGAAACGCTGGTCGAGCACTACCGCTCCCCCGCGCAGCTTCGCATCGTCGCCTCGGCGCTCGAGCGGGCGCCCGGCGTCGTCGGTGCGGCCGCTCCCCCACGCTGGCGCCGCGGGGGCGACGCGATCGTCGAAGCCTTCCCGGACGCCGATGGTGCCGCCAAATCGGTGCGCAAGACGATCTCGAATCTCCAGCACCACGTGCTGCCGGCGGTGCAGACGCAGCTGGGCGGGCCCACGCGAGTCACGCTCGGCGGCACCGCGGCCGAGGATCGCGACTTCGTCCACGCCGTCTACGGCAAGTTTCCGTACGTCCTGGCATTCGTGATCCTGCTCACGTTCGTGCTCCTGATGCGCGCGTTCCGCTCGGTCCTGCTGCCGCTGAAGGCGGTCATTCTCAACCTCGTCTCGCTGGGAGCCGCTTTCGGGATCATCGTCTTCATCTTCCAGATGGGACACGGTGCGAAGGCGATCTGGAACGTGAACCCGACGGGGGCGATCATCTCTTGGATCCCGCTGATGATCTTCGCGTTCCTCTACGGGCTCTCCATGGACTATGAGGTCTTCATGCTCACCCGCATGCGCGAGGCGTATGACGAGCTGGGAGACACGCGCGCTGCGGTCTCGCTCGGCCTTGCCCGCACGGGAAAGCTCGTGACGAGCGCCGCGCTGGTTCTCATGTTCGCGTTCTTCGTGCTCTCCACCGGGCCCGGGACCGACATCAAGCAGTTCGGGATCGGGCTTGCTGCCGGGATCATCTTCGACGCAACTGTCATCCGGGCGCTCCTCGTGCCGGCGATCATGCAGCTCCTAGGGCGTTGGAACTGGTGGCTGCCCCGCCCGGCCGCACGGATCCTCTTCACGCGCGAGAGCCAGCCACTGCCCGAGACGACCTAGCTGCCGAGGACGGCGGAGACCTCCGAGACCGCCCGCCGCGGATCTTGTCCGGCTCCGGCGTGTCACCGGAGCACGCTTCACCGTTGCTTATCCCGATGACTCCGAGATCTCAGGGGTCTTGCATCCCAGCGGCGGAGCCCATCGGACTCTGAAGCCCTGATCCGGAGCCGCGCGGCGGGTGGGGCTACTTCTTGCTCTTCAACGCGGCGACGATGTCACGCGCGAGATTCCATACGTCCGGCGAGCCGAGGCCCGTCGAGTAATCCCAGCCTGGCCCGGCCGCGTCCAGCCGGTTGCCGCCGCGGACGACGTCGTGGAACGCGGGAACGTACGGCTGCTTCGTCGAGGCGATCTGGTAGAGCAGGGGCGCCACGAAGCCGAGCTTCCCCGCTTTTTGCTTCTGCACGTACTGATGGATCAGGAGCATCGAACCAGCCCAGAAGGGCGTCGCGGCGCTGGTTCCTCCCACTGTCGTCAGCTGGCCGCCGGAGACGATGTAGAAGCCGCTGTCCGAGTCGGCGGCCGCCGAGACGTCGGGCAGCTGGCGGCGGCCGTTCGACTTTGCGTTCTGGACGCCCGGCGCCTTCTGCCACAACGGCCGCGGCTCCACCGGGTTGAGTCCGCCGCCACCGCCGCCATTCGAGAACGGATCCTGCCAGCCCGCCTCCTCGAGGTAGCTCCCGTTCTGCCGGGTGAAGAGGAGGGTGCCGCCAACGCTGACGACGTGCGGCGAGTCGGAGGGGAAGTCAACCGTGGGGCGATGGTCCGAGAAGTCGCGCCGCTGGCAGTCGTAGGCACCCGCGTCGCCGCTCGCGACGAAGATCGTGATGCCGCGCGCTATGACCGCCTCCATCGCCTGCTCGGTTGCGACCCGGTCGGAGTTGCCGCGTGGGATCTGGTCGCAGAGCCCCCAGCTGACAGAGACGATGTCGGCCTTCCCGTCCGCGACGATCTTCTGGAAGACGTCGGCGAAGGAGGCCTGGAGCGGGGCCTCGTAGTCGAGGATCTGCGCCTTCGGCGCGATGCCGCGGATGACGTCGATGTCCAGGTTGACCTCGACGCTGCCGCCGCCGACCTGCGTGCCGCCGCTGACCGGCACGTGCTTGACCGGCGGACCGACGATCTTGAACTGGCGGTCGAAGAGCGCGACGTCCGAGTCGTTGAAGGAGTCGAAGGAGACGATCGCGATCGTCTGGCCCTCGCCGCGGATCCCCAGCTGGTGGAGCGGGGCGATGTCATAGGCGATCTCGGCCGAGGCGGGCGAGAGGCCGCCCTGCGGCACATCGGCCGGACGGATCACGCGCCGGCTGCTGAGGCCGGAGACGCCGACGACCGAGGGGCGCAGGACGGCCGGGATCCGCGCCGGACGAAGCGGCTCGTGGTAGCGATATCCCGAGGAGTCGACGAAGTCCCGCAGCGTGACGTGGAAGTAACGCGAGACCGCCGCAACCGACCCGCGCAGCCGAAGGGACGTCCGCTGTGGATAGCCGCCCGTCACCTCGAGGCCGCCTGCCTCGACGGTGCGGCGCAGGCGCGCGATCTCGTGCGGTGCGACGCCGAACCGCTTCCCGAACTCGGCTGCTGCGAGGTAGTGGTGGTACTGCGGCGAGGTCGGGTCCTCGAGCGCGCGCAGGTAGGCGTCGAGCTCCCGCTGGCGCAGCCGCAGCACGAGCGAGAAGTCGATGACCGCGGCGGGGTTCGTCCGCCCGACGGGGCGGTCGTGCGCAGGCGAGGAGAGCACTGCATGCGCCGACTGCGGTAGCGCCTCGACGCGGGTCGCGTGCTCGCCTCGCGACAGCAAAGCGACGCCGGCCGCGACGGCGGCCGCGGCCAGGGCTCCGGCCGGAAGGATCAGACGGCGGCTCGGCTTCGTCATCGCGGGAGCGGCTCCCCCGGCCAGCGGAACGTGTTCATCAGCGTGTCCGCGAGCGAGAAGATCGGATAGGGCGAGTCGCCGCTCTCTTGCTCGGACATCGACGTGGCAACCGAGACGACCGCGCTCCGTCCTCCCTCGGTCGCCGCGGCGATCAGGACCTCGAGCGGTTGCCCCGGCCCCTGAGGCGAGTCGATCGTGCCGGCGTAGGAGCCTCCGATCCCGTGGACGTCGCCGACGAGCGGGCTCAGGAGCTCGTGCTTCGAGTTCGCATCGGCCTGGAACCCGAGCGTCTTACCGCGGAAGAACGAGATCCGGTCCTGCGCAAGCTGCAGCGGCGTCGCCTCGGCAGCAGGCGCGACGGTGACCCAGAGGGAGAGGTCGAGCTCGGGCCGGCTCGGGATCTCGAGGCTGACGGAGAGATTCCGGTCGTCGTTCTTCAGCACCTTCAGGATCCGCGTGTAGTACTCCATCTCGAAGCCGAGCGTGCTGTGCCAGATCGTCCCGACGACGAGGCGCGGCGCACGGTTCGGCGGGGTCCCACAGGGTTTGTCGGGCCGGCACGGAGGCTGCACCGGCCCCGGCCTGGCGACCACGATGCCGAGCACGCCGAATCCAACCAGAGCCGCGAGCACGCCGCCGAAGACGATCAGCAGGCGGCGGCGCGTGTTCTTCTGCCGGGTGGGCCCGGCGGCTGCGACGGGGGCGGCAGCGGTCATGCCGCGCCCGTGGACGGTTTCTGCGCCTGTGGGGGTGCCTGCGATCGGTCAGGCCGCGTGGACTTGGGAAGCGCCTGCAGGGAGACACCGCAGCTGCCGCAAAAGGTGTGACGCGGGGTCGCCCGCCCACAGTTCGGACAGGTGATCGGCGGTCCGATCTCGATCTCGGACGCCTCCTGGAGCAGGCCGACGTGGAGCACGAGGCGCAGCCAGACGAGCGTCAGGAGCGCGATCAGCACGAGCAGGCCGAGCTGCCACCACGTATGGAGGTAGAGCTGGATCAGAGCGGCCCCGACGACGACACCGGCGGCCAGCGGGATGGCGAAGAGCGGGTGACCGAGCGGGCCGAGGGCGTTCCGGTCGCGCACAGGGGCCCGGTAGTGCAGCCAGATCGCCCCTGCGGCAGCGCCGATCGCTCCCGCCGCCAGTACGGGAACCGCGACGCCGAGAGCCAGCACGCGCAGCACCCAGGGGACGACCGCGCCGACCGGACGGAAGCCCAGCCCGAGAAAGTCGGCGGAGTGGGTCAGGAGCTCCGCGCCGACGAACGTGACCGCGCAGGCCCCACCGAAGGTGGCGCCGTCGAGGACGTCGTTGAACTTCCGGTAGGGCAGGAGGACGAGCGGCCCTGCCAGCATCAGGACGACGCTCAGGAGCGGTATCAGGATCCCGCGCCAGAAGAGCTCGTGGTTCGTCGTGCGGAACGCGAGCCCCGAGCTGACGTCGGAGACGTGCTTCGTCAGCAAGCCTATCCCGACTCCGGCGAGAGCACCCCAGGCGATCGTCAGCGCGAGCACGTGCAGCGGCTCGTCCTCGTAGAGATCGACATCCCAGAGATAGAGGATCACGAGCAGCGGCACGAGGACGGCTGCCGTCACGATCGCGAGCGGGAAGAGCTTGACGAGCGTGAGGACGACGAGCACGGCGACGCCGAGGCCGAGCGCGGAGCGAAACGTGTCCATCTCGGCGCGCGGGAGCTGCGGGAAGATCGTCGAGACGATGCTCGGCGTGAAGCGCGACTCGTTCGGCGCCGCACCGAATCCCCGGTGCCCCCCGGGGTGCCGTGCGATGTCGTCCTCGAGGTACTCGCCGCAGCGGACGCAGTACGAGAGCGCGGGCACCTCGTGCTCGCAACTCGGGCAGTGAATCGTCTGGGGCACCTCGGACACCGGGCCGCGAGTCTACCGGGTCGATCCGATGTCTCTACAGGCGGTGTAGGAGCGAACCTGCGAGCCGAGCGGCCGGGTTTCCGACCCCCACGCGTGCTGCCCCACGGGTGCCGCGCGGCCGCTCCGCCGCAACGCGCCGTTCCGTCGGTTCAAACGGCTTGCGGCAGTCGGGGGAAATGGAGACCGGCAGAAACGGACGCAGGTCGCCCCTGCCGCGGACGCGAGCCCGCGGCAGGGGCCGGCCCTTCGAGTCCTAGGTGAACTGGACGAGCGCGCCGGTCTTCTGGATCTGGCCGTTGACCATCGGAACGAAGGCCACGCGGCCCACGGCGAAGGGGCCACGGAACGACCAGTAGACGCCGCCGTTGCCCTTCGTGATGGCCACGGGCTTCGTCCGCCCGAGCACCTTCTGGGCCGTTGGGTCGATGATCACGAGCTGGAGCTGGTTGTGTGCCGCGAGACCCTGGAAGAGGGCGATGACCGTCAGCACCTGGGCGCGGTGCGGGACCTTGCCCGACTGGTAGGAGGGCGTGCACTTGCTCCCGACGATCTGGCCGCACACGATCATCCGGAACGTGCCGGCCGCGGAGGCCTGGGTCGAGCGCCCGTTGAAGATGCTCGACGTCGCCACGCTCGGCGATTTCGCATTCGCCGAGAAAGCACCGGCGCTCGCTCCGGAGAGAACGCCGCCCGAGGCGTCCGCGCCCGCGAACGAGGCCGCCATCGGCGAGATGCTCGACGACGCCTGGATGCCGTCGGCCCCTCCGGCGGTCGTCGACGGACTGACGAGCGCCTGCGTCTGAAGCCCCTCGATCGTCCCGGACTGATTCTCGCTGCTCGCGACGAGGGCAGCGGCACCGAGCGTGTTGTCTCCCGACAGGACGTTGGCCTGCGGCGTGATCGGTGCCGAACGGAGGAGTGGCGCCGCCACGGCCGGAGCGAGGGTTCCAGCCTGTGCCTCTGACGCCTCACCGAAGCTCGCCGCGACCGGATCGACGAGGTTCTGCGTCTGGAGCCCGCCGGCGGACACATTCGAAAGCGTTCCGGCCTGCGCCGAATCGAGGACGCCGCCGGCCGCCTGCTGCGCGTCGCCGAAGACCGAGGCGCTGTCGCTCACGGCCCCGATGACCGCCGCGACCGCCGCGTTCGAGACCGGCGAGAGCGGCGCTGCGCGCAGCAACGGTGTCGCCTGCGCCGGGGTGAGGATTCCTGCCGGCGCCGCGTCCGCGTTGCCGAAGGCGGCGGCAGCGGGCTCGACGAGCGCCGAGGTCGACGCCGAGGCCGTCACCGACGCCGAAGCCGCCGGGGAGGAGCCGAGGACGCCGCTCTGGACCTCACTTGCGTCGGCGAAGGACGCCGACATGCTGTCGACGAGGCTCGTGGCCGCCGTCTGTGCCTGAGGCGCGACGGGCGTCGACCGCAGGAGTGGTGCAGCGACCGAGTCCGAGAGGGTGCCGCTCGTCGCCGTTCCCGCCTGGACGAGAGCCGCCGCGGAGGAAGCTGTCAGGCTCGCCGTCGGCACCGCGGCCGATGCCGCCTTGAAGAGCGCGGCAACCTTCGACGCACCGTTGATCTGGCCTTGCGAGGCAGCGTTCGGTGAGAATGACCGCTGCGCAGACGCAGCCGGTCTGGGTGACGCGGGGTTTGCGTTTTTGCCGTTGTCGTTGTCGGAGCGGAATCCGAGCGCCCAGACGAGGACCGCGGCGACCGCCACCAGTCCCGCCGCACCTAGACCCAGACCGATTCTCCAGACTTGCCTGCGCTGCATCGTGCCTCCTTGATCGTTTCCGGCGAGCGCCGCTCTACCGGTGCCTGCCGGGGCGCGGAAAACGTGAACAGCGTACCGCGGAGCGGCACACGGGGTTCAGGTCACCGCGTCGGCTTGGATTGAACTGTGCCATCGCTTCACGTTGTACACCGAAGTCGATTAAGCAGGCGTTGAGCAGGGTTAAGCTTCGTTAGTCGTCGAGCGGCGCGCCGCTTCCGCCACGCCGGCCCCGCGGCGATTCATGCGGACGCGGAGCACGTGCCGTTACTTCACCGTAACGGCCCTCACGAGGTCGCGGGCGAGGTTCCAGACGTCGGGCGAGCCGAGGCCGGTGGAGTAGTCCCAGCCGCGTGTCGCCGCGTCGAGGCGGTTGCCGCCCTGCGTCACGTCATGGAACGGCGGAAACGGCTGCGGCGTTCGAGCTACCTGGTAGAGGAGCGGCGCGAGGAAGCCGAGCGGTCCCGCGTGCGCGCGATGGGCGTACTGGGTCATCAGCGCCGCCGACCCGGCCCAGAAAGGCGTCGAGGCGCTCGTCCCGCCCACGAAATCCAGCTTGCCGCCGTCGATCGAGGCGAAGCCGGTGTCGGGATCCGCCGCGGCGGAGACGTCGGGGCTCTGGCGGTGGCCGTTCGAGCGGGGACCCGCCACGCCGGGCGCACGCTGCCAGGCCGGCCGAGGCTCGACTGGGTCGTTGCCGCCACCGCCCCCCCACCCCTGGAGCACGTCCTCCCACCCGAACTCGTCGAGGTAGCGGCCGCCCGCCGTAGCCTCGAGATACGTTCCGCCGACCGAGACGGTCCAGGGGGTGTCGGACGGGAAGTCCACGGTCGGGCGGTGGATGCGCTCGTCGGCCTGCTGGCAGTCGTAGGCACCCCGATCGCCGGAGGCGACGAACATCGTCATCCCGCGCGCGACCATGGCCTTGAGCGCCTGCACGGCCGCCCGGCGATCCGACCGGAAGAGCTCGACCGGGTCGTCGCACGGGCCCCAGCTGTTGGAGACGATCTTCGCGCGCCCGTCGGCGACGATTGCGTTGAACATCGCCGCCAGCGTCGCATCGCCGGGTGCCTCGAAGTCGAGGATCTGCGCCTTCGGAGCCATGGCGCGAATCGTGTCGATGTCGAGGTTGACCTCGCTGGAGGCGTCCCCGACGCCGGTGCCGCCCTGCACCCGCACGTGCTTCACAGGCGGGCCGTTGATCCCGAAGCGCCGATCGAACAGCCGGACGTCGCGGTCGTGGAAGGAGTCGAAGGAGACGATCGCGACGGTCACGCCCTGACCGCGAATCCCGCGCGCGTGGAGTGGAGTGACGTCGTAGATGCGTCGCGCCACCTCCGGGGTCAGCCCCCCACCCGGCAGGTCCTCGGGCGGCGGCTGGGGCCGAGTCGAAAGACCGGCCGCCTCGACGCCCAGGCGGGCGAGCGCGGCCGGCAGACGGGGCCGGCCGACCGGCGAATGGAAGCGTCGTCCAGAGGCGTCGGCGAAGTCGCGCAGGCGAATGCGCAATGCGGCCTCGACCGCGCGCGCGTCGGCGACTACCGTCAGCTCCGTCCGCTGCGGATAGACGTGCAGCACTGGCAACCCGGCTGCCGCAGCGGCCGCACGAACACGACGGAGGGCGGGCGCCGGCAGTCCGAAGCGCGCGCCGAAGGCACGAGCGTCGAGGAACCGTCGGTAGTGGGGCGATCGGCGGTCGCGAAGCTCCTCGAGATATCGATCGACGGCACGGTCACGGAGCGGCAGGACGAGCGAGAACCGGATCGGCTCCTCCGGGGCCGTCGGGCCGACCGGTCGCGGCGCGCGGGGAAGCCGCCGCGCCGCAACCGTCGCCACCGGCGATGAGCCCGCCGGCGGGCTCGAGGGCCAGCGCAGCGTGTTCAGCAGGCTGTCGGCCAGGTAGAGCGCCTCCGGCCGGTACGTCTCGTCCTCGGCGGTGATCGCCTCGACGCCGATCGTGATCCGCCCGTCCGTCGCTGCCAGCAGGTCGACGAAGACACGGCCGCCCGGGCCCTGCGGCGTGTCCAGCGTGCCCGCGTAGGCGCCACCGATGCCGTCGACGTACCCGACGCTCGGCCCGAGCAGGGTGTGCCGCAGGCTGGAGTCCGAGTGCAGGCCGAGCACGTCCGAGTTCGCCGCGATGTCGTGCTTCAGATCGGCGATCATCTGGAGCGGCGAGCGCACCGAGGCGGGTGCTCCGATGAACCGCACTTCGAGGTCGAGCCCGGTTCGCGAGTCGAGGATCGCATTCCGCGCGGTCAGCCCGCGCGTGCTCCACCGAGCCGGCCGATATTCGAAGCGGTAGCCGAGCTCCCGGCTGCGCCACACGCGCCCTGTGACGAGGGGCCGCGCCGCCGCGAAGGCGTGCGGACACTGGAAGCCGCGCCGGCAGGTCGGCTTCGGCGGCCCCGGCCGCACGGCGACGATCGCGACCGATGCCACCGCAATGGTGAGCGCGAGCGCGCCGCCGTAGAGCGCGAGCACGAGCGCGTTCGGGCCCTTGCGAGGAGATGCGCCGAATCGAGGCAAGGCAACGATCCTACGAAGGTCGACCGGTGCGGATCAACGGCGTGCGGAGGAGGCGAAGGTGCCTGAGGAGACCCCCGCGAGGGATGCGTCGAGGAGCTCTACCGGATGGACCGCCGGCAGCGGCGCCCCCGCGCGCCGGAGCGCCGTCGACACCTGGATCAAGCAGCCGGGGTTCGCGCTTGCGTACGCCTCCGGGGCAGTCTCGAGGATCCGCTGCGCCTTCCGGTCGCCGAGCTCCCGTGCCGCCTCCGGCTGGACGATGTTGTAGATCCCCGCGCTGCCGCAGCAGATCGCCTGATCGGCGGGCTCGGCGAGGTCGAGCTCGGGAATCGAGCGCAGCAGGGCTCGCGGCGCGTCCCGGATGCCCTGGGCGTGCGCCAAATGGCACGAGTCCTGGAAGGCGACGCGGAGCGGGAGCGGGTGCCGCTGCGCCTGGGGGCCGAGCTCCTCGAGGAGCTCCGAGACGTCCCGCACCTTCGCCGAGAAGGAGGCGGCGCGCTCCGCCCAAGCCGGGTCGTCGGCGAGGAGGTGCGCGTAGTCCTTCAGGTTCGAGCCGCAGCCCGCGGCGTTCGAGACGACGTATTCGACGCCGGCTCGTTCGAACGAGGCGATCGTGCGGCGCGCGCGCGCGAGCCCGCCCGCGAGGCGCCCGCCGTGCACGTGGAGCGCTCCGCAACAGCCCTGTTTCGGCGCCACGACCTCGCAGCCTTCGGCGGCGAGCACGCGGGCCGTCGCCGCGTTCGTGTCGCCGAAGACGACGCTCTGGACGCAACCGAGCAGCAGTCCCACCCTCGCCCGGCGCCCGCCGGCGGCGGGCGTCACCTCGGGAGGTCGCTCGGTGGAGCGCCACGGCGGCGCGAGCTCCGTCAGCGCCCGCAGCCGCTTGCCCGGCAGCGGCAGGCGCTTGCCCGCCGGAGCCAGCGCGAGCGCCGCGCGCAGCCGGCGCGGGTACGGGAACAGAGCGTAGACGAGCGCCCGGACCGCGGCATCCCCCGGCGAGCGCTCGTGGTGTTCCTCGACGTACGCCCGCGTCTGCTCGATCAGCTTGTCGTACTGGACGCCCGAGGGGCAGGCGGTGACGCACGCCATGCAGCCGAGGCAGCGGTCGAAGTGCTGGACGACCGTATCGGTGAGCGGGATCGTCCCCTCCACGAGCCCGTCCATCAGGTAGATGCGCCCGCGGGGAGAGTCCATCTCCTCCTGCCAGAGCGGCCCGTAGGTGGGGCACGTCGGCAGGCAGAAGCCGCAGTGGATGCAGTCGGCGATCAGCTCCTTGTCGATCGCGGGTTTCACACGAGCACGCCCTGAGGGTCGAACTGCCTGCGGACACGCTCGTTCAGCCGCGCCAGCGCGGCCTCCCGGGGCTGGGCGGCCACCGAGGGGACGTAGGCCACGCCGGCCGTGACGCGGACGACCGCCTCGTCGAGGCCGGCGAGCACGGCGGCGAGCTTCCCCGGGTCGAAGCCCGCGCGGCCGCCCGAGGCGAGCTGGCGCTCCCCGATCTCCTCCCAGACGGCACCGTCGACGTCCTCCTCGCCGCCGACGAGGCGGGATGCGGCGTCCATCTGCACCGCCACCGCGCGCGGGCCACCCTCGAAGAGGAGCACGAGCCGCCCGGGCCAGAGGCAATCGACGGCGCTCGGGACGAACGTCGAGCGGTGGAGCGCCTCGGCGACGCGGCCCGCGGCGGCGGCGGAGGGGACCGGCACGACGAGCGTTCGCGAGGACCGCGGGCGAGGATGGAGGCGGAGGCTGACGCGCGCGACGAGGCCGAGCGTCCCGCGCGAGCCGCAGAAGAGCTTTCCGAGGTCGTAGCCGGCGACGTTCTTCACGACCTTCCCGCCGGAGTGGGCGATCGTCCCGTCGGAGAGGACGACGGTGACCCCGAGCACGAGGTCCCGTACCGTCCCGTAGCGGTGGCGCCTGGGCCCGGAGAGGTCGCCGGCCAGGCAGGCGCCGACGGTGGGGTCGCCGGGTGGGTCGAGCGCGAGCATCTGACCCTCGCTCGCGAGCCGCTCGCGAAGCGCGGAAAGGCGGATTCCCGCCTCGACGGTGCAGGTGAGGTCGCCGGCCTCGTGCTCGAGCACGCGGTCGAGACGGGCCGTCGACAGGCGGACGTCTCCGTCCGCCCGATCGATCGCGATGCTCCGGCCGGCAGCCGCCGCGTCGCGCAAGACGGCCGCGACCTCCTCGACCGCCGCCGGCTCAGAAACGCTCGGCAACGCCTGCGCGCTCGAGCGGGTGCGCTCTGTAAGGCCCCGGAACCTCACCGCAGAGTCGCGGGGTCGGAAAGATCTTTCCGGGGTTCGCGAGGCCGTCGGGGTCGAAGGCGCGCCGCAGCCGCTGCATCGCCTCCAGGTCGTCCGGCCCGAAGAGCAGCGGCATCGAGCAGGCCTTGTCGGAGCCGATGCCGTGCTCGCCGGTGATCGATCCGCCCGCGTCGACACAAGCGTGGAGGATCTTCTCCGCGAGCTGCTGCGCGCGCGCCGCGTCGCCCTCGATGCGCTCGTCGTAGAGCACGAGCGGATGGAGATTGCCGTCCCCCGCATGGAAGACGTTGCCCACCCGCAGTCCGTACTCCAGCTCGAGCTCGCCGATGCGCCGCAAGACGGCCGGAAGGCGCGTGCGCGGGACGACGCCGTCCTGGACGTAGTAGCTGGGGCTGACCCGGCCCATGGCGGCGAACGCCGCCTTCCGTCCTTTCCAGAGGAGCGCGCGCTCGTGCTCGTCGGCTGCGACGCGGATCTCCCCTGCGCCATTGCTGCGGCAGATCTCCTCGACGGCGCCGAGATCGTCCTCCACCTGCGCCTCGACCCCGTCGAGCTCGACGATCAGGATCGCCCCCGCCTCCGGCGGGTAGTTCGCATGCACGGCGGCCTCGGCCGCCTCGATCGTCAGGCGGTCCATCATCTCGATCGCGGCCGGCAGGATCCGCGCCGAGACGATGTCGGAGACGGCGCCTCCGGCGGCGTCGGTGGAAGCGAATCCGGCGAGGAGCGTTCGCACGGCTTCCGGGCGCCGCAGGAGCCGGAGGGTGACCTTCGTCGCGATCCCGAGCGTCCCCTCGGAGCCGACGACCGCTCCCAGCAGGTCGTATCCCGGCTCGCCGAGGCGAAGCTCCACGACCTCGCCGGCCGGGAGCACCAGCTCGAGCGCGACGACGTGGTTGACGGTGAAGCCGTACTTGAGGCAGTGAGCGCCGCCGGAGTTCTCGGCGACGTTCCCGCCGATCGTGCAGACCTGCTGGCTCGAAGGGTCGGGCGCGTAGTAGAAGCCGTCGCCGATCACCGCCTGCGTCACCGCGAGGTTCGCCACCCCCGGCTCGACGACCGCGCGCCCCGCGGCGAGATCGATCTCGAGGATCCGGTTCATGCGCGCGAGCGAGACGACGATCCCGTCCGCGACGGGAAGTGCGCCACCCGAGAGCCCCGTCCCGGCCCCGCGGGCGACGAAGGGCACGCGGTGCGCGTGGCAGAGGCCGAGCACCGCCTGCACCTCGAAGGTCGAGCGCGGCAGCACCACGAGCGCCGGCATCATCCGGTGCCCCGTCAGGCCGTCGCACTCGTAGGTGCGCAGCTGCTCGGCCTCGGAGATGACCGCGTCAGGCGGGAGCGCGTCGCGAACTCCGTCGAGGAACGCCTCCGGCAGGCTCACGTGCTCGACTCTACCCCTCGGCAGAAAGGCACGCCCCCGCCCTCCGCGCCCCTCGCTTTCCTCGCCCCTCACCGCGCCCGGGTCGGATTGGTTGCGCTCCGCAAAGCCGCCCGCTCCGCCCGCGGAGGCCAAACGACGCTCGTCCCTCGCTTCCCCGCCCCTTACAGCCCCCGGTTCGGCAGCCGCGCTCAGCCCGGCAGCGCGCCGCGCAGGAAACGCACGAGGTTCCCGCTCAGGATCGCCTCGAGCCGATCGCCCTCGTACCCGCGCGCCCGGAGGCCCTCCACGAGACGCGGGTAGTCGTCCGGTCCAGCGAGCCCCTCGATCGGAGTGCCCGGCGTCAGTCCCGACGGAAGCAGCATCAAGTCACGCTGGGAAACCCGCAGGGCGCCCGAGGCGAAGAGCTGCGAGACGAAGTCGGCGCCGAGGCACACGTGGTCGATCCCCATCACCTCGACTGCGTGCTCGAGGTGGTCGAGGTAGCGCTCGAGCGTCGGCGAGGCCGGGTCGATCATGCTCGGCAGCGCAGCGGAGCCGAAGAGGCCGCCGCGTCCCGCGACCGCCCGCAGTTGGTCGTCCGAGACGTTCCTCGGCGAGTCGCGGAGCGCCCGGCAGCCTGCGTGCGACACGAGCACCGGTGTCTCCGGCGCGCGCTCCAGGACGTCCTCGAACGTCCGCTCGGAGGCGTGCGCGAGGTCGAGCACCAGGCCGAGTTCGGCGATCCGGTCGACGAGCTGCTCGCCGAGGCGGCTGAGCCCGCCGCCCGGCGGCTCTGCGGCGCCGTCGGCAAAGGCGTTGCGCCGGTTCCAGGTGAGGCCGACGAGGCGAACGCCGAGCGCGACGAACGCGTCGAGGAGCTCCGGCGTCGAGCCGAGCGGCTCCGCCCCCTCGAGCGCGAGCAGCAGCCCGATGCGGCCGTCGTGCTCCAGATCGGCCGCCGTCCGCACCCAGCGCACGCGCGCCTCGTTCGTCCGGAGCGTCCGGTGGAAGGCCGCGGCGATGCCGAGCGCCTGACGGGCCGCCGCCTCCGGCAGGAACTCGAGATCGACGTAGATCGGGCACACCTGGAGCCCGATGTCGGCGGACTCGAGCTTCGGCAGCCAGTGCTCCGCGAACGGGTTGGCCTCCCCTTCCGAGAGCCGCCACGCCACCTCCAGGAAGAGGTCGTTGTGCGCGTCGGCGAGCAAGGTGGCACTGTACCGCCGTGGACGGCGTCGAGATTCGCGGCGAGCGAAACGAAACGATCGACGGGGTCCTCGCGCCGGAGGCGCTCGCGTTCGTCGTCTCGCTTCAGCGCGAGTTCGGCGACCGCCGGCGCGAGCTGCTCCAACAACGCGTGGAGCGGCAGCAGCGGCTCGCGGACGGGGAGCTTCCGGACTTCCTGCCCGAGACGCGCGAGGTTCGTGACAGCCCGTGGCGCGTGGCGCCTCCGCCTACCGATCTCCAGGACCGCCGCGTCGAGATCACCGGCCCGGTCGACCGGAAGATGGTGATCAACGCCCTGAACTCGGGCGCCCGCGTCTTCATGGCCGACTTCGAGGATGCGAACTCGCCGACCTGGGCGAACGTGATCGAGGGCCAGCAGAACCTGACGGAGGCAGTTCGGCGAACGCTGTCGCTCGCCACGGCGGACAAGTCGTACCGGCTGAACGACGAGCTCGCCACACTGCTCGTCCGGCCGCGCGGTTGGCACTTGCCGGAGCGTCACCTCTTCGTCGACAGCGAGCCGATCTCCGCGAGCCTCTTCGACTTCGGTCTCTACTTCTTCCACAACGCGGCCGAACTCCTCGCGCGGGGAACGGGGCCGTACTACTACCTCCCCAAGCTCGAGAGCCACCTCGAGGCGCGGCTCTGGAACGACGTGTTCGTCTCCGCGCAGGCGCGGTTGGGCGTGCCGGCCGGCTCGATCCGCGCCACGGTGCTGATCGAGACGATCCTCGGGGCCTTCGAGATGGACGAGATCCTCCACGAGCTGCGCGAGCACTCCGCCGGGCTCAACGCGGGCCGCTGGGACTACATCTTCAGCATCGTCAAGAAGTTCCGCGACCGCGACGACTTCGTGCTGCCCGACCGCTCGCAGGTGACGATGACCGTCCCGTTCATGCGCGCGTACTCGCAGCTGCTCGTCCGCACCTGCCACCGGCGCGGCGCGCACGCGATCGGTGGGATGGCGGCGTTCATCCCCTCGCGCCGCGACGCCGCGGTGAACGAGGTGGCGCTGGCGAGGGTGCGCGAGGACAAGGAGCGGGAGGCGGGAGACGGGTTCGACGGCACGTGGGTGGCGCACCCCGACCTCGTGGGCGTGGCGCAGGAGGAGTTCAACCGGGTGCTCGACGGAGCGCCGAACCAGGTCGAGCGCCTGCGAGAGGACGTCTCGGTCACGGCCGGCGATCTGCTCGACGTCCGGATCCCCGGCGGAGAGGTGTCCGAGCAGGGCCTCCGCACCAACGTCAGCGTCGGCATTCGTTACCTCGCCGCCTGGCTCGCCGGCACCGGCGCCGCCGCGATCGACAACCTGATGGAGGACGCGGCGACGGCCGAGATCTCCCGCTCGCAGGTCTGGCAGTGGGTGCGGCACGGACGGTTCTCGCGCGAGGAGGTGGCGCGCGTCGAGGACGAGGAGGTGGCGCGGGCCTCCGAGGGCGGCTGGACCGGGCTCGAGGAGGCGCGGAAGCTCTTCGACGAGGTCGCGCTCGCGGAGGAGTTCGTCGACTTCCTGACGCTCCCGGCCTACGAGCGGCTCGCCTGAGCGATGGACGCGTACCTCGCGATCGCGAGCAAGCGCGACGTCCGCGAGTACGACGAGCGGGAGATCCCAGTTGAGGTAGCTCGGCGCATCCTCGACGCCGGACGCCTTGCCGGTAGCGCGCGCAACCGGCAGCCGTGGCGCTTCCACGTCGTCGAGGAACGCGCTGCGATCGAGAGTCTCGCTCGCGCCGTCTTCGCGCCCGCAAACGTGCTCGGCGCACGGCTCGTGGTCGTCGTGGTCACCGCGGGCAAAGGCCCGACCTCCTTCGACGCCGGCCGCGCCGCGCAGAACATGATGCTCGCCGCCTGGAACGAGGGCGTCGTGTCGTGCCCGAACGGCATTGCCGACCCGGAGGGGGCAGCGGGCGTCCTCGCTCTCTCGGAGGACGAGCAGCTCGCGATCGTGCTGAGCTTCGGCTACCCCGCGACTCCGCGGAACCCCGAGCGGCGCACCGCCGCGGAGTGGAGCAGGCGGGCAGACCGCAAGCCGCTCGACGAGATCGTCGTCCGGCGCTGACGGCGCCACTGTGCCCGCCCTCCCCGGGGCGCAAAGGGGGCGGGCGCTCAGACGGTCAGAACGAGCTTCCCATAGTGGTTGCCGGAGGCCAGCCGCTCCATCGCCGCGTCCGCCTCCCCGAGCGGTCGGACGCTGTCGATCACGGGCCGCCAATCGCCCTGTTCGACCATGCGCAGCAGCGCGGCGAAGTCTCGACCTGAGCCCATCGTCGTCCCGTGGATCGAGAGCCAGTTCAGGTAGACGAAGCGGACGTCGAGCTCGACGCTCGGCCCTCCGGTGCCGCCGAAGACGACAAGCCTTCCGCCTTTCCGCAGGCAGCGAAGCGATTTCATCCACGTGGCGCCGACGGAATCCACGACGAGGTCGACGCCGGCGCCGGTCAGCTCGCGCACCGCCTGGGGCCAGCCATCGTCCGTGTAGAGAACCCCGCCCTCCGCGCCGAGCTCTCTCGAGCGTTGGATCTTCTCCTCGCTCGAGGACGTCACGAGCACCCGCGCCCCCCACTGAGCGGCGAGCGACACCGCGAAGGTCGACACGCCGCTCCCCGCTCCGAGCACGAGCACGGTCTCGCCGCCCACCAGACGGCCGACCGGTAACAGCGCCCGGAAAGCCGTCAACGCGGCAAGCGGGAACGCGGCGGCCTCCTCCCACGAGAATCGCCGCGGTTTCGCGAACACGTTCTCCTCCGGGAGCTTTACGAGCTCCGCGTAGGTGCCGTCCTCGGGGCCACCGAGGATCCGCCAATCGGCCTCCGCGGCGTCCTCGCGATCGCCCCAGCCGAGGCCTGGGTAGATCACTACCTCCTCACCCGTGTCCCGGCGGATGCCGGCCCCGTCGGAGCCGGGGATCAGCGGCAGCGGGAACTGATAGACGGGGTTCGGCGGGCTGCGCACGAGCAGATCACGGCGGTTCAGCGCCGCCGAGCGCAGCTCGACCAGCACCTCCCCCGGTGCCGCCACCGGGTCGGGCGCCTCCTCGTATCGGAGCTCTCCGCCCTCGTGGATCCGGATCGCCTGCATCAGCGAAGCGACGCCCAGGGCTCGTCGCCCGAGACGTCGACGAGCTCGTAGCCGGTCTGCTCGCTCGCGATGGCAGGGCCGAGGATCACCTGGAGCTGCACGGTCTCGTCACCGGTATTGAAGGAGCCGTGCACCACGTCGGCGTCGATGTAGACCGCATCGCCCGCCTCGAGCGTCTCGTGCTCTCGCTCGAGCCATTGCTCGACCCGGCCCGACCTGACGACGATCATCTCCTCCTGACGCGGGTGCCGGTGGAACGCATGCCCGCCGCCGGGCTCGACCGTGACGTCCATCACCACGAGCTGCCTCGAGCCCGTCCCGTCGGAGCGCCAGCCGACGTTCCCCCAGTCGAAGCCCTCCTGCCGGATGTCGGACTGCTTCACAAACCTGCTCATTCCGTCGCCTCCTCGATGGGAATCGCCTTGAACCGCCTCATGTTCTCCGTCATCGCCGTCTCGGTCGGCAGCCGCTCCATGCTCGAGGCTCCGAAGAAGCCGACCACCCCGCGTGTCCGCGCGAGCACGTAGGCCGCGTCGGCCGGCTCCGCGATCGGGCCGCCATGACAGAGGACGAGAACCTCGGGGGCGACCTCCTTCGCCGCGTCGCTCATCGCCTGCACGAGCTCGACGGACTCGTCGAGTGACTTCGCGGTCTCCGCGCCGATCGCACCACCGGTCGTCAGTCCCATGTGCGGGACGAGCACGTCGGCGCCGGCGCCGGCCATCGCGCGCGCCTCGTCCGGGGTGAACACGTACGGGGCAGTCAGGAGGTCGAGCTCGCGCGCGCGCCGGATCATCTCCACCTCGAGCCCGTACCCCATGCCGGTCTCCTCGAGCCCTCGCCGGATCGTCCCGTCGAAGAGGCCGACGGTGGGGAAGTTCTGGACGCCCGAGAAGCCGAGTCGCTTGAGCTCCTCGAGGAAGACCGGCATCAGGCGAAAGGGGTCGGTGCCGCAGACGCCGGCGAGCACCGGTGTCTCTCGGACGATCGGGAGCACCTCCCGCGACATGTCGACCACGATCGCGTTCGCGTCGCCGTACGGCAGCAGCCCGGCGAGCGAGCCCCGCCCGGCCATCCGGTAGCGGCCCGAGTTGTAGATGATGATCAGGTCGGCCCCGCCCGCCTCGGCACATTTGGCCGACAGACCGGTGCCGGCGCCTGCGCCGATGATCGGCTTCCCGGCGTCCACCTGCGCCCGCAGGAGCGCCAACGCCTGCTCGCGGGTCATGCCCATCTCGCAGGGGAACCCGTGGTTCCCCCACGAGCCCCCTTCAGGCCGCGCCCGCCCGACTCTGGCTCCGGCTCCCGCCGAGGCAAGCTCGGCTCCGCCGTCCGTTGGAATCTCTCGCCGATCGGTCGGCTCATTTTCGAACCCGTGCGCAGACCAGCTCGTGCAGCCTCTCCGCCATGGCGTCTGCAAAGACGGGGTCGTTGACGTCGGTCTCGAGCTCGTGCACCTCGACCGACGGCGCGAGCGTCTCCCGCAGACCCTCGAGCAGCGCCGCGTCTGCGTTCGCGTCGTGGAACGGCTGACCCTCGACCGCGATCGCCGAAACGCCCCTCAACGGAACGAAGAGCACCGTCGGCCCTGCCGCCGCCGAGAGCTTGCGGCCGATTCCACGGCCGAGTTCGCGGCACTCCTCCGGCGTCGTCCGCATCAGCGTCACCGTCGGGTTGTGGACGTAGAGGTTCCGATCGGCGAACTGCGGCGGCACGGTCTCCCGCGGGCCGAAGTTGACCATGTCGAGCGCCCCGAGGGAGACGACCTGCGGCACCCCTGCTGCGCCCGCCGCCTCCAGCCGGTGGGGTCCGGCCGAGAGAACGCCGCCGACGAGCTCGTCGGCGAGCTCTGTGGTCGTCGCGTCGAGCACGCCAGCGATGTAGCCGTCGCGGACGAGCGCTTCCATCGACTCCCCGCCGGTTCCGGTCGCATGGAAGACGAGCACCTCGTAGCCGAGCTCCTCCAGCCGCTCGCGCGCGCGTGTCACGCACGCGGTCGTCACCCCGAACATGCTGGCCGCAACGAGCAACCGCTCGTCGCGCGCTGCCGGCGCCTGCGCCCCGGCGGCCCCGGCGGCCCCGGCGGCCCCGGCGGCCCCGGCGATCATGCCCGCGGCGTTCGTCAGGATCCGCTCGGAGATCCGGTTGATCCCGGAGATGTCGACGACGGAGTAGGTCATGGTCACGTCGGAGGCGCCCACGTACGGCCGCGTGTCGCCGGAGGCGATCGTGGAGACGATCAGCTTCGGGACACCCACCGGCAGCGCCGCCATCGCCCGCGCTGCGATCGAGGCATTTCCGGAGCCGCCGACGGACACGATGCCGTCCAGGCGTCCCTCTGCGTGGAAGCGCTTCACGACCTCGGCCGCTCCGCGACCCATAGCGGCGACGGCAGCGCCGCGATCGCCGGCCGCCGCCAACGCTTCGAGCTCGCCTCCGGCCGCCCGGGCGACCTCCTCCCGGGTGACGTCGGCGGCAACCTGCGCCGTGCCGAGGACGCCGGCGTCGATGAGAATCGTCTGGGCGCCGAGCTCGCGGAGCCGGTCGCGCAGGAACGCGTACTCGTGCCCCTTCGTGTCGAGGGTCCCGAGCAGGATGACGGTCGGCACCCGGCCGATCCTACAAGCCTCTCGAGCCGCCGCCGTGCGAGTCCGCCGGCGCCGCCGCCTCGCGTTGCACCAGACGAAATCGCAACGTAACATCCTTGGAATGCGCCGGCTCGTCGCAACTGCAGCCGTCCTTGCCGCCGCAGCGGTCGCGGTGCCTGTCGTGGGCGCCGGAGACCGACCGAGCACGAAGCCGGCACCGCCGACGAGGGTCGTTCCGCTGCTTCGCTTGAAGGCGACACCGCCTGCGATCCTCATCCCCCGGAGGCACGACAACCATAGTCGGAGCGGGCTTGCCGGGTGGGTGCGCCACGAGGGCAAATGGTTCGTCTGGTATGCCCCCGGAGCCGGCTGGCACGACGTCCAGTCGGTGGGTGGCATCGACCTCGCCTCCGCCGACGGGACGAGGGGCGTCAGCTTCGGCTTCAGCGGCTGGCCGACGCCGCTCACGTTCGACGACGTGGTCAACTACTGGCGCAAGACGATGACCGCCGGCGTCGTCCGCAGGATCCGGATCGATCCTGCAGGCCCGGTGACCCAGCAAGGCGCGATCTTCAAGCGGATCTTCGACTGGAGCGGGTTTCGCACGGACCTGCGCCAGAACGTGCGCGGAGTGCTCACCGTGCACGTGTACCGAGACGAGACCCAGCAGATCTTCGGCTTCGACGCCTACACCCGCATCGGTCCGGCCGCAGGCTATGACAGGCTCGACCCCACGCTCCAGCGAGTCCAAAGCCTGATCATCTACAAGCCGCACGAGCCGCCGTGCATCCGGCACGACCCGGCGTGCGAGCCGAAGAAGAAGAAGTAACGGGTTCGGCCACCCCGGTTCGGGAGCCGCGACGCTCCTGAATCGCTCAGGCTGCTACTCGTGCTCGGCGAGCGGCTCGACGCCGAGGTAGCGCCGCTGCGCCTCGGGGTCGCCGGAGAGCGCGGCCGCCGTCGTCTCCGTCGCGATCTGTCCCGCGACCATGATCAGCTGACGCTCTGCGAGCGAGGTGGCGACGCCCAGGTTCTGCTCGATCAGGAGGATCGCCAGCCCCTCCTCCTCGAGCGACTTGAACACATCCACGAGCCGCTCGACGATGGCCGGCGCGAGACCCTCGGACGGCTCGTCCATGATCAGGAGCTTCGGGTTCGTGAGCAGCGCCCGGCCGATCGCGAGCATCTGCTGCTCCCCGCCGGAGAGCTGCGCGCCTCCGTTTCGCTTCCGCTCGGCGAGGCGCGGGAAGAGCTCGTAGACGTGTTCGGGCGTCCAGCGGCGACCCGCGTCCCGGCGGCCGCTGATCATGCGCAGGTGCTCGTCGACGGTGAGCGACGGGAAGAGGCGCCGCCCCTGCGGGACGTATCCGATCCCTCCGCCGGCGATCCGGTAGGACGGCTTACCGACGAGCGCAGCGCCCTCGAACACGATGGAGCCGGAGATCTCGGGCGGGCGGATCCCCATGATCGCGTTGCAGAGCGTGGTCTTCCCCATGCCGTTGCGGCCGACGATCGCGATCGACTCGTGGCTCATCTCGAAGGTGACGTCGTGCAGGACGTGAGCCCGCCCGTAGAACGCGTTCAGCGCGGAGACCGAGAGGATCGGCTCGCCGCGCGCCGCGCAGGCGGGTGCCGGTGCGGCGGCGGCCTCGGTCACGCGTGCTCCTCGACCGGACCGTGGTGGCTTCCGAGGTAGAGGTCGTGGACCAGCTGGTTGGCGCGGATCTCGTCGGGGGTGCCCTCGACGATCACTCGGCCGTCGTGCATCATCGTCACCCGCTCCGCCACCCGCAGCGCGACATCCATGTCGTGCTCGATCAGGATCAGCGTGATCGAGGCGTCGAGCTGGAGGAGCAGATCGGTGAGGGCGACACGCTCCCCGCGCGAGAGCCCCGACGCGGGCTCGTCCAGGAGCATCAGCTTCGGCTCGCTCACGCGTGCCATCCCCACCTCGAGCTGGCGCTGCTCGCCGTGCGAGAGCGAGCCGACGAGCTCCGCGAGCTTGCCTGCGAGGCCCACCTTCTCGGCGCCCCAGCGAGCCTTCTCGCGCATCGCTTTGTCCCGGCGCGGTGCGACGACGGGCCGAAGGTGCCCGGCACCGACGCCGAGGACCGCGAGGTAGAGGTTGTCCTCGACGCTGAGGCCGAGGAAGAGCCGTGACTTCTGGTAGGTGCGGGCGAGCCCGAGCTTCGCCCGAGCGGGGGCGGACAGGATCGTCACGTCCGCGCCGAAGAGCTCGATCGTCCCAGAGGTGGGCGGGAAGTCCCCGGAGATGACGTTGAAGAGGGTCGTCTTGCCGGCACCGTTCGGTCCGAGGATCGCCCGGCGCTCGCCCGGGGGGATCGCGAGGTCGACATCGCGCACGGCATGCAGGCCGCCGAAGCGCCGGCCGACCCCCCGCAAGCGGAGGATCGGCTCGGCGCTGTCGGCGTGCGGTGCTTCAGGTGCCGCCTGCGTCACCTACTTGATGACGCCTCCCGACACCGGCCGCTCCTTGCCCGTCCACGGGAGCTTCTTGTGGACGCACGCCGGGGAACTGCGGTTGGGCGGCGACTTGATCGAGCCGCCGAAGGACTGGTCGACCTTCGGGATGAACTGGACGGTCGTGATCGCGAGACCGCCGCCGGCGCTGACGTCCATCCGGTAGGAGTACTGGTCCTGGATCGCCTGGCGGTTCTTGTCGAGGGTCACCTTCCCGTACGCCCCGTCGACTGTTGTCTTCCGGAGCACGGCCTGGAGCTTCTTCTGGCCGCCGGAGAGATCGCCCTTGACCGCCTGGAGACCCTTCACGAGCGCCCACGCGTTGAGGTAGTAGTTGTACGTGAAGCCGTCGGCGGCATGATCGGAGGCCTTGCCGGCGAGCGGCGGGTACTTCTTGTACCACTTGTCGAGGATCTTCTTGTAGGCCGCAACCTTCGGGGACTTCAGGTCCGGCGAGCTGCCGAAGCCGCCGACGTAGGCGCCGTTCAGCCGCGGGCCGAGCTGCTTGTCGGCTCCCGAGGAGAAGAAGAACAGGTTGCCGAT
>JBBRYP010000062.1:0-27496 GCA_038237515.1 Gaiellales bacterium
CGACCTTCGCGCCCAGTACCTTCTTCATGGCGGTTCCTCCAGTCCCGAATGGACTTCAGCGACCCAGAACGCTGCCGACGGCAGCCGACGGGGCCGGAGGGACCGCCGCTCAAAGTTCTACGAAATCTCGGACATCCTCCCGGCCTGCCGCGCGACCGTCAGAAGAAGTCCGCCCAGCGGCCTTGCTCGACCCAGACGAGGCGAACGAGGGCGAAGGCGCCTCGCTGCACCTGCCCCTCGAGGTCGACGTAGGTCCCGACCATGAACCTGAGATCGGCGGCCCAGTAGAGGGTGTTGCCCGACTGGATCGTGTCCTCCGAACCGGCCGGGTTCGGGCTGGTCGGGAAGTAGAAGTGGAAGAACCCGAGCGGGGCGATCTGCGTCCCCCCGAAATGGGACGCGCGGCGCACCCGCCTGGGTGGCCGCCCTGGGGGAAGAGCCGGGCCGAGAGTAGGAGCGTGCATACTTCGTGAGACCATGAGCGATTCGGTAACGCTGACTGCGGTGTTCACGCCCGACGAGGACGGCTGGACGATGGCCCAGCTCGCCGAGTGGCCAGCGGTCGTCACTTGTGGGCGCACGGTCGACGAGGCGCGCGAGCTGCTGCTTGATGCCGCACAGGAGATGATCGCCTCCTATCGCGATCAGGACCGGGAGCCTCCGATCGGCGGTGGACGCGTCGAGCAGGTCACGATCGCGCTCGCCGCGGCCTGAGGCGTCGAGACCTCGAACGCCACCTCACCGGTCACGGCTGCGACCTCTTGCGGGAAGGCGCCAATCACGCGATCTGGCAGAATCCGGCACGCGACCTTCGTGCGCCGCTCCCGCGGCACCGCGAGATCCCCATCGGCACGGCCCGAGCGATCTGCCGGCAACTCGCAATTCCGCCACCCGATTCAAGCTGAGGGTTCTCGCGTCGGAGCTCGACCCCGGGGCAGCTCGCGCTCGGGTGCTCGCCGACTCGGTCGAATCACACGCGTACGAAGGGAACGGCGGCGGCGAAATCCGAGAAGTCCGAGTCCTGGGTCCAGACCTCGGCGCTGTTGACGAGCGCGGTGGCGGCGATCCAGCTGTCGAAGACGCGCGGCCTGCGACCGGCGGCGAGGCTTCGAGCGGCGAGCTGAGCGTAGGCGGAGGCGGTTCGCTCTTCGATCGGGAGCGCGCCGGCGAGCGCACGGACTTCGCTGAGCGTTCGCAAACGTTGCGCGCGCGTGTCCGAGTCGGCCGCGACCAAGACGCCCAGCTCGAGCTCGGCGATCGAGACAACCGACACCGCCACCTGGTCGGGCAGTTGGCGCCGAAGCGGCCGACCCTGTTCCCGTGCGATCAGGATCGAGGTGTCGAGGATGGCGCGGCTCACGCCGGCTCGATCGTCTGCTCGCGCACCGCGGCCAGATCGTCCAGCAGCAGCCGGTCGGCTGGTAGTTCGCGGAGCACCCGTTCGAAGGCGGCGCCGGCCATCCACGCCGGCCGCCCCAGGGGCGCAAGCTCGGCGACGGGGCGATGATTGAACGTCACCCGCAGCCACTCGCCCGCCTCGACGCGCCGCAGGATCGCGGCCGTGTTGTTCCGCAGATCGCGAGCGGAAACCTCAGGCACGCACAGAACGTAGCGTCTGAGCTCCGCACTGCGCGCGCCGGCGACGCTTCCCAAACGACGACATCCTCGCACCGCAAGATCCAAGGGCGCAGGCCCATACGCAGGCTGCTTCCCCCTCGACACGGTCGCGTCCCTGACCCAGGGGGAAGCAGCTAGAAGTTGTCCAGGTCTCCGAAGGTGAAGCGCAGCTTCTCCAGCGGGATCTGGGATCCGAGACTCCGGTAGATGACGGGCAGGCCGGGCGAGGCGCGAGTCCAGTCCGCAAAGGCGGTGGAGAAGCGCGTTTCCTTCGACGCCTGGAACAGGATCTGATGGACGCCCAGCCGTCCGGCCAGGCGCCTGAGGGCACGCACGGTCTTCTCCAGGTCCGCCTCGGCGAGAGCTTCCACGTCGCCGAGGAGGAGACCCTGCCGGACGTTCAGCCACACGCGGCCGCCGTCGAGGGCGAGCACCCGACTGCCGGCGAACGCCGACTTGTACGCGTGGAAGGCGCGGTCGCGCTCGACGCCCGCGAACCCCTCCCTGAGGAGCGAGTTCTCGAGCACGGGGTCGGGCGCGGCGCAGGCGCTCAGCGCTCGCTCGAGGTGCCCCTCGTAGAGCGGGCGCAGAGGTCCCGCTCGCCGCGCGACCCTCTCCGCCCAGATCGTCCGGATCGGCAGCCGGTACTCGACCAGGTCGTCGACGTGCCGGTAGCCGAGCTTGCCGAGCCAGATCGGGTACGCGGCCTCGTTCGGAAACCCGTAGAGGAACCCGACCCCCTCCGCCTCACACAATTCCCGCGCCAGCTCGGAGAGTGCGACGAAGAGACCCCGGCCGCGATGCGCACTCCCGGTTGCGACGTCGACCATCTGGCCGGCGACCTCGCTGCGATCGCCGTACCGAACGCGCCACGGCAGCACTCCGACCGACCCGGCGGCCTCCCCACCCTCCGTGAAGGCGGCGCAAACGAACGCGCCCGCGCACGCGTACTTCCTCTGCAGCCAGTCGAGGCTGAAATCCCTACCTGCGAACGCGTCGTGGAAGAGCGGCAACAGGGGAGCGAGCTCGGGGCCGCGGAGGACGGACAGGCGGTAGGTCGTCCCGCGAGCCTCGACGGTGGCTTCCGGGAGAGACGGAGAGTCAGGCACGGCGGCCTCGGTCAGATCCGGCGGGCACTGTAGAGAACCTGCGTGGCGAGCCGGCGCCCGCTTTGCGCCCCGCGCCGCTCGAGCCGGCGCCCGAGGCGCTCGCTCAGCCGCGGGAGCGCGAGATCGAGCGGTGTCGGCAGGACGAGGAAGCTCGTGTACGCGGTCGTCTGAGGCACGAGGCCGGCCGCGGAGAGCAGCGCCCGGAACCGTTCCGGCGCCACGATCGACGATCCGTGCGGGAGAGCCGCGGACGGTCCCCGAAGGAGACGCTTGGCGCCGCGGATGCCGGGGTACCAGACGCGGCTCTTCCAGATCCCGTACAGCGCGGAGGGATTTGGATAGCTGACGACGGCGCGGCCGCCGGGACGAAGGACTCGGGCGAGATCCGCGAGCGCACGCTCCACGTCGGCGTACTCGAGCACGCCCGTCGCGACCACGAGGTCGAAGCTCGCGTCCTGGAAGGGAAGCCGTTCGATCTCCGCGACCACGAGACTGTGGCTGAGGGCTGGGAGACGCCGCCGCGCCGCCTCGACCATCTCCGATGAGGCGTCGACTCCGCTGACCGACCAGCCGCGTGCCGCCAGCTCGGCTGCCAGCCGCCCCGGCCCCATGCCCGCGTCGAGCGCGTCGCCCGGTCCCGTACCGATCCGCTCGAGCACCGCGTCGAGCCGCGCCCGCAGCGCGTGGCCGTCAGCGCCACGCGCGTCGTAGGCGCCGTCGTAGCGCGACACGCGCTCGTCGAAGTAGGCGCCGGCGGCATGAGGGGCGTGTCCGGAAGATGGACCAGGGCGCCTGACAGGCGTCACGCGCCGCCAGGCCGCGTCCTCGGTCGCGCCGATATGCCCGCATATCGACGTTCCCTGCGTCCTTGCCTCGCGACCCGTGCCGCGTGTCATCCACCGCGGCCACCTTCCAGACACGCCCCTAGCGCGGGACACGGCGCCCGGTGAAGAAGCTCGCGAACTGCTCGACGACGTAGGCGATCATTGACTCGTCCAACCCGGGGTAGCAGCCGATCCAGAGCGAGTTGTTCATGACGACGTCGCTGTTCGGGAGATCGCCGACCGTCCGGAACTCGACGTGCTCGTACGCCGGCTGCCGGGTCAGGTTCCCCCCGAACAGCAGCCGGGTCGCGATCTTGCGCTCCTCGAGGTGGCGCACGAGCTCGTTGCGCGTGAACGGGACGCCGTCGCGCACGGTGATCACGAACCCGAACCAGCTCGGCTCGCTCTCCGGTGTCGGCACGGGGAGCAGCAGCTGCTCCTCGTAGGGGGCGAGGCCGTCGCGGAGGAGCTGCCAGTTCCGCCTGCGGGCTGCCATGAACTCGGAGAGCTTCGCGAGCTGCGCGAGCCCGACAGCCGCCTGCATGTCGGTGACCTTCAGGTTGTAGCCGATGTGGCTGAAGATGTACTTGTGGTCGTAACCGCGTGGCAGCGTCCCGAGCTGCCAGTCGAAGCGGGTCCCGCAAGTGTCGTCCTCGCCGGGCTCGCACCAGCAGTCGCGACCCCAGTCGCGGAACGACTCGATCAGGAGCTTCAGCTGCGGCCGGTTCGCGAGCACGGCGCCTCCCTCGCCCATCGTGATGTGGTGCGCGGGATAGAAGCTGAGCGTGCCGAAGTCGCCGACGGTCCCCGTCAGCCGACCCCGGTAGGTCGCGCCGAGCGCGTCGCAGTTGTCCTCGATCAGCCAGAGCCCGTGGCGCTTCGCGATCTCGGCAACCTCGTCGAGCTGGAACGGGTTGCCGAGCGCATGCGCCGCGATGATTCCCCGCGTGCGGGGGCCGACGGCCGCCTCGATCGCCTCGGGCGTCGGGTTGTAGGTGCCGAGCTCGACGTCCACGAAGACGGGGACGAGCCGGTTGATCACGAGCGGGTTGACGGTCGTCGGAAACCCGGCAGCGACCGTGATCACCTCGTCTCCGGGGCGAAGGCGGCGCTCGCCGAGCTTCGGCGAGGTCAGGGCGGTGACCGCAAGCAGGTTGGCGGAAGACCCCGAGTTGCAGACGAGCGCATGTCTGACTCCGAGCCGCCGCGCCAGCTCGAGCTCGAACTGCCGCGCGTACCGGCCAGTCGTGAGCCAGAAGTCGAGGGAGGCGTCGACGAGATGGAGGAGCTCGTCGGCGTCGAACACCCTGCCCGAGACGGGCACAGGCGACTCTCCCGGCGTGAAGCGCCCGTTGCCGAACTCGGCCTCGTAGAACTCGGATACGAGCTCGAGGATCCGCTCGCGGAGCGCGGCGGCCTCGCTCATCGCGTCAGCCCGACCGGGTCGAAACGAGCTTCTTCGAACGCGGCCACCGTCCGTACGAGCCCTTCCTCGAGTGGCGTCGAGGCTGTCCAGCCGAGCCGGTCGCGGGCCTTCGCCGGGTCGCCGGACGACGACCAGAGCTCGTCCGCTCGGTACGGGAGCGCCCCGAAACGAGGCTGCGCCTTCCCGCCGGTCGCCTCGACCAGCAGCTCCACGAGCGTGCGCACCGGCGTCTCGACACCCGTGCAGACGTTGAACGCCTCGCCGGATACTCCGGGAGCGCTCGCCGCGACGAGCAACGCGTCGACCGCGTCGTCGACGTAGACGAAGTCGCGCTTCTGCCTCCCCTCCGTCAGCTCCAGCGCCGTTCCCCGGATGCCGGCGAGCGCCGCGGAGCCGACGAGGCCGTGCGGCGAGTCGCCCGGGCCGTAGACCGTGAACGGACGCAGGCCGACGAGCTCGAGACCGGCGGCTCGGCTCATCGTCGACGCGAGCAGCCACGCCGCGGCCTTGGAGGCGCCGTAGACCGATGTGGGCCGCAGGGGCGCGTCCTCGGAGAGGCAGCTTCCCGGCCCGTACTCGAGCCCGCTGCCGACGTGCACGACCCGGCGCACGTGCCCCTCAGCCGCGGTGCGGATGGCGTGCAGCGTGGCGAGGACGTTCGTGCTCGCGACCTCGTGCGCGGGGCGCGGGTGCGCTTCGTGGAGGCCGACCGCTCCGAGATGGAACAGGACCTCGGCCGGCTGTGCACGCTCCGCAGAGGCAGCGCCCGGGCGGGCAACCGCAACCGCCTCCCACCCCTCCGCGACAAGCCGGCGGACGAGCTGAGCTCCGATGAAGCCGGAGGCTCCCGTGACGAGCGCGCGCCTAGGCAAGAAAGCCTCGGTACCAGTCGATCGTCTCGGAGAGGCCCTGCTCGAGCCCGTACCGCGGCTCCCAGCCGAGCACCCGCCGGGCGCGCGCGGCGGAGAGCGTCTGATCGTGGATCTCGCCGACCGAGCGATCCTCGATCTCCGGCTCGACGTCCTCGCGGCCGACGAGCCGGCAGATCTCGGACACGAGCTGAAGGACGGTGAGCGGCGACTCGGCGCTGAAGTTGAAGGCCTCTCCACCCACCCGCTCGTCCAGCACCTGATCCGCGAGGTCCATGTACGCGCGGGCCGCGTCCTTCACGTAGAGGTAGTCGCGGACGTAGGTCCCGTCGCTTCTCAGCACCGGCCGTTCGCCGCGGATGAGCGAGCGGACGGTTGCCGGCACGATCCGGCTCCAGTTGAGGTCGCCGCCCCCGTAGACGTTGCCGCAGCGTGCGATCGCCGCCGGCACGCCGTAGGTGTGGTGGTACGAGCGAGCGATCAGGTCTGCGCACGCCTTCGAGACCTCGTAGGGATGCCGCGGCGTGAGCGGCATGTCCTCGGTGTACGGGAGCTCCTCCACCTCGCCGTATGCCTTGTCGCTGGAGGCGACGACGACGCTCCGGACGAGGCCGCCGTAGGAGCGGCAGGCCTCGAGGACGTTGTAGGTGCCGCGCACGTTCGCCTCCCACGTGCCGAGCGGGTGGCGGTGCGCGACCTCGACAAGCGTCTGCGCGCCCAGGTGGAAGACCGTGTCGACCTCGTGGACGTTGATCGCGCGCTCGACCGTCTCGAGGCTTTCCAGCCGGCCGTTGACGACGGCGGCGCGGTTGATGTCGCCGCTGCGCACGAGCTCCGACTGCGGGTCGAGGTCGAGCACGAGGGCGACCACGTGGGCGCCCTCGGCGAGCAGCTCCTTGACGAGCCAGGAACCGATGATCCCCGTCGCGCCCGTCACGAGCGTGCGCCGGCCGGCCCAGCCTGTCACTCCCAGATTCTCCAGGGCACGTTCCCACTCTCCCAGAGACTCTCGAGCAGCCGTACGTCGCGCAGCGTGTCCATCGGCTGCCAGAAGCCGTCGTGGCGGTAGGCGACGAGCTGGCCCTCCTGGGCGAGTCGCTCGAGCGGCTCGCGCTCGAAGATGGTCTCGTCCGCGTCGATGTAGTCGAGGACGCGCGGCTCGAGCACGAAGAAGCCGCCGTTGATCCAGCCTTCCCCGATCTGCGGCTTCTCGACGAACTCCGCAACCCGGTCGCCCTCGAAGACGAGGCCACCGAAGCGGGCGGGCGGGCGGACGGCGGTCACGGTCGCGAGCTTCCCGTGCGAGTGGTGGAAGTCGACGAGAGCGCGGAGGTCGATGTCGGCGACCCCGTCGCCGTAGGTCATCATGAAGGTGTCGTCGAGCCAGCCTGCCAACCACTTGATGCGGCCGCCGGTCTGGGTCCGCGTGCCTGTGTCGACGAGGTGGACGAACCAATCGTCCTGCTCCGCGTCGTGGATCTCGAGCTGCCCGGTGGCTACGCGGAGGCTGAAGTCGTTGCGAAGGTAGTAGTAGTTGAGGAAGTAGTTCTTGATCACGTCCGCCTTGTGGCCGAGAGCGACGAGAAACTCGTTGAAGCCGCAGGCGGCGTAGAGCCGCATGATGTGCCAGAGCATCGGCTGCCCGCCGATCCGGACCATGGGCTTGGGCACGACGTCCGTCTCCTCGGCCAGCCGCGTACCCAGCCCACCCGCGAGGATGACGGTCTTCACGCTGCTGCTTCCCGGAGGATCTCGAGGGTCCGGCGCGCCGTCTCCTCCCAGCGAAACGACATCGAGCGCGCGAGAGCGCGCGTCGACAGATCCCGGCGCAGAGGTTCGTCGGTGAGCGCGCGCTCGATCGCATCGGCGAGCCCATCGACGTCCGGCTCGTCGACGAGCACGGAGGCGTCCCCCGCGATCTCCGCGAGGGCGGAGGTGTTGACCACGACCGTCGGCCGCCCGCACGCGAGCGCCTCGACGAGCGGAAGCGAGAACCCCTCGTAGGAGGACGCGCTGACGAACAGGTCAGCCGCGTTGTAGACGAGCGCGAGCTCCTCGTGGTCCGCGACGACGCCGTCGTCCTGGATCACGCTGTCGGCCACCCCCTCGCTCTCCGCGAGCTCGCGCAGCGGCAGCGCGAGGTGGTTCGGCCCGAACAGCAGCAGCGCGTGGGGAAGCCGGGCGCGGCGCTTCGCCTGCGCGAAGGCCCGGATCAGGATCGGGATGTTTCGCCGTTGCGACAGCTTGCCGACGAAGACGACGAACGGCCGGTCGTCGCCGAGGTAGCGGCGGCGCAGCTCGCGCAGGCGCTCCTCGTCCTCGATCGGCCTGAAGGTCTCGGCCGCCCCGAGCGGGACGACGGCGAGCTTCTCGCGAGGGATGCGGTAGAGGGTCGCGATGTCCTCGAGCGTCGACTGCGAGGGAAGGATCACGCGCCGGGCCGAGACCGCGCTGCGCCGGTACAGCGGCGAGTAGGTGAAGCGATACCACCACGGGTGCGTTCCCGTCTCGGCCTCGTTCATGCTGTGGATCGCGACGACGTACCTGCCGGGCGCCGCCAGCGGCGCCGTGTAGCTCGGGCAGAAGAGGACGTCGTTACGGCGGGCCGCGCGCGGCAGGACCGTGTTCTCCCACGCGAGCCGGCTGAGCGCGGGCCGGAGCACCTCCGATCGCACCCGAGCGGGGACGGGGGGGCCTGCCGGATCGAGCGGCGCTCGCAGGTAGAGCACGACCTCGTCGGAGGGCTCGACCAGGCCCGCCCAGTGCTTCACGAGGTACTCGATGTACCGCGCGACCCCCAGCCGCTGACCGGCGAGCCTGCTCGCGTTGACGCCGATTCTCACGCGTAGTCCTTGACGAGCCTGCGGCGCGCACCGGCTCCGAGGGAGCGGGCCCGCAGGTAGGGCCCGAGCGTGCCGGCGGCGGCGCGGCGCAGGAGCGCCGGCCTGCGCAGGTAGTGCGCGTCCACTCGCGGGAGCGCGTGAACGTCCGAGTCGCGCCCCACGTCTCCGAGAACGGTCGTGCAGGCCGCGGCGTAGGTGGCGCAGACGAGTGCCCGGGCGGCGCGCGACGGGCCGGCGCCGTAGGGATAGGCAAACGAGCTTACGGGCACGCCGACCTCCTCCTCGAGCCGCCGGCGCGACTCGACGACCTCGTCGGCCAGCAGCGCCTCCGAGGCCTCGATCAACGGTGTGTGGTGCAGGCCGTGCGACCCGATCTCGAAGCCCTGGCCGGCGAGGCCGGCGAGCTCCGCCGCGTCCAGCAGCGGCAGCGCCGGCGCGCCCGGGCGGGCGCTCGGCCAGTCGCTCTCGCCCCCGAGGCGGCCTGCCACGCAGAAGACCGTCGCCGGAAGCCCGCGCTTCGCGAGGAGCGGAGCGGCGTTCTCTCCCACGCTGGCAAGACCGTCGTCGAAGGTGATCGCGACCGCCCGATTCGGCAACGTGCCGGCGGGGAGGCGTGTCGCCAGTTCGGTGACCGTCAGGAAGGTCGCGCCGAGCGCGACGAGGTCGTCGAGGTGCCCCGCGAAGAGCTCGGGTGAGACGACGAGCGGCCCGTCGCCCGCTCCGACTCCGTGGTAGGTGAGGACGAGCACGCTCATGCTGCCGCCACCGGGACCGCCGCGGGATCGCGCCGCCCCCTCCCCCGGGCCTCCTCGATCGCCTCGTAGTACGCCTCGACGTGCGGCTCCTCCGACCAGCGCTCTACGAAGCCGCGGTGGCCGCGCTCGCCGAGCTCGGCCCGCAGCCCCGGATCGCGGCGTATTGCCTCCATCGCCTCCACGAGCTCCTGGTCGGTGCGGTAGGTGAGCCCGCCGCCGCTCTCTCGCGCCAGCTCGCCGACGGCGCCCAGGTCGCGGGCGATGACGGGCGTCCGCTGCGCGAACGACTCGAGCGTGATGAAGCCGAACGTCTCGTAGACGAGCGAGGGAACGAGAACCGCGGTCGCGTGGGCGTACAGCGACCGGAGGGCCTGCGGATGGACGCGGCCGAGGAAGCGCACGTGGTCGAGTCCCTCCGCCTGCCTGCGGAGCTCGTCGCCGTAGACCCCGTCCCCGGCGATCAGGAGGTCAGCCGCGTCGTAGTCGCGGAAGGCCTCGATCAGGGTGTGAGCGCCCTTGAGCTTGACGAGCCGCCCGACGAAGAGGAAGTACGGCCTGCCGGGCCGGGCGCCTTCCGGCGGCGCGGCGTCGCCGTTCGCGGCGCCTTCGGAGAGCGGCAGGAAATACGGCAGGTGGCGCATCGGCCGGTCGAAGCCGCGCCGGCGGTGCTGCTCGATCGTCGAGCGGCTCGGCGACAGGAAGAGGTCGATCTTCGGCAGCTCACGCTCGAGCAGGTTCCCGTAGCGCCAGAGCTGGGGCGGACGCTTGAAGGCGAGCTGGCAGCGCAGGCACTGGGGCTTCTCGCAGAGCTCCCGGTTCTCCTTCCAGAGGTCGTACATCGGGCAGACGAGCCAGTGGTCGTGCGTCGTGTAGAGGCGGAGCGCACCCTCGCCGTAGCGGAGCACTCCGGGCCCGAAGAGCGTGACCAGGTGGAAGTGGACGACGTCGAAGCGCTCCGCGAAGATCGTGTCGAGCTCGCGCGACTTCAGCCCGGGACGGCCGCTCAGGTAGGTCACGAGCGGCGAGAGCGCGCCGGCCCCGCTGCGGAGCGAGCGGACGGTGACGTTCTCGTGGTGGGGAAACTCGCCCCGCGGCCCGTCCTTCGTGAGGAGGCGGAACGAGTCAACGCAGTGGACGACCGTGATCCGGTTGCCCCGCGCCGCGAGCTCGTTGCACAGCCGGTAGAGGTACATGGCCTCGCCGCCGAAGTGGTACGGCGGATAGAAGGTCGTGACCATGCAGAAGGAGAGGGGTCTGCGATTCATCGCGGTCTCCGACTCATGCTAGGCGCGCCGTCTCGATCAGCAAGCCCCGGAGTCGCTCGGCTGCGGCATCCCAGGTGAGCCCGCCGACGGCCTCCCTGCCGCGCCGGCCGAGATCCTCGCGAAGGGCGTCGTCCGCGGCGACTCGCGCCAGGAGCCCCGAGAGCACCCGAGCGTCCCTCGGAGGGAAGAACAGGGCCGCTCCGCCGAGCACCTCCCGATGAGCCGGCAAGTCGCTGAGCAGGAGCGGCGCACCGCAGGCCGCCGCCTCGACCGCGGGCAGGCCGAATCCCTCCGCCAGCGAGGGAAGGACGACGGCGGTCGCGACGCTGCAGAGGCAAGCGAGAGCCTCGTCCGCGACGTAGCCCGGGAGCCGGACCCACTCTTCGAGCCCGTACGCGGCGATACGCGCGCGGACGGCCGCAGCCGACGAGAGGTACGGGTCGGCCTCGAGGTCTCCGACGAGGACGAGGAGGGGAGCCCGCTCGTCCTCCGCCCGCAGGAGGGCGTAGGCCTCGACGAGAGTCTCGACGTTCTTGTGGGGGCTGATCCCTCCCCAGAAGAGGAAGAAGCGCTCGCGGGGCGTGACCCCCGCGGCCGCGAGGCCGCACTCCAGGGCTTCGCCGTCGCGCGGTGCGAAGACCGGATCGGGCGCTTCGGGCACCACTGCCAGGCGCTCGCCCGGCACCCGCCAACGCCTCGCGACGGCGGTTCTCGATGCCTCGGAGACGGTAAACAGGCGCGACGCGCTGCGGACGGCGAGAGCCTGCTTCAGCCGCGCGAGGCCGCGCGCGCGGCGCGACGGCACCGTGAGCTCCGGAAAATCCTCGAGGATCGTGTCGTGGACACCGACGAGCGTCGGAGTTCCGACCACCGGGAACCACGTGTAGGTCGACGGGAAGAGGAAGACATCGAGCCGCTGCCTGCGGACCGCCCTCGTCAGGCGGAGCAGGTCGGTGGGGCTCCGGCTCGACCGCGCCGCCGCCGCCTCCGACGGCGCGTGCCGCAGCCGCACCTTCCGGACCTCGGCGCCGGCGGGCAGGTCCGCCTCGCCCGCGCTCTGCGCGTCGATCGTGAAGACGTACGTCGTCTCGGCATCGAGGGTGACGAGGCGACCGATCGCGTTGCGCGCGAAGCGCCCGAACCCCCTGCGGTTCACCCAGCTCGTCGCATCGACCCCGACCCGCACGAGCTCACCGGACCCGGAGCAGGCTGCGCCCGCCCCCGAACGCGTAGCCGATCGCCTCGCCGGCCGACCAGACGGCGGTGTAGAGCAGGATCAGCGGCGTCGCAGCGAGGAGCTCGCCGCGGCGCCGCCTGCGCCTCAGCACGTTCCGCGCCGTGCGCCAGTAGACGAGCGGCAGGATCGCGGGCGAGCCGGCGACGTAAAGCATGCGCCTCGCGCCGAGCTCGGGGTTGCGCATCCCCGCGTAGGAGCGGGAGTAGTGGTAGCGCTGGGAGAGGAACTCGCGGAAGTCGAAGTCCTTCGCGTGCTCGATCGCGGCGGCGCTGTCGCTCCAGAAGCGAAAGCCCCGCTCGCGCAGCCGCGCGTGCAGCCAGCTCTCCCAGCGCCCCTCGCGCAGCAGGTCGTCGATCGCCTCGAGCGCGCGCCGGTCGTAGGAGACGTTCATCCCCGGCAGGTCGGCGGTCTCGCCCGCCGGCAGCGGCGCCATGAAGGCGCTGTATTCGCAGAAGAACGCTGCCCAGTCGCGTATCCGACCGGTAACGACGTTCTCGACGGGCCCGCCGGCGACGGCGTAGCCGCGGCGGTGCGCGTCGAGCAGCCGATCCGCCCAGCCCTCCCGAACGACGCAGTGATCCTCGATCAGCGCTACGTGCGGCGCCGTCGCCGCGAAGATGCCGGCGGCCCGGAGCTCCGGGACGGCCATGGGCTCGTCGAAGGAGAGCAGCCTCACGCCCGGCCAGCGCTCCGCGACCCTACGGCGCGTCTCCTCGTCCGTCCAGTCCGCCACGATCACCTCGGCCTCCGGGCAATGGCGCTCGAGCGACTCGAGGCACTCCCCCAGGTACGGAAAGCCGTTCACCGAGGCGACGACGACGGACAGTTCCGGTGAGGCGCTCATCGGCGGAGCATGTCGAGGTGGCCGCGCGCTTCCGCGTAGGCCCAGACCAGGTTCTGCGAGAAGATCAGCGGGAGGACGGAGACGGCCCGGAGACGGTAGCGGCGGCGACCGAGAACGCGGGAGAGGACGCGCCAGGTCATCAGGAACGGCACGGCCGGCGACGCCACGACGCCCACCGCGTTGCGCGCAGGCGAGAAGTGCGCGCCGCGCTGGTGGCCGTACTTGCGCCCGTGTGCGAGCCGCTGGGCGGCGAACGCCTTCCAGCCGCCCGAGCGGCCCTGGAAGACGACGAGCTCGGGCGACTGGTGGAGCGTCACGCCGTCCGCGGCGAACCGCCGGTGGACGACGGGCTCCCAGAAGCCGTCCTCGTAGAGCTCGCGCACGCCCTGGAGCAGGGAGCGCTTGTACGCGGCGTTGTCTCCCGGAAGGTCGATCGTGTCGTGCGCCGGGAAGGGCCGCATCTCCCGCGCGTACCGGCAGAAGTACTCGGCCCAGTCGCTCGGCCGTAGGTCGCGTCCCGGGTCGATCGCCCCCGCCACTGCGTCGTAGCGCTCGTGGAGCGCACGGAGCTTCGCGATCCAGTCGGGCGCGGGCGTCATCTGCGAGATCGTGAGCGCGACGACCTCGCCCTGCGCAGCGTCGATCCCGTTCCGCCAGAGTGCGGGCACCAAGGCCGCAGGAGCCTCGCTGAAGCGCGCCCAGGGAAAGCGCCCGCGCAGCACAGCCGGACTCGCCGCGGCCTCCTCGACCAGCACCTCGACGCGATCGTCGAGCTGCGGCTCGAGCGCGGCGAGACAGGCTTCGAGGCTCTCCGGAGAGGCGCTCGAGCCGATGACGACCGAGAGCTGCGGGCCGCTAGGCGGCGAACTCGACATCGAACAGCGGGTTCGCTGCGAAGGAAGTGGGTCGCCCACCAACGTTCGGCGGTTTCTGGCCCGCGATCAGCGGCGCCAGGGGGCGTCCTCGGTCGCCCCTATATGCCTGCATATAGGGGCTCCCTGCGTCCTTCCCTGGCTTGCTGCTCACGACCCAGAAAGTCCACCAACGTTGCCGGGCGACCCACTAAGCGACGAGATCGACATCGAGGAGAGCGTCGACGATGCGGCCTTCCTCGAGGTACTCCTCCTCCGCGTTCACAGACCACACGTCGTGGGAGGCCCCCTCGAGCAGGTTGAGCGCAGCCAGGATCGCCGTCCACATCGAGTGGTCCTGGTTGTTGTAGCGATGGAGGCCGTTGCGGCCGCAGGTCTGGAGGTTCTGGAACCGACCCAGGTAACCGCGGATGACCTCCACGGCCTCCTCGTAGTTGGCGTCGTACATCGGGTACGCCTTCGGCACGCGAACCTTCACGCCGTCGAACACGCGCGAGGGATCGAGCAGCCCGATCCGGCCGAGCTCCTTCTTCGCCAGCTCGACCGCCTCCGCATCGCTCATCTCCCAGATCGGATCGCCCTCGAAGCAGAAGTACTCGACCCCGAGACAGGTCGTGCCGGGAACGACCATCCCCTCACTCCAGGCGCCGAAGTTCTGCACCCGTCCCGCCTGCGTGCCGGGATCGTGGATGTAGATCCAGTTGTCCGGGAACGGCTCGGGCTCGGTCGTCATCAGCGCGACGAGGCAGAAGTCGCGGTAGCGAAGGCGACCTGCGGCCTCCAGCACCTCCGCCGGCGGCGGTGGATCGAGCGCCCGCACGAGCTCGCTCAGGGGGATGCTCGAGAGGATCGAGTCGACTCCGTACTCGAGGACGTCGCCGTTCGAGCGGGTCTGGATGCTCTGGACGCGCTCGCCGTCGTGGTTGATCGCGACGCAGCGCTCCTTGAGTCGAACGGGTATCCCGTCCGCCTCGACGCGGTCGCGGAAGCCTTCCCACATCTGGCCAGGGCCGAGGCGCGGGTAGCGGAACTCCTCGATCAGCGTCGTAGAGGTCTTGCGGCTGAGGCCGAGGATGGAGAGCGCGGCGCGCACGAGCGAGAAGTCCTTGATCCGCTGCGCAGCCCACTGCGAGCGGATCTGCGAGCCCGGAATTCCCCAGACCTTCTCCGTATAGGTGCGGAAGAAGGTGTTGTAGAGGCGCTTGCCGAACCTCACCGTCACCCAATCCTCGAACGTCTCCGCCGGTCGCCGGCGCCTGTGCAGGCACGCGAGGTAGGAGAGGGCGCACCTGGCCGATTCGTAGAGCCCGAGGCGCCCGACAACCTCCTTCGCGGTGAGGGGGTAGGAGAAGAACTTGCTGTTGTAGTAGATGCGCGAGAGCCGCGGCCGCGTCAGGAACTGGTCCCCGATGATCTCGTTCCAGAGGCGCTCGACCGGCTTGAGCTTCGTGAAGAAGCGGTGTCCTCCGAGGTCGAACCGGTAGCCGTTGAACTCGACCGTCTTCGCGATGCCGCCCACGATCCCGTCGGCCTCGAAGACAGTCGCGGGAGCGCCGCGCCGTCCGAGCACGTACGCCCCGGTGAGGCCGGCGGGCCCGCCGCCGAGCACGGCGGTGCCGACCGACCCCCCATCCTCCACTCCAGTGGTACTCGCGCTCACCGCAAGCGCGTTCAACAGATCTGACTCCGCCACGACTGTACCGCCTCCCCGACGAGTTCCGCACAGTGTGGGTCTGCACCGGCAGCGGTGTCTATGGCCATCCGATCTGACATTGGGACCTGTCCAGCTAGCCACCGGACTAGGTTTTTCGTGCTCCCGCACGGGCGGCGGTGCCGCCGCGATCGGCTGAGCCGACTTTTGGCCCGTCTCGGCCTTTCGACCAGCCCGACAGCGCGACCGACCTCCACGATTAGCCGTTGGCGCTTGGCCGGCGTGCCGCTAACGTCAGCAGGACATGAGTGAGACACCTTTTCTCTCGCGCTCGGCCGACGAGGTGCTGGACGGCACCGAGCCGGGGCGGCGCAGCGGGCGCCTCTCCTACTCGGTCGTCACGCCGGTCCGGAACGAGGCAGACAACCTTCGGCGGCTGGGCGCCGCCATGGAGGCGCAGCGCCTGAGGCCGGCGACGTGGTTGATCGTGGACACGGGGTCGAGCGACGACACGCTCTCGATCGCGCGGGAGCTTGTCGCAGACCAGCCGTACGTGTCCGTTCGCGAGTTGAGCCTGGGCGACGCGATGATGCGCGGTGGTCCGATCGTGCGCGCCTTCCACTTCGGTCTCGGTCTGCTCCCCGACTGCGACATCGTCGTGAAGCTCGACGCCGATACGTCATTCGAGCCGGAGTACTTCGACCGCCTCGTCGCCGAGTTCGAGAAGGACGAGCGACTCGGCATCGCGAGCGGGTCATGTTACGAGGAGCGGCCGGACGGCGTCTGGCGGCAGCGTCACGGAACCGGAGCGGAAGTGTGGGGTGCCTCGCGCGCCTACCGTCGTTCCTGCCTCGAGAAGATCCTGCCGCTCGAAGAGCGGATGGGATGGGACACGATCGACCTCGTCTCTGCCAACGTTCGTGGCTGGAAGACGCGCACCGTCCGCGACCTCCCGTTCCTTCATCACCGGCGCGAGGGAGAGCGGGAGCTGAGTCGCTTCTCGTTCTTCGTGAAGCAGGGCGACGCCTCGCACTACATGGGGTACAGACCTTCGTACCTCGCCATTCGAACCCTGTTCCACACCTATCGGGATCCCGCGGCGATCGGGATCGCGTGGGGCTATCTCACCGCCGCCCTGCAACGTAAGCGACGCTGCACCGACGGCGCGGTCCGCACGTTCATCCGGAGCCAGCAGCGGATGAGCCGTCTGCACCTGAGGGCGACCGAGGCTCTGCGTCCGCGCTCGGCCCTCGCTGAGCCGTTGCGCCCTGGGCGCAGGCTGAACGACGGCTAGCTCGCGCGGCTCCGCCAGCCGGCGGCGGCTGCTCGTCACGCGAGCCGGGTGGGGCCGCGCGGATCCCGATCCTCACAAACGCGGTGCTGGGCGGCTTCGGCCCGGACCGAAGGCGATGGCGTCTTCCCGCCGCCGATATGGCGATTCGGACGAGCGCCACCCAGCCGAGCCCGAGCGCCCACCCCGCGAAGACGTCGGAGGGCCAGTGCCCGCGGTCGGCGACCACTGCGGCGCCGACGGCGAGGACGACGAATGCTCCCCCGGCGAGCGCCGGCCAGCGCCACTGAGTGCGCCAGAGGACGGTGGCGAGCGCTGCCGCGATCGCCATCGTCCCCGTTCCATGGCCGCTCGGAAAGGAGTACATGTGCACGAGTTCCCCGGCGGGCGGCGGACGCGTGAAGGCATCCTTCAGCAGAGGCGTCAGGAGGACCGCCGCCGGGGACGCGCCGAGCGTCAGCGCCGCCCGCCAGCTTCCCCGCACGGCGCAGACGGCAAAGGCCAGTGCGGCCGCCGCCACCAGGCCTTCCGTCCCGGCGAGGTAATGCGACAAGCGCCTGGCCTCGCTCACCGGCCCGTCCCCCCAGTGGCCGATCAGGAAGTGGGTGAGGTGCCGCTCCCACCAGAACCCGCCCGGCCCCTCGACCTCGAGCTCGACCGCGAGGAGGAGGAAGACCAGGATGCTGAACGCGATCGTCCGGAGCTCGGCGGTGCCGGATCGGACCCCCCGGCGCAGCGAAGCGCCGCGAGCCTGAGCATCGACAGCCACCCTTCCGGCTACTTCCACCGAAGCAATGCCCAGGGGAATCCAGCACCGGCCGCTGGAGGAAGTAGCTCGAACAGGGGGTTGGCCTCGAGGTTCATCGGGTTCCGGAAGTTGCCCGCACCCTCGGATGATTCGCGACGAACCTAGGCGCAGCGGAGAGAAAGCTACTTCTCATGGGAGACTGCTGCCTGCCCTCACCCGATGATCGGATGCGCGGCGGGCGCCCAGCCTGCTAGTGCGGCCTCTCATAACGTTCGAACGGAAACGAAGGTCACGTGGAGGCCGCACTACTCCGGCCGCTTCGCGGCCGCCGGCCGCAGAGCGGCCGGAATAGTGCGGCGTCGGGTGCCGTCGGTTTCCGGTGAGACCTTGGGAGACGCCGCACTAGGTGCGCGAGTCACCCCCCGGCCTCGGCTACCGTTGACACCTGTGGACGGAGGACGGCCTTTCACGGGGAGGTCGGCTGGCCGCCGGGCGCTTGCAGGCACCGCTTTGATCGCGGGCGCCATCGCCTGGTCGCTGGTTACTCCCCAAGCTTCGCCCCCGAGCGCTCGGCTCGCCGCGCCGCCCTCGGCCAACGTCTTCCTGACACCGAGCGGCTCGGACGGGAATCCATGTTCGCAGGCCCTGCCGTGCGCGACTTTCTCGCGGGCCTATCAGGCGGCGAAGCCGGGGAACGTGGTCTGTGTGGGGGCGGGGAGCTACGGAGCGCAGACGATCCCATTCGTCGGCGGCCGCACTACCCCGAACGTCGTCTTCCAAGGGTGTGGCGGGACGGCGACGGTGCTGGCGGTCACGGTCGGCGCGAACACGGGCGGCCCTCAACCCTGCTGCGTCAGCTTCAAGGACCTGACGATCACCGGCTCCAGCTCCACCCGAGCCGTCTTCGTCTTCTGGGGCGGCACTCAGACATCCTCTAGCGCGCATGACATCAGCTTCGAGAATGATCTGATCGCGGTCGGGCAAGCCACCTCCGGGCCCGTCTTCGAAGCCGTGGACGTGCAACGCCTCACCGTCAAGAACACGACCATCGGACCCGCCTGCTGCGGCCTCGACAACAACGGCAACCCGGCCGGCAGCCCGATCGGGATCCGCCTCGGAACCGCCGACCGCGGCTACCCCCAGAACACCGACGTCGTCATCGACCACAACCTGATCCAAGGCATCACCCGCAACTGCAGCTACTGGCTCCTCGGCTACGGCGCCTGCCCGCAAGCCAGCTGCGTCGACACCAACATCTGCCACGCCGACGCCATCCAGATCTGGGGGGCTGATAACACGACCATCAGCCGCAACCGCATCTACAACAACGAAGTTCAAGCCGTCTTCTTCGACCCCACCGCCCCTGTCAACGGCGGCACCATCACCAACAACATGATCGGCGGGCTCATCAACAGCTCGAACTGCGGAGTCTGCTGGAGCGGCACCGCCACCGGCGGCACCTGGAGAGTCGCCTTCAACACCCTCCAAGGCGGCGCCGCCATCCGGATCGTCAACGTCGCGAGCCTGCGCCCCCAGACGACCTTCACCATCAAAGGCAACCTCGGCAACATCGTCACCGAAGCCGCCACCACTGGCAGCGACTGCACCAGCGGCAGCACCGGCGTCTTCACCTACGCCTACAACGTCTGGAACGGCGCTGCCAGCAGCTCCCGCAACTGCGGGCCGACCGACGCGACCGGCAGGCCCTCCTTCCTCGACGCGAGCCCGGCTCCTCAGGCGACCATCGACCTGCACCTTGCCCGGGGGTCAGCGGCCCTCGGGCAAGGAGCCCCCACGACTGAGCCGGCGTTCGACTTCGACGGGGATCTGAGGCCTCTGCGCACCCGCTCCGATGCGGGCGCCGATCAGCGCGAAACCGCCCTCCTCGTCCCGGGGAAATCGATCGGCGCCCTCGCGGTGGGCGCGACGAGAAAGACCGTCGAGGCCTTCTACGGAGCGCCGCATCGCCTGACGAAGTGGAAGCCAGTCGGAACGGGGTTGCCCCCTCGCTCGGGAAAGGCAGCGCCGAGGATCGCGTTCTACCGCGTCCACGGCGGGAGCCTTTGGGCGATCTACGCGGACGACATCGTCGTCGGCCTCGGGACGACCAGTCGCTACTACTCGACGCTCGCGGGACTAGGAGTCGGTGCGACTGCGGAGGACCTCCGCGGGGCGAAGCGGCTGGAGTGCCGGCACGCCTACCGGAGCTACCGCGGCGGGGTCGCGACGTTCTACGGCATCCCGAGCGCCGGGAAGGCGGGGACGATCGGAAGCGTGTCCATGCTGCGGCGCTCGTACGAATACTGCTGAGGCGGCTGGGCTCTCGCGGCCGCGCGCGGCCTCACCCGACGCCGTTGCCGTTGCGCGCCGGGCGGATGCACTCGAGAAGGTACTCCCGAAGTTCCTCGGCGAGATCGTTTCGCCTGCCGATCTCGTCGACGGGCGGTGGAGCCTCCTCGGCGAGGGCGACGGGAAGCGTTGCGGGATCCGGAACGATCCGCACGAGACCCGCCTGGTCGAGCCTCCTGGCGAGCTCCAGCTGGTGGTCGTCGACCGCCTCCCCGAGCCTCCGGAGTCGCGGAACGACGAGTGGGCGCTTCCCCACCGAAAGCGCCGCCATGATCGAGCCGACACCAGCGTGGGTGACGACAGCTCGCGCCTCGCGCATGTGCTCGAGCAGGACCTCGTACCCGAGGAACGCGATACACTCCGCCCCGGCGGGTCGCACAGCGGAGGCGCCGTACTGGACGATCACGTCTTCGGACGCACCAAGTTTCGTAACGCTGCTGAGCAGGCGGTCGAAGGGCTGATTGCTCGTCCCGACTGTGACGAGGATCATCTGATCGAGAAGACGTTGCCGGCGTACCGGGCCCCCGTCTCGCGAGTGAGCTCCGGCCATTGGACGTAGAGGCGATCGGCGACGGGCGCGACCAGTCGGTAGCTCAAGGAGACGCGCTCGATCCGCGTCAGACTCTCGACGTACACGACCTTGGCCCCGAGTGCCCGGCCGGCCCACGAGAACGGCACCGCAAGGGCCGCCCCAGTCGACACGATGACCGCCGGCCGGAGCCGGCGGATCAGGTTCCAGGCGAGCGGCAGGTTGCGCAGGAAGGTCTTGACGTTTCGCGTGCCCGGGCCGTGCGCGAAGAAGACGCGCTCGTCCGCCAGCAGAGACCGGGCGTCGCTGCTGTCGTACGTGACCCATGCGGTCGACATACCCTCCCACGCTCCCTGAAGGCGAAGCAGCTGCAGCAGGTGGCCCCCGGGAGTGCAAACGAGCAGGACCGCCGTACGACCGCCCACGTCTGTACACGGGAAGTTCCCCAAGGAAGCCGAGTCCACAGGCTGACGCTAGCGTCGTGGTCGGTGCCTGACAATGCTCGAATGGCTTGAACGCACTAGCCGTCCGGCTAGTCGAGGCGAAGAATGCTGCCCCATCGGTGCGTGGCAGCGGGATGCCCCTGGCGCCTAGCATCACCTTGTGAGCAGAGATTCCAGCCTCGCCGCGAAGCCTGCCGAGATGAGGGCAACACTGTCGCCGCGAGAGCTCGAGGTGCTCGAGAAAGCCTCCCACGGCTTCACGAACGGCCAGATCGCAGGCCAGATGAACGTCACGGTTCACGCGGTCAAGTGGCACCTCGCCTCGATCTATCGCAAGCTCGGAGTCAGCAATCGGACGGAGGCAGCGATCACCTACCTCACGGGGTTGAGCGAGCCCGCGCTCTTGCAGGGTGAGGGCTAGCGCACCGGCCATGGACCTCAATCTCTACTTCCGAGTCCTCTGGCGCTTCAAGCTGCTCGTCCTCGCAGGCGTCCTTCTCGCGGCCGCGCTGGCCTTCCTCTCGTTCGCGAAGGTGAGCTTCGCGAACGGGACCTCGCCGAAGGTCTCCTACCGCAAGCCGCAGTACTGGCAGAGCCAGGCGGCGATCTTCGTCACGCAGCGGGGGTACCCGTGGGGCCGGAGCATCTTCCCGCCCGTGCCCACGGGAGTGACCGGCGCGTACACCTCGCCTTATGCGGACAGCGGCCGGTTCGCCTACCTCGCGTCCTTCTACGCACAGCTCGCCACGAGCGACGCCGTGCAGGCCCTGATCCGCAAGAGCGGTCCGGTGCGCGGCACCATCTCTGCCGCTCCCGGCTACGACCAGAGGACGACGAACTACCTCCCGTTCGTCTACGTCGCCGCCACCTCGACGCGCGAGGCCTGGGCAGTCGGCCTCGCGAACCGGGCGGCGGCGACGATTCGAGACGTTGTGAAGAGGCAGCAGGAGAGCGCGGACATCCCCCCCAAGCAGCGCGTCGTCCTCCAGGTCTTCAGCAAGGCGCAGCGCGCGCAGATCGTGCAGCCGCGGAAGAAGACCGTTCCGATCGTGATCTTCCTCACGGTGCTCCTCGTCACGATCGGCCTCGCCTTCATTCTCGAGAACCTCCGCCCCCGGATCCGCAAGGTCGAGGGCTTCGCCGAGCTCGAACGGCCCGCGCCCACCAGCACTCCCGAGAGTGAACGGACGGCCGCCGCACGCTCCGGCGTGATGGTCTAAGGCCCACCGGCCCGGTGCCGCTGGGACGTCCATGAAGGTCCTCGCGGGCGGCAATCAGCGGGGTCCGGTAGCTGCAAGCGCGTTCGCTCTCGGCGCGCTCGCTGTACTCGCGCTCACGGTCTTCACCAACTCGAAGCCGCAGTTCGTGGGGCCGTTGGTAGCGTTCTGCGTCCTGTCGATCGTGACCTGGCGCACCCTCCTCGCCTGGCGATCGCTGCTGACGATCACGGTGCTCCTGATCTTCTTCATTCCGATCAAGCGCTACGAGATTCCAGCCTCCCTTCCCTTCCAGCTCGAGCCGTACCGGATCTTCATCGCCTTCGCCGCGGCCGGTTGGGGCGCATCGCTGCTCGTCGACCCGCGCGTGCGCTTCCGAAAGAGCGGCATCGAGGCGCCGCTGCTCATGTTCGTGGCCGCGATCGCCGCCTCGCTGCTGGCCAACTCGGGGCGGGTCAGCTCGGTCAGCAGCGAGGTCAACAAGGCTCTGGTCTTCTTCGCAAGCTTCTTCATCGTCTTCTATTTGACCGTCAGCGCGGTCCGGCGCCTCCGAGACATCGACCTGGTGGTCCGATGGCTCGTGGCGAGTGGCGCCGTGGTCGCGGTCTTTGCACTGATCGAGCGACGCACGAACTACAACGTCTTCAACCACCTCGATTCCTTCCTCCCCCTGCACCTGAACGCTGCGGGCCTTCCGCCGGTGGACACGCGCGGCGGCCGTCTGAGAGTCGCGGCCTCCGCGCAGCATCCGATCGCACTCGGAGCGGCCTTCGCGCTCCTGATCCCGCTCGCCCTCTATGTCGCCTACACGAGGAGGCAGATCCGATGGGTCGTGGCGGCGGTGCTGGTGACCGTGGGAATGTTCTCGACAGGTTCCCGAACCGCGGTCGTCATGCTCGGTGTGATCATCATCGTCTTTTTCGTGCTGCGCCCGCGCCAGATGAAGCGTCTGTGGCCCGCGTTCCTCCCGTTGCTCCTGGTGATCCACGTCGCGGCCCCGGGTACGCTAGGCACCGTCAAGGAGTCGTTCTTCCCAAAGGGAGGCCTGATCGCAGAGCAGACGAATGCGCCAGTCGGGAACGCGCGCCTCACGACTCTCGGACCGACTCTCAGGAACGAATGGGAGCCACATGCGATCTTCGGCGAAGGCTTTGCCACCCGGATCACGACCGCGACGGACGTCGTAGCCGTCCCGAACGCACCCATCCTCGACGATCAGTGGCTAGGCGTCCTCACCGAGACCGGCCTCTTCGGTGCGCTCGCGTTCGCCTGGATTTTCGCTCGCTTCATTCGCGGCGCGGGCAAGGCCGCGCGAGCAGACCAGTCGAAGAGAGGCTGGCTCCTCATGGCTACAGTCGCGTCCGTCGCGGGTTACTTCGCCGGGATGTTCACCTACGATTCGTTCTCGTTCATCCAGGTCACGTTCCTCCTCTTCATCATCCTCGGCCTCGGGTGCGCGGCCTGGCAGAACACCGAGGCAGCGCCCGAGCCATCCCCGGGACGCCGGCCCATCCTCGGCTCGCGGCAAGCACAGCCGCGCCCGGCGTTCGCAACGGAGCGCGACACCTAGCCCTCGTCGCCACGCGCTCTTTGGAGCGCGCGACCGAAGCCCGACCAGCCTCCAGACTTCGCCGCTCCGCCGGGAACTCGCGGTGAACCTCGCGCGAAAGGCTCCTGAGCAGGAGATAACCGCACTGTCCGATCCGTGTGCGGCATGCCGCCGCGAGCATGCGTAGAGTGTGCCCGCGGTGGTGGGGGGGAAGCAAGACGGGCGACGCGTGCCCGTCATTCGCGCGACGAGGCTGCGTCGAGCCGGCTGGCTCCTGCTGCTCGTGGGAAGCTCGCTCGGCCTTGCAGCCGGTAGCAGCCAGGCAGCCGGGACCGCCCAGGGCTCCGCGACCCGGGCGCAGGTCACCCAGACGATGACGTTTTCGATCGCCTCCTCTGCGGACGACGGGTCGTGCGAGAAGGGAGACGCGGGGTATCCGCCCGCAGCCGGCACGTCGGTCGTCTGCTCGACCGTAGCCACCAGCCTCGCAACCCGTCGCTCGGCCTGCTGCGGCGGCGCCTACAAGCCGGTGACGGTAAGCTTGCTCCGTTTCGACACCAGCGCGCTGCCCGACGATGCGCAGATCAGCTCGGCAACGTTGCTCCTCTACGTCAAGAGCGTCCAGGACGCGAATGGGCGAAGCGTGGCGGCGGAATGGTATCCAGCGTCCAACTGGCCGATCGACGCGGGCGACTGGACAGTGACCGACTCCGGAAGCGCCCACTCCGGCACACCGCTCGGCTCACTGGCGACAAATCAGGCTGACTCGTTCGCGCTGCAGAACCTGTCCAGCATCAGCGCGACCGGGCAGACGGCCCTGCGCCTGCACATCACCGGGGCCGCCACCGGCCCGAGCGGGGAGAACCTCCTGCAGCTCGCCGCCTCGGATGGCGGAGCGAACGCCCCGCAGCTGCAGGTCACCTACTCCGTGCCCATTTCGTCCTTTACCGCCAACGTCTTCGTCGACGCCGTAGCCGGCTCGAGTCCCGCCCGGTGCGCCTCGCCCTGCACCTATGACCCCACGCGGGCCTATGGCAGCTTCGCCGCTGCCTGCGCCGCGACGCAGGCCGGCGACAAGGTCGGAGTCAGGGGCGGCGTCTACGGCGTCCAGACGATCACCAGGGCGAACTGCAACCCCTCCTCCCCCATCACGTTCGAGGCGGTCAGCGGAGACACCCCGATTCTGGCCGGGTTGACGGTCGGACAAAACGACGGAGGATCACAACCGGGCAACCTGACTTTCCGGGGTCTGACGATCACGGGGTCGAGCTCGACGACCGCCGTCTTCGTCTACTGGGGAAACACCTCGCCGTCTTCATCCGCGCACGATCTGGTCTTCGACAACGACCGGATCGCTGTCGGTCAGCCGACCCGCGGCCCAGCCATCGACGCCATCGGGGTCCAGCGGCTGACGATCAGGAACTCGACGATCGGCCCAGCCTGTTGCGGCCTGAACTCGAGCGGGTCACCGAACGGAAGCACCGTGGGGATCAGGCTCGGGGTCGCGGGCCCTAACTACCCGCGCTCGACGAATGTCGTCATCGACAACAATCTGATCCAAGGGATCACTCGCAGCTGCTCCTACTGGTTGAACGGGTACGGCGCCTGTCCGCAGTCCTCCTGCACGGACTCGACCGCCTGCCACGCCGACGGCATCCAGATCTGGGGGGCAGACACGGTCTCGATCACCCGGAATCGCATCTACAACGACGAGGTGCAAGGCATCTTCGTCGACACGACCGCTCTCAACTCGAACTTCGACATCGTCAACAACATGATCTCGACCGTGAACGGCTCGGCGGCGATCGCAGTCAACATGGGCGGCGGTAATTCGGCGGGCGGCACGTGGAACATCAAGTTCAACAGCACGCCCAACGTCGTCATCGTCGGCCCCTTCGCGGGCGCGCAGGCGGGCACCGTCGTGAATCTCGTCGGTAACACCGGCTACTTCCTCCTCCCGGACACCACCGGAAACGCGGCGAGTTGTTCGAGCAACCCTAGTACCGTGACGATTCACTACTGGTACAACCAGTGGCGAAACCCGTTCGACGTGGGCGGGACGAACACGTCTTCCTGCTCCGTTTTCGACTCGAACAACGCCTCCCAGTCGTTCGTCAACACGAGCCGGGCTCCCAACGCGGGTGTCGACCTCCATTCGCGGGAGCCGTGGGCCGGCAAGGATTTCGTGCCCACGAGCGTCAGCGGAGGCTGTCCGGCGACCGACATCGACGGAACCGTGCGTCCGGTGGGATCAGCCTGCGACGCGGGAGCTGACGAGATCGGCAGCGGCCCGACGGCGATCCGTGTCTCGACCATGCGTGTCCTCCGCACTGGCTCGAGTGTCGCCCTACGCTGGCGCACGGCCGACGAGACCGGCGTCCTCGGCTTCGCCGTCTACCGATCGACGGCTTCGCAGCGGACGCGGCTCACCCGCACGCTGATCGTCGCGGCGGGGAGAGCGACAGGTCGCGCCTACAGCTTCCGCGACCGGAAGCCGCCGCTGTCGCGGCAGCCGCGATACTGGCTGGAGGAGGTGCGCCTCGACGGTTCTCGGAACTGGTACGGCCCCCTCCGCCCCACCTGACGCTCGGTTGTCTTTACGCGACCGGCGCTCTCGCTTCGCCGATCGCCGGCGAGAGCTCAGCGGTGGGCGGAACCGGTCTGTTGGCGGATGGCGTGACGGCGCCGGGGTTCGTCGCGCGCTGCCGGAAGCTCGCGAGCCAGACCTCGAGCATGAGGATCGAGAGCAAGAGCTGACCGTGGCGCTTGCTCGGCACCGCCGAGTGACGCTCGACGAGCGCTGCGACCTGTCGCGGATCTAGAAGCTCCGCGTACGCCGGATCCGGTTGGAGCAAGTACTGCTGGATCGTGCCCTGGGCCTGCGCGCGAAACCACGAATCGACCGCATCGTTGAACAGGCCAACCTTCGGCTTGTCGATGATCTCGTCGGGGAGGATGCCGCGCGCGATGCGCTTCAGGAGGTACTTCCGCGTCAGGCCACGCACCTTCATCCTGGCCGGCACGGTGGCGCAGAACTCGACCAGCGGATGATCGAGGAACGGGACGCGCACCTCGAGGGAGTGCGCCATCGAGGTTCGGTCGAAGTAGTGGAGCATGTCGTCGACGAGGGCCAGTTGCCCGTCGACATAGAGCGTCGCCGGAAGCGGATCGTCTGGGACTCCGTGTAGCCGCTCGAGCACGGCCCTTCGAGCCGCGCCGCCGTCGCCCTCCGCGAGCTTCCCGCGGAAGAGGAGCCGGCGGACGTCCGGATCGAGCCTCCCGCTCATCGCGAGAAGCCGATCGGCGGCGTCGCGAGCGGCGAGCGTGCGGGCGGCCCGGCGGAACCGCTTGGGGCCGCGAAGGGCGAGGCGGTTCGCGATCGGGAGCGCCGGCCCGAGCCTTCGCCGCCAAGTCGCCGCGAGAGCAGCCGCCCGGTGCTTCTCGTAGCCGCCCAGCAACTCATCCGCCCCCTGTCCGGAAAGGGCGACAGTCACGTGGCTCGAAGCGAGCCGGCACAGTGCCTGGAATCCAATCGCCGAGAGGTCGGCCAGCGGCTCGTCAAGGTGCCAGACGAGATCCTCGAGGTCGATTCGCTCGTCGGTCAGCGAGAGCTCGAGGGCGTGGTGGTCGGTTCCGAAGAGGTTTGAGATGAGCCGTGCATCGTCCAGCTCGTTCGCCTCGGGCGCCCCCGCGAACCCGACGGAGAACGTCTTGACCGGTGCGCTCATGTTGCGGGCCATCAGGGCCACGATCAGACTGGAGTCGAGCCCACCGCTCAGCATCGCCCCGAGCGGCACGTCGGCCATCAGCCGCAGCCGAACCGATTCTTCCAGCGCGGCCGTCAATCGACCTCCGGCATCGTCGACCGACATGCTGTCGTCCGGATCGGGTCGCGGGTAGCTCCAGTACGGTTCGACTGCGACCGTCCCGTCCTCGACGACCAGGCGGTGGCCGGGCATCAGCTTCGAGACGCCCGCGAGCGGCGTCCGCGGCCCCGGGAAGAAACCGAAGCTGAGGAAAGCCTCGATCGCCTCATAATCCAGCTCGCCCCCCACCAA